>JBEKIZ010000079.1:0-23883 GCA_050011515.1 Terriglobia bacterium | reverse complement strand
GAGTCCGAATCGCTGAATGGCATCGCCGTCATCAAGATTTTCTTCCAGCCGGGCGCCAACATTGCCATGGCGATGAGCCAGGTGACGGCAATGTCGCAGACACAGCTTCGGCAATTCCCGCCCGGCACCACCCCTCCGTTTATTATGCAGTACAGTGCATCCACGGTGCCCATTCTGCAATTGGGACTTTCCGGGCAAGGGCTTTCTGAGCAGCGGTTGTTTGACTTGGGCGCGAACTTCATCCGCGTCCAACTGGCCGACGTGGAAGGCGCCGCCATACCATGGCCCTACGGGGGAAAGCAACGTCAAGTGCAGGTGGACCTTAACACTGCCGCCATGCAATCCAAGGGACTTTCGCCCGTCGACGTCGTGAATGCCATCAGCGCCCAGAACCTGATTCTTCCTTCCGGGACTTCCAAAATCGGCCGCTATGAGTATGACGTTGAGACCAACGCCAGCCCGCGGACGACGGCAGAACTCAACGATTTGCCGGTAAAAACCTCCGGTGGCACGGTCATTTATGTTCGCGACGTCGCCTATGTGCGCGATGGCTTCCCGCCCCAGACCAACATCGTGCGCGTTAACGGCCAACGGGCGGCATTGATGACGGCGATGAAAACCGGGAATGCCTCGACTCTGGATATCATCTCCCGAATCAAAGCGGAGCTGCCGGTCATTCAGAAGGGTTTGCCGCCGCAATTGCAACTCCACTACCTCAATGACCAGTCCATCTTTGTGCGGGCCGCCATTAAAGGTGTAGTGAGGGAGGCGCTTATTGCCGCTCTCCTTACCGCGGCGATGATTCTGCTGTTCTTAGGGAGCTGGCGGAGCACCATCATTATCGCGGTCTCCATCCCGCTTTCCATCCTAACCTCCCTGGTCGTGCTCAGTGCGCTCGGGGAAACCATCAACATCATGACGCTAGGAGGCTTCGCTTTGGCGGTGGGGATTCTGGTGGACGACGCCACGGTTGAAGTCGAAAACATCAACCGCAACATCGCCATGAATAAACAAATCCTGGTGGCGATTTTGGATGGCGCGTCGCAGATTGCCGTTCCGGCCTTTGTCTCGACCCTCGCCATCTGCATTGTTTTCGTGCCCATGTTTTTCCTGACCGGGGTTGCCCGGCACCTCTTTATCCCCCTGGCGGAAGCGGTAAGCTTCGCCATGTTGGCGTCTTACCTCCTGTCCCGGACCTTGGTGCCGACCATGGCGCGATACCTGCTCCGCGGCCACGAGCACGACGCCCAGAATCTGGAAGCCGAGGCCCAGCGCCACTTTTTGGCGCGACTGCAAATAAGATTTGAGCACCTTTTCGAAGGGCTGCGGGGGAGGTACAAGGGTTGGCTAGGGACTTGCCTGCGCCATCCTGCCTGGCTCGCACTGGGGGTCTTAGGCGCCGCCGCGGCTTCGTTTTTGCTGATTCCCTTGATTGGCCAGGACTTTTTCCCCAAGGTTGACAGTGGTCAGTTCACCCTGCACCTGCGGGCTCCCACCGGCACGCGCATCGAGGAGACGGCGCGGCTTTGCGATTTCGTCGAGAATTCAATTCGGCAAGAGATCCCTCCCCAGGAAGTCACCAGCATTATCGATAACATCGGGTTGCCCTACAGCGGCGTGAATCTCGTTTACAGCAACTCGGCTCCCATCGGCACCGGGGATGCTGACATTATGGTCGCGCTGTCGGAAGACCATCACCCCACGGCGGAGTACCTCCGCAGGCTGCGGCTCAAATTGGCTCAGGAATACCCTGGCGTGACGTTTTACGTCCTGCCCTCGGACATGGTCAGCCAGATTCTGAATTTCGGCCTCCCGGCGCCCATCAATGTCCAGGTGGTGGGCCAAGACCTGACCGCCAATCGGCGATTCGCCGAGGGGCTGATGCGTAAACTCAAATACATTCCCGGCGCGGTTGACTTGCGCATTCAGGAACCTTTCAACCTGCCCCGGCTCCAGGTTGACATTGACCGTACCCGGTCGGCGCAGGTGGGCTTTACGACCAGCAACGTCGCCAGCGACATTCTGGTTTCCCTAAGTGGGAGCTTCCAGACTTCTCCCTCCTTCTGGTTGGACCCGCGGACCGGCGTCAGCTACAGTGTCACAACTCAAACGCCGCAATACCGGGTGGAAGCGCTCCAGGATCTGCAAAACATTCCCATTACGAGCTCCGCCGGCGCTCCCCCGCAAATCCTCGGGAACCTCGCCTCCATCAGCCGCGGCGCATCGCTGGCCGCAGTCTCGCATTACAACGTTCAGCCCGTGGTCAATATTTATGGCGCCGTGCAGGGAAGAGACCTGGGCGGTGTGGCTCGCGACCTCGACCGCATGGTGGGTGAGAGCCAGAAGGATCTGCCGCGCGGTTCGCGGACCATTGTGCGCGGGCAGATTGAGACCATGCGCTCGTCCTTCTCGGGACTGCTGGCCGGGCTAGTCTTCTCGATTGTGCTGGTTTATCTCTTGATCGTGGTGAATTTCCAATCCTGGCTGGACCCGCTGATCATTATTTCCGCCTTGCCGGCGGGGCTGGCGGGGATCCTCTGGTTCCTGTTCGCCACTCACACCACCTTCAGCGTGCCGGCCATGATCGGCGCCATCATGTGCGTGGGTGTCGCCACGTCCAACAGCATTCTGGTGGTGAGTTTTGCCAAGGAAAAATTGCAAGAAGGCGTCAATGCCACGGGGGCGGCACTGGACGCCGGGTTCACTCGTTTTCGCCCCGTCATCATGACGGCGCTGGCCATGATTATCGGTATGGTACCCATGGCTCTGAGCCTGGGTGAGGGCGGCGAGCAAAATGCCCCACTGGGCCGGGCGGTGATCGGCGGCCTGCTGTTTGCCACGGTGGCGACGCTGTTCTTTGTTCCCACCGTGTTCAGCGTTGTGCACGGCAGAAGAAGGATCGGGTGATCGGAAGATCGGGTGAACAGATCGGATGATCGGGAGATCGGTTGGCCGAGTGATCGGACGAGCAGGAAACATCTTGCAGACGCGTAGGTTTTTGTTCGCCCGATCTCCCGATCTTCCGATCACCCGATCCTGGAGGACGTAATGAGCGTTGAGGAAAGTTTCGACATTGAGAGCCCCGACGGGCAGAACGCGGGTCCTGGCCTGCCGGGCCAAAGGCCCCCGTCATCCGGGGCGGGCAAAGTCATCTTCGGGCTGGCGGTTCTCTTAATTGTCGCGGGCGCCGTCGTTTACAGGGGCATTACCACTCGTGCCCGCGCCGCTGCCGACGTGAAAGCCGACACGCGCGATCTCGCCGTGCCCGCGGTTTCGCTGGCTCAATCCAAGCGAGGCGCGCCGCGGGAAGAAATCGTATTGCCAGGGAACATCCAGGCCTTCATCGACGCGCCGATTTATGCGCGTACGAGCGGCTATCTGAAGCGCTGGTACGTGGACATCGGCGGCAGGGTAAAGGACGGCCAGCTTCTGGCGGACATCGATACGCCCGAACTGGATCAGCAACTCCAGCAGGCGCGGGCAGAACTGGCAACGGCCAAGGCCAACTACGATCTGGCGCAGACCACCGCCGCCCGCTATGAGTTCCTGCTGAAGAGCGATTCCGTGGCCAAGCAGGATGTTGATAACGCTGTGGGTGACGCTCACGCCAAAAAGGCCATGGTGGACTCCGCCGCGGACAACGTGAAGCGTCTGGAACAACTACAATCCTTTGAAAAGGTTTATGCGCCTTTCGACGGGGTGCTCACGGCGCGCAATACCGATATCGGACAGCTCATTGGTTCTGGAAGCGGCAGCGGCGCCAAGGAATTGTTTCATGTGGCGGCCATCAACACCCTGCGCGTCTACGTGAATGTGCCGCAAACTTACTCCCCCGCGGCGGTCCCGGGCGTCCAGTCCTATTTAACGATGCCGCAGTTTCCCGGGCGCCGCTTTCCCGGCAAACTGGTGCGGACCTCCGAGGCGATTGATCAGGCGTCCCGCACCCTGCTTGCGGAGGTGGACGTCGCCAACCCCACGGGCGAAATCCTGCCCGGGGCTTACGCCGAAGTCCATTTGAAGCTTCCCTCTGCCACTTCGACGGTCGTCATCCCGGTCACCTGTCTGATTTTTCGTTCCGAAGGCTTGCGCGTCGGGGTGGTCCGCAACGGCCACGCTGCCCTGATTCCTATAACCCTGGGCCGGGACTTCGGGACGGAAGTTGAAGTGGTATCGGGCCTCGACGGAAGCGAGAAGCTGATTACGAATCCGCCGGATTCTTTGGTGGAAGGTCAGGAAGTTCGCAGCGCTACCCCGGGCGCGGGTTCTTGGGGCGGGGAGTGACACGAACTGCACGGAAGTGGCATATGGGCAGGTGCGCAGAAATGAAGGTCAAAAGGCAAAAGGCAAAGTGCAAAAGTCAAAGCCGGCCGTTCTTGCCTTTTGCCTTTTGCGCTTTGCCTTTTGACTTCGTATTACCCACCTGCCTGCTGCTATCTGCCTTCTGCCTACTGTTCTTTGCCAGCGCCTGCACCCCCGGCCCCAAGTACGCAAAGCCCCCGGTTCCGACGCCACCCGCCTACAAGGAGCTTGCGCCCAGTGCGGCCGGGCCGCAAAGTGAATGGAAAGCGTCCCAGCCTCAGGACCAGGTGATTCGCGGAAAGTGGTGGGAAATCTTCAACGATCCGCAGTTGAATGCCCTTGAGGAGCGTGTCGACGTCTCGAACCAAAACCTGAAGGTCGCAGAAGCGCAGTTTCGCCAGGCGCGTGACCTGATTCGTATCAATCGGTCGGGCTTGTATCCGACGGTCAGCGCCGGTCCCAACATTACCGGGGAACAACTTTCCAAGAACGCTCCCAACGCCGGCCCCCAATATGGCCAAACGCAGGGGGATTTCGTATTGCCCTTCGACCTTTCCTATGAGGTGGACGCCTGGGGACGAATCCATCTCACGGTTCAAGCTGCCACGGCCAGCGCCCTGGCCAGCGCGGCAGATTTGGAAACCGCCCGGCTGAGTATTCACGCGGAGCTGGCTGCCGACTACTTTGCGCTACGTGGGCTGGATGCGCAGAAGCAGTTGCTTGACTCCACTGTGGTCGCCTACCAGAAAGCTCTGGACCTCACCACCAACCGGTATAACGGCGGGCTGGCGGCCAAAGTGGAAGTGGCGCAAGCGGCGACGCAGCTTGAAACCACCCAGGCACAGGCCATCGACGTGGGAGTGCAGCGTGCCCAATTCGAACATGCCATTGCCGCGCTCGTAGGCCAGCCCGCATCGACCTTCTCGATCCCCGTCTCGCCGCTGGATATGCCCCCGCCCAAGATCCCGGCGGGAGTCCCCTCCGATTTGTTGCAGCGCCGGCCCGACATCGCCGCGGCGGAACGGCGCATGGCCGCCGCCAACGCCGAAATCGGGGTGGCCAAAACGGCCTATTACCCCACGCTCACTCTCAGCGCCGCGGCTGGCCTCGAAGGGTCCTCGATCGTCAACTGGTTTGCCTGGCCCAGCCGCTTTTTTGCCGTGGGCCCGACGTTGCTGGAAACGCTTTACGATGCCGGCCGCCGCCATGCCTACACGGACCAAGCCTGGGCCGCTTACGATGCGAACGTGGCTTCTTATCGCCAGAACGTCCTCACCGCCTTCCAGGAGGTCGAGGATAACCTGGCAGGGCTGCGCATTCTCGATGAGGAAAGCAAGAAGCAGAGTCAGGCCGTGCAGTCAGCCGAACTCTCACTGGCTCTTTCCACCACCCGTTACAAGGGCGGACTGGTGACTTATCTTGAGGTCATTACGGCGCAGAGCGCCGCCCTGAGCAACGAGCGCGCCGCTGTCGATCTCCTGACGCGCCGAATGACTTCCAGCGTGCTTCTCATCAAAGCGCTGGGCGGCGGATGGGACGTCTCCAAGCTTCCGCAGATTACCGAGCACGAACATCACCCTCCTGTGCACGGCAGCAAATCTTAGGAGGGGTTGCTTTCCTGTAACAGAAGTGCGTTGAACCCGAATTCCGAAGTTCAAGATGGGGCGGATCTTCTAACCTGCATTTCTCACCACGGGTCTGGAAGGGCGGGGCTTCAGCCCCGCCGTTACAAGGCCTTCCTGATTATTCCTGTGTCCCGTGCCCCGCGCAGTCCCGCAGGCGCGGGACTGCGCGGGGCACGGGACCAACAGAGGGCGGGAGCCGCGATTCCGTCGGGGCTGAAGCCCCGCCCTTCCGGCAGCCCACTAAGAACGTCCAAATGTGGTGAGAAATGCTGGCTAACTGCCCCGCTTTCAAGGTAATCGTCTTCGACTCGTCCCCGATACCTGTTACCTGACTCCTGAATCCTGCCTCCTGACTTCTCTGCTCCCAATGACATACCGATACTTTTTTTCCGCACCCAGATAAGAAACTCCTCATCCGCCAATGCTCCGCTGCCGATAAGCAGAGGAAAGAAAGATTCACCGGTTCAGTTTGACCCCGGTTCCGGTGGCATCGGAAGTTGAGGGAACAGGGAGTAGGTGAATGTGAGATTCAGTTTTACTCCGGGTTCCCTTGGCATGGGAGGAGAAGCCAATGTCCCTCTTTGCGCTCGTCACTCTCCGTCGCGCCAGCGTATTCACGTTCGGCTTATTCCTTATCTTTGTCGCCCGCGTTAAGGATGACCCCAACCGCGTCCTCGTCGCCGCCGAACCAGTTGGCCACGCCCGGATTGCCCATGCCAAACTCCTGCTGAGTTTTGAGCCCAACCTAGGTCAAGCCGACCCGCGCGTGAAGTTCCTCTCGCGAGGACCGGGGTACACGCTCTTCCTTGCGGAGGATGAAGCGGTGGTAGCACTGCGGAAGTCAGGAGCCGGAAGGCAGGAGCCAGAACGCAGAAGTCATAAGTCAGAAGAGGAAAGACGTCAGTTGTCCGTAGTCCGTGGTCAGTTGCATGAAACAAGGGAGGGGGATCGTAGCGCGTCCCTTGTCACGCCGCACTCGTCACTGCCATTTCCAGTCCCCAGTCCCCAGCCCCCTTCTTTTCTCTGCCTAAAGCTGCTTCGCGCGAACCCTGCTGCCAAGGTCATCGGCGTAAATGAATTACCCGGCAAGAGCAACTACCTGATTGGCAATGATCCTAAGAAGTGGCGCACCAACGTGCCAACTTATGGCAGGGTGCGGTACGAGAATATCTATCCAGGGGTAGATCTGGTCTATTACGGCAAGCAGGGTGGGCAGTTGGAGTATGACTTTGTCGTGGCCCCTGGGGCCGACCCCGGCGCAATCGCACTGGCAATCGACGCCGGCGGGCAAGTAAGCAGTAGGCAGAAAGCAGCAGGCAGCAGTCAACCGTCCGTGGCCAGTCGTGCCCGCAGGGCGGGATCAGGGGTAACGGACCACGTACCACGAACGACGGACAGCACCCAATCCAAAATCCGAAATCGAAAATCCAAAATCTCTTCGTCCCTGCGCATCGCGGCGAATGGCGACCTGATTGTGACCGCCGAGGGCGGGGAGGCGCGGTTTCACAAGCCGGTGGTGTACCAAGAACAGTCAATCCGCCTGAGGCGGAACAGTTCACAGTTGACAGGCGAAAGCGAGGGCGCACTGGACTGCATGTCTCCGGACAACGGACAACGGACATCCGCCAATCCAAAATCCGAAATCCAAAATCCAAAATCGATTGACGCCTACTACGTCCTCAAGTCGGACGGCGAAGTAACCTTTGAAATCGCACCCTACGACAGGACTCGGCCCCTGATCATCGATCCCGTCCTCAGCTACTCCACCTATCTCGGCGGGAGCGATATGGATTATGCCAATGCCATTGCAGTGGACCCTTCCGGAAATGCCTACGTGACAGGTTACACGGCTTCCATCGATTTTCCCCTTGTCAAGCCGGTTCAGAGCTCCCCCGGTGGCGGCACCTGCACAGATGGTGTGGACACTATCGCTTGCTTTGACGCCTTTGTGACCAAGCTGAATCCCGCCGGGACTGCGCTGGTCTATTCCACTTACCTCGGCGGCAGTAATGAGGATTATGCGACGGGGATTGCGCTCGATGCGAGCGGCGATGCCTATGTGACCGGGTACACAAATTCCACGGATTTTCCGGTAAAGAACGCGCTCCAAGCCGAGAACGCCGGAGGGTACGACGCTTTTGTTGCCGAACTGAGCGCAGACGGAGCCTCCCTGATCTACTCGACCTACTGGGGCGGAAGTAGCGATGATATAGGGACTGGCGTCGCAGTCGATTCTTCCGGCAACGCCTATATATCGGGCTACACCGCCTCGCCTGAATTCCCGGTCACCCCCGGCGCCCTCCAGGCCAACTACGGCGGTGGCGACCACGACGGCTTCGTCGTCAAATTCAACTCGGGAGGCGCCGAGCTCGGCTATTCAACATTTCTTGGTGGCAGCGCGGACGATTACGCTTACGGAGTCGCTGTGGACTCTGCCGGCGATGCCTACGTCACCGGGGCCACAAACTCCGCGAATTTCCCGACCCTAAACGCCTTCCAACCGAATTACGCCGGCGGCCTCTGCGCTGTAGCCCCGAACACCTTCCCGTGCTACGACGCCTTCGTGGCGAAGCTCAACCCCGCCGGATCAGCGCTCATTTACTCTACGTACTTGGGAGGAACCGGCAGCGATTACGGCTATGCCATCGCCCTTGACGGTTCGTCCAATGCCTATATGACTGGGTACACGACTTCCACAAACTTCCCGACAACGGCGGGAGCTTTCCAGCAAGTCTTCGGTGGCTCGTACGACACCTTCGTTACCAAGCTCGATGGCGCTGGCTCCGCACTTGTCTATTCGACCTACTTGGGCGGTCCCGGAACACAGGTTGGATATGACGTTGCGGTAGATTCATCCGGGCATGCTTTCGTGACGGGATACAATTACGGGGGCGGTTTCCCAACCGTAAGCCCCACGCAAGCTAAGAACGCCGGATTCTACGACGCCTTCGTCAGTATGCTAAATGCATCTGGAAGCTCGCTCGTTTTTTCCACCTACCTCGGTGGAAGCTTAGACGAAGTGGGACGCGGAATCTCCTTGGACCCCTCAGGGAACGCTTACGTTACCGGCGGGACTTTCTCGTTGGACTTCCCCATCACATCGGGCAGCTACCAGCCGACATATGGGGGCGGACCCTACGATGCCTTCGTGACCAAGTTTAGTCTTACGCCGGGGCCTTTCGTGGCCCTCTCGCCGTCATCGTACAACTTTGGCAACCAGGCTGTCGGGACGACGAGCTCCGCCGCGCCCATAACGCTCACCAACACCGGTAACGCCACGCTCAACATCACAAGCGTGACCATCGCCGGGACGAACAGCGGCGACTTTACTCAGACCAATAACTGCGGCCCGACCGTGGCCGCGGGCGCCAGTTGCACCCTTAGCGTGACCTTCACACCCACAGTGGTGGGCGCAGAGACCGGTGTTGTGACCATCACCGATAACGCCAGCCCTGCCACGCAGACCGTCAGCCTCACGGGAACCGGCGTGGCTACACAGATGGTCAGCCTCTCCCCTGCTTCATTGACTTTCCCGGCACAACTGGTGGGCACCAGCAGCAGCGCTCAAAGCGTCACCCTCAGCAATACAGGGAGCGCGGTCCTCAGCATTACCAGCATCACCACCAGTGGCGACTTCTCCCAAACCAACACCTGCGGCGCGAGCCTCGCGGCCAGCGCCAGTTGCACCCTCAGCGTCACCTTCACTCCCACGGCGAGCGGCTCGCGGAGCGGCTCTTTAACCATCACCGATAACGCCAGCCCTGCCACCCAGACCGTCAGCCTCACGGGAACCGGCACCTTGCCCGTGGTGAGCCTCTCCCCCGCTTCCTTGACTTTCCCGGCACAAGCGGTGGGCACCAGCAGCAGCGCTCAAAGCGTCACCCTCAGCAATACGGGGAGCGCGGTCCTCAGCATTACCAGCATCACCACCAGTGGCGACTTCTCCCAAACCAACACCTGCGGCGCGAGCCTCGCGGCCAGCGCCAGTTGTACCCTCAGCGTCACCTTCACTCCCACGGCGAGCGGCTCGCGGAGCGGCTCTTTAACCATCACCGATAACGCCAGCCCTGCCACGCAGACCGTCAGCCTCACGGGAACCGGCACTTTGCCCGTGGTAGGCCTCTCCCCCACTTCCTTGACTTTCCCGGCACAACTGGTGGGCACCAGCAGCAGCGCTCAAAGCGTCACCCTCAGCAATACGGGGAGCGCGGTCCTCAGCATTACCAGCATCACCACCAATGGCGACTTCTCCCAAACCAACACGTGCGGCTCGAGCCTCGCGGCCAGCGCCAGTTGTACCCTCAGCGTCACCTTCACTCCCACGGCGAGCGGCTCGCGGAGCGGCTCTTTAACCATCACCGATAACGCCAGCCCTGCCACGCAGACCGTCAGCCTCACGGGCACCGGCACTGCGCCCGTGGTAGGCCTCTCCCCCACTTCCTTGACTTTCCCGGCACAACTGGTGGGCACCAGCAGCAGCGCTCAGAGCGTCACCCTCAGCAATACGGGGAGCGCCGCCCTCAGCATTACCAGCATCACCACCAGCGGCGACTTCTCCCAAACCAACACCTGCGGCTCGAGCCTCGCGGCCAGCGCCAGTTGTACCCTCAGCGTCACCTTCACTCCCACGGCGAGCGGCTCGCGGAGCGGCTCTTTAACCATCACCGATAACGCCAGCCCTGCCACCCAGACCGTCAGCCTCACGGGCACCGGCACTGCGCCCGTGGTAGGCCTCTCCCCCACTTCCTTGACTTTCCCGGCACAACTGGTGGGCACCAGCAGCAGCGCTCAGAGCGTCACCCTCAGCAATACGGGGAGCGCCGCCCTCAGCATTACCAGCATCACCACCAGCGGCGACTTCTCCCAAACCAACACCTGCGGCTCGAGCCTCGCGGCCAGCGCCAGTTGTACGCTCAGCGTAACCTTCAAGCCGACGGCCACTGGGACCAGAACCGGGGCCGTGACCATCACCGATAACGCCAAGCCTGCCACCCAGTCCGTCAGCCTCACGGGAACCGGCACTGCGCCCGTGGTGAGCCTCTCCCCCACTTCCTTGACTTTCGCGGCGCAAGCGGTGGGCACCAGCAGCAGCGCTCAAAGCGTCTCCCTCAGCAATACGGGAAGCGCCACCCTCAGCATTACCAGCATCACGGTGAGCGGCGACTTCTCCCAAACCAACACCTGCGGCACGAGCCTCGCGGCCAGCGCCAGTTGTACGCTCAGCGTAACCTTCAAGCCGACGGCCACTGGGACCAGAACCGGGGTCGTGACCATCACCGATAACGCCAGCCCTGCCACCCAGACCGTCAGCCTGACAGGAACCGGCGTAGACGCACCGGTGGTCAGCCTCTCCCCCGCTTCCTTGACTTTCCCCGCACAACAGGTGGGCACCAGCAGCAAAGCTCAACTCGTCACACTCAAGAACACGGGGAGCGCGACCCTCCGCATTACCAGAATCACGGTGAGCGGCGACTTCTCCCAAACCAACCCCTGCGGCTCGAGCGTGGCGGTTGGCGCGAGTTGCACCCTTAGCGTGACCTTCAAGCCGACGGCGGCTGGGACCAGAACCGGGGCCGTAACCATCACCGATAACGCCACCCCTTCCACCCAGACCATCAGCCTCACGGGAACCGGCACTGCGCCCGTGGTGAGCCTCTCCCCCACTTCCTTGACTTTCCCGGCACAAAAGGTGGGCACCAGCAGCAGCGCTCAAAGCGTCACACTCAGGAATACGGGGAACGCTAGCCTTACTATTACGAGTATCAAAGCGAGCGGCAACTTCTCCCAAACCAACACCTGCGGCGCGAGCGTGGCGGCCAGCGCCAGTTGTACCATCAGCGTGACCTTCAAGCCGACGGCTACTGGGACCAGAACCGGGGCCGTGACCATTACCGATAACGCCAACCCTGCCACGCAGACCGTCAGCCTGACAGGAACCGGCGCGTCCGCCGCGGTGGTCAGCCTCTCCCCCGCTTCCTTGACTTTCGCCGCACAACAGGTGGGCACAACCAGCAACGCTCAAAGCGTCACCCTCAGCAATACGGGGAGCGAGGCGCTCGGCATTACCAGCATCACGGCTAGCGGCGACTCCTCTCAGACGAACACCTGCGGCTCGAGCGTGGCGGCCAATGCGAGCTGCACCCTCAGCGTGACCTTCGAGCCGACCGCCGCCGGGGCCATAACCGGGGCCGTGACCATCGCCGATGACGCCGTCGGAAGCCCGCAATCCGTCGCACTTACGGGCACCGGTGAAGACTTCACTTTCACTGCGCCGCCAGGTTCGTCCACCTCTGCGACCGTCTCACCGGGAGGCACGGCCGGTTACACATTGAGCGTCGTTGCAGTGGGTGGATTCAATCAAAACATATCCTTCACTTGCACGGGAGCGCCCTCGGAAGCCGCCTGCACGGTTTCACCGAGTTCATTGACCCTGAGTAGTTCCTCAACAAACGTCACGGTAAAAGTAACCACGACTGCGCCCTCTGTTGGCGCGCTGCGGCCCAATCCCCTTCCTGCCCCCGGACCCGTCCAATCCTGGCCTTGGCTTCTCTGGACAGTGGCTCTGGCAGCGTTGGGAAGCTTGGCTCGGGCAACCCGGGGCCGGGTGCAACCCGGAGTGGGACGAAGCCGAGCGGGGCTTGTCACTTTCGCTGCTCTGTTGCTCGTGATGGGGGCAATGGCAGCTTGTGGTGGCGGCGGAGGTGGTGGTGGCCCTGCTCCTCAGAGCAGTTTCGGCACGCCGCCAGGCACATATACCCTGACGGTAACTGGCACGTGTACGTCAGGTTCCACCAACCTCAGCAACTCTATAAATCTGACATTGCAAGTGCAGTGAGGTTGCCGAGCGGGAGTGGTTGTAGGCCCCGCTCATCATAGCGAGGCGGCGCCCGCCCCTCACACCGCCCCACCTTACATACGGCTCTGTAGGCGGCGGCCCGATCCCAACCGTTGGATGCCACCTGATCGCGGCCAGTATTCATACGGCTTCGGCGGCGCGACTAGCCCAGACCTGTTCTACAAACCTGCCGCCTGTGCTCCACTTTCTTGAACGAACAGCGGGCCTTCAAAAGAGGTCTTCGCTACCTGCTTCTGCTTGTCCCTCGTCACTGATTTCCTGGCACCTGGTACCCGGCACCGGGAACCCGCTTTCCGTCCTCGTCATTGCCCTCGATGTCTTTCATTTACTTTTGCCGTGGGCTGTGATAAGAATGCGCGCTTCGGTAGGACGATATGCATCTACATTTTGTCGATTACGCGATTATCGCCATCTACTTCATTTTCGTCCTGGGAATTGGCATCGCCTTGCGAGGCCGGATGAAGACCAGCGATGATTTCTTCCTCTCAGGGCGCTCGATCCCGGGCTGGATTACCGGGCTTGCCTTCATGTCCGCGAATCTCGGTGCGCTCGAGGTCATGGGTCACGCTGCCAACGCCGCCAAGTATGGCATGTTCGTCAACCATTTCTATTGGCTTGCTGCCATGCCTGCCATGTGCTTCGTGGGCGTATTCATGATGCCTTTTTATTACGGCAGCAAGGCGCGCAGCGTCCCCGAGTACCTGCGTAAACGTTACGATGAGAAGACGCGGACGCTCAACGCCTTATCCTTCGCGCTTATGACGCTGCTGGTCTCAGGCATCGATCTTTATGCCATGGCGATTCTCTTCCAGCGACTGCTGAACTGGCCATTCGGCGCCAGCGTGGTCGCGTCGGCGGCGGTGGTGGCGATTTACATCTACCTCGGGGGGTTGACCTCGTCGATCTACAACGAAGTGCTCCAATTCTTCCTCATCGTGTTTGGGTTCCTTCCTTTGGCGATCCTGGGACTAAAGGCGGTCGGGGGCTTTACAGGGCTCAAGGCGAAATTGCCGAATCCCGGCTACGCGCATACTTGGGCGAACATCTGGCATGCCAGCCAGAATCCCATGGGGATCAACTGGTTCGGCACGATCTTCGGACTGGGCTTTGTGCTTTCCTTCGGCTATTGGTGTACGGACTTCCTGGTGGTCCAGCGCGGCTTGGCGGCGAAGGACATGCCCGCCGCTCAGCGCACGCCCCTCATTGCGGCCGTCCCGAAGATGTTCTTTCCGCTGATAGTTGTTCTTCCCGGCTTGGTGGCCATTGCGCTTGACCCCTCCCTGACGAAATACCTCAACGGCCGGTACGACAATGCGCTCCCGGCCATGCTGGGCAAGTTTTATCCCTCGGGCCTTTTAGGCATCGGGCTGACGGCGCTGCTGGCCAGTTTCATGTCAGGCATGGCCGGAAACGTCACCGCCTTCAACACGGTTTGGACTTTCGACATCTATCAGACGCACGTTAACCCCGGCAAGCCTGACCATCACTATCTGAATGTAGGTCGTTTCGCGACGATTTTCGCGGTGGCGGTGGGAATCGGAACGGCCTTCATCGTTCTGAAGTTCAACAACCTGATGGATTATCTCCAACTCCTCTTCGCCTTTTTCAACGCGCCGCTGTTCGGTACCTTCCTGCTGGGAATGTTCTGGAAGCGCACCAGCGCCCACTCCGGTTTCTGGGGATTGCTTTCCGGGATTCTCGCCGCCGCCACCCATTACACCCTTTATCACTATCATGTGATTTTCTACCCCACCGATATGGCGGCGAATTTCTATCAGGCTATCTGGGCTTTCTCGGTCTGCGTTGTGGTGACCGTCGTGGTGACTCTGTTCACCGAACCTCGAAAGGAAGAAGAGCTGGTGGGGCTTGTGTACTCTCTGACTCCAAAGCCGAGAAACCGGGACCTGCCCTGGTATGAGAGGCCTGGCATTCTTGCCATTGGCATCCTCGCCCTCTGCACGGTGTTGAATATCATCTTCTGGTGAAAACCATGGGTTTGGACATTCGCTTACCAATTGGAATCATCTTCAGCATTTACGGCGGCGTTCTTATAATTTATGGCGCGGTGGCCGACCCAGCCATTTTCGTGAACTCTCTGGGAGTGAACATCGATATCTGGTGGGGCGCAGCGATGCTGCTCTTCGGCCTATTCATGGGCATTCTCGCATTCAGGGCCTCGCGCCGTGGCGCCTCATGACTGAACTCCGCTGGAATCCTGCTGTTCGTGAATGGGTCTCAACGGCCTCCCACCGCCAGGACCGACCGCAGATGCCGGAGGATTGGTGCCCATTCTGCCCGGGCTCGGGGAGAGTTCCGGACAACTATGACTGCTATATTTACCCCAACGATTTTCCCGCCTTTTCCATTCCCCCGCCGCAGCCTGCCATCCAGGGCGACGACTTCTATCGAGTGGCGCGGTCGTATGGCAAGTGCGACGTGGTCCTTTACTCTCCGGACCATCATACTTCGCTGCCGCAACTTTCGTTGGACCACATTGTGAAGCTCGTCCAGATATGGCGAAAGCGCTTTGCGGAACTCAAAGCCACTGCGGGGATTCGCTATGTTTTGATTTTTGAAAACAAGGGCGCAGTTATTGGCGTGACCATGCCTCACCCCCACGGGCAGATTTATGCTTTCCCGTTCATTCCGCCGCGCCTCAAGAGGGAGATTGAATCGGCGCGCGCTCACCAGCGAGCCAAACGCAGATGCTTGTTTTGTGACATTCTCAAGAAAGAGCGCGGTGAGGGGCGGCGAATTGTTGCCGAGAATGAGGCCTTCACGGCTTTCGTGCCCTTTTACGCGCGCTGGCCCTATGAAGTCCACATTTTCTGTCGCCGCCATCTAGTCGCCCTGGATGCGTTCCGGCCCTCCGAAGAGCGCGCGCTTGCCGAGATTCTGAAGTGGGTCACACTTAAATACGATAATCTTTTTCAGATGTCGTTTCCTTACATGATGGTGCTCCACCAGGCGCCTACGAAAGGGGATTTTCCCTATTTCCATTTCCACATCGAGTTTTATCCTCCCCATCGCAGCAAGGAGAAGCTGAAATACCTGGCCAGTGTCGAAACTAGCGCGGGAACCTTTCTGAACGACTCGCTGGCGGAGGAAAAGGCTGCGGAGCTCCGCGATCTGCCACCGCAGCGCCGGGAGCAAATCCCTAATCCGCGCTGAGCACTGGAAGTAAGCAGTTTAGTGTGGAGGCAGTAAACTCAGTGCCTGACCGAGAGAGTACGGTGAGCTGCTCGGGAAGGCGAAGCAAAAGGGTTGGAACTTGTTTTGAATCACGCTCACGCGTTTCATGTTCTGAGGTAATCTTTCCCGCTGCCCACTGCGTGCTGCCTACTGCTTACTGCCTACTCTAACAATGGGAGACCCAATGATTGAACGAGACTTCTACACAATTTACGGGGCGCCACCGCAGGTGGTGGTACGCGCCCCGGGGCGCGTGAACCTTATCGGCGAGCACACCGATTACAACGACGGGTTCGTCCTGCCGGCGGCCATCGACCGGAGCATCGGATTCGCTGGCCGTAAGCGGGCCGATCGGCTTGTCCGAGTGCATTCCATCGATTTCGACGGTTCTGTCGAATTCAATCTTGAGGATATCCAAAAGGATGGCAAGAATTCCTGGAGCAATTATATTCGCGGGGTTTCGAAATACCTCGAGGAGGATGGCCATCGGCTCTCGGGCGCCGACATGGTTTTTGGGGGCGACGTGCCGCGCGAGGCGGGCCTCAGCTCCTCGGCGGCGGTGGAAGTGGGCACGGCCGCATTCTGGAAAAACCTTCTCCACCTCGATGTGGATCCGGTTTATCTCGTCAAACTCTCTCGCAAGGCTGAGAACCAATTTGTGGGCGTTCCTTGCGGCATCATGGACCAGTTCATTTCCGCGCTGGGGCGCGAAAACCACGCGCTCTTCCTCGATTGCCGCGATCTTATCTACCGTCACGTGCCTCTGCGGGACAACGTGAAGATTGTCGTCTGCAACTCCGGCGTGAAGCGCGCCCTGGCGCAGTCGGAATACGAGGTTCGTCTGAACCAGTGCCGGCAGGCGGTGGCTCAGATTGCTTCCACTGGCCTTGCGGTAAAGTCGCTTCGCGACCTCGCGCCCGCAGACCTTGAGGCTGCGCGTTCGGTCCTCAGCGGGATTCTATTTCGCCGGGCCCGCCACGTCGTCACGGAGAACCATCGGGTTCTGGAGGCCGTCAAGGTTCTGGAATCCGGTGACATCGAGCGCTTTGGACAACTCATGAACGCTTCGCACGAAAGCCTGCGGGACGATTACGAGGTCAGCTCCAAGGAATTGGATGTTCTGGTTGAGCTGGCGTGGAAACAACCTGGAGTCCTCGGCGCCCGCATGACCGGTGCGGGGTTCGGTGGGTGCACGGTCAACCTGGTCCGCCAGGACGCCGCTGAGGCTTTTGCCGAGGCCGTCCGCCGGGGATATGAGGACGCCCTGGGCCTGAAGGCGGAGATATATATCTGCAAGGCTTCTCAGGGCGCACTGAGCATTTAATTTTGGATTTTAGATTTTGGATTTTGGATTCATGAACCTTGCTTCCCGGCAATTTTAGGCCAATATCCAAAACCCTCGGAGGACAGGGGCAACCTCGAATCGCTAATCCAAAATCTAAAATCCAAAATCGCCGGAGTTCAGTGGGGCGGGGCTTGCTTGAAAATCAGGTAAACGAGAACAGCCAGAAGGATAAGAAGTACCGCTCGCGTTATGGGGCTGACCTGCGCCTCGACGAACGGGCAGGGTTGCCTGGGCCGCCTTCTTCTGGCCAGGTACCAGGGAAAAATGATCGGCCACAGCAGCAGGGTGCCCATTCCCCACCTTAGCGGGCTTGGCAGGCGCTTTTGCAGGGCGTCGAAAAGGACCCAGAAGGAGCAAAGGATTTGCACGCTTCCCAACACAAGCTGGCCTTTCAGGGGTTCCATGTAACGCTGAACCAGACTCGCGCCCACCACCCATATCGCAAATACGATGAGGAAGATTCGCCAGGAAAACCGCACGGCTTCGGGTTCCCGTCGCGCCGGTTCTCCGACCGCCGGGAGAATTCTTGGTTTGCCAATCTCGGCGGGATCGATCGGGTGCTTGCAGGCGACGCAGACGCGGCACGAGGGCGCCAACAATTGCCCACAGGCCGGGCAGGGAAAAGGTTCAGCGGGGAACTGTTCGTCAGAGGAACGATTCTCGGTTGCCTCGCTCTCCAATTTGTCAGGCTTGTCTTGCTCAGTCATTCCGGCTCTCAGCAGGCGAAGTGCTCAAGGCTTTTCATTCCAACCTTCATGCTCCTTCCAATCCAGGATTTGCCAGTGGACTTCCACACGCGGTAACTTGTCAAAAGTGTGGAGGCGCCCCAATTCTCGGTTGCCGCTCTGGGATTGATAGAACCAGTGAGCCTCTTGGGCGAGACTCATGACGTCACCGGACACGTGCAGAACGTGTTTCTGGTAATGGTAAGGCGCATGGGCCTGCGGCCCCGGCCCGTAGACCTGGTCAGTCAGCAGTGTAAGGTCGGGCCGGACCACACCTTCACGGAGTAATTCCTGGAGGGCCTTTACGACGAACCAATTGTTGGTCCGGTGGTCCACGTGGCGCTCGTCGGGGTGTCCCGTGTAAATGACCTCGGGATGAAATTCGCGGATGAATCGCTCGGCTGCTTCGACCACAGCACGGCGCGCATAGGGAAGATTGGGCTGAGCGACATCTTCGTAAGGCGCATGCTCGCTGGCGAGCAGCACGGAAAGGTAAGGGCTCGAGGCCTCCACATGGTCATACCAGATCTGACCGGAGCCACCGTCGGGCAGGCCGAGGAAATAAATGTTCTCGCGAGGCACGCCGAGGTGACCCAGCGACCGGCGCGCCTCTTCCATGCGCAGGGCGCCAAAGTTCAGGGCCTCAGCAGGTGCGCAGGAATGCTCGTAGTATCGGTCACACGAGCCGGCATCGCCACTGGTGAAATACACGAGGTGAATGGGGATGTGATTCTCCACCGCAGCACGGATGATTCCGGCGTGCGCTCCCTCATCGTCCGGATGGGCGGCAAAAATCAAGATGGAACGTGGCAAGGGGTTTGCCGCCAGTTCGAGAACTCCCGTTGCCATGGTCTCGCCCGACGTGTCGCTCACCTCCACCTGCGCCCGGAAAATCCCGTTTTGACCTGCCGGAAGCGCGAACTTGGCCTCCTCGGCAAGCGCCGAGCTTCTTGGGTCGAGGTTAACCCCTGCAGCTATTTGCTTGGCGGCGAGTTCTTTGCCCTGGGGGTCGAACAAGCGGGCGCGAATAGTGATGCCACGCCAGGGTTGGTCCGTGGGATTGCGCACCGAGAACCGCAACCTAACCTCGCTGCCCGACACCAACATCGTGTGCTCGCGCTCGAATTGAATGGCGGCCGAATCGAGGCTGGGAGGATAAAAGTGCCGATAACTGGTAACGTTGACGGCGTCCAGATTCGGATAGATGTATTGTAAGGGGTACGGTTTGGGCTCGGTAATCCCGCCGGGTTGAATGAAGACCTCGGGGCTGAATGCAATGTCGTAAATGTCCTTGCGGTCATGGTCCCACACCACCACCGCATACTGCTGAACCGAAGGTTGCTGTACCTGCTTGGCAACGGCAGCCTTCGCGGATTGGAGTTCCTGTTCGCCTCCGGCTGCTAAAGGAAGCGCCTCCCCAATCGTTACCACGTCAACCTCGGCGCGCTCCGAGGTTTGTGCAGTCCACGGCCAGTAGCGGTCGGAAAACTCCACCCGCAGGTTACTGATCGTGTGGCCCGTAAGGTTTCTGAGCTTAACCTTGCACGCGACCGAGTCCCCCGGCGTGTAAAAGGTTCGGTCAAGCTGGATTCCTTCAATCTTCACCAGCTTTCGATAAACGGAGAAAGAGGCCACTCGCCGGGCCACCAGGAGGGCCTCATGAGACTGGGAATCGGTTAGAACCACATCAACTTCATATCGCCCGGTTCTTGCCTCTTCGGGAATCTTCCAAAGCGGGCGGTACTCTATCACCGTTTCCTTCCCGCCGGGGTTCAAGTGGCTGGCGATCTCCACATTTCTTTCTTCCAAGAACTCCTTTTCCCCCGCGTAGCGAATGTTGGCGGAGATGTCAAAAGGAGCTGACCTGGGATGTTCAGAAGGGGAAAGAAAGATCTTTAGACGGACTTCCGAGCCGGCGTTGTAACTCACATTGTCGGTGACCGCCTTGAGCGTGTCTTGCGGCCAGGCGCAAAGGGCCGTGAGCGCAATTGCCACCGCCAGCACGAACGCCCGAAATACATACTTCGCTGTGATTGTGCCTGCCCAAATCCGCTTCGAGCCGAGTTGCCTGCACATAATCACCCCCTGGAAGGTCCACCGGCGATTATAAAGGCCTTGCGAAAGGGCGTCCAGTTGGGATTCGCGTCTCTGCCTGAGCAACGGGGTTTGCTAATCCGCCGCGGCGAACGGTGCGGAAAGCTCTGCCTTTCTGGGGCGCAATGTGCTAAATTCCTGTTCGCGGAGGCTGCGCCTCCGCGGGAGGTCCAAAAAGGAAATGGCATCATGGCGAGATATTTCGGTTGCGAGTCTTATGCTGATCGTGTTGGGTCTTGCCGCTTCGCCGGCAACGGCGGCGGGCGCCCAACCACAAACCGCACTCCTTGCTCCAACCCCGCCCATGGGATAGAACAGTTGGGATTGTTACGGTCCTTCGGTCACAGAAAAAGAAGTGAAGGCCAACGCGGACTACATGGCCAAGCATCTCGCCAAGCACGGCTGGCAATATGTGGTTGTGGACATCCAATGGTCCGAGCCTGAAGCGGGAGCGCATGGTTATCGGCCCAACGCAGAGTTGGTGATGGACGAATTTGGCCGGTTGACTCCCGCCCGGAACCGTTTCCCCTCGGCGGCGAACGGGCAGGGATTCAAGCCGCTGGCGGACTATGTCCACGGCCTGGGGTTGAAGTTTGGCATCCACATCATGCGGGGAACCCCCCGGCAGGCCGTGACGAAGAACCTCCCGGTGCTGGGCACCAACCTTCGCGCGGGCGATATCGCCAACCCCAAAAGCATCTGCACGTGGCTAACGGACATGTACGGCGTGGACATGACCAAGCCCGGCGGGCAGGCCTACTACGATTCGATCGTCAAGCTCTACGCGCAGTGGGGCGTGGACTACATTAAGGCGGATGACATGAGCTCGCCCTACCACGGCGACGAAATTGCCGCCTTGAGCCAAGCCATCCAGAAATGCGGGCGGCCCATTGTTTTGAGCCTTTCGCCGGGACCCGCTCCGCTCGAGCAGGCGGAAGACCTGAAAAAGCACGCCCAGTTGTGGCGGATCTCCGGCGACTTCTGGGACAACTGGAAAAGCCTGAAGGAGCAATTTCCTTTGTGCCGCGCCTGGGCGCCTCACGCTGTCCCTGGACACTGGCCGGACGCCGATATGCTGCCCCTGGGGCGCATCGCGATCCGCGCCGAGCGGGGCAACGAGCGCCACACGAACTTCACCCCGGACGAGCAATTCACCCACATGACGCTGTGGTCCATTTTCCGCTCGCCGCTGATGTTCGGCGGCGACTTACCCAGCAATGATGCGTTCACACTCTCACTGCTCACCAACGACGAAGTGCTGGCCGTCGATCAGCACAGCACCGGGAATCACGAGCTGTTTGCAGAAGGAAATCAGGTGGCCTGGGTCGCCAGCGTCCCCAACAGCCGGGATAAATACCTTGCGCTCTTTAACCTCGACGATCACGCGCCCGCCACCATGCGCGTGAAATGGACGCAGTTGAACCTGAGCGGTCAGTGTGGCGTGCGCGACCTCTGGCAACACAAGGACCTGGGCAACCGCGACGGCGAGTTCAGTGTCGAAGTGCGTCCCCACGGCGCGCAGCTCTTCAGAATCCACCCAGTAGGATAAGGCAGGGGCTGGGGGCTAGGGACTGGGGGGTGGGGTCATTGTAAATGCTGAATTGTAAATTCTGAATTATTCCCCTCCCTCCTCCTGCCCTTTGCCCGCAGCCTCCTGCTTACTGCGCACTGCCTGCTGCCCTCTGTTCTTCCCCAGCCCCCAGCACCTAGCCCCTTCCGCGTTTCCTGGACAACGCCTGCTCGATCGCATGCATCGCAAAAACCAGCGAGGACGCCGATGAAAAACGCGGTGTTGCGTCGAACTGTCGCTGTGCTAGCCTTGGCGCTGGCCGGGACGCAGGTCGCTCCCGGTCAACTCCCGCCATCATCGCCGCCCGCTACCTCCCCCGCGGCCCCTCCACAGCACCTTGCCGCCCCTCTCGGGAAACCTGAGGACTTACCTCCTGACGGCCGGCCAGGCGCAGTACCCGATAGCCAGTCGAAAGATGCGGCGAGAGTTGCGCCACAGGAGACACAGAGGTTGGCGCCCACCGCGCCTTCCCGGCCCGTTGACAGGCCTGCGACGGCAGGCGGGGGGGACAGATTCAGGCTTAAGGCGGATGTGGATCTGGTCCTGGTCGAGGCGACTGTTCGCGATCAGGACGGTGGCATTGTCAACAACCTGAGGCGCGAGAATTTTCGGGCCTACGAGAACGGTGTCGAGCAGCGGGTCGATTATTTTTCGCGCGATGAGCTCCCTTTGGCTGTAGCGCTGGTCTTGGATTGCAGCGGGAGCATGGGTCCGGTTCTGAAGCAACTGCATCGCGCGGCCTTCGACACGCTCTCTTCACTCAAACCGGACGATCAGGTGGCTTTGTTTGACTTTGCCGCCCGGGCGGAAATGCTGGTAGGTCTGACGAGGAATCGGCAACGCATAACGGACGCCATCGAAGCCATTCGCGCCGGGGGCGGCACGGTCATCCCAGACGCGCTCTTCGAGGCCGCGCATTACCTCGCCCGCGCGGCCCCGGACCGCCGTCACGCCATCATCCTGGTTTCTGACAATGAAAACACCCTCAAAGGTTACACCGACGAAAATCGCGTCATTCGCCAGGCGCTCGAATCCGAAGCGGTGATTTACAGCATTCGGGTCGAGCAAGGGTTACACCCACACTCGATGTACGTACTTCTTCCCACCTTTCGCGACGTCTCCGTGCCGAGGATAACCCACGAGACCGGGGGAGAAGTTATCGACGCCAAAAACCTGGACTCCATCCGCTCAGCCATGGCCACTGCGATCTCTCGCTTGAAGCAGCGTTACAGCCTCGGCTACTACAGCACCAATCGTCGCCACGATGGCGCCTTCCGGGAAATCGAGATCCGCATCACGGATGGTTCGATTGACTCCCAGCGAAAATACACAGTCTATGCCCGCCGGGGCTATTACGCCTCGACGGAAGACGCTACCTCACTAGACACTCAGCCCTGAAGGGCAGGTGTCGGGGTCGAGGGGCTGGGGGGCAGGGAATAGAAAGACAGTTACGAGTGATGAGCAAGAATCAGAAGTCAGGAGACAGAAGTCAGAAGAAAGCCTGTAGACCCCACCGGAAGTAGCGCCCGCCAATAAGAATGGCGGGCCCCGTGGACTTGCAGCTCGTCCACCGCCCCCGCTCGCCCCGGCGAGCTCACTTACGGGCGTTGGCAGCCCAAGTTGACGCTTATGGGCGGTTGGCTTGGGCTGGGATAGGTTACCCCTTCAGGGCTTAAAGCAAGGCGGCGTGCCCATCGTGGTGTGTGTGGGGGCGGTACGTCTGCGCTCGCGAAGTCCAGAAGATGGCCGCCCGCGCGGAGGGGGCAGTAGGAGGGTTGCTCCTAAAACTCTGACAGCGGGACAGCATCTCCCGCGCCCGGTGCGCATGGTGCGCAGTCTGCGGTCCGCGCCTAACCCACTACCGATCTCATTCTGTGAGCGGCTGGGGATTAATGCGCACACTTCACCGTCAAGACCGAGAATCTCTTCCCTTGGCGAGCCTATTTACTGCCCGGGTCTTCAGGTGAGAATGCTCCCGGCAGTCTGCAATCCGCCGGGAGCGGGCGCCTTGCTGAGTTACACGCGCTCGACGTCTGCGGCTTGCAACCCCTTCGGGCCGGTTTTCACTTCAAAGCTGACTTTTGCGCCTTCTTCTAACGACCGGTATCCGTCGCCAATAATAGCTGAGAAATGGACGAATACGTCCTCCCCGCTTTCGCGCTGGATGAACCCGTAAC
>JBEKIZ010000078.1:0-23892 GCA_050011515.1 Terriglobia bacterium | reverse complement strand
GCCAAGATCTGAGCCGGAAGCAGGGCCCCTCCTCCTGAAGAGAAAAATCCCAACTGGAGAAGAATAACCCTTCTCAGCTACAGCGCTTAGAGGTGTCACTAAAAGATTGGCCGGTTAATACCCGTTTATCGGCGACTTAATTATCGATGATCACTTCGCCCGCGAGTAGGAGTAGGGTCGGTGGTGTAGTCCAAATCGGAAAACGATTCTGGGCTTGCGAAACCATTGACTCGGTGAGACGCATCTGTAGATGGGAAGAGGACAATTGTTGGGGATTTTGATGTCATCCGGCGAACCTGAGAACGTAGATTCGCAACCTAGTGGGTTGAGGCATTTCAATGTGATTGCCTTTATGTCTTCCAGCCCCATGACCATTTTGTGTTCAATGGTCATGGAATTAACCTACCTCAAGACCTTACCCGCTTGTCAATTGGAGAAATCGGGATTTTCTATTTGCGGGAGTCTGCTTTCCTGCGCTTCCTCTGTTTCTGCCGCTTCCATTCCTTCTCTCTCGCCTGCAATTCCTTATGAGAAACAGAGAGGATTTTCCCTACTGTAGCGTCGAACCTCTGAAATTTGGTTCTGCTTTCATTGTTGGACATCCTTAAATTCCACTTGATTAAGTAACTTCCTAACTAGAGCGCGTCGCTGTTGCTTGATCTCGCTCTTTGTCATTTTACGCTCTGGTATGAATTGACGAGCTAGGGTTCCCTTTGCGAATCTAGAACTCTTAAAAGTCTTGAGCAGTGACTTGGCCATCACAGCTTTGTCGAACCTTCCTATTCTCTCGACATGGCTATGCCACTCACCTAAGTCCGGTCCCGAGGACTCATGCGCCAACCAGTCTAAAAATATGTCCTTGACTACGCTTGCGAATAAATCCGCCATCTGTAAAGCTGGAGTCTCCTTGTCATCAAGGGGAGCAATTGTCTTCATGGATGTTCCAACGGTGGGATGGTTTTTCTTGGTCGCATAAAATGCGTGTACGATCTTTTCAGAATAAGTGGAGTCGTCCACGATGTAGGCCACGCCAAACCCTTTAGCCTTTTTCCGAACCTCACGAGCAACCTCATACATTACCTGCGTGTATGCTGGAACCGTTTCATCTTCGGAGAAAAAGAAACGTGCTTCTGGGAATTCTCGTAGCACTGCCTTGTACTCTGGAACGATCACGCCAGCGCCGAAACCAATCCAATGGGACGGGATCAACAAATGCTCAAGATCTTCGCGAACGGCATCGGCTACTTTTTTGGCCGCTTCAAATGAACCACACTTCTTACGGAGATGTTCAAATGCGCCGCGAACGCTCTTGCAGTCACTTGCCCGGAAGTATTTGATGCCGTCTTCATCCAGTCGCTTGACCCATTCGTCTTCTAGCGGCCTGTATATTTTTTCATTTGCCAAAACCGCAGCAACGCAGAATACATCTTTCTGTTCCTGATCCGAACTTTCATCCATGAATGTGTCCAGGATTTCGGCCATAACCGCAAAGGACCTACCTTTCCTGTTATCGGGGAAAGCAATCTTGAACAGCTCACTTAAACTGGTATACGCTTCTCGGGCGGAGGTCACCGGCCACCTCCGCGTGGCGGTTTATATTCGACACCTCCGCCGTTCTCATCGTGGCCCCTTTGGGCGGATGAATTAAGTAAATTATTGCCCTAATTAGATAAATGGATCGACCGGAAAATGTCTTCGTACTGTTCGGCACGAGCTTCAGACAATCGTTCCCCGTTGAATGTCACATACTCAAATCGACGGACCAAGTGGGGCAGATTGTTGCGGCGCCACAATTCCCTTGCTATGCTTGCCGCGATATCGGCGGCCTGGATTGGGACCGATTCCGTAGAAATCAGCTCCAGCAGCGGCCGCGGCAAATATTCCGGATAAAAGTGCCTGTGACGGTCAAGTTGGGACAGCACATTAACACGCTGCTCCTCGATCCATCTCAGTGCATGGCTGTGGCCCTCGTCGAACGCATGCGAATGTCCGAGGGCAGAGCTAATGAGCCAAGGCGCGGCCATGGGTGAACTAAACGAGTAATCGTCCTGTGCCCGACGAAATTCGTCGATCGCTGGAGTGAACACAGAAGCCGAAGCTGAAATGAAATTAGCCACGTCATTTAGCAGCCTGGCCCGACGATGCTCAAAGGGCGTTAGGTCGAATTGGCGCGGCGCCGGAACCTCGAATGGCAAGAGACTCAGACCATTAGTACATTCCCACGCCTGGTACTCGATCTTCAGACGTTCGGCTGGAGAGTCGCTAAGCATGCGGGTCGCAACGTATCGGATGGCCGCATGCCGGAAATGTTCAAGGTTTTTGGTCGACTTATCGAGGCGATTCAGAAAGTCTGAGACCGTGCTCCCCTTGGGAAGATGCCTCTTGAGAGCCTCATGTAGATTTGCTGCATACGGGCGTGGATCCACAATGTGAATCCGGACCGTGCGCAGGGTCTTAAAGACCCCTTCGCGGTCTGGCTCTGCAAGGGAGAAAAAGGTTCTAATGGCGGCGTCCTTGAACTCGCCCCGGTTGTGCGGAGTGCGATCCTTCAGAAAAAAATACCAGCTGATTTGATGCTCGCGAATAATCTGCGCATGGATGGAAACACGACACCCGACGTGGGGTAGTGAAGTATCATCCGTAAACGAAGCTGCCTCTACCGGCTGCGCTGCATCGCGCAAATGCATTTGTCGTTTACCTCCTGCCTCTAAACCCCAAAAACCTCCAGCACTGCGCATCGGAGACGCACTGTGAGGAGGTTTTTGGCGGAGAGTAAGGGATTCGGACCCTTGATACCTTTTCAGGTATGCCAGCTTATCAGGCTGGTGCTTTCAACCGGGCTCAGCCAACTCTGGGGAAAAGCCCCAGGAAGGGCTCCTCTCCAGAATCGACTACTATCCTCTTTCATTATATCACGATATCGAGGTGGGGCGGCAGCCAGTTCGTGCCAGCGCAGCAGAGGGTAGGAGCGGTAAACAGGTCTCCTTAATCCTGCGTTTTGCCGCATTTCGGCGTTACCGTGCCCCAAGTGCCTATCGCGCCCCGAGGTGCGTCGACTTGCACATAATTCGCCAGCGTGCGGACGTTGTTTGTGCCCGCGGTCGAGCCAATGAAAGGCCCCCAAGGAATTTAGAAATTCAAGTCCCCTCCTCGCCGCTAGACGGCATAAGCCCTCCGGCGGCGATGCGGAGATTGGGAAGGGGAAGCCGCGTCGCAAAGCAAGCGCGGACCCGTTTCCCAAGGCCCGCGCTTCTTCCGCCGATAACAACAAAAGGCCGTTGACCTCAAAACAGGCCCCGCCACCAATGGATGGTCTTCGGTCACTTTGACTTGCCGGCCTGTGGGGCTTGTGCTATCAAAGCCCCAGGACGAGGTCCGGGATAACTAGGTTCTGCGTATTTGGCAAGGGCCTACTGATCGATTCAGTCCGGACCCTTCTGAAGAGCCACTCGGAGGTAACACGATGGCGGATAAAGGCCAAGGGTTGAAGCGCCAACACGGATGGGTGCCATGCCGACGCTCCATTGGGTGGGAATTCAGGTTGGGGTAAGAAGGAACAGTGGCGGGCGGAGGGGGGCTTTCGGTCAATGGGCTGTGCCGTTGAGATCTGAGGTCAAGAATTCAGCGGCTACGCGCAACTTCGGGACATCAGCCTCCGTCATACGGCCCACGTCGCCGTACTTGAATGCGCCGCCGCTCGCCCATTCGACCACTTCAGCGATGGCTTGCTTCTTGGTTGTGGCCACACGGCGTGCCACTGTCAGGAACTCATTGCGGAGTTGGTTGAATCCGGAGGCTGTCGCTGACCCGTTACCATTGTTGTGCGCAGGAGGCGAGGCAGCCCCCTCGGCGGGTGGCGTGGCAGATCTATTCCCACCATTCGGGGTCGCGTTGTTTGCAGGGAACGAAGGCTTCGCCATCAGCTCTGATGCCGCGGCCCCTTCCACCGGTGGCTTGGCCGATCCGTTTCCCCCACTCGGGGCAGTGCTGTTCTCAGGGGGCGAAGGCTTCGGCGTTGGCTGCGGCGCGGTAGCGGCGAGGGGTGTATCCGAAGGAGAGCCTGCCGCGGCGCCTTCTGTAGTCACAGAACCATTCGCCGACGCCGGATAGAACTCCGTTGCGACCTCCGGCGCCTGCTCTTGCTCGTCCTCAACCACCTCAAAGACCTTGCCGCCCGACCCGAGCAGCTTCCGAGTCTCAGCAAAAAGCCGGGCATTCTCCGTCAGATTAGCGATGAGCTTCCGCATGTCGTCACCTTCAACCTCGAGACTCAGCGCCCAGATGGATGAAGTCTTCTTCCGCTTCTCTTTACGGTCGAAGTAGGTAGCCTCCTCCGGGCGAACCGTCAGCTTGGCCGTGATCCCGGCCAGCCGACCCCCCGTGAAGGTCTGGATCTCCTGCAAGGCGGAGTGGATCTGGCGGATGGATCGATACGAGCAGGTGTGGATGCGACAGACGCTCCCCAGCCGCGGGAAGTCCGCCAGCACGAAGCGCAGATCCCCGCCAGGCTTGCATTGACCGCTCGAAAGCTCCGGGCATCCGCTACCGCACTGGGTCCAAGGCTGGCCGCCAGGTTTCTCAGTCGTGCGCCGGGTAGCCGAGACGCCGTCACCCCAGCATTTCCGCTCAGTGGCCGTCCACCAAGCGTAGGAGCTGGGGAAGACGTTTTCGATATCGTCGTCGATCAACATAATGTGAAGATCCCGGCACTGCTCACCGTAGTGCTTGGTCAGTTCCGGGTCAATCTCCCACTCAACCCTGTTGGCCGTCTTCTTCTTGCGCAGGAAGACGAAGTGGTCGAGCTTGGTGGGATGGTTGCGATCTCCATTGGGTGGCAGCCCGATAGAAACCTTTGTGGATACGGACAGTCGCTGGACTACACGGCCGTCATTGTCATGCGTGACACCAATGATCATATGTACTTCTCCTTTTCAAGTATGGTTTAGCCGGCACACGGCCTCGCGGGTCGGGAGTAATGGCAGCGTGATACCAAGTCGGGACTCTCCCACCGAGCTTGCTCTCCGAATGCAGGCCTGGCTTCGAACCTAACCGACACACGGGTGGAGATCTACTACATCGGGCTCCAATTTGGCGAAAAGAGATGTGAAAGTTTGGATGGGTGAGGCGGGTGATGCTGCGGATGCAGAGCGAGGAGAGCAGTATATAATCCCGCTGGACTCATTTCGAAATGGGTGGCCTATCGTTTGCCACAGTTGGCATAAGCAAACGGAGCCCCTTTACCAAAGGGGAAGTGACGAACGCTCTTACCGATGAGTGCAGCGCGTAGCCTCTCATCACTGGTCACGGCACCGATGAACCCTTTGCGGGCTTGTCCCTTCTGGTCGGCTTCGCTTCGCCTTTGTTGATGCCTAGTCGGATCGATAACTACCTGGGACATGTCGGGATAATCTTCCCAAGTGTGGATGTCGAAGACTTCACGGATGAGGCCGCGTGCGACGGACAATGCGTACCGGGGCGGAGTGGGTCGTCTCTCTGGTCTGCATCTCCAATATCTGCGAGTCCGCTCGTAAAGTTGATCTGCGGTCAGTGCCGGATGCCATTCCCGCTCTATCTTGATCAAAATGGCCGGGACTGTAATTTGAGCAGGCGCTGCCGCATAGCTCTCGACGATTTCACTGACAGTCATCATTCCGCGATCTGTGTCGTGACCGCGCACCTCATTCGCGAGGTCCTCCCTGGCATATGCGTCGATAAGCGCTGCCTCGATCTCCAAAGCCAATTCGTCAGTGAGCCCGTGTCGATGGATGATGACGTTCGGCTCTAAGCCAGCAGCCTTGAGTTCACGGATACGGTCGTATCGAAGACCTTCTTCACCCTCTATGGCAAGTCTTACATGAGCAAAGGCTCTGTTGGCTCGCCCCTTGCCCACGTAAAATGTGTGTCCGTTTCGAGGGTCCTCGAGGCGATAGATGTAGGCATTCAGTGCCTCACATATTTCGGCGGGGAATTCGTTCATGGTGACAGAATCCTACCACAGAGGGCGCTCTACTGTTAGAATTTAGCGGTCGTCTTACGGCTGTCCGTCCGCTGCGGCGCGTCTGAGTTTTCCGCTCAGCTTACGCGCTTCTGGAGTACTCGGATTTGAGATTTGGTGCGCTATCCTAGGCCCGCCAAGCACGCGAAACGGGGAAACCATAATATCGGCTGTTTTGAACTTACGGCTTTGTAGACTTGCGCAGTCGTAAACGCCACCAACCTAATGACGCCGACACAATACAATACTTGCTCGTTGCTCAGCGGCTTGGGCCGGGTGGCGCGCAACGCCTGAATGACCCTCCTGCGCGCCTGCCGTGCGCAGGGCCAGGAGGTATTCGTCGTTCAACACAAAGTTGATTCTACGATCATGGTTCAGCTTGACCAACTCCGGGGGTTTCATCTCTGCCTTCACGCAGTCCATCACTTGGCCTTTGGTCAGGAGTTCCTGCGGCTGCTCCAGGCCAGCAGGCTGTGCAACGACAGCCAGCAACACAAAATCGAGATAAGGAAGCGGAGCTTCATAAGGCACCTGAGAATATATTCAAAGGCCTGTGTCACGACATCTGGACAAGCCTGGACCTCCAAGCATCACTTCACATCGTTTCGTACGCCAACAGCGTGTACACGTGCACCAACTAGTATGGTTCCTACACAGCATGTGCACACGCTCCGTTCCCAACGAGCGCTTGTGCGCAGCGGACAATCCACACAACACTGCGCGCCTTACCATCCAATGCGCACGACAAACCAGAACATGGCAAACTGATCACCGCACCACAGCGACAGGAGCTACGCTGCTCCAAAAAACCGATCGACCACGAACGCACAAGGCGCCTAACAACTTCTTGCTACCTACCATTTCAGCACCTGTCGTTTGCGGCACAAAAACGGCTGATTTCAGTATATAGTCAGAAAGCAACACCCTGGGGCTCAGTGGGTTGGCGGGCCTCCGGAATAGTCAAAGAAGGGCAACAAATAATCACAGAGTAGGCAAAAAGTTTAAGAGAGGACGCCCGTGGAAGCCTGGGCAGGGTCGGCGCCACCGATTAAGGCGCTGCGGAACGGCCGGTATTGATGACATGTCCAGTCGAAGACTTCGGTGTCGAGCAAGCGGCGATACCAGTCCGCCAGCAGTCCGAAGCAGACGGTGCGCTTGCTGTTCCTGAACTGCCAGGACACAAACTTCAGCACGTCCTCGGTGGACGCAAGGTAAAGGAAGCGGTCGAGCTCTTGCTCGGCCTCGAACTTATTGAAAACCTCGGCGTACAGTCCCTCGCTCTTGGCCGTGCGCTCATACTCGAGCGCGAACGTTGCGTCGCGATCGTCCACTCTGATCGTCACGATTGCGTCGTAGACCTTTCCATTGCGGACACCCATGGACAGGTTCCTTGACCGCAATTGGATCTCCGGCACCCATCGCACGTGCAAATCCGCGCGCAAGAGGCTGAGGTAGATGTTATTGAGTTCGAGTGAGTGGGCCACCTGGAGTTCTTTATTGTTTCGGTCCGGCTTGGCGGGCGTGGTGATGAATTGCTCGCCAATAGCTGCGAGCTCGATTTCCCCAGCAGGTGTGATGGAATACACAAAGGCTTTGCCTGCGGACGGCACCATGTGCCGCGCGATCATGCCATACTTGGTAAGGCGCCGCGCTCTCCAGTTAAAAGTCGAGCGGCTCGACTCGTGCTTGCCAAGCTGCATGAACTCAAACAGTTGGTCGTGGGTGATGAAGCCGGATCGCAACACCTGGCGAAGCAGCGGGTAGTCATGTTCGGAACTCAAGCTGATGCAGTGTTTGATGTAACGCATTGTCAATCTCCCAATAGTGTTTCAGATCCCGATTCTTCGCTGCGCTCAGAATGACAGCGAGGGTTTACGGGCGACGCGCAAGTCACACCGCAAGCCGCAACTGTGCAATCCAGGGACGCGCGGTCAGCGGCTGAAGGATGAACGTCCCAACGCCACTGCGTATCCAGCCATGGCCAGGCAAAAGCAACATGCATTCCTGTTGGTCACGGCATTCGCTAAATGAAATGAGCAGCCCTTTGTCAGCCTTCCACACGCTGTTTCCGATGTGCAGGCGGCCAATCTCGCTTTGCCTCGCAACAACCAAGAAGAGGTCGGGTTCTCGCGGAGCTGCCAGCATGTACTTGAACAGGATCTTGTTCTGTCCTTGCCAGACACACGGCTCATCGCACTCGAATACACGATTGATTATCCGCAGCGGATAATTCGGGTTGAAGCCGCCGGTTGAGTTGAAGCGCGCGTGGCCGGCAACCTTCAAACGAGTACGGATCGTTCCGTCTACCGGCACGCCCGTGGTGTTGTAGTAGGCAGCTCGCGCAAATCGCCTCGGGTCGTCGGGGTCGTTGCCGAACCGCCGGCGCCACACACTACCAAGCCCTGTAATCGACACCAACATGATCCTTATGCACCCTTGAGTCTTCTGTTCTTTTCGCGTTCTGCAAGAAGCTGCTGCTGTAGCGAGTTGACGAGCTTCATGTACTCGGCGTTCGAAGCAGGCAATGGCAACCCCGCCTGGCCAACCGCATGAGCGCCGCCTTTGCCGTCGATCTTTTCCGATAGCGCCTGGAGTTGCAGACTCAGGTCTGTTACAACGGCGGACCTTTGTTTCAGTTCCTCGCTCAGTTGATCTCTTTCGCCAGTCATGAAACGCAGATCGTCCGCTGCCTTCTTCATTCTTGCCTTGAGATCGTCAATCTCAGATGTGCCGCCGGAGATCGTCTGTCCCGACCCTGCCTCGATTGCACGGTTGCAGTGTTCTACGTGATTGTTGTACTTCGCGATGGCGTCCTTCGCAGCCTGGCGGGAGTATAGGTCCTGGTTGTACAGGTCAGTCAGCATCTCCTCGGTCAGGTAACGCTCACGGCGGCAATCAATCCGTAGCTTGGCATACGCAATCATCACCAACAGCGACCAGACGGTCACACACAAGCTGTATGGGAAATAGGGGTTCTTTACGCTGGCCGCGAGGAGTACGCGGCGACGTTCCTCCATCCACTCGCCGTAGTCAACGTCACTCGGGTTGAACTGTTTGAGCAGGAATTCGTACCAGGTGTCGGGCGGTTGGTGTGTGCGTCCCTGTGCTTGCGCAGCGGCCATTGGGCTGTACCGGCTGCGAGGAACGGAGGAGCCCGAAGGCTGGTTCTGTGCGAAGCTCGAACAAACCGCCAATGACAGCCAGGCTATTATGACCGGGAGATTGGGACGCGTTCTCATGCTCGGGACCCTCCAGGAGGACGCCGCGGAAAGCGCGCCGTCGCTGCCAGATCGGAACTCTTGAAGCGCAGGTTTGCTCCGACCGAATCGGCACGAGAATGGCGCAAGCGGGGGTAGATCTCCGGCTCGAAGCTAGGGAAGCTGACGTCAGCCGGCGGCCGGACGTGCAAGTGTCTGTGCAGCGTCCCGCGAGTGTCGTCGGTCATCAATATTTCCATCTGTCCCTTGGGCAAGTTCTTGATGTGCTCGTCGAGCGCGCGTGTCTCGCGCTCTTCCCGCTCCACCGCCTGGCCGGTCGCCTCGTATTTCTCATACCCAAATACCTTCCAACGCAGCATAGAGCGGCTGCGGCGCGTAACTTCGTGCTCAGCCGACGCCTGCAGGAAGTAGCGCGCCGTTTCCTCGTCGCGGGTGCGGAGCGTCATGGTCGTGTTGGGAGCTGAGGTGACATCTTCCTTGAATCCGCGACCGACCTGCATGAGCTGTGGCAACGACTGCATGGAGAACAGAAACGCGGTGTGCGTGCCGCGAGCAGTCTGTAGAATTTGGGCGAAGTTCCGGTAACCGAAGGGAGCGAATTCATCCAGTACAACGCTGAACATCGGCCGGTTGCTACGGCGCCTTTGCTCCTCGCTCTCATAGCGCTTGCCAACCACGAGCTGCAAGTTCTGGAGCAGCATCTTCCCCAGGGCGCGCACGGGTTCGGTGTTCTTGTTCACGTTCAACGTCACAAAGAGGATCAGCCCCTGCTCGATCACCTCGTCGATCGAGAGCAAGTCTTCGTAAGGTCCGGTGATTACTGACAACTCATCATCCAGAAATGTCATGCACTCGTTCAGCAGTCCCTGGATCTTGGGCACGCGCTCACGGTCCTGGAAGGACTGATAGAGATTCTTGACCGACATCTCGAAGTTCAGGCGGCGTTGGGTGGTGATTGACGCGTCGCGCTCGATGCGTCGTGTCGCCTTCTCCACCTGCTCACGCAACACTTCTTGATCGATCGCCATCACCAACACGTCGTAGAAGTTGAACTTCAATCCCGTGTACACCAGCACCCGGACGATATCGGCGAGGTAGTTGAGCTGGTGCTTGGCAAAGAACTCGTCGTGCAAGTTGAACGAGCCGAAGACCATGTTCACGACCGGCATGTAGTCGTCATCCGCACAATGGAACGGATTGTAGAGGACGGAGATGTCAGGACGTGCGGGATTCAACACCCTCAGTTGGTGCAGGCGGCCGGCGCGGTGTATATGGGGCAGCAGGTCGTAAAAGAATTCCAGGTCACCTTTGCCGTCGAAGATGACCATGGGGATGTGACGCGGGTCTTCGGGCGGGCCAACAGTTCGCGCCAAATCCTGGCTGATGATGTTGCGGAGAAGTGTCGTCTTGCCGGAGCCGGTCATGCCCAGGACGATCCCCTGCATGACTCGGACTTTGTCAGGCCAAAACCAGGGTTCGCCGTGAACATCGTAGCCCAGCACAACCGCGTCGTGAGCCCATGCCTTGCGTGTGAAAGCTTCATCGCGTTTCGGCGGCATCACCAGGGGAGGACTCGGCCATTGCTTCTCGCGCCGCGAGCGTCGCGTGGCCAGAAGCCATATACCACCGCCGGCACCCAGCCCGCTGATGACCATGTACAGAGTTATTTCTTCAAGCTGAGGACTCGTAAAGTGGTAGCGGTTGCGGGCGACATACCAAATGAACCAGCTAACCGCCAGGATCACCACAGCGATGAGAATTTCAAGGCTTTCGAGAAGTGGAGGGTATTCGCGCCGGTCGTAATTGGGAGGTCTCGCCATCATGACCACAAGTTGAAGTGAACGAACACTCCCAAAAGTGCCAAGAGGCAGAACACAGCGAGCACAAAAGCCTTCCTGGGATGTCGTGGCGCTTCGGGCTCAAAGGGATTGGCAGGCTCGAGAGCTATAGCCGACACGGCTTTGCCCAGTCCGAGGTCCGGACGGCCCTTGAGATATTCCATCAACAACGAACGAACTTCTAATTGCGTGAATGCTTTTGTCATGATTAAAGCACCATCGTAGCGGTTGGCTGGCCTTGCGCGTCCCGAGGGAAAATAAGGCGCAGGATCGTTTGAGCATTTCCTTTCGTCGGAAGCCTTACACCGACAACGCCCAACGTCTCTTGTCCAGGTTCAACACGGACAGAACGCAGCTTTCCAGTAACTACTTCGACCGGCCTTTCGCCGGCCGCTTCGATATGAGCGGCCGCAGACTCCGTCAACTGGGTGTTCGGCAAATGATCCGCAGCGTGGGAAGAGCCGTTCACGTTTATTGCCACGACCTGTGGCGTACTCAGCGTGTAGGCTTCCCGCGTTCCGTTCCGCACCGCGTAGCGGATGAACAGTTCATTGGTGTCATCCTGGAAGGTGTCCTTGAGCAGCACGATGACTCGATTCTTTTGTGTCTTCAAACCATCCGTTCGGATCGGTTTGCTGTTGAGCAGAACCTCCGAAGCACTCACACCAGTTGCAGCCGGCGAAGATGGCTTTGTGGCGGTCGGTGGCGCAGGCACTGGAGGCGGTGCGGGCTCGTCGATGGCAAAGTGCATCTCGTCGACGGCGCCCGCAGGCTCCAGTTCGTAACTCGTTCGTCCTGACGCCGTCCAGATGAAGAGGTTGGTGGCAACGTCAGCCTCCGTTGGCTGAATGAAGACCTTGTTTTCCCGCCATTCGATCTTGAAGGCCGGGCTACCAGCGGCCACCGTGATTACCGGCTCGCGAACTTCGATTACCGTCAGATGGTTCAGGGCGGTTTGGACGCGCACAATCCGGTTAGGATCGGGTTTCTGGACTTCGATCCTTTGTGCCCGGGCTGGCTGCACAAGCGCCGCCAATGTCACGATAGTGATAATTAATCCTCGCATTTGCTGTTTCTCCTCCATTCGGTCTTCTCTCAAGGTTATTGAGAAGCCCCGGAGGCTCCGTCGACTGGAGCCCCCGAGGGTAGGTTGCTGTGTTGTTGCAGGCGAACTGCGCGAAGCTTCTTGCTCAGTCCACCTTTTTTCTTCGCGGCACAAAGGGGCGTTGTTGCGTGCCCGGAAAGATCACCTTTCCGTCGCGTACCTCGCTTCTCCCTGGCTCGATAGAGAACGGATGAACCCTGTCAACCATTACCGGGTTTCCGCCCCCGTCGCGGTCCATAAACACCTCACCCTTGTGCGTCACTTGCATGTGGAAGATGCGGCGTTCATGAACACTGCCGTCGCCGTTCGGGAAAGCAGCAACCAGAAAAACACGCCCTTCGGCATCGATCTCTACTTCACCATCACAGAGTTCGGGAACCGCCACCGTGATTGGCCGGCCGCCGGTCCGTTCCACCATTTTGTTCACGATTTCCTGGGGGAAGGCGTAGAACACGATCGATCCCGTGCCCTGCCGGTCTTTATTTTGGCACGCCGCAGCAGTTTTGCAGGCAATGGCGTGCAGTGCGGCCAGATAAGACAATCGATTCCCATTCTTTTGCTCGGCCCATTTGCGGACCATGTGGATCAGGTTTTTGATGTCCTGGCGGCTTCGTTCCTCGAAAAAGTGCAGTGCCGCCTGGGCCTGGTTGCGCTTGAAGGTCGCCTCTTTCCGAGTAGCGGGGTCGGATTTCTTGGCCTGGAACTCAGCTTCGGCTTCCTCCAGCGCCTTTTCGACCTTCCTGCGCCGCTCGACCACCAGTCCGATGTTGACGGCGTAGAAAGTCGAGACAACGCCGCACTCCCGGTAAATCTCGCGGCTGAAGGGATCGCCTGCAATCAGCCCGCGAAAGTCACTGAGTGGTGCGGTCTCCGTGAAGAACCGGTTGAGGTGCTGGCGGAGAAACACGTACATCTTTCCGATCTTGTCGGTTTCAGGGACATCGAGGTGTTCCGGCATTTCGGAAATACACCGCTTGTTCTTGAGCTTCAACCAAGGCGCGGGCGTCACTTGTTTGCGCACCTCGCTGATCAGCTTCTGGTCGGGCTCCGTTCCCCACTTCAACTGGTCGATGGCATTTTGGAGCTGGTCGACGAGTTGGTTTGCGAAGTCCGTCTTGCCGGCGGCGAGACACGAGGTCTTGAGGTCGGTGATAGAACCGATGCGGTTGCCCCGCGCCATCATCGCCACCTGGGGCAGGTTCCACCAAGGGCTTTGCTTTTTCTGGAGTTTATTCTTGGGATTGAACTTCTGCTCTTGATAAGCAAAGCGGTCCTGGACGAACCGTGGGAAGCGGTCACCCTCGACCACGCATACCTGGTCGAAGTCGTAATCGCCTCCGTTTCTTTTGGCGGTTTCCGAATGCAGCGTGAAGGTGCCCTTCAAACGAAGCTGCTGGTCAAATAGATCGAGGACCTGCGGCTCGCTCAGCGTGCACCCGCCATTCTTCAAATTGGTGCCCAACAGACTGACCGCCTCTTCTGTGGAAAGATTCTGGAAGGGAAGCAAATCTTCTTTCATCCGGATCGGGTAGCGTACCAGAAGGCCCTGGCGGCAGCGCAGTGGTGTAATGGCTTGGTCCTGCGGAATCCAATCCGAACCCGAAAAGACTTCCCCGTTGTGTAGAAGGAGGTACCCGTCATCCGCGAGTGTGAATCCGGGCATCAGGAAGCCTCCTGAGGTACATAGCTTGAACGCCCACTTTGCCAAAAGCCGCTGCAACTGGCGGTTAATGAATGGGTGTCGCACGATGTACCCGGTCGGATCCGCCTTGAGCACAGCCTCGACAATGGTGTTTTCAACGCTCGTGTACTCCGGTGCGGTCCCTTCCTCGGATTCGATCGAACGCTGGGCCTCCTCAGTTCCCAGGATACGGAAGAGTTCCGTGAAGTCCCCTTCTTTCACCGCTGCCTCCAACTTCTCGATTTCCTGGAGGGCATAGGCTTTGATCTCGAGCTCAATCGAGTCTGCGGGTGCGTGTTCCACCAGCGTGTAACTCGACCTGAACTGAAGATCGCGGGAGACCTCACGGATGCCGAGAACGATGTGACCACGGTAAGCATGCGCCTGCCGGTCCCCGAGTAGCGACCGAAAGGAACGTACCAAGCCGCCTCGGTAATCGGGCTTGACCGCGGACTTGGGCAGGATGATGTCGGCTTCCAATTTCTGCGCCACATCATCACCCATCACCTTGAACGATCCTTTGGCCTGGGTTTTGTCAAAGGCCAAACGAAACTGGTAGAAACGGTGTGCAGGCAGATTGAGCTTGAGAAAGAGCGATTGAGAAATCCACCCTCGGCAATCGTTCGTGCCCAGTTCGTGATCCTCAACCACCAGCACTCGGCAATCCGGCTCCTCGATACGTACCTTGCAAGAAGAGACGAGAATGCCAAAGTAGGTGATCGCTGCCTGAGGCGAGCTACGGAATCGCTCTGCTATCTTCTTCTCGTGTGCAGTATCCACGGCGTAGAACTTGCCATTTTTCGCAGAGCCCGTCGCGCCGACCAGGCTATAGCGCACGCCGTTGAACTCGATCCTGACGAGCGCCTGTTCGACGAGAGCTTGTTCGAACGAGTCCAGCGGCTCTCGCGGCACATCAACCGTCGCCACACGAATCCCCGGATAGAGCGACTGCAACAAAGTATTCTCGAGTGTGGCTTGGCGATCCAGTTCCATGAGCTTCCTTGACAAACGACCCTCTTTGTTGATTTCGAGCGCGACAACCGGCGTCGCGCTGTTATCTCTTGTCCTTGACATGGCTTTTCTCCTTTTCTGGTGGGTCACAGGCAGAAAAGGAGGCCGACGCTGCCGGTCTCTTCACTGTCCTGTGCCGCAAACGAGGTTTACGGCCGGACTCGAAGAGCCGGCCTATTCGGTTGTTAGCGACCTGCGCGCTTTGGCAGAATTCCAAGAGCCAAAGCTGCAAGTCGTACCTGGATCGGTTGACGACAAGTTAAAACTGCGAACTGCTTGGCATCACCTTGACGCCTCAGTTCCTGTCTGCAAACGCAGAACAGAAGAGAGGTTGCTGGAAAGGGTCCCTTCGCTTTCCACTGCCTGGAGAATAATTCCCAGTCAGTTTTAACGACTGGACCAAGCCCAGCACTGAACCGCAATGAAGCTTGCAGAAGGCTTTGACGGATCTAACTTCGTCTGTAAATGAAGCCGTATTAGAAAAATGCCGCGGTTATCTTTTAACAGGCTCACTCCTTACCTGGGGATTCTTCCCCGTAAAGTCCGCCGTGGCGTGCCACTCGATGAGACTGTAATAATTCAAGCCGCTCTTGAGTGACTCGATTTTAGCTTCCCCCTCGGTCGCAATCTCCCGATCCAGCGACGGGATTGTGCCATTGGCGCCGGCTTTGGCTAGAAAGAACCGGACGCTCCCTGTCGGGGCTTGCTCCTGCGGGGTCGACCGTCGGCGAGAAGTCCGAGCCACAGGCTGAGTGCCCTTCGCCTCCTCAACTGCACTGCCTGTTGCCATACTCAAACCTCCTTCCTGGCGGCTCGCTCTCGCCAGCGAGCCGCCGTTTTCTTGCATGCCAGATAACCTCTGGCGGGCTGCTGCCCCAATGGCAGCCTTTACTTGTCGGCTCCCTCGGACTCGAGCGGGCTGTTTTGCAACAGCCCGTTTTCCCGGTCGCCGACCATTTGTTGCTCGGAGTACTGGGCTACCAACAGGCCGCTGGGATTTGTTTCTGACCGTCGTTCCTCCACCAGCCGCACGTTATAGCGCGCCACGATTCGGTCGCTACTCTCGGTCCCGTTGTGAACTCTGTGGACTTCTTTCACCCCGAAGGCAACATATGCCCAAGCAGTTCCTTTCACCGCCTCAATCGTGCGGATGCGAAAGTCGGAGATGATGTGTTCATCCTTGATTTTTCCCACCGTATCTTCGTCACGGAGCCGGTCCAGCGTGTACTGCCGCAGGTTGGCGGTCATCATGTTGAGTGACTCGGACAAGTTCCGGTCCACGGAATCGGGCGTGTAAGACAGGTAGTGATCGAGGAAGCGTCGGACGGCCGCTCTGCCTTCGAGGTCCGTGGGAGCCGCTTCGGCCGCCGCCTCCGCTGACAACCCAAACGAAAAGCCTGACTTCCCCGGGGGATGAGCTGCAGCGCCTACCACGGTGGCGTTGCCATCCTTGTCGACCCGGATCACCGTCGGCGGCTGCAAACGGACATAGATGGCGAAGGCCAACGAAATCAAGGCCAGCGCGCCAAACACCATCGCCAACACCATTGATCGATTGGCATAAGCGCGGAGCATGCCGTCGTGCTCGTAGTACTTCGTGTACCACGTGGCCTCCGGCTTATTTGCCTGAATGTTGCCCTTCATTCGTCACATCCTCCACTTCCAAAGGCATTGGTCCATAACGGCGGGGGCATACGAACCGTCTTGGGCCGAACGCTGCTCGGCCCCACAGCAAGCCTGTACCTACGCGCCACCACTGCTGCCACCCCCGCCTCCGCCGCCTCCCCCACCGCCCCCACCACTTGCACCATAGCTCCTCGCCGCCAACTTCGCTGCGGTCACGACTGTCCCCACTGCGACCAGCATTGTGCTGCCCACCTCTCCTCGCACAATCCGGCTGGCGATAAACGGAATGAAAGCTATGGCGATCGAGAACACAATGCTCGCAAGAGCCAGGAGAATTACTTGGCCCGAGCCCAGAAAGCTGTTCAGGATTCCGTTCGCGTTCAATACGGCATTGAGGCTGCCCATGTTCACGGCGGTCATGAGGGCTTGAATAATCGCATAGATCAAACCCCATGCCCCAAAGACCATGAGATTCACGAGATAGGTCCGTGCAAGCTGGCCAAAGCCACGCGCCGGCAGCAGCGCCAGTACAAAGGGACCAACCACGTAAAGAACCGTCCCGTAAAGCGCATAGAAGAGCGTGAAGAGGGTGTAAGAAAGCGGAAAGATGACGAAGGCAACCAGGATCAGCAGCGCACCCAGCAGTCCCGAGATGCCGCCCGCAATAAGTCCCCAAATGCTGGACCAACCATTCTGGGTCATGTAATTGCTCAAGTCGTTCAGCCAGTTATTGAAGAGGTCCCCCACTCCCACGCTGCTGTAAATGAAATCCGCCACGGAGTTGAACATGCCGAGAACGTCCCGGAACACCCTGCCGTAGTTGAGGAACACAAGTCCGAGAATGAAGTACGCGATGCCGCCGATGGCCAGCATCCGCACGTCCCCGCCCATGCTAAAAGCCTGGTATACGCTGTACAGGAAGCTGAGCAGCAGGATCGTACCGGCCACTCCCAGCACCGTGGCGGTGATGTTGTAGCCGTCAATCCCCTGCAGCGCAGTCCCGAGAAGTTGTTCAAAATAGAACTGGCCCATTCATCGCCTCTTAAGAAGGTTGATTAACTCCTGCCCCAGGTTCGTCGTGCTGGTAGCTCCCGACTTGATGTTGGCGCCCGCGTCCGCGAGGTCAATCGCCCGCACCCGCATCAAGTCGGCGATGGCGGCTTGCGTATAGGCATTGGCGCGCACGAGCCAGGCATCGGCCTGTGCCTCGATAATGGGGGCGCTGCCCGGCGCCGCAATCTGGAGGCTTTGGTTAATCTGGTTGGCTGCTTGGATCTCCAGGTTCGCAAGGTTGTCGATGGCGATGGAACGCTTCATCGCCGCCTGGGCCGCGGCGTCGGCCATGTCAATCCTGTTGCGGACGTCCTGGGAAGCCGCCGTTACGTTCGGCACCGGACCGTACACGACCGAGTAACTCGCGCTCGTCTGGCCGATCTGGTTCGCGTCGGCTGATAACAGGATTTGTTCGAGCTGTTGGGGCGCGGGCAGTGTCGCGCTGTTCACGGGTATCCGCGTGACAGTCTGGATCATGTTGAAAGTACTCTGCGTGCTATTGACCAGTTTGTGCGCTTGGGTGACTTGCGCTAGCGGCCAGACGACCGTCTGCTCGAAGTTCTGGATGGCCCGGTCCACAGTGAGGATACTGTTCAACCCCCCGCCGATCACATTGCTCATGGTGCTTGAAATTGTGGTGAGTCCCGCCACGAGGATGGCGCAACAGGGATCCAGGAGCTGGCTTTTGACCTGCCGTGGCGCGAGCATCACCAGGACAAGGGCCAATACTGCCACCCGCAGCTTGTGTCCCCAAGTCCAGCGGAGACCGCACTTGCACCTTTCAAAACCCATGCTCAGAGCCTTTTTCACGTGTTTCCCTCCATTGGCGCTTAGTTGCGCTTTAGCAGATTGATAATTTGGTCGCCGACCTGGCCGGTGTAGGTTGTGCTCCGCTTGAGGAGAGCGCTCTCGTGCGCCAGACGGGCCGCCTCCTGCCGAAGGTCAGCGGCAAGCATCTTCTGGGTCAGGGCTTGGCACTGGATGCTGGCTACCACCGCGGTGGCAGTCAGGAAGGGCGACGAGCCGGGCGCCGCCACGCCGGCTCCGCTCTCCAGTTGGTCCCCAGCTTGCAACGCCAGGGTTCCGGCTTCGTCTGTCTTCTTCAAGGTCTTCAGAGTGTCGAGGGCCATGGCATCATCCACATCCGTCATGGCGCGATCAGGGGGGCTCGCCGCGGTCGAAACCGGTACTGGGCCGTAGGCATTCCCATAACTTGTCGTCAAAAGGGCAAAGTCGCCCGTTTGCTGGTCTCTTATGACCCGCTCCAACTGCTGGGTTGGGGGAAGCGTCGCGCTCGCCACGTTGATTCTGAGGATGCCCCACATCAGGTTCCGATACTGCGCAATCATCTGCGTAACCTGTTGGCGAGCCAGGTTAATTAGCTGAACCGGCCAGACGACGTTTTGGTAAAGACTGTTGATGGCGGTTCTAACGGAATTTATGGAAGTGAGTCCCGTATGGATGATTCCGTTGATCACGTTGAGAACCGCCTGGATAGCCCCCACCAAGCTGCTCTGCGCCTGAACACGCGGCGGGGCGACAAGCACTGCCGCGGTCGTCCCCGCAAGCGCCAACGCAAGCACCTGCCGCTGCGTTTTGGCCTTCACCACAAACCATGAAAAAATCACGAAGAACAAAAACGTCATATGGTCTCCTCCATCACTCACGATGCTTACCTTCCTGTCTGTGCAAAAGCTGCATTGACTTCCCCGGACAGCTCCTCGGCGAGAGGTTGCACATCCGCCAAGCCTTGCGGAAACTTCTGCCCCAGCTCCCGATACGAGTCGAGCAAGGGCTGATGCTGGCGAGTCTTCAGGAACCAGGTGCGGTAGCGGCGCTCCCTGGGAAAAGTTGTGCAGATCCAGTAGTCAATCGGGGTGGGCACGATCCGTATGGTCTGCGTGGTGTCAGCCTTGTCGCCGAGGACCAAAAGAACTTCGGCATATTGTCCTTTGCGCGGGGCGTTGAAAAGCTTGATCTCATTAAGCGCCACCGGGTTCAGGGAGAGGTGCGTCGCGAGCGGACCAACGTCGCCCGGCTGCTGGCCGACGATCCTGGTGGTCGCATTCTTCAGGATGCCAGGCCCATGCTCGCGAGGCTGGAGCTCGGTGCCCACAAAATCTTCCACCGTCTGCGAAATGCCCCAGACGCTCGAATTCCGCTTGCGGGCGGTGCGAAACAGTTGCACGACTTCCGGCGCTAGCGACGGTGAATCGAGCAACGACCAGCACTCATCAAGCACGGTGATGCTGGGTTGTCCCTTCCTTCCCGCCGCCCTGGTCGCCATCACATTGGCGATCAGCATGCTCATGGCGGTTTCGAGGCGCGGGTCGGAACTGAGTCCCTCCACATCGAAGAACAGCCAATTACTGTCAATCTTGAGCGACGTCGGGGCGTCGAACAGCTTGGCGTAAATACCCTTTTCTCCCGTCCACGACCGGAGCTTGATCGCGGCCAGCTTGGCCTCGTCGATCGTGCGCTGCATCCGCTCCTCATCCCGCCATTGCGCCAGCTCTTCCCGTAGGTCATTGAACGTAGGGATGGGATTCGAGTACCGGATGCCACAGCGCTTATAAGTGCGTGCGATGGCATCGCTAATCAGGTTGTCAAGAAGGGACGTGTCTGAGCCGGGGCTGTCACCCAGCATGTGCCGTGTCAGGTTCTTGAGAAATGCGATCTTGTCTTTGCTGGGCGAGGTTTCGCCCGGCGGCAAATCCCAGGGGTTTAGGGTTTCGCTACCTTCAAGGTCCACTTCGATCACCCGGCCACCCATCAGTTCCACCAGCGGCCGGTAGGAATCGCCACGTTCCAAAATGGAAATTAGGGGGTTGGCGCGCGCCATCATGACCAGGAAAAGCTGGGCCATGAAGGTCTTTCCACCCCCGCTTTTCGCCATGATGAGCATGTTGGCGTCGCCCAAGCTCGAATCGAACGGCGAGAATGGGATCAATCGGTGGTGAGGAGTCTCAAAAAGCATGAGAGGCGAGTTCGGTGTCCCCTCCCATGGCATCTCGACAGGTAACAAGTCCGCCGCATGAAGGGTGAGCACGTCAAGCTCTCTTTTGTTTTCCCCTGCCATCGCCGGAAGCCCTCCAAAGAACAGGCGCTTCTGCGCCAAAGACTCCGGAATTCCACGGCTCCCGTTCATGCGGGCAATGGCATGGAGCACCCGCTGCCGGCGGTCTGCCAGGGTCCGCTCGGCCTCCACGTGTTCCAGCCTGCTGCGCGGCGGCCTGGATGTTCGTACCGCAACAGTCAGGCTCATCCTGCAACTCTTGAGCGAGCTTGAAATGAGGTCCTGCAAGACTTTCATCAACTGCTTTTCCGCCACCTGGGCGTCCACATTGACTCGGAAGCCGCCATGAAAATCCCTCTGTGCCGCTGACATCTTCCGCAGCCGGCTCTTGTAGTGCTTCACCATCTTGGCCTGGTCGGGAAGAATCACCTCCGCGTTAACGACAAGAGGGAACTCCATCAGCATGAGTTCGCGTAGAATGCCCGGGAAGGTGGCATCAGGCAGATCCTTGAGAGTGATCCAGGAATAGAGTAAGCCGCCGATTTTGAGATAATCGTCCGTCTCGTCCTCAATGTTGACGTTGGCCATCTGGCTTCGAGCGCTGTCATAAACGAGCGATTTCTCAGGAGGGCGGTACGGGACGGCATCGTCCCCTACCGGATAAAGCGCCCGCTTGACCTCGCCGAAGATACGGTCGTGGGGCATTCGGCGTATCACCATGCCGGTCGCCTGAAGTGTTGCTTCAACCCCAGACATCAAACTGTTGAACTCCGCGAGGAGGTCCTCGTGCTCGCGACGCGTCCGCTCGATGCACTTGGTAGCCGAAAGGCTGGCGCTTGAGCCCCGCATCTTTTTCTTCCACTCGAGGTCCGGCGACTGGTGGTGAATTCTAGGGTTCCAGATGAAATAGGCGTGGAGCAAGTGGCGGAGGTACAGCCCGTCGCTGTCCCTGCTGCGCCAGAGGTCGGCGTGGACTCGGTCGACCGCTTGCAACACAGGGCTTTCATTCCGTTGCTCCCGGTTGTAGCGGCTGACCAAGTCGCCATAGCCTTCGGCAATCTCGAATCGCATCTGCATCCGCATGGAGCGCTCCGGCAGCGACCGAACCAAGGCTTCAAGCCCGTTCTTGTCTCGATTCCTCATCTCGTCGCTCGCATAATAGGAGTGCACGCCGCCGAGCTCGTAGCCGGCGACGAACGAGCCATCAATTTGAATGGCGACGTTATCCAGGAGGTCGCGAATGCGCAGTTGCTCGCAGAGCGCCGGCGCGGCGAGCGACTTCTCGTGTTGTTGAAGTGTCACCGGCATATCTCCTCCTCAGGCTGGAGGTATTCCCGGGTCAATTGCGAGTCGTGTTCAAGCGCTGAATAGACGTGGGGCCTAGAATGGAACATCACCCAATCGAGCAGATACCCTCGTTGTTTTCCGTACTTGAACAACATCAAGGCGGGGATGCTCAGCAAGGGGACCAGGTACTGCATGATCATGTTCATGGGCAGGCCGAACATCTCCCGTTTCAGGAACCGGCCGAGAATGTTTGTGACCACGGCCAGCGCCAGGATGGCAAACAGGTCCTCGGCCTCGAGTCCGAGGAACGTTACTCGCGTTCGTAAGTTGCGATAAACAGGTGTCACGTCAAGCGCCATGATTTCCTCCCATTAGGTCACGCCTCCCGTACCACGAGTTACAAAGAACTCCCCGAGCCGAAGCAATCCCGACACCAGCAGACACAATCCTGCGGCGGCGAAGTGCCGCATCCATGAGATCGGCTGGTGTCGGTTGGTTACTCCGGCCAGTTGTAATCCGCCGGCGGCCACCTGCAAGGCCGCGTAGATCGGCAGAAGTACGTTGCAGATCCAGTCCACGAAGCTGGCTACCGCAGCCCAGACCAGGTTGGGGTCGTTCCAGGCGCGCTGCGAAGCGAAAGTCTCGAAAGCACGCAAGAGGCCCGAAGCCATGAGACACATGAACCCGCCGTACATCGCATACGAGTACTCCTTGCCTTTGGAGAACTGGATGATGGCGATAGCAATAAACAGACCTGCCAGCGTGGGCAGGATAACGTTGCCGCCCCAGTTGGTCAGGTTGAGAATGCCGTTGTAGAAGGACATATTAGCTCCGCCTCTAAGCCATCATGGCTAGCACCAACTTCCAGAGTGCCGCGACCGACAACAAACCCAGAGCCACACCCGCCAGGCGAAGCGCCGGCCGTCGCGTAGCCACGTTAATGATTGCTCCGATGATGGCGAGGCCCGCCGCGATCGGCATGATGGTGCCGACGAGGTAGGTCCAAAGGCTGTCCAGTACATCCGCCGTCGCGTACTGCGTTCCGGAGTTGTAACTCTGAAGAAGGTTGTAAGTCGTCTGGATGCCGAGCAAGAACATGGCGGTCAAAATCGACGGCAGGGGATGCTCCCCTGCGGCCGAATCCAGGATGGCCCGCAGCACGAAGTACGCCGCGAGCGTCGTTGCCAGCCGCACGACCACAAAGTTGGTCACAAAGCTCCCCACACTCGCCTGGAAAGTCGAAAGCCAGGAACTCGCGACTCCGCCCCCTGGCAGCGGCACGCTGACCCCGAACGAACTGAACCAACTGAGCAGCGGCTGGAGGGTGAGGAAAATGACTGCCCAGAACATCCACTTTGTAAAACCCCCACCGATCAGGAAGCTCGTTCCACCGCCTTCACGCCGCAAGCTAATGCCTGCTAATACGAGGCATAGAACTGCCGCGGACGGTGCTAGCAGTAATAAAACGTTCACGATGTCGTTCAAAAGTTGTGGTACGGCCATGGTTTTGACTCTTCGCCTAAAAGATGAATTCAATTGCTGGATTTGTGGCAGGCAACCCTTTCTTCGAGATGCAGGGTTGCCTGCCCCTTTCACTTCGGGGATTCCCGCTCTTTTTCTAGGTGACACCTCCTGTTCCGTTCGTGATCCAATACTCAATCAATCGCGTAACGCCTGAGACCGCGAGCAGTGCTCCTGCCGCAAAAAGCCATCGGCCAAAGCCTCGGCCTGTGAGCCAAGCTATGATGGCCCCCAGCACCGCCCCGCCCGCGCCCACGGGCGCGATCACGTTGCCTACCCAGTTGATGAAGTTGAGGAACGCACCTTCCGGTTGCGCCCCCGTTTGACCTTGAACAGCTACATTGAATTGTGGGTTTTGACCCAGGTTTTGAGCCAGGACATACTGCGCAGCCAGCACGAGGCAGATCGCGCCCACCGCGAGTGGCTTTTTCAGTGCCCTGTCCCACTTCATGCGCATGAATCGGTACCCTCCTTTCCCGCCTGCTGTTGTTCCGATTCCGAAAACTGCTGAACAACGGCGGCCCGTTGCGAAAAGTAATCG
>JBEKIZ010000077.1:0-23954 GCA_050011515.1 Terriglobia bacterium | reverse complement strand
GTGATGGCGGAGGCCACCCGGGCGCTCTCCGCTGACCTGGGAGTGGCCTTCGATGGTGACGCGGACCGCGCCATATTCGCCACGCGCGAAGGCAAGCTGATCGACGGCGATTATATCCTCTCTATAATGGCGCCTTTCCTACAGCGGTGCGGTATGCTCAAAGGCTCCGCCGTGGTCGGCACTCTGATGACAAACCTGGCGCTCGAAATCGCCCTGGCGGGGCACGGGATTGGCCTGAAGCGCACCGCCGTGGGCGACAAGTACGTCCTGGAAGAGATGCTGCGTTCCGGCATCAACCTTGGCGGGGAACCATCGGGCCACATTATTTTCGCCCACCTATCACTTGCCGGAGATGGCATCATTACCTTGCTCGAGGTTGTGCGACTCATGGCAGAGACCCGCCAGCCCCTCGAGGAACTGACTCGAACCTTCAAACCCTTTCCGCAGATTATCCAAAACGTGCGAGTCAAGGAGAAGATCCCGCTCGAATCCATTCCAGAAGTCACTCGCGCCATCGCAGAATGCCGGAGTGAGATCGGCGATCAAGGGCGCGTGGTGGTTCGCTACTCGGGGACAGAACCGCTTGCCCGGGTGATGGTCGAGGCTACAGAGCCCGGAATGGTGGAACACCACGCGGCACGCATCGCGCAAGCGATTGAATCAGTCCTGGGAATCCGAGGTATCGGGTGATCGGGTGATCGGGCGAACAAAGAACAAGACGGAATTTGTTTCCTGTTCACCCGATCACCCGCTCTCCCGATCACCCGATTGGCAGCAGTGAGGTCAAAATGAAAAGGGCGCTCATCCCGTTATTCATGATTTCGATAGCCATCTTCCCAACCACTCTGCTACCTCAGCAGAAACTAACCGCCACCAATCTGCCTGACTTTCTTGCGCGCTACGACACAAACTTCGGGCCTTTGGAAGTGCTTTTCAAGGACCTGGCAAACGAAAACCTGCCTTTAACCGACGAAGCGGGACAGCCTCTGGCCCGCCGGCCGTTCGCGGACCGGCTTCTCGCTGTAACCAATCTGCGCCAGACCGCTCGTCAACTCGCCGCCAATCCGGAAGACCTCGTCCTGGCATGCACGGTCGTAATCCGCACGGAGACTCTGGCGCACGACCTCTTTGACCTCTCTCAAGTGGCCTACGACAACGACCGTGAAGAACTCGCCAACCGATTAGGCACGCTTCAGACCACCATGGACGAGAACAGGGAATTGCTGGCGGATTACCTTCTTGCACTCGCCGCGGAGAAGCAGAACCGGCTGCAACAGCTCGAGAAAGAAGTTGATGAATTGCACCTGAAACTGAAGGAGGGCATGAAACCAGCAGGTCCAGGGGCCCGATGAGCAGCATCTTACTGGAGCAGCAAGGTACAAGAACGAGGCAGGCGAATGATGAAACGGGGTCACTTATTTTCAGCCTTTCTTGCCATTGTCGTGATCAGTCCTTTGCAGTGTAGCTATCCGCAGAGCACGCAAGAGAATGGGCCTCCCCAGTCATCGGCGTCCACGCTGATGGTACCCACTGATACCACGATCCCCCTTCAGGCTCATGAACACTATCAACTCACGGACAGTCCAACCGGGCCAGGCAATTTACTGCGAAACCATCTTCCCAATCACTATGCGCAATAGGATCGTGATTCCAAGGGGAAGTTCCGTGAAGGGTTCGGTTACGAAAGTGGTCCGCCCCGGGCATCTAAAGGGCAAGGCGCAGATCGGAATTCGGTTCGAGACTCTCATCTTGCCCAACGGCACAACGCTTCCCCTGCGAGCGACCCTCTCCGGCTTCGGGGGCACAGGGCGGGAGGGATTCCAACCCAAGGAATCAAAGATCGAAGGCGCTTCATCCAAAGGTGAAAAGACAGGCAAGGTGGCTGAGACGACGATTACGGGTGCAGAGATTGGAACCATTGCGGGAGCGGCCAGTGGAAGCCCTGTAAAAGGGCTCGGAATCGGCAGCCTCGCCGGCGCTGCCGGAGGGCTTGTCTGGATCTTTGCCGGCCGGGGTAAAGAGATCGTCCTCCCGTCTGGGACGAACTTTGAATTGCAATTAAGCGCGCCCCTCACCTTCAGCCGGGATGACGTTGAACCTCCCTCCCGGTATGACCAAGGACCTGCACTTCCGCACAACGAGTAATGCTCGAAGCCTTCAGGCCTGCCGTTGTTCCTTGCATTCCCGGCACAAGCGCGACCAGGGGACAGCGTCCAGCCGGGCGGCTGAAATTGGCTTCATACACGCCTGACACACCCCGAATGTCTTGCGTTCGATTCGCCCCAGCGCCTCGTCGATGGCCCGCAGAAGCTTGCTATCCGTCTCGCGCAAGCGCACCTGCAACTCTGCCTCGAGTGCCGCAGCCGCATGGTCCACCAAATCACCCGTGTCTGCGCCCGATGGGGGAGCAGGGCCCTCCGTCCCGGCTCTTGCGGTGGTCAACTCCCGCCGCTTGGCCAACAGCAATTCCTTGTACCGATCTAAATCCCTGGCATTCATGGAAGATCCTCCGCAGCAGGAAAAGCTAAGGCCGAGTCTGCCTCTCCTATGTTACCGCAAAGAGGACGCCGCCGCTTCCGTCTTCATTCAGTACTTTTGTTACGCCGCCCGAAGTCCGAACCGGCTAGCAGCCGTTCGGGTGGCGCAACACATGGCGGAAGTCTATAATTGGGTGGAGATTTGGCGTACAAATGCGGCAGCCCTCTCAACCTGGGAGGCTGGGGAGTCCGGGTAAGTGGCGACGAGAAACTGGGTGCCGCTCCTTGTCGTGAACGTCCGGGCTTCTCAACTCACTTGGGGAGCGAAGTGTACACCGGGCTGACCAGCAAAGCTTGCCGCGGCCACAAAGAACCACAAGACATCACCAGGGTGATGCGGGGCTTCCACCTGGAATGTGGCGAAGCGGCTTTCGGGGGCATGCTGGTGGCGCCGAATGTCTTGTGTGGCGGATCAGCTTCTTGCCGTGAGGGAGGCTAACTGCGGGCCGGAACGCAGATGCCTGAAGGGAGGAAAAATGCAACTTCGAAGGGACCCGATCACGCAAAGTTGGGTGAATTTGGAAGACGAGGGTGAGAACGTCGCCCACAGTGGAGACGCTCCCTGCCCCTTTTGCCCAGGCCACGAAGCTTTGTCTCCCCAAACCCTCTATGTATACCCAGGCGGGGGATCAAGCTGGCAGGTGCGGGTGACCCCACACCTCCGTCCGGTTTACCGCATCGAGGGCGACCCGCAGCGCCGCGCCGAGGGCATGTACGACAAGATGCGCAGCCTGGGGGCGCATGAGGTTGTGGTGGAACATCCCAGCCACCATTTACAGCTCTCGCGGCAGACCGACGAGAATGTTGCCCAAGTTCTGCGGGCATATATCGCGAGGGTGAAAGATCTGAAGAAGGATCGGCGTTTCCGGTACGTAACGGTCTTCCGCAATCAAGGAGCGCTGGCGGGGGAGGAATTTGAGCACCCGCACTCCGAGATAACTGCCACACCATTCATTCCCCGGCGCGTGGGCTATGAACTCCGCTCCTCCTTGCGCTACTTTGAGCTCAAGGAACGGTGCCTGACCTGCGATATTGCAGGGCAAGAAATCGCGCAAAATATACGGATCGTGGAGCAACTCGACCCGTTCGTCGCCTTCTGCCCGTTTGCCGCGCGCGTGCCCTACGAGACATGGTTGCTCTCCCTGAGGCATCACTGCTCGTTCGAGGAGGACCTTACCTCCTGGGACGAGCAGCTTCTTTTCGCACGCTTGTTGAAGTCGGTCCTGATGCGTCTGGAAGCCGTCGCCCCCACCCACCATTTGGTGCTCCACAGTTCACCTAATCTTGGCGCAAAGTTCGAGAGGGGCGGCATTTGGAAGACGCTGGCGGATGATTACCACTGGCATTTGGAAATCCTTCCGGTCATACCCTCCAAAGCGAAGTCCTACGCCCTGAAAGAGGTCTATTACAATTCTCTGCTGCCGGAAATTGCCGCCCAAGCCTTGCGGAACGCGCCGGCATCGAAATAGAGTGGGACAGCGCTGCCTTCGGCCGCACCAGCTTCAATTCGGCCCCGATCTCATGATCGCTGAAATCGGACCGTCCAGGTCACCCCCGCGAAAGCGGGGGTCTAGCTTGAATGGGGATACGATCCTTCGATCCCGGAAATGGAATCCTCTCCCGCAAGGCGGGACGGGGCGGGAATGACGCCGGGAAGATGGCTCCAATGAGGCCGTGATCTTTCGATCGTGGGAACGCACCCCGACCCCAAACCATGAGTGTCAGCGCAGGGTCACGATGGTGGCGCCCCAGCCGCCGGCTTCGAGGGGGGCGTCCTGATAAGAGAGCACGAAGGGTGTGCGGGTCAGCACGGCGCGCACGATTTCGCGTTGCACTCCGATGCCGCGCCCGTGGATGATGCGCAGGGCTTTGAGACCCAAGCGGTTTGCTTCTTCGAGATACGCTTCAACGGCTTCCTTGACGTCCTTGGGCCGCACGGTATGCAGGTCGAAGACATCGCTGATCGGGATGCGGAATGGTTCGTCGGCGTGGTCCATGCCTGCCCGCCTGCGCAGTGCGATTACGCAACGAGTCACATCTCGACACCGCACACCCGAACAGGTGCCAGGTGTCAGGTGTCAGCAAAATGACCGGCTGAGCGAACCCGAGCACCTGGAACCGGGCACCTGACACCTGAAACCTGAACTTTGGTCGGGGCGCCCAGATTTGAACTGGGGACCTCTTGGTCCCGAACCAAGCGCGCTACCAGGCTACGCTACGCCCCGGCTTGAAGAACAGTGACAAGTGACGAGTGACAAGTGGCGAGCAGGAAGAACTGACTTGTCACTCGTCACTCTCCACTCGTCACTGATTCATTGGTCGGGACGGCCAGATTTGAACTGGCGACCCCTTGCACCCCAAGCAAGTGCGCTACCAGGCTGCGCTACGTCCCGTTGAGCCTTTTGGCCCTTCGCCGATATAGCAGGTCTGGGGCTGAAAGCCACAAATAATCACGCTAACACTTGCGTGAAAGCATTGTCAAGATGGCCTGAAGTTCGTGTCGAATGGCGCGCAACTCCGCCCCATCAAGCGTGGACAGGAAGAGATGACGTTGCTCGGCCTCACTTCGGGAGTTGTCCGCAAGATGCTTTCGCGCCCCGGAGATCGTAAAGCCCTTCCCGTAAAGCAACCGCTTGATCTCCAGCACCGCCTCGACGTCCTCACGACGGTAGAGCCGATGGCCGGACTTGCTCTTCACCGGTTTGAGCGTGGGGAACTCGGTCTCCCAAAACCTCAGGACATAAGGCTTTGTTTGCGTTAGCTTGCTCACCTCACCGATTCGGAAATAGAGTTTGTCCGGGATGAAGACTTCGGAAGGCGAGGCGTCGGTAGAACGGCGGGCGCGCGGAGAGCGATTTCGAGGCATCCATAACCTCAAGGAATGGTTGAAGGTCAACTCCAAGCCATCTTAGAGAACTGTACAGGATGCGTCAAGCTCCCCGGCGCGGAAAAACAGTGAAAAATGACGAGTGAAATTACGAATAGTGAATGGTGAATAGTAAATGGTGAATTGCGGACGCAGAGTTTGCTTTGCGCGCGGCACCCAAGCCCTCTCACGGCTGCATTACCTCAATTTGGAATTCACCCTTCATAATTTACTATTTTCCTGCTCCCTCGCTTTCAACCAGTTTCCGCAAAGCCCGCTCGATGGAGTATACTGGCGGCTTTTCCGAGCCGCGCGTCCGGGAATGAAGGGATTGAAGCAGGACGGCGCATGTGAGCAGGAATTCTCAATCTGGAGAGGGTCGGTTATGCCGAAACGAATTGTGGGTATCGATGTTGGGGGAACAAAGGTAGCAGGGGGGCTGGTGACCTTGAAGGGGCATTTGGTGAAGTCCCTAATCGTGCCAACTCATGCGGAGAGAGGGTTCAGGACCAGCTACAGCCAGATCGTGCATTTGATCGAGCGGCTGATCAAGCTGGCGGGGGGGAAGGAGAACATCGCCGGGGTAGGTGTTTGCGCCCCCGGCCCTCTTAACCCCAAAACGGGTGTCATTATCAACCCTCCGAACCTCCCGGGCTGGCGCAATATCCAGCTCGCGCATTTGCTCGAAAGCCATTTCCATCTCCCTGCCAAAGTGGAAAACGACGCCAATGCCGCTGGGCTTGCAGAGGTCCTTTTTGGGGCGGCGGTGGGATATCGGGACGTCTTCTATGTGACCGTCAGCACCGGCATTGGAACCGGGGTCATCATCAACAAGAAGATCTATCACGGCAAGAATGGAGTGGCCGGCGAAGGCGGGCACGTCTCCATCGACTTCCGCAGCCCGTATCGTTGCGGCTGCGGCACGCTGGGCTGCATCGAGGCGCTGGCGGCCGGTCCTGGCATGGCTCGACGCGCGCGGGTCGCCCTCGAGCAGGAGCACAGCCGGCCAAGCCTGTTGCGCGAACTCTCGAGTGGCGACCTCCGCAAGATCACTCCCCTCATGATCCAGGAGGCCGCGCGCAGGGGAGACGCCTTGGCCAAGTCCGTCGTCGACGACACAGGGTTTTATCTCGGCGTGTGGCTGGGAGGAATGATTTCGCTATTTGATCCGGAAGCGATCCTCATCGGGGGCGGAGTCGCGCAGATTGGCAAAGCCCTCTTTGATAGAATCCGGCAGACTATCCCCCATTACACGATCAACCGTCGCTTTGTCGAGAAGCTCCCCATCCTGCCAGCCAAACTGCAAAAGAACGTTGGCGTTTACGGTGCGGCAAGCGTCTTCCTCCCCGCCGGTGAGGAGGCCGAAGCCGCTTGATTCCTCGGGACCGACGCAAAGGGGCCGCAAGTTCGATCCTGCTAGAAAGTAAGCCTCACCGCTAACTGGATAATGCGCGCGGGATACGTGCTCGTGATCTGGCCGAAATTGGGATCCTCAAAATTCAGGGTAGGAAGCTCAAACTCCGCGTGGTTGAAGATATTAAAGAACTCCACGCGGAATTCCGTATTCAGCCGCTCTCCGATAATCGCGGTCTTCTTCGCCACCGCAAAATCCAAATTGCTACGATGTGGCCCCCGGAGGTAGTTCCTGGGATACGTCCCATAGGTGTACACAGCCGGGTTGTAATTGGTATTAAACACTGTGGGATCAAACCAGAATGAGCCCGTAGCTGGGGTCTCGGTAGCTGGGAGGATGAAGGTTCTTGTCTGGTGCGGATTGAAGATGGAAACATTCGGTGTGTTCAGGTTCGCCCGCACGATTCCGGCATCGCCAGCGCCTGACGGCCCAGGGTCTGTCCGGGTGGTGTAAAGCTGGCTGGCGATGTCCATGGGGAAGCCGGTGCGCCAAGTCAGGATGGGATACAGATTCCATCCCTTCGTCAGGCGCCTGGGAGCGGAAGCCCAGAGTTGATCGAAGGGAAGGGCCCAGCCCCCGCTGAAGGCAATGCGCTGGCCGATGTCGTAGTCGGATACGGCACGGAACAGCTCGTGATTGTAATAGGGCACCTGCGCATTCACGTTGCGGAACCCGGAGGCGTTATCGATTGACTTGCCCCAGGTGTAGGCTAGTGTGAAGTAGCTGTTGCCTAACCAGCGGTTTCCGGTAATCCGTTTGGTGAGACTGGCCTCCAGGCTATTATAGTTGGCGTTAACCAGATTCCCGAAGGTATCGAGGTAACTGAACCCATTCGACCCGTCGGGCGAGAGTCCGGGTTGGGTGTTCAGCACACGCGTGTCGGTGCCAAGAATAAACGGGTTCTGGTCGACATACGCGGTTTGCCTGTGGGTAACGCTGCCCACATAGCTGGTGTCCAGGACCACGCCCCTGGTTAGGTCCCGCTCGATGCTGAAGTTGAACTGATAGGTGTACGGGGTGCGCAGGTGTGGGTCGACGAAGTACACGCCACCTCCGCCAAAAGGCAGAAAGCCGGAGGCCCCAAAGTCGATATTCTGGGCAGGCGGCTTGGAGGGGAACGTGTTGGTAGCGCCCGTCGCGACAAAGGGTTGCGTCAAGTAACCGGGATCGGAGCTGGGGTTTCCCGCTAACGACGGGAAGAACATGTCCACGTACCCGAAGAACGGCGCCTGGCCGTTGAACTGCAAGCTATCCTCGCCCTTCAGGATGTCATAGAACACCCCGACCCCGCCGCGGATGCTCGTTTTGCCGTTGTTGCGCGGGTCCCAGGCGAAACCGAGGCGCGGGGCAAAGTTGGTCCGGTCCGGGAAATTGGCGCCCCTGGGGGCACCTTGGTCACCGGGAAACACCAGGCCGATGGGAGCATTTGGGAACCGAGTCGATTGCGCTCCGGGAATGATGGAGAACGTGCGTCCTTGGGTGTCCAGCTTCGGGGAGTTGTACTCGTATCTCAAGCCGTAACTAAGGACGAAGTTCTTGCGTAGGTGCCATTCATCCTGCGCGAACGTGTAATACGACTTGGTACGGATGTTCGAGGGCGCGGCGCCGAACTGCAGGTACTCGTCGGGCAGGCCCATCAGGAAATCCGCAAAATCGTTACCCGAACCAACGCTGGTAGACGGGCCATAAAAGTAAAATTCCCCATCCACATAGTAATCGTAGTGGGTGTTATTCTGAAACGCCGAGAAAGAGAAGCCGAATTTCATCGTGTGCTGCCCCTTCAGCCACGTGAGGGTGTCCGAGTAGCCAAAGGTGTTGTTAATCTCGGTGGTGGGCCCTTGCGGGCTGAAGCCGAGGGTCAGGCCTCGATTGAAGCCGATGAGGCTCGGGCCTGTAGACTGGTCGGGTGTGATTCCTATCCCCAACTGGCCTGGCGTGGGCAAACTCGTGGCGGGAAAGGCCTGTGCGATGTTCATGCGTTGCGCGGTCACCCGTGCCTCGTTCAGCAGGGTGGGCGAGAAGCTCCGATCCCAGGCCAAGTTGACAAACTCCCGGTGATGGTTACCAAGGGCGCCGTACCCATAGGCATCGTAAGGGGCCGCGCCAAAGGCGTAGCTGAACGGATCCAGCAACGGCTCACGGGACCAACCTAAAGTGCCGGATAGCTTGTCCTTGGAATTGAGTTGGGCATCCAGCTTAGCCGTGAATTCGTCGGTATTGTCCGTGCCACCTGCCTGAGCTATCTTAGACCCCGATGCAGAGGTCGGGATGAGGTTGGCTTGGATATAATTCTTCGACACGGGGCTGAACTTTGTGGGATCAATAATCGCCTGCGCGGCCAACGTGGGGTTGGACTGCCAGTATGAGTTGGTTGCGAGGAATGCCACCACCGTCGGGTCAGGAGTGGGATTGCCATTAACGACCGGGCCAGCCTGGGAAAAATCCCCCTGAAGCTCCTGCGGGGTGTACACCGGAAGCTGCGGTTGGGTATCGGTTTGGACTTGGCGCTGGCCGGAGTAGTCGATGAACCAGAAGAATTTGTCTTTCCCATTCAGCACGTGCGGAATCACGACGGGCCCACCCAGGGTGAGGCCGAACTGGTTGCGCTTGAGCACTTGCTTGGGAAGGCCAGTGGCATTGTTGAAAAAGAGGTTGGCGTCGAAGAGGTCATTGCGGACGTAATCAAACGCAGCGCCATGCACGGTGTTGGTGCCGGACTTGGTGACGACGCTCACGATACCCCCGGCGTTGCGGCCGTATTCCGCCGAGTAGTTGCTGGTCAGAATTCGAAACTCGGCGATGGCGTCCGGGTTGGGGTTATAGACGACTTCGTTCGCCAGCAAGTCGTTGTTGATGCCCCCATCCAGCAAGAAGGTGACGGAGTCAGATTTGCCGCCGGCGATTCCGAAGCTGCCGGCCTGATCATTGGTGGAGGCATATGGGTTCACTTCCGTGACCCCGGGCTGGAGAAGAGCGAGATCGAGAACGTTCCGTCCGTTGAGCGGCAGGTCGACAGCAGCTCGGGCGGTGACGGATTGCCCCAAGGTCGGGTTCACAGTTTCCACGGCGGCCGCCAAGCCTTCTACCGTAACCGATTCGTTACGCGCACCCACCTCCATGCGCAAATCCACACGCAGCACCTCGTTGATTCGTAGCGGCGGAGCATCCGTAACCAGCGTCCTAAAACCCTCGCGCTCCGCGGTGATGCGGTAATCGCCGATGGGAAGGTTGAGAACTTGGTAGGACCCCTCCTTATCGGTGACGCTCGTGGTGCTGATCTTCGTTGCGGTGTTAGTGGCCGTAACCTTTACCCCCGGCATCACCCCGCCCAGGGAATCAGTTACCGTGCCAACGATTTTACCGGTCGTTTGCTGTGCCGATGCTGAAGCCGAAATTAATAGTGCCGCGAAGATTGCCAATACAAGCCTCTGGCAACCCATATAAGCAGCCTTCTTGCTGTCGAGGCCCATCGAAGTCTCCTCCTGTTCGCCAAGGGTGCCGGCCAAATCCCCTCCAGTCTGGCGCATGTCTTCTAAAGAAGAATGCAATATACACCTAGCGCATCGAAACACACAATTTTATTCCTGGGCGCACCCGCTGGGTTTATCACTAAGATTTATGACGAGTATAGAATTACTTGATACTATGCTCAGCAAGGAAGCGGAATGCGAAAATCTGTTTTTCACCTACTATCTCAATCACGTTCAAAGCGCGAGAACGAGCGGTCAATCGTCAAGGACAAACTCGCCTTGGCATCCTCGACATACTGTGCAAGCGCATCACGGTAGAAGGCCAAACTCCGTTCGCGGACCGAAGCCTCCGGCTCTTGGGAACGAACCATATGGTTAATCTCGTGCAGGAGGATGCTGAGAAATTGCAGGCGCAGCCGCTCTGCCTGGAACTCTCTCAGCCGGCTCCCCGCCACAAATTGCGCATCGAGCGCGATATCCATCAAAGGCAGCGCCAGCCAGCTCTCCACGCGCTGGTAAGCGATATCCAACTCTCCAGCAGGATCACCGCCTAAGGCATCATGCGGTTCGGCAAACGGCTGCTCTTTCACCACCACATGACGGTGCCCCAGGCAGCCGCAGATGTTGGTCCGGCGGAATTGGATAATGACTAACTTGGGGGCATCCTGGAGGATTTCCTCATACGCATCGCGGCATTGTTGGGGAGCTTCAGCCCAGCCCTGCTCTACAGCGCGCACCATCTCCAGGGCTTTCACCGAGTCTCGACGGGAATACGCCACCACCACCAGCGGCTTCGGTCGACCTGGAAACGCGGCAAAAGCGTACCGGCGGCCCACTAACCACTCACGCCAGCGATTCCAACGCGGGCGGGAATCGAGATACACCTTCACCGCCTCTGGCATGACTGATGGCCCTTGCACCATAACTGTGCATTTTACTCCTGTTTCGGGGACGGGCAGAAGTCAGGAGTCGGAAGACCAGGGTTCAGGTTTCAGGTGTCAGGGGGGGGCGGCAACGGACCACGGACTACGGACAACCGACTGCGAGCGACCTCGCTCAGAACCACAGCAGCAGCCGATTGTTCAGCAACCTGCCACAGGCTTCTCGTTCGATGCCAGGATATCGCTCGGGAGTCCCAGCAAGCGCGCCAGAGTTGGCGCCACCTGCGTCAAAGCCATCCGGCCCAAGTCCCGACCTCCGCTGAATTGAGGGCCGACCACGATGAAGGAGGCCTCAAGTCCGGGGCGGGTGGGTAATTGGCCGTGAGTGCCTCGGTCTTTGAGGCTGTCTCTCACCAGCGGTCCCTCAAACCGGTCGGAGAAGTAAACACCCGGCGCCGCGTCGATGCTCAATTCCGCGTCCGGGTCGGCGGAGAGGGATTCGAGCCGCTCGCGGTCCACGACTTCTTCAACAGTTCCCGCTTCAATGAGTCGCCTCACCGCGCGCTGCAAAGAGGCTCGATCCGTTGCCGACGGTTCTTCCAGCCAGTAAACGGCGAAGGACCCTCCTGCATGGACGGCCCCCAGCTTGCCAAGCTTCGGCGTGCCATCCGCTTCCCGATCGAACAACCCTTCCTCCGCCAGAACCGAAAGCGGGGCAGCTTCTTTCTCGACGGGCACAAAGCCATGGTCGGAGAGGACCACGAGTGTAGGCGCCGCATCTTCCAAGAAGCCTTCCCGAAGGCGTCCGATTTCTTGGTCCGTCCGCTCGATGGCGGCCAGGGCTTGCGGCGAAGTCGGCCCGAACTGATGGGCCAACTGGTCATAGTGAACAAAGTGAACGAGGAGAAGGTCCGGCCGATAACGATCCCAGATGTAAAGCGCAGCCTCAGACCGCAAGCGGTCCGGAGTTGCGCCGTCAAGAATGGGTTGCAGAACCTTGAGGATTTCAGGGAACAACCCCGGGGTCGAATGGCGGGCGGGCGTCGCGAAGTCCCGATGCGGGTCCGCCGTGGTCGCATCCCAAATCTCCGGAATGTTGTAATCAATGGCCGCCGCGGCGCTCACTGGCCAACTGATCGCCGCAGCTTTCCGCCCGCTGGCTCGCACCACATCCCAGAGAGTGGGAACACGCAGGGCGCCCGCAAACCAGCACCACGGTCGCGCTTTTTCGGTGGGGTCGAGCGATGCCAGGTGGCTGTAGATTCCATGCACACTCGGAGGCACGCCCGTCACGAGGGTTGCATGGGCCGGATAGGTGGTAGTCGGATAGATACTCTCCACCGCCTCCGCGCTGGCCCCCCACTTGACAAGCTCGAGGAGATTCGGAATCTTTAGCCCGAACTCTTTTGGTCGGCGGTAAAAGTCCGGCCGCATTCCATCCACGGAAAGCACCACCAAGCGCGATGGCCGGGACTTGTCCTTCATAGCTTTCAACCCTCCTTCGACAATTTCCTTGTGTCCGGGATGTACCGTCCAGCAGGATGCTGAAAAACGCTTGTGAACGCTGTCATTCCGAGCGGAGCGAGGAATCTCGCTCTGAACACAAGGGACTTGCGGGATTCCTCGTCGTCCCGATCAGATCGGGACTCCTCGGAATGACAGGCTGGACGGTCTTTTCAGCATCCTTCCAGGTTGACTGACCCTTCGGGCAGCCAAGGCCCTTTGAAGATGAGGAGCCACGTTGTATAATAGCAATTTGAAGGCGATGGAGTTCGCCGATCCAACCGTCTCGCCTGATCGAGACTGATAACTCCTACGACAATTGCCTGGTAGGAGTGCTTCCTGAAATCCTGCTCTCAGTACGATTCCCAACGCCCTTGCGAGTTTCGCTCACAAGAGGGTCACGATCGTTTTCGTAACTCATTTGCTCCTAAATTCTTATTTGCTTGAGGTGATTTTATGTCGAGAATCAAGAAGCTTGATGCCCTGGAAATCCTGGATTCGCGGGGTAATCCAACGGTGCAAGTCACTGTCCGTCTGGAGAGTGGCGCCTGCGGCGTGGCGAAGATCCCGTCCGGCGCTTCCACTGGTAAGCGAGAGGCCGTCGAACTCCGCGATGGAGACAAGTCGCGGTACGGAGGAAAAGGTGTTCAAAAGGCCGTTGCCAACGTGGTGGGAGAGATTCAAAAAGCGGTACTCGGAATGGAAACGGACCAAGCTGCTTTGGACGCGAAGCTGATCGCGTTGGATGGCACACCTAATAAAGCAAGGCTGGGCGCCAATGCAATCCTGGGGGTTTCCATCGCTGTGGCAAGGGCGGCGGCTGTAGAAAAGGGGATTCCTCTTTATCGGTACCTCTCCGACCAGGAGACATACATTCTCCCTGTGCCCATGCTGAACGTCTTGAATGGTGGCAGGCATGCGGACAACAACGTTGACTTTCAGGAGTTTATGATTGCGCCGGTCGGGGCGCTCAGCTTTGCCGATGCGTTGCGAGCGGCCGTCGAAACATTTCAGGCCTTGAAAAGCATCCTGCACCAAAAGGGCTACGAAACGAGTGTCGGAGATGAGGGCGGTTTCGCACCCAGGCTGCGCTCCAACGAGGAGCCGATGGAGCTTCTTGTTGCCGCGATCGAAAAGGCAGGATACAAGCCAGGGCCTGACATAGCGATCAATCTCGATCCCGCCGCCAGTGAGTTCTACGAAGGCGGGGCGTATGTCTTCAAGAAATCAGATAAGTCGAAACACACGCCCACCGCCATGGTGACTCTCTGGTCAGACTGGCTGGAGCGCTACCCCATGATCTATTCTCTCGAAGACGGTTTTGCAGAGGACGATTGGGATGGCTGGAAAGAGGCAACCAGGCGACTGGGCGCCAAAATACAGCTTGTTGGGGACGACATCTTTGTCACGAACCCCGCGATTCTCGAGAAAGGAATTCACGAGGGCGTTGCGAACTCAATACTCATCAAGCTGAACCAGATCGGAACCGTGACGGAGACTTTGCAATGCATTGAGCTGGCGCGTCGGAACGGCTATACGGTAGTTGTCTCGCATCGGTCTGGCGAGACGGACGATACGACCATCTCCGACCTCACGGTCGCGGCGGGGACTGGGCAGATCAAGTCCGGCTCAGCATGCCGCGGCGAACGGATCGCGAAATACAACCGGCTACTGGAAATCGAAAGGGAACTGGGGCCGAGTGCAAAGTACGCCGGGCGCGATGCCTACGCGCGCTGGAAACATTAGGGGAGTGAAGCGATAGGGCGACAGCGCGTTCAGAGGTGCGCGTAACCGATGTGATGGGATCACGACCGCCCTCATCCCAGCGCTCGTGGTCCAAAAACACTACTCTGAAACTTTGGCGAACGTGGTAAAATGAAATTTCACAGGCGATGGAGTTCGCCTAAATAACCGTTCCGGCTTTCGGGGACTGACAACTCCTATCACGGCTGCGGGTCGTGGTAGGAGTTTTTTGTTTTTGCCCTTCCTGACCCGAAAATTACGAGGCAGAAGTGAATACTTGGATGATTGCTTCTCTGTGGATAACGAACAGCTCCAGGGAACGTCCATTTTGGGAGTGCGGCTCGATGGTGGAAAGTGTTTGGCGACAAGGAGGGTGACCTGATGGCGGATGGTGGCAAGATGGATTTTGAAGCAACTCTCCCCATTTCACCCGCCCATGCTGGAGCCCTTGCGGCCCGAATGCTCACTCTCGAAGAGGATTGCCGGGAAATCGAGCGCAACCTGGACGGGTTCCACGGGATTTTCTATGAATACGCGGGGCAGATTCCCGAAACCAGTAAAGAACAGATTCGCACGATCCTCGTTGGGGTTCTGGATCAGGTCACATCAATTAAGTTGGACCTGGGACTTCCGAAGCAGACGGTCGACCTGGACAGGATGATCGAATCGCGCCTTTCTCACATCTGGGTTACCTTGCACGAAAGCAAGTCCCAAAGCCTGGGCGGTTACGGAGCAGTGCCCGAGAAGCTGAAGGAGTACCTGGATCCGCGAGTAGATGAAATCCTGGGGCTCCTTGCTCGTCTGCGTGGAGCGCTTGGGGAGGCGAGAATTGAAGGGAAACCCGAAAGAGCCTCGGATGAGGTGTTATGAGCAACACGTGGGAATACCGGTATGCGTTTCGACTCCAGGAATCACAAGACGTGCCCGTGGAATTTCTGTGCGTGTACAGGAACCTGACCAAGAAGGAAGGCGACCCGGTCTTAGCCTTTTTCTCCCCCGCCCTGAAGAATGGCCACTTCCTCATGTCGCACTGGACGCCTCCAAGGAGGAGGGTGGCATGGTTTACTTTTGCCCATCTTGCTGGAGGGTAGTCGCTCAATGCGACGCATGCCATGCCTGCGGCGCTGACCTTCAACGTTTCAAAGGCGAAACGTATGAAGAAAAGTTGATTCGGTCGCTTTCGCACCCCGAACCCACAGTGCCAGTCCGTGCAGCGACGATTTTAGGCGAGCTCCGTTCGAAAGCGGCAGTTGAACCGCTCATTGTCCTTGCGATCTCAAATCCTGATCCCTACATTCAGGAGGCGGCCGTCGTCGCACTGGGCCGGATAGGTGACGAGCGAGCGATCCCGCACTTGGAGAAGCTGACTCTTGAGGGGTGGCTTCGGGTAAGGCGCGCCGCTCGTCGCGCATTGGAGATACTGAAAAACAAAGAGGTCGCGGGAAAAATTGCATGAACGCGCTGAGGCCAGGCGTTTCACCTCGGACAAAACCATTAGCGGATATCCCCCTCGTGGACCGCGAAAGTGAAGCTCTTCGATTGAATGATGCCATTTTAAAGCGCGAGAGCTTGTTGCTCAGCGGGCCAGCAGGAATCGGGAAAACCGCTCTGCTCTTAAAGGTTCTGAGTGAACTGCCATCAGCGATGGCTCGTTATTGCTTCTACCTGAACGGGGTGGAGGGAGTGCAGCCCTTGTTGCGCTGGTTGCTTCAGAGGCTTTATGAATTGGACGATGAGACTCTGCGTCGTCAACTTCATGTCGAGGGCATCCGGGAGAACACCTTCAAGAGTTGGCTGAAGCACCAGCCTACGAGCCGGCTCAAAGGGGCCGTTTATCGGTCCATGGAAAACGGTAACTATTGGGTCTTCCTCGACCACTTGCCTCCCCTGACTTATGCCGAGGCCAAGATCGTTCGCGAACTCGTCTGGATGCGGAAGACGCCAGTTTTCCTTCTGGCGAGGGGGCCTACGGAGAGGGACATCGGGCATGTGGGCAATATCTACTGGGGTAGCCGACAGCAACTCTCTCTGGATCCTCTCCCCGAGCAAGCGGGCAGGGAATTGCTGGAGTGTTGCATCCGGAAGTTCATGCTTGGGAATTTGGAGTTGGAGGATTTTCGTGAGGAGGTCTTACGGCTCAGCGGCTTAGTGCCCGGCACAATCGTAAGGATGTGCGACTTGGCCCAAGCGCCGAAATATCGATACGGTTCGCGCCTTAAGACCAAACTGATCCACATTGACTGTTTGATGAGCGGCGTCCAGCTTTGACCAACTTACAGCCGCAAGGACCATCATGAGGTATCGTTTATGACCGCAAGTAAAAACACTACGCCTATAATAGTTAACATGGCGCCCACAGACGGCGTGGCTGGTGGACTCGCTACGGCGAGTGACGTTGATGGTGCGACGAGACTTCTTCGCCTGGCAACCTTGGGGGAAGAGCTCGGCACGAATCGGGTCGCTGAGGAAGCTCGCGAGCTCGCCGCCCGCATCTCGGAAGGCCGCTTCTACGTGGCGTGTATCGGCCAGTTCAAGCGCGGCAAGTCAACGCTGATCAACGCGCTGATCGGTGAGCCCGTGCTCCCTGTGGGCTTCATCCCGGTCACCGCCGTGCCCACCGTGATCCGGTTCGGGGAGCGGCACAGAGCACGAATCCGGGCCCGGGCTGGCTCCTGGAGGGAAATCGCCATCGCGGGTCTGGACCAGTACGTAACAGAAGAGCACAACCCGGAGAATGCCAAGGGAGTCGTAGGCGTCGAAGTGTTTGTGCCCAGCCCGCTGCTTGCCGCAGGCATGTGCCTGGTGGATACGCCCGGGCTGGGATCGGTGTTCACGGGCAACACGGCTACAACCGAGGCTTTCATACCCCACATCGATGCGGCGCTCGTCGTGGTAGGCGCAGACCCGCCGCTCGCGGGCGAGGAACTGGCCCTCGTCGAGGCTGTGGGGCGACAGGTTCAGGATCTGATCCTGGTCATCAACAAGGCGGACCGAACCACGGACGAAGAAAGAGCGGCGGCCGCGGGTTTCACGCGAAGGTTGTTGGAAAAGCGTTTGCAGCGGCCCGCCGGGCCCGTCTTTGAAGTCAGCGCGTCAGAACGGCTGGAGAACCGCGGGCCGGAGCGGGATTGGGGAGGACTGTTGGAGGCGCTTCGCCAGCTCGTCGAAGAATCCGGCCGGCAATTGATCCGCGCGGCTTGCGAACGGGGTCTGGAGCGGCTGAGCGAGCAATTGCTGGCCATCATCAGCGAAGAGCGCGAGGCGCTGGAGCGACCCATCGAAGAATCGGAGCGGCGAATTGCCGCCATGAAGGAAACCCTCGCCGGGGCAGAACGCTCGATGCGCGAGCTGGGTTATCTCCTCATGGCCGAGCAGCAGCACCTCTCCGACACACTCGTCGACCGGCACAAAGCGTTTCTCGGTTTGGTGTCGCCTCAAGCGAATCAGGAATTCGAGCAGGCGCTCCAATCAGTCTCGCGCGGAATCGGACCTTCCTACCGGCGTCGATTGATGCGCGAGGCTCAGGAAGTTGCGCGCCGGCACGTCCTGCCGTGGCTGCGCACCGAGCAAGCGGAGGCGGAGAAGGAATATCGGGAGGTCGCCCGCCGATTTGTGCAGATGGGCAACGATTTTCTGAAAAAGCTCGCCGCTGCGGGCGTTCGAGAGATCGCGCGCATGCCACACGCCCTCGACCCGGAAGCAGGATTTCGGATTCGATCGCAGTTCACGTTTCACGACCTGATCGAGATCGCGCAACCAGCATCGCCATTGCGCTGGGTGGCCGATTTGATTCTCGGCCTCGCTCAAGCCCATGGCGCGATCCAAGACGATGCGCGGCAGTTTCTTACACACCTACTGGAAACCAACTGCACTCGGGTACAGAGCGACATCCTCAACCGAGTTCAGGAGAGCCGCAGCCGCTTGGAGGTGGAGATCCGCAAGCTGCTGCACGAAATCCGACGCATCGCTGAACAAGCCCTAACGCGTGCCCGCGCAGCGCGGGCCGAGGGAGCTTCGGCAGTCCAGGCAGCACTCGTGAGGCTGAACGGTCTGGAAGACGAAATTCGGGGAACGAAGGCTGACTGAAGAACCTCAATCAGGAATACCGCTATGGCCCTGGATGAACTCCACGCTCGTCGTTTGGCTACGGTCGCCAGCATATTCGAAAGTGCTCTGGATCGGATGGAACTGGTGCTGAAATCGCTCGAGTCCCCATACGGAGACGGGCCCTCGCCGGTCCAGGCCGAGCATATTGGTCTGGCGCGGGAAAAGATGCGAACGATTCGGACTCGCCTGTCGGCGTCTTTGAATCGTTTTTCCATTCAGCTTCGAAAGCCCGAGCCCCGGCAAATACTCGCAGCAGAGCTTTCCACACTTTGGGTGGTACTGGAGAACGCACGACCCGAAAGGATGAAGGGCTACGGAAGAGAATTCAGTCCTGTTGACAAGGCCGATTGGGAGGAATTGATCAAAGGGTTAATGTGGGATATCGATGAGATACGTCGAATTCTCATTGGACGGGAAGTCAAGACCTGACCTTGCCAAGGAGGGGCAAGGCATGGCGGAGAATTGATTTGAATTTACTGCCCTCTCCCCAAAGGGGGCGAGGCCGGTGGAAATCGGATCAACGCTCCCCTCTCTCCCCGTTGTGGGATAGGGGCCTGGAGTTTCTACGTTCTTCATGGCCCTCTCCCCCTTGGGGGAGAGGGTGGGCCGCCGCCGGCGTTTTCTTCAGCCGGGGCGGGCCGGGTGAAGGGGTCGCCCAGGAGACTGCGTAACGGTTTCTTTGTGCCAGTCCCTGCTTCCCCTTGTCTCTCCCTTGTGGCCTTTCAGAGTGCTCTGATATGGATGGAGCCGCCGCTCGTATGAAGTCGCAAGGTTTCTCCGCCTGAGCCAAGTGAACCGTGCAGGCTGGAGCTTGAAATCTTTCCCACCACCCGAATCGGCAAATCACTGGTGACGGAGCCGCCGGAAGTTGAGGCGTCAATCTCGAGATTGGCGGAGCGTTCCAGCTCCACTTCGATTGAACCCCCGGAGGTCTCGAGCACACCGCCGCGCGCGTTTCCCCGGCCGAAATTCACGGAGATCGGACCGCCGGAAGTCTCGGCCTCGACATATCCGGTCACGCGATCGACGCGAATGGGCCCTCCGCTGGTGTGTGCGGTGAGCGAGCCGTCGATCGAGGCCACCTCAATCCTCCCTCCTGAAGTATCCACGCGCGCATCCCCGTCAACCTCCTGCAAGTGGATCGGCCCGCCGGAGGTCTTCGCATCGAGTTTTCCGGACAAGCCGGAAACCTCGATCGCGCCGCCCGAGGTCTTCAGCTCAGAGTCGCCCCGAAGGCTGGAGAGGTTGATGCTTCCCCCTCCGGTCCGTATTTCGGTTTGCGTCTGGGAGGGGACTTGGACTTCGAAATGGACGGAAGCATGCTCCCTCCAACCGAAATGGTCCTTCCGGCGCACCGTCACGCTTGCGCTTCCTGGATTCTCCTCGAAGTTGATATTGTAGAGAGCTTCAAGATCATCGCGGTCGGAAGTTATAACCACCCGCGCCCCGGAAGAAGACGCGCCGGTCAGGGTCACGCTCCCCACATCTGATTCGAGCACGAACCGGCCCTTAGGTTCGAGCTTCAAGGTTTTTTCGATACGGGAACTGGCTTCGGCAAGGCTTACCAGACTTGGTATGGCGACGGCTGCAACCATTAGGATGCTGAGCTTTCTCATCTTTCCCTCCAGGAATAAAACTCCCTATCCGGGATTACGGTTAGGGGGCCTCGGAAGTTCCGTGAGGCTGTCGGGATGTTGGACGGAGTAGAAAGGCAAGGGTTAGCAGTGTTTCGTGCAAGCGGCTTGTTTCCAAGCCGGGTCTATTCATCGCTATAAACAAAGACTCCGCCCATCCGGACCTTGACATAGATGTCCTGCGCGCCCGAGGGATTCCAGTAGGAAATTCTGGGGCCAAAGCCTGCGTGGTCCTCTCCGTGCAGATCACTCTGCACGTATCCCAACCACGCGTGGGCGTGCAGCGAACGCAGGCGATCACGGGACGGAATATCAATCTCCACATCGCCATAGTTGACCAGGAGTTGCTCTTTCCCCTCAACGCCACGAATCCAAACATCCCCATCCACACTCTTCAGGACGAGGTTGGCGTCAAAAGGCATTTTGATGCGGTAATTGACCGAAAGATGCGACTCGCCCCGAAACGGCCGCCACATCCGGCGCGGCGGGTAAAGGGTGCGCAGCAGGACGCGCTTGTCCTGTCCCTGGAGGACCACGGTGATTCTTTCATAGAGCGACTTCGCCGCTTTTTCAGACTTAGAGCGCACCACCTTCTCGGCCTCAATTTCCAGGCGCGGTTCGTCCCAGCCCTCGACGTGGATGTCACCCATCCGAGTATCAATGGTAAGCAGGCCATAAGAAAACATGCGGACCGAGTAACGAGACACTTGGCTGAATTCGTCAGCGCGCGCGGAACCACACAACGCCCACAGAGGGCAGAGAAAAACCAGCAGCCACTTTGTTTTCCAGGCCATCTACTTACCAACCCTCGCCATCGCTGGCGAGTCGCTCCTCAAGCTCACATTTACTTATCCTACTGCCAACAGACGGCAGGAGCAATTTTGAATTGTGAATTCTGTATTATGAGCTGACTTCCTCCGCCCCGGCGCGGTCTACTACCACAATCAACCCTCTGCGACGGGACCTCCGCAACGCGAGCTTCCCCACCTACCACATACCGCGCTTGGCGTCGCTTGACACCCTCTGCGGCGGCCCGCATAATCGCGGACGGGCATCCGATTGCCCGCAATCGCTTGGTGCCCAGGAGATGCAGCGCGGGCGCCTGCCCTGGTCCCGCAAGGCGGGATGGGTCTTGCCGGCAGCGTGGAGTGCCGCCGGGCGCGACGGCCCCCGCGGCGACCTTCCTCGACAGGTGGGGAGCAGCCGGCGCTACAAAGAATGCCTATGACCAAATTTTGCGCACATCTCTAGATCACGGTCTGGTTGCAGGAGCCGAGCGTGCCCACGCCTCTGTTTACTTACCTCCATGGTCGAATCCCCATTCGCTGCCATGAGCACGTTGCCATCCTGTACCGAGGCCGCGCGGAAGCGTTCAGTGTGGCTTCCTTCCTTGCCGAAGGGCTCAAATGCAATGACCTGTGCGTTTACCTTGCTCCAGATGACTACCAGGCTGAGATGCTCAACCGCCTTCGGTCACTGCCGCTGGAGGTCGATCGTCACACTCGTGATGGAACCTTTCGGTTACATCACGGCTTGGACACCTATCAGTCGCTGCAGGAGTGGACCAAGGCGATCTTTACCGATGCAGAGCGCGCCGGCGCCCCATCGCTACGATGGCTCGAAGAGGGGCTCTGGCCAGCCCCGCTCGCTTTTCCAATGCCGCAGTTCTTCGAGTTTCATGCGCTCCTCAATTACCAGGTGAAGCACTACCCCAGTGTGGCGCTCTGCCAGTACGACCTCGAACAGATTGCAACCCATCACCTGTTTGCCGCCATCGCCGTTCATCGTCACTTGCTGGTGGAAGGCGCTCTGGTCCGCGATAACCCGTTCTACATTCCTGCAGAAAAATTCCTGCCTCTAAGCCCTGCGGAGCGGGAACGCGACCTCCTCCAGCTCTTTCGCGATGTGAAATTCGATGTCTCGAAACTCCTCGCTACTCTTAGCGGTTACGGTCAACTCCAGCAACCCTCTTCAAAATCTCCCGACTACTGACCGCCCCTGACACCTTTTCTAGCTTCCCTGCTTTGGCGCGGAGTTCTGAAGCGACTCGAGTGTCGCCTGGTCGAGTCCGACGGTTCGCGTGGGGAAAGGCACGGCGATGCCCTCTTTGGCAAAGCGCGCCAGGATGCGCTTGCGCAACTCGCTCTGCACGGGGATCTGATCTTCAAATCGCTGCACATTCAGATTGAGTGAAAAATCCAGAGAGGAATCCCCGAACCCCGGATTCAAGCAAACGCTGGGAGGCGGGTTCGATAGCAACCCCGCAAGCCCCTCTTGGGCGGCTTCTCGCGTAATGTCCAGAAGAACTTTTTCCACCCGGCTGGGGTCAGATCCATAGGAAACGTGTACGGGAATACTGACCGACACCCGCAGTTCGGGCAGGGAATAATTGATGATTACCGCCTTGGCCATGGTGGAGTTCGGCACAAACACAATGTTATTTGACTGAGTGCGCATGGAGGTGGAGCGCCAGCCGATGCGGACAACGTACCCTTCCTGGCCGGAATCCAGCTTGATGTAATCCCCCGGGCCAACGGGCCGATCCGCCAGCAGATAGAGCCCGGCAAAGAGATTGCTGAGGGTTTCCTGCAACGCCAGGGCAACGGCTATGCTGCCGACGCCCAAGGTGGTCCAGACGGCGGTGAGAGAAATACCAAGGTTTTCAAGGACGATGATGATGGCCAGGATGGCGAACAACCCGCGGATGACCAGAATGGACGGATTGGTTACCCGCTCCATGCCTGGGTTCCGCTGCCCCACGCGGCGCAAGAAAAGGACCAGCACTTTGGCGGGGAAATAGAAGACCACCACAATGGTCAGGGCGAAGATCAGCTTCGAACCAACCCTCTCGAACCGATGCGGGAGCGTGAGGAGTTCCAGGCCGGCGTAAATGGAACTCAGGAACAGCAAGGGGATCGGCAGTGACTCCAACAATGAGAAAACCAGCTCCCCCCAGGTGTTCGCCAGTTTCTTGGTCCAGTGGTGGATGATCCGATTCAAGACCAATCCCAGGGCTAAAGAGCCAATCACCAGCGTGGCAAAGAAAAGCATGTAGAAAACCGTGGGGCTGAAGTGCAGGGCGCGGGCCAGATCTTGAACCATATTCCTGATCTCCTAATGCGATGACAATGGCCTCTAAGATAACTTGCCTTAGCCGTTTTCCGCAAATCGCATCCGGTAAGTCGTAGGTGGCAGATAGTAGGTAGAGAGAAACATCCAACTCCACTTGCCACCTATCATCCGATGAAAGCCTCGCTCAAGATGAGACATGAAACGACCTCTTCGGCATTCTGATGTGCCGGCTGATTTGCGGTTTGCCCTGCTGGCTGCGACCGGTGGGTTCGTCGCGCCCATCGGGTCCGGCACCGAATTGCGAAAGATCGGCATCTAATTAAGGGCGGAGCAACTCGATCGCGCGGCTTTAAGGGTTGACAAATATTAAAGAGGGGCTATCCTTGCGAAACGAGCAAGAGTCGCTTGCGTGGTAGAATGACGCCGCTTAAACTCGCAGGTCTCCGGGTGCGCGCAAGATCGAAATGAGGAAGGCGAGGTTGATGGGCCATGCCCTCTAAACATAAGACCGATATTGACTTTAATGATCTTCCAATCCTGCCCGTTCGTGATACGGTGCTGTTTCCAAACGCCATTTTTCCGCTTACAGTGGGCCGGGACAGTTCTCTGAAGCTGGTCGGCGATCTCAAGGATGAAGAGAAGTTCATCGGGGTGATTGCGCAGCGCGATCCCCGCGTGGACAACCCCCAACCGGTAGACCTCTTCCAGATCGGGACAGTGGCTTTCG
>JBEKIZ010000076.1:0-24963 GCA_050011515.1 Terriglobia bacterium | reverse complement strand
ATGAGCATGCTGATCGCCAATGTGATGGCGACCAGGGCGGCGGGAAGGAAGGGACAACCCAGCATCACCGTGCTTGACGAGTGCTGGTCGCTGCTCGATTCACCCTCCCTGGCGCCGGAAGTCGTGCAACTGTTTCGCACCGCGCGCAAGCGGAATTCCAGTGTGTGGGGCATTTCGCAGACAGTGGAGGATTTTGTGGGTACCGAGCTCCAGCCTCGCGAGCATGGACCTGGCATCCTGAAGAACGCGACCACCAGGATCGTCGGCCAGCAGCCAGGCGACGTTGGGCCACTCGCGACTCACCTCTCCCTGAACCCGGTGGCGCTTAATGAGATCAAACTGTTCAACGCGCCACGCAAAGGACAATATGCCGAAGTCCTTTTGGTCCTCGGCGACAAGGCTGACACCACGCAGACCATACGGATCGTGCCCACCCCGATTGACTACTGGATCTGCACAACTTTTCCCAGGGAGCGCCGCTACCGCACCTGGTTCTTAAAGACTCGCCAGCATCAGCCGTTGCTCGACTCTTATCGGGAGCTGGGGCAGAAGTTTCCGCAAGGCCTGGCAGATGTACAACCTCTCGCCGAAGAGCTGTCCGGGGAGGTCAATGCAGTTTTTGCAGAAGCTGGAAGGTAATCATCGCGCGTGATTGAGGAGGTCACATGACGTTTTTGTTCTTCGTAATCTTTTCGTGGTTTGTGGTGAAAGCCAAAACGCAGCGGCAGGTGCTCGCGTTGGCGCTTGCAGCGACGACAACAGCAGTGCTTGTCGCCCCGCCGCGTGTTCAGGCGCAAAGCAGCTTGGTGGGGGCTATCCAGGCGGTTCTCAACGTGATCAACGGAATCATCCATACAGGCCTCACTTCCATAAATTCCGTTAGAACTGCCATCAACAGTCTTTACCAAAACGTCGTCTGGCCGGCTCAACTAATCACCCAGGCTCTGGAACAGATTACGCGAATGATTGGGCAATATCGGAATCTGATGTGGGGCATCCTCAGAATCAACGTGGCGAGCGCGACGCTTCCCCCAACCCAGCAGTTGGAGCGGGTCATAAGAGACCAGCAAACGGGCGACTTTGCCCTTTTGACGACAAGTTATGGGAATGCCTACGGCCCGGTACCGGTTTCGACCGCGGCGAGCCCCCCTGACCGCGCCATGACGGATATGGATGATGCCATGGCCCTCGACACTCTGAAGACCTTGAAGAAGACCGATGAAGCCGGAACCCTGGCGTTGCAGGCTGGGGACCAACTGGAGGGCGGAGCCGGCGTGGCGGCGCCCGGCTCGTCGCCCTTCCTAACCGCCACTGCGGTGGTAGCCAGCATCCAGTGCCAAGCCCTGACGCAGAAGATGCTTGCCGCCGACCTTCGGCAGGAGGCGGCCCGTCTAGCGCACGAGAGCGCTCTGCTCAAGCGGAGCACAACCTACACCGGCCAGGTCGGCGACCAGATTATCAATCTGCTAAAGCGCAACTAAGCGCTGATGGAGGGAAGAAACGTGAAAAAGGCTTTGAGCATAGGTTTTGAAAGGTGCAAGTGCGGTCTCCGTTGGGTTTGGGGACACAAGCTGCGGGTGGCAGTATTGGCCCTTGTCCTGGTGTTGCTCGCGCCACGGCAAGTCAAAAGCCAGCTCCTGGATCCCTGTTGCGCCATCCTCGTGGTGGGACTCACCACAATTTCAAGCACCATGAGCAATGTGATCGGCGGGGGGTTGAACAGTATCCTCACTGTGGACCGGGCCATCCAGAACTTCGAGCAGACGGTCGTCTGGCCGCTAGCGCAAATCACCCAAGCGCACAAACTGGTCAATAGCACGCAGAGTACTTTCAACACGATCCAGACTGTCACGCGGATACCCGTGAACAGCGCGACACTGCCCGGGCCGCAACAATTGGAACAAATCCTGTTATCAGCCGACGCGAACCAGATCGGCCGGACGAGCGCGAGTTACTCGGTCGTGTACGGTCCGGTGCCGAACGCTACGGCGGCTTCCCAGGACGTCCGCAACAGGATTGACATGGCCGACGCCGCTGCCCAGGCGGCGATGAAGCGCTCCATCGCCATCGACAACCTTGCGAACCTGGAGATCCAAGCAGCCAACCAGATTAACCAGAGTCTCCAGATTGCGGCGCCGGGCACCGCCCCGATTATTGAGGCACAGGCCGACGCGTGGCTCGTGCGCGCCAATGCCTATACGCAAGCTGCCATTGCGGATTTAATGCGGGTACGGGCGATTGACCTTGCGGACGCGGGCGCCAACATCAAGTCCGGAGCTACCAGCACGACGAACCTGGGGCAGGAATTAATCAACCTTCTTAAGAGGCGGTAAATGGGCCAGTTCTATTTTGAACAACTTCTCGGGACTGCGCTGCAGGGCATTGACGGCTACAACATCACCTCCACGGTGCTGGGAGTGGCCGGTACAATCCTTCTGCTCAGCTTCCTGTACAGCGTTTACCAGGCTTTCAGCATGGGCGGGGACGTGCGCATGCTGGCCATCGGGGGCATTGCGTATTTCATTCTCGGGCTCGTGTTCGTCAACTATGCCAGGGTGTTCCGGGACGTTCTTAGCATGTTCAACTCCGTGGCGGATTTCATTTACAGCAGCGTGGGAGTTGGGGACCTCTTCAATAACTGGCTGAACGACTTGAGCAATTACATGACCCAGAATGGCTGGTCCAGCATTTGGGGGCTTATTGCTGGCGGCATCTCGGGATTGCTGGGCGCGCTGCTGATCCTGGTTGCCTTCGTCATCTTTCCGCTGTCTTACACCCTCTTCACGCTTTTCTATGCGCTTTACGGGACGGTTCTTTACGTGGTTGGCCCCTTTGTACTGGCGCTGCTGCCGGCGCGTGGCTTTGGCCAGCTTGCGCGGACCTATCTCGTGAATCTTATGGTCTTTGGGGCATGGGGGTTGATCTATGCGATTATTCAAGCCCTCATGACCGCCGTGAACATGGGCAGCCTCAATGCCGTATTGAACGCGAACGGCATACTGAACAGCTTTTTGGGCTCGGGCCAAGTAATTCTCCTGGCTCTTGCGAGCATTGTGTTCTCGATCGCCATAGCCTTCATTCCGTTTATCGCCAGCCGGATTGTGCGAGGAGAGGTAGGCAGCACAATGCTGGTGGCAGTGGGGACGGTCGTGACCGCAGCGAAGTTGGCGGCGAGGAGCTATGGTGCAAGTGGTGGTGGGGGTGGTGGAGGTGCCGGAGGCGGGGGTGGCAGCAGTGGTGGCGCGTAGGTACAGGCTTGCTGTGGGGCCGAGCAGCGTTCGGCCCAAGACGGTTCGTATGCCCCCGCCGCTATGGACCAATGCCTTTGGAAGTGGAGGATGTGACGGATGAAGGGCAACATTCAGGCAAATAGGCCGGAGGCCGCGTGGTACACAAAGTACTACGAGCACGACGGCATGCTCCGCGCTTATGCCAATCGCTCCATGGTGCTGGCAATGGTTTTTGGCGCGCTGGCCTTGATTTCTTTGGCCTTCGCCATCTATGTCCGTTTGCAGCCGCCGACGGTGATCCGGGTCGACAAGGATGGCAACGCCACCGTAGTAGGCGCTGCAGCTCATCCCGCGGGGAAGTCAGGCTTTTCGTTTGGGTTGTCAGCGGAGGCGGCGGCCGAAGCGGCTCCCACGGACCTCGAAGGCAGAGCGGCCGTCCGACGCTTCCTCGATCACTACCTGTCTTACACGCCCGATTCCGTGGACCGGAACTTGTCCGAGTCACTCAACATGATGACCGCTAACCTGCGGCAGTACACGCTGGACCGGCTCCGGGACGAAGATACGGTGGGAAAAATCAAGGATGAACACATCATCTCCGACTTTCGCATCCGCACGATTGAGGCGGTGAAAGGAACTGCCTGGGCGTACGTGGCCTTCGGAGTGAAAGAAGTCCACAGAGTTCACAACGGGACTGAGAGTAGCGACCGAATCGTGGCGCGCTATAACGTGCGGCTGGTGGAGGAACGACGGTCAGAAACAAATCCCACCGGCCTGTTGGTGGCTCAGTACTCCGAGCAACAGATGGTCGGCGACCGTGAAAACGGGCTGTTGCAAAACAGCCCGCTCGAGTCCGAGGGAGCCGACAAGTAAACGCTGTCATTGGGGCAGCAGCCGGCCAGGGGCCATCTGGCATGCAAGAAAACCGGCGGCTCGCTTGCGAGAGCGAGCCGCCAGGAAGGAGGTTTGAGTATGGCAACAGGCGGTGCGGTTGAGGAGGCGAAGAGTCCTCAGCCTGTAGCTCGGACTCCTCGTCGGCGATCTGCCCCCCAGGACCAACAAAGTCCGGTGGGGAGCGTCCGTTTCTTTCTGGCCAAAGCCGGCGCCAATGGCACAATCCCGTCGCTCGATCGGGAGATTGCGAGTGAGGGGGAAGCGAAAATCGAGTCACTCAAGAGCGGCTTGAATTATTACAGTCTCATCGAGTGGCACGCCACGGCGGACTTTACGGGGAAGAATCCCCAGGTAAGGAGTGAGCCTGTTAAGAGATAACCGCGGCATTTTTCTAATACGGCTTCATTTACAGACGAAGTTAGACCCGTCAAAGCCTTCCGCAAGCTTCATTGCGGTTCAGTGCTGGGCTTGGTCCGGTGGTTGAAACTTACTGGGATATCGTCTTCCAGTTTGTGTAAAGCGAAAGGACCCTTTCCAGCAACCTCTCTTCTGTTCTGCATCTGCGGACAGAAAGTGAGGCATCAGGGTGATGCCAAGCAGTTCGCTCGTTTAGCTTGTCGTCAACCGATCCAGCTACGACTTGCAGCTTTGGCTCTTGGAATTCTGCCAAAGCGTGCATGTCGCTAACAACCGAATAGGCCGGCTCTTCGAGTCCGGCCGTAAACCTCGTTTGCGGCACAGGACAGTGAAGAGACCGGCAGCGTCGGTCTCCTTTTCTGCCTGTGACCCACCAGAAAAGGAGAAAAGCCATGTCAAGGACAAGAGATAACAGCGCGACGCCGGTTGTCGCGCTCGAAATCAACAAAGAGGGTCGTTTGTCAAGGAAGCTCATGGAACTGGATCGCCAAGCCACACTCGAGAACACTTTGTTGCAGTCGCTCTATCCGGGGATTCGTGTGGCAACGGTTGATGTGCCACGGGAGCCTCTGGACTCGTTCGAACAAGCTCTCGTCGAGCAGGCGCTCGTCAGGATCGAGTTCGACAGCGTGCGCTATAGTCTGGTCGGCGCAACAGGCTCTGCGAAAAACGGCAAGTTCTACGCCGTGGATACCGCACATGAAAAGAAGATAGCAGAGCGCTTCCGTAGCTCGCCCCAGGCGGCAATTACCTACTTTGGCATTCTCGTCTCTTCGTGCAAGGTACGCATCGAGGAGCCGGATTGCCGAGTCCTGGTGGTTGAGGATCACGAACTGGGCACGAACGATTGCCGAGGGTGGATTTCGCAATCTCTGTTTCTCAAGCTCAACCTTCCTACCCACCGTTTCTACCAGTTTCGTTTGGCCTTTGACAAAACCCAGGCCAAAGGATCGTTCAAGGTGATGGGTGATGATGTGGCGCAGAAGTTGGAAACTGACATCATCCTGCCCAAGTCCGCGGTCAAGCCCGATTACCGGGGTGGCTTAGTACGTTCCTTTCGGTCGCTACTCGGGGACCGGCAGGCGCACGCTTACCGCGGTCACATCGTTCTCGGCATCCGCGACGTCTCCCGCGACCTTCAGTTCAGGTCAAGTTACACGCTCGTAGAACACGCACCCGCAGACTCGATTGAGCTCGAGATCAAAGCCTATGCCCTCCAGGAAATCGAGAAGTTGGAGGCAGCGGTGAAAGAAGGGGACTTCACGGAACTCTTCCGTATCCTGGGAACTGAGGAGGCCCAGCGTTCGATCGAATCTGAGGAAGGGACCGCACCGGAGTACACGAGCGTTGAAAACACCATTGTCGAGGCTGTGCTCAAGGCGGACCCGACCGGCTACATCGTGCGACACCCGTTCATCAACCGCCAGTTGCAGCGGCTGCTCGCGAAGTGGGCGTTCAAGCTGTGTACCTCGGGAGGCTTCCTGATGCCGGGATTCACGCTCGCGGATGATGGTTACCTCTTTCTACACAATGGGGAAGTCTTTTCGGGTTCGGATTGGATTCCGCAGGACCAAGCCATTACACCACTGCGGTGCCGCCAGGGCCTTCTGGTACGCTACCCGATCCGGATGAAAGAAGATTTGCTTCCCTTCCAGAATCTTTCCACAGAAGAGGCGGTCAGTCTGTTGGGCGCCAATTTGAAGAATGGCGGGTGCACGCTGAGCGAGCCGCAGGTCCTCGATCTATTCGACCAGCAACTTCGTTTGAAGGGGACCTTCACGCTGCATTCGGAAACCGCAAAAAGAAACGGAGGCGATTACGACTTCGACCAGGTCTGCGTGGTCGAGGGTGACCGCTTCCCACGCTTCGTCCAGGACCGCTTTGCTTATCAGGAGCAGAAGTTCAATCCCAAGAATAAGCTACAAAAGAAGCAGAGCCCTTGGTGGAACCTCCCGCAGGTGGCGATGATGGCGCGAGGCAATCGCATCGGTTCTATCACCGACCTCAAGACCTCGTGCATCGCCGCCGGCCAAACGCACTTCGCAAACCAGCTCGTTGACCAGCTTCAAAACGCCATTGACCAGTTGAAGTGGGGAACGGAGCCCGACCAGAGGCTGATCAGCGAGGTGCGCAAACAAGTCACCCCCGCACCTTGGCTGAAGCTCAAGAACAAGCGCAGTGTTTCCGAGCTGCCGGAACACCTCGACGTCCCTGAAACCGACAAGATCGGGAAGATGTACGTATTTCTCCGTAAGCACATCAATCGGTTCTTCTCGGAGGCCGCACCGCTCAGTGACTTTCGTGGGCTAATTGCGGGTGAACCCTTCACCCGTGAGATTTACCGGGAGTGCGGCATTGTCTCGACTTTCTACGCCGTCAACATCGCGCTCGTGGTCGAGCGGCGGAAGAAGCTCGAGAAGGCGCTCGAGGAAGCCGAAGCCGAGTTCCAGGCTAAGAAATCAGACCCCGCAACTCGGAAGGAAGCCAACTTCAAGCGCAACCAGGCCCAGGCGGCACTCCACTTCTTCGAGGAGCGAAGCCGCCAGGACATCAAAAACCTGATCCACATGGTCCGCAAGTGGGCCGAGCAAAAGAATGGGAATCGCTTGTCTTATCTGGCCGCCCTGCACGCCATCGCCTGCAAAACTGCTGCAGCGTGCCAGAACAAGGACCGGCAGGGCACCGGATCGATCGTGTTCTACGCCTTCCCCCAGGAAATCGTGAACAAAATGGTGGAACGGACCGGCGGCCGGCCAATCACGGTAGCGGTTCCCGAACTCTGCGATGGTGAAGTAGAGATCGACGCCGAAGGGCGTGTTTTCTTGGTTGCTGCCTTCCGGAACGGCGACGGCAGCGTTCATGAACGCCGTATCTTCCACATGCAAGTGACGCACAAAGGTGAGGTGTTTATGGACCGCGACGGAGGCGGGAACCCGGTGATGGTCGACAGGGTTCATCCGTTCTCTATCGAACCAGGGAGGAGCGAAGTGCGCGACGGGAAGGTGATCTTTCCGGGCACGCAACAACGCCCCTTTGTGCCGCGCAGAAAGAAGGCGGATTGAGCAAAAGGTTCGCGCAGCCCGCCTATAACACAGCAACCTACCCTCGGAGGCTCCGGTCGACGGAGCCTCCGAGCCTTTTCAAATATCTTTGGGAAAGAATGAAATGAAGGAGAAACAGCAGATGAAAGGATTAATCATCACGATCGTGACATTGGCGGCGCTTGCGCAGCCGGCTTGGGCACAGAAGAGCGAAGTCCAGAAACCCGATCCTAACCGGATTGTGCGCGTTCAAACTGCCCTGAACCATCTGACGGTAATCGAAGTTCGTGAGCCGGTCATAACGGTGGCCGCTGGTAGCCCGGCCTTCAAGATCGAGTGGCGGGAAAACAAGGTCTTCATCCAGCCAACGGAAGCCGACGTAGCAACGAACCTTTTCATTTGGACCGCGTCAGGGCGAACGAGTTACGAACTGGAGCCCGCCGGCGCCGTCGACGAGATGCACTTTGCCATCGACGAGCCCGCGCCGCCTCCAGCGCCTGCGCCAACGACAGCACTAAAGCCTCCTTCGCCAGGTGCAACTGACGTGAGTGCTCCGGAGGTTCTGCTCAACAGTAGACCGATCCGAACGGATGGTTTGAAGACACCAAAGAATCGGGTCATCGTGCTGCTCAAGGACACCTTCCAGGATGATGCCAACGAACTGTTTATCCGCTACGCGGTACGGAACGGCACGCGGGAAGCCTACACGTTGAGTACGCCACAGGTCGTTGCAATCAACGTGAACGGGTCTTCCCACGCTCTGGATCAGTTGCCAAACACCCAGTTGGCGGAGTCTGTGGCCGCTCGTCTCCAGGCCGCCAGCCAAAGCCCGGTCGAAGTAATTGGCGGGAAGCTGCGCGCTGCCCGTGTCGAACCTGGACAAGAGACGGTGGGCGTTGTCGGTGTGAAGCTTCCGACGAAAGGAAATGCCCAAACGGTCCTGCGCCTTATTTTCCCTCGGGACGCGCAAGGCCAACCAACCGCCACGATGGTCCTTTAATCATGACAAAAGCATTGACGCAATTAGAGGTTCGTTCATTGTTGAAGGAATATCTCAACGACCGTCCGGACCTCGGACTGGGAAAAGCCGTATCGGCTTTAGCTCTCGAGCCTGCCAATCCCTTTGAACCCCAAGTGCCACGACGTCCCAGGAAGGCTTTTGTGTTCGCTGTGTTCTGCCTCTTGGCACTTTTGGGGGTGTTCGTTCACTTCAACTTGTGGTCATGACGGTGAGACCTCCCAATTACGACCGGCGCGAATACCCACCACTTCTCGAAAGCCTTGAAATTCTCATCGCTGTAGTGATCCTGGCGGTTAGCTGGTTCACCTGGTATGTCGCCCGCAACCGCTACCACTTTACGAGTCCCCAGGTCGAGGAGATAGCCCTGTACATGGTCATCACTGGGGTGGGTACCGGCGGCGGCATATGGCTTCTGGCCACGCGACGCTCGCGGCGCGAGAAGCAATGGCCCAGCCCTCCGCTGGTGATGTCGCCGAAACGCGATGAAGCTTTCACACGCAAGGCATGGGCTCACACCGCGGTTGTGCTGGGCTACGATGTTCACGGCGAACCCTGGTTTTGGCCCGACAAGGTCCGCGTCATGCAGGGGATCGTGCTGGGCATGACCGGTTCCGGCAAGACCACCCTTCTCCGCAACATTATCAGCCAGGACCTGGCGCGAACTGTTGGCCCGCCTGAAGATCCGCGTCACATCCCCATGGTCATCTTCGACGGCAAAGGTGACCTGGAATTCTTTTACGACCTGCTGCCCCATATCCACCGCGCCGGCCGCCTGCACCAACTGCGGGTGTTGAATCCCGCTCGGCCTGACATCTCCGTCCTCTACAACCCGTTCCATTGTGCCGATGACGACTACATGCCGGTCGTGAACATGGTCTTCGGCTCGTTCAACTTGCACGACGAGTTCTTTGCCAAGCACCAGCTCAACTACCTTGCCGATATCGTCCGGGTGCTGGTGTACACCGGGCTGAAGTTCAACTTCTATGACGTGCTGGTGATGGCTATCGACCAGGAAGTGTTGCGTGAGCAGGTGGATAAGGCGACACGACGCATCGAGCGCGATCCGTCAATCACCACCCAACGCCGCCTGAACTTCGAGATGTCGGTCAAGAATCTCTACCAGTCGTTTCAGGACCGTGAGCGTGTGCCCAAGATCCAGGGACTGCTGAACGAGTGCATGACGTTCCTGGATGACGAGTTGTCGGTGATCACTGGGCCTTACGAAGACTTGCTTTCCATTGACGAGGTGATCGAGCAGGGGCTGATCCTCTTTGTGACGTTGAACGTGAACAAGAACACCGAACCCGTGCGCGCTCTCGGGAAGATGTTGCTCCAGAACTTGCAGCTCGAGGTTGGCAAGCGCTATGAGAGCGAGGAGCAAAGGCGCCGCAGCAATCGGCCGATGTTCAGCGTTGTGCTGGATGAATTCGCTCCCTTCGGTTACCGGAACTTCGCCCAAATTCTGCAAACGGCACGCGGCACGCACACCGCGTTCCTGTTCTCCATGCAGTCATTGCCGCAACTCATGCAGGTCGGCCGTGGGTTTAAGGAAGATGTCACCTCAGCCCCCAACACGACCATGACGCTCCGCACCCGGGATGAGGAAACAGCGCGCTACTTTCTGCGAGCGTCGGCTGAGCACGAGGTTACTCGCCGCAGCCGCTCCATGCTGCGTTGGAAGGTATTTGGGTATGAGAAATACGAGGCGACCGGCCAGGCCGTGGAGCGAGAAGAGCGCGAGACGCGCGCCCTCGACGAGCACATCAAGAACTTGCCCAAGGGACAGATGGAAATATTGATGACCGACGACACTCGCGGGACGCTGCACAGACACTTGCACGTCCGGCCGCCGGCTGACGTCAGCTTCCCTAGCTTCGAGCCGGAGATCTACCCCCGCTTGCGCCATTCCCGTGCGGATTCGGTCGGAGCCAACCTGCGGTTCAAGAGTTCCGATCTTGCAGCGGCGGCGCGCCTGCAGAAGCGTGCCCCGGGAGGACCACGAACATGAGAACACCTGCCAATCTCCCGGCAGTGATAGCTTGGCTGTCGTTGGCGGTTTGTTCGAGCTTCGCACAGAACCGGCCACCGAGATCCTCCGTTCCTCGCAGCCGGTACAGCCCAATGGCCGCTGCGCAAGCACAAGGACGCTCGCAGCAACCGCCCGACACCTGGTACGAATTCCTGCTGAAACAATTCAACCCGAGTGACATTGACTACGGCAGGTGGATGGAGGAACGTCGCCTGGTTTTGCTCCAGGCCAGCGCAAAGAACCCCTATTTCCCATACAGCTTGGGTGTAACCATCTGGTCGCTGTTGGTGATGATTGCTTACGCCAAGCTGCGGTTCGATCGCCGCCGTGAGCGCTATTTGACCGAGGAGATGCTGACTGACCTGTACAACCAGGACCTTTACTCGCGTCGAGCTGCGAAGGAAGCCATCGCGAAATACAACAATCACATTGAAACCTGCAACCGTGCAATCGAGGCAGGGTCGGCCCAGGCAGTCTCCGGCAGCACATCTGAGAACGACGACCTCAAGGCAAAATTGAAGAAAGCAGCGGACGACCTGCGGGCCGTGACCAGTGAAAAGGAGCAACTGAGTGAGGAGCTGCAACGAAGATCGGCGGTCGTAACAGACCTGAGCCTGCAACTACAAGCGCTATCGGAAAAGATCGACGGCAAAGGCGGCGCTCATGCGGTTGGCCAAGCGGGCTTGCCATTGCCCGCTTCGAACGCCGAATACATGAAGCTCGTTAACTCGCTACAGGAGCAGCTCTTTGCAGAACGCGAAAAGAACAAACGCCTCAAGGGTGCATAACGACCATGGTAGTGTCGATTACAGGGTTTGGTAGTGTGTGGCGCCGGCGATTCGGCAAGAACCCAGACGACCCCAGACGGTTTGCGCGAGCCGCCTATTACAACACCACGGGCGTGCCAGTAGACGGAACGATCCGTCCGCGTTCGAAGGTTGCCGGCTACACGCGTTTCAACTCTGTCGGTGGTTTCAACCCGAACTATCCGCAACGAATAATCAACCGCGTGTTCGAGTGCGATGAGCCGTGCGTCTGGCAGGGACAGAACAAGATTTTCTTTAAGTACATACTGACGGCGCCGCGGGAGCCTGACTTCTTCTTGGTTGTAGCCAGACAAAGTGCAATCGGACGACTGCACATTGGAGACAGTCGATGGAAGTCTGACGACGGACTGCTCATTTCATTTAGCGAATGCGGTGACGAGCAGGAATGCATGTTGCTATTGCCCGCAGACGGCTGGATACGGAGCGACGTCGGGACGTTTGCCCTTCAGCCATTGCGTGCGCGTCCATGGATTGCACGCTTGCAGTTAGTGTCATAAGTTCGCGTGCTGTCTCGACGCCTTATGGTTTTCCCTTCGCTGTCATTCTGGCTCTGAGCGAAGCTAAAGGAAAGAATCTGGATCCATAACTCTTTTGGGAGGTCAAGAATGCGTTACATTAAGGACTGCATTAGCTTGAATTCCGAGCACGACTACCCACTGCTTTGCCAGGTCTTGCGTTCCGGCTTCGTGGCCCACGACCAATTGTTTGAGTTCATGCGGATTGGCAAGCACGAGTCGTGCCGCTCAACTTTCAACTGGAGAGCCCGGCGGCTCACCAAGTATGGCATGATCGCGCGGCATACGGTTCCATTTGTCGGCAGAAACTTCGTGTACTCTATTACGCCCACTGGAGCGCTCGAACTCGCGAGTGTCGGCGAACGATTCCTGGTCACGCCGGGCGAGGAGAGCCAGCACGCGAGACAGCCTCAGGTTGCCCACTCGCTCGAACTCAATAACATTCACCTCAGCCTTTTGCGCGCAGGTTTGCTTGTGCGATGGGTACCGGAGATCCAAGTACGCTCGAGGAATAGCATGATGAATTTCGCCAGCGCAAAGGACTACGACGCAATTGTAACCCTTCGACTGGCGGACCGAGACGTTACATTCGCGCTCGAATACGAGCGGAGTGCAAAGAGTGAGAGGCAGTATGCTGGCATTCGCGATAAGATCGAATCTGAAACAGACATTGACAGGTTCCTTTATCTCACCTCCAGTGAGGAAGTCCTGAGGTGTGTTTCCTGGCAGTTCCGGAACAGCAAGCGGCACATTTACTTCGGTCTGTTAGGAGACTGGTATCGTCACATGCTCGACACAGAAGTCTTCGACTGGAACCATCACCAATACCTGGCGCTCCGCACCGCCCTAAGTAGCGATTCCTGCCCTGCACAGGCCCCGCCACCATCACTCTCTTAGGCGTTTTCCTTATTCTTTGATTGTTTGTTGCTTCCTAGATCGCCGCTCGGAGGTATCTCTAACCAACTGAGGAGTAAAGGGTTGTTTTCTGACTATATACTGACATCAGCCGTTTTTGTGCCGCAAACGACAGGCGCTGTAATGGTAGGTAGGAAGAAGTTGTTTCGTGCCTTGTGCGTTCGCGACCGAACGGTTTTTTTGGAGCAGCGTAGCCCCTGTCGCTATGGTGCGGTGATCGGTTTGCCATGTTCTGGTTTCTCGTGCGCATTGGACGGTAAGACGCGCAGTGTTGTGTGGATTGTCCGCTGCGCACAAGCGCTCGTTGGGAACGGAGCGTGCGCACATGCTGTGTAGGAACCATACTAGTTGGTGCACGTGTACACGCTGTTGGCGTATGAAACGATTTGAAGTGATGCTTGGAAGTCCAGGCTCTGGTCCATATGTCGTCACACAGGCCTTTCAATATATTTTCAGGTGCCTTATGAAGCTCCGCTTCCTTATCTCGATTTTGTGTTGCTGGCTGTCGTTGCACAGCCTGCTGGCCTGGAGCAGCCGCAGGAACTCCTGACCAAAGGCCAAGTGATGGACTGCGTGAAGGCAGAGATGAAACTCCCGGAGTGGGTCAAGCTGAACCATGATCGTAGAATCAACTTTGTGTTGAGCGACGAATACGTCCTGGCCCTGCGCACGGCAGGCGTGCAGGAGGGTCATTCAGGCATTGCGCGCCACCCGGCCCAAGCCGCTGAGCAACGAGCAAGTATTGTATTGTGTCGGCGTCATTAGGTTGGTGGCGTTTACGACTGCGCATGTCTACAAAGCCTTAAGAACCTCCGCTCCTGCGTTTCTTCATAACTCAATCAAAGTCCGCTTGAAATGCATTTCGCTACGATCCTTCGGAGAGTGGAGTATCAAAAGCTAGTCTCAGGAGGAGTTAGGGCTGCTCTTCGTCACGGTCTGGGACCCATTCGGTAACGCACCCTGCGTGAAACGGATGATGTCCGAAAAGATCGTGGAGCATTGTTAACGTCTGTCGTCACAGCTTCGAACAACAAGGAATGTCCTTCTGACTGTAAGCAAGTTGAAACCACACCCAATAGGAGGTGAACATGAGACTCTTCGAATTGTTGCCTCATCTGGATCTGCCCGGTCAGCACAGCCTGACCGGCGCTCTACCCATTGATCTGATGGTGAAGCACGCGCTGGCACGCCTGGAACAGCAACCCAGTAGTCGGTGGCGCGATGCCATCCGAGACCTGGAGTCTGGCCGCCCGGTTCGTCTGGAAGTGAGCTTGGAAGAGTTGGCCCTACTCCTTGAAAGAGTTGACTTCTCAAGCGGCCGACTCGAAGACATAAAGGCGATGAAGTTCTGGGACCACCTGCAAGCCTCGAGCGAGTTCCTTGAGGCGCTTGGCTACGAGTGGACAAACCAACTCGGGTTCGACTGCCATGAGTCGTTCACCCTTGGCTGGCATGTTCCTGAAGGCTTGGTTGGGTACCTCGCGTGGCTGGCTCGATTCTCGCGGTCAGTGGCCTGGCTCCCTCAAGAGCTACGCTACCTCGACCCTAGGCGCAAGCTCGTTGATGTGGCCACCCGCCTAATGAGCGAGTTGGCGGCGCACGTGGACCAAACGGCCTAACGTCAATGATTGCTCGCTCAGCATCCACAGCATCACCCGCCTTACCTATCCGAAACTTTCACATCTCTTTTCGCCAAACTGGAGCCCGATGTCGCAGATCACCACCCGTGTGTTGGTTAGGATCGAAGCCAGGTCTGCATTCGGAGAGCAGGCTCGGTGGAAGAGTTCCGACTTGGTATCACCCTGCCATCACTCCCGACCTGCGACGCGGTGTGCCGACTAAACCATACTTGAAAAGGAGGAGTACATATGATCATTGGTGTCACGCACGACAATGACGGCCGTGTTGTCCAGCGGCTGTCCGTATCCACAAAGGTCTCTATCGGGCTGCCACCCAATGGAGATCGCAACCACCCTACGAAGCTCGACCACTTCGTCTTCCTGCGCAAGAAGAAGACCGCCAACCGGGTCGAGTGGGAGATTGACCCGGACCTGACCAAGCACTACGGGGAGCAGTGCCGGAATCTTCACATTATGTTGATCGACGACGACATCGAGAACGTCTTCCCCAGCTCATACGCCTGGTGGACGGCCACCGAGCGGAAGTGCTGGGGTGACGGTGTCACTGCTACTCGGCGCACGGCTGAGAAGCCAGGTGGACAGCCTTGGACCCAGTGCGGCAGCGGTTGTCCGGAGCTTTCGAGTGGGCAGTGCAAACCGGGCGGGGATCTTCGCTTTGTGTTGGCGGACTTCCCGCGCCTGGGGAGCGTCTGTCGCATCCACACGTGCTCTTACCGATCCATTCGCCAGATCCACTCCGCCTTGCAGGAGATCCAAACCTTCACGGGTGGTCGGTTGGCCGGGATCACGGCCAAGCTGACGGTTCGCCCGGAGGAGGCCACGTACTTCGACCGCAAGGAGAAGAGGAAGAAGACCACGTCAATCTGGGCCCTGAGTCTTGAAGTCGAAGGCGAGGACATGCAGAAGCTGATCGCCAATCTAACCGAGAATGCCCGGCTGTTCGCCGAGACTCGGAAGCTGCTCGGGTCGGGTGGCAAGGTCTTTGAGGTCGTTGAGGACGAGCAAGAGCAGGCGCCGGAGGTCGCAACGGAGTTCTATCCGGCGTCGGCAAATGGCACTTCGGCCGGGGAAGGCGCCATGGCAGGGTCTCCTTCCGATACGATTCCCGCCGTAACCGCGCCGCAGCCGACGACGAAGCCTTTGCCTCCCGAAAGCAGCTCTGCCCGGAATGGAGGAAACGGAGCTGTCAAGCCACCGGTGGAAGGGGGCACCGCGTCAAAGCTGATGGCGAAGCCTTCGTTCCCTGCAAACAACGCGACCCCGAATGGTGGGAATAGATCTACCACGCCACCCGCCGACGCTGCCGCCTCACCTCCCATGCACAACAATGGCAACGGGCCGGCAGCAGCTTCCGGATTCAACCAGCTCCGCAATGAGTTCCTGACAGTGGCACGCCGCGTGGCCACAACCAAGAAGCAAGCCATCGCTGTAGTGGTCGAATGGGCGAGCGGCGGCGCATTTAAGTACGGTGACGTCGGGCGTATGACCGAAGCGGATGCCCCGAAGCTACGGGCGGCCACTGAATTCATCGCGTCCGCCCTCCACGGCACCGCCCGCTGACGGAAAGCTCCCTTCCTCCGCGCACGCCAACCTTCCTTTTTAGCTCCGCCCCAATTACCACCCCACGCTGGAGTGCCGGCATGTGACTGCATTGGTGCCGGCGCTCCAACCCTCATCCATGCTCCGCCCTCGTGGTACTTGCGGGTGCGCATCAGAACCGTCCGGACCGAATCGATCAGTAAATGCTGGGCGACTTATAGAGAGAGGTTCAGGACTTCAGCCTCAGAAGGTCATTCGCGCGCTGAACTGGGCTTCGCGGCCGGGGTGCATGGCCATGGTGATGGTTCCAAACTGCGGCTCGTTCACGAAGCGATTGGGCGTGCCGTAGTTGGTGTGGTTGAGCGCGTTAATCCCTTCCGCGCGGATCTGCAGGTGCAGTGATTCCAGCAGGTGAAACTCGCGCGACAAGGCAATATCCGCAACTTGCATTCCCGGCCCTTCCACGGTATTGCGCCCCACGTTGCCGAAGGTGTAGGCGGGCGGGGAGACGAAGGCGGCGGTGTTGAACCACTCCTCCGAAGTGTGGGTGCCGGCAGGGAACACCGGCTGGCCGGTGTAATTGGCGCGGATGGGATTCTCACCCAATGTGGTCCCGGCATTCGCCGTGTCGCCATACACCGAAATGGTGAAAGGCATTCCCGTCTCCCCCTGATAGACCGTCGCCAGCTCCCAGTGGGAGGTGAGCCGGCTCATCCATGCCTGCCGATTTAGCCCCGGTAAATGGTAGACGAAGGTGGCGACGTAGCGAAGGCGAACATCGCAGGCCAGTCCTTTCTCGGCATCGAGGTCGGAATCATTTTGCGGGATGGCGGATTCATCCATGGGGGAGCGAAAGTCCGGCGCGTTGGTAATGACCTTGGCCCACGTGACGTTGGTAAGAAAAGTGAGTCCGTGAGAGAAGCGGCGGCGAACGTCGACCCAGCCCGCGTTGTACCAACTGCGCGCGGAGTTTTCCAGCATATTGATAGTGGAGACAGGCTGATCCAGGCTTGCGACGGTGAGGCCGGCGGGAATAACGTTTCCGCTGGGAATAACGGTTCCGGGAAGAAAATTGATGGACTTGTAAGGCCGGCGCGGCTGGAGGAGCCCCGGTCCGGGAGGCGGATTGTTGATCAAGTGGGCGCGCTGGAGGTGATATCCGCCGTTGCCCTGGTAACCGATCTCAACCACAGTATTGGGTGAAATTGATTTTTGCAGCGAAAAGCTCCATTGCTCGATGTATTGCGACGGGCTATGCGGGGGAAAGCCCGTGAAGCTGGTCACGGTCGAGCCCAGAACCGGTGCGGCAAAGCTGAATCCCGTCAGGCTGGGAGTGTAATTGTCACTCTGCTGGGTTTGCGGGAAGACAAAGGGCACATTGTGGCGCTCATTGCACCAGGTGTTCATATCCACGGGAGTGAAGAAAATGCCGTAACCCGCGCGCATGACGAAGGGGAACTTTCCCTGGAAGGCATGGGTCAAGCCTAACCGCGGCGCGAACTTGAGCTTCGGGGTGTAGAACAACCCGGCGGGCGTGCCTTCCTGGCCTCCGATGAAGATATAAGGGACGCCATCCTGCCAAGTCAGGTTGCTGCCGCGCTTGTCGGCCTGAATTTCGGTGAGCGCGCTCATGTATTCGTACCGCACACCCACGTTGAAGGTGGTGTTCTGGGTAACGCGCCAGTTGTCCTGAACGAAGCCGTCGCCATACCACTGGCGCAGATTCATTTCAGGAATTCCGGCCTGCCGCTGCTTGACCACGGGCAGGCCCAGCAGGAAGCTTGCCAGCGCGGCGCCGGTGCCGTCATTGGTGGCCGTTTCGGTGGTGAAGCCATTGGTGAACTGGTAGTAGCCGCGGTTTTGGAAGAAACCCCACATGGGCCAGTCAAAATTCCGGACGTCGCCACCCACCTTGAGGGAGTGCCGCCCCCACTGCTTGTTCCAGATGTCACCCGCTTGCAGGACGGTGTCCCAATCATGCACCGGCGTCGCGGCATAGGAATCGCCAAAGGCGTTGTAACCCTGCACCGTTACATAGGGCATGCCCCAAGCGCCCTGCCCGCCGAATCCCACTCCCTGGATGCCCAGTTCGGCGACGTAGTTGGTGGTGAAGTTGTCCTGTGAGTAGCGGTGCATGGAAAGGCGCGACATCCCCAGCCAGAACACGTTCACCGACGTGGACGAGATGAGGTGCGTGTACTGGAGGGTCGCGTTCTGCGCCAGGTTGTTGTCAAAGGATCCGAAGCCGGGCAAATTCTCCGGCGTAAAATCCCGCTCGGCAAGGAATGAATAGCGCCCGAACAGCGCGTCGCCATGGGGCAAATTCTGGTCGAGGCGGAGGGTTGCCTGATTGGAAAAATTGCGGTTGGTGCGCAGGTCAAGATAGTTGTTGGAGTCCGGTCCCACGCCGATGGGCGTCGACCCCATGCCCCCCATCCCCATCATGCCTGAAGCCATATTGGGAAGCGGCACCACCGCCAACTCGCCCAAGGCGACGGAGCTGATTCGGCCGCTGGGGACCGTGTCGTCTGGGAAGGGGTCGCGGAGGACGGCGGGATTGGAAGGGCTGGTGGGAAGCGACGGATTGTAATTGGGATTCGCATAGGTCGTGGAGGGATCGTAAATGGTCACACCAGTCGCGCTGAAGTTTCCCTCGTGCTCCATCGCGGTGGGAACCGTCTCAATTTGCGCCAGGCCGTTGCTCAAACGGAAGCCCTCCCAGTTGGCGAAGAAGAACGTGGAATTCTTGCGGATAGGGCCACCCAGGGAAGCGCCGAATTCATTCTGGGCGAGATGCGGGATGTTGCTGGGGTCCGTGAAGGTGCGGGCATCAAAAGTGTTGCTGCGGACAAACTCATAGGCGTCCCCGTGCAGCCCATTGCCGCCGGACTTGGTCACGATGTTGATTTGTGCGCCACCCGCGCCGCCGAATTCCGCGGAGTAACTCCCCGTCTGCACCTTGAACTCGCGAATGGCGTCGGGCGATGGGCTGTAGGAGAGCGTGTTAAACGTGGGGTCGGTATCCGTCGAGCCATCCAGCAGGAAGTAGTTGGCGTTCGGCCGCCCGCCGCCAACGCTCAAAGCCGAGTTCTGGTTGGGCCGCCAGTAGAGCGGATTGGCGTTCCCCATTTGCGCCCCAAATCCCGCGTGAGCGGCCGGGGCCAGCAGCGCCAGGTCGAGGACATGCCCGCCATTCAGCGGTAGTTCCTTTGTCAGTGTGGGTTCGATAACTTCACCCAGGCTGGCATCTGCCGTGCGCAATAGCGCCGCCGAGCCAACCACCTCGACCGCCTGCTTCAGCGGGCCTACCTGCATCACGAGGTCGAGGCGAAGATACTGGTTCACTTCCAGAGTCAGCGTCCGCTCCGGCGAGTCGAATCCCTGCAAGACAGCAGAGAGCCGGTATTGTCCCGGGTTGAGGCTCACAAACTGGTAGGCGCCCTCTGGCGTGGTTTCCACGGTGCGCGCCAGCTCCGTTTGTCTCTCCGTGAGTGCGACTTTTACGTTAGGAAGCGGCAGCCCTTGAGCGTCATGTATGATGCCGTCGATGTGCGCACCGCTGGCCTGCGCACGAACATAAGGTGTTTCGAAACTAACGATCAGCAGTGCGGCTAAAATCCACATCCATTTCCGCATAAATTGACTCCCCCTTGTAGAGAGGAGCGGATTGAAACCGCTCCTCTGCACAGTATTGTCATCTCCGGATCTTGCTAGACCCTTTGAGAACCCAAGAAAAAACCGACGCAAGGGGGAGACTAACAGGAGATAAAGAGGTCCACAATAATCGCAACCTGTTAGGGTATATGGAATTAAGCGATTACCGGCTTGAATAATAGATGTGGACACCGTGACCGGATTAGGGAGAGGCGTTCAGCGCCATCGTCCGGGAAATCCATTTGTCAGGCGCGACGGGGAAACGATAACGTGGCCTCGCGGAGAATGGCTCTTTGCCAAAGTAGATCCCGCGAAACGCCACAGTGTAGACCGGCGCAGTCCAACGCCAGGACCGTCGCTCACTTCCCATGCATGATGATGTGAACCACACCCCTGCAGGAACCTGAGCGATTGCCACGATAGGGTCTTTCCATTAGCCGTGGAAGGTATTTTCAACAACTATGGCAAGAGATTTCAGTAACTGTGACAACCTACAGTCTGGTTGACGGAACAATCAAAACGACGAAAGGAGGCGTAACCAAAATGTTCGGCCAAATGCAAGTCACAACAACATTGCAACTGAGCAAACTGCAAACATTGGACGAAGCGGTTGCCCAACTGTTGCAGTTTGCTGACTACCCCAAGATCGTTCGTTGGTTCCAGTTCCCAACGGCCCTGGTCGTCTTTCTTGCCCCTGATGACGCGCCCGATTGCGGGGCCATCTACGTGTATGATCGGAAGCGGAGTACCTGGCTGTGGGTAGATTTCGATGATCGGAACTACGGGGGGTATAGCCCGTCACAATTCGATGTTCTGATCAACCAATGCCACTTTTTCGGGCTCGCGGAATCCCCGGCATTGCTTGAATCGCCCGTCCAATGGCTGGTTACACCAGGTCAGAGACCCACCGTTCTGGGAAGACTCCCAGCTTGAGGACTGGTCTCCCTGCAAAGATCACAGTGCGGCCTTCGGCCGCAATGCAAATTCCAGATTGCAAATCGCAGAGTCAGAGCCTCCACCGAATCCCACACCTGTAAGTAATTGAAAACACACAACCGTCCCGACTGGCAGCCACCCCATTTGACAGAAAATATTTCTCGTTTTATTTCCAATCAATATGGACTTGTGGCGGCCACCGGGTTTCACGGAGGAGAAGATGCAGCGGCTTCGTCTGAAAGCGCCGGCTGACGTGGTGGAGGACTACTTCCACCTCTTCGTGAACCGGCGGGCGTACACCCTCCAGTCCGACCGGCCGCACGCGGAAAGCGGCCGGCATTACTACTACCGGCCCACGGACAAGACGACTGGCCAAGGGCTCAGCCTGACATCAGAGACGGTCCGGCGCCACATCGAGGGCGAAATCACGATCGGCCTCTACGCCATCAACCCAACCACGCAGCGGTGCAAGTGGGTCGCGATCGACGCGGACTACAAGGGCGCCATGGAGGACCTGGTGAAGCTCCAGTACTACCTGAGTGAAGACCAAGTCCAGGCGGCCTTGGAGATGAGCCAGCGGGGCGGGCATTTATGGATCTTCTTGGAAACACCACTCCTGGCCCGAGACTGCCGTATCTACATCCACAACCTGGCGTCGCGGCTTGGCGTGCCGGTAAAGGGAAACGGATTGGCCGAAGGGATCGAAATCTTCCCAAAACACGATGAACTCGGGCCGGGGGAGTTCGGGAACGCCATCCGAGGGCCGTTCGGGATTCATCGCGGGGCCAGTCGCCGGTTCTGGTTCTACGGGGCTGAATACGACCCGGAAAAGCAAATGGCCTATCTGAAGCAGTTGAGAAAGGTCAGTGAAGAGGAGATGAGGCGCTTCGTTGCGGGAAAAACTCTGCCTGAGGAGGCGGTCCGCCGCACGCGCAGCCCTGAACTCGCGGTACCGCGCGCGAGCTCTGGTGGGCCGGAATTTCGCATTCTCGAGCACGTAGGCAAGGTTCGCAAGGTCGGCCGGAATTACGTCACTCGCTGCCCCTCCTGCGCGCAGGCAGGACATGACCGTAGCGGTGACAACCTGGCGATCCAAATCGACAATCCGCGGTTTTACAAGTGCTGGGCAGGTTGCACCAAGGAGATGATCCGCGAGGCGGTTGGTTGCCCGATCCGCGTGCGGCAGGAGGCCTAAGACGTTGTGACGCGGACGGGACTTGATACGGAGGCCAAGAGATGAAAGGCGGAGGTCGGAGCTCGTCGCACCAGGGTCTCAACATGCCCGGGCAAGTCCGCAGGCAGTTACGGCAGGTTGGAATTCTCGCTCGGGCGGAAGTGGGATTGGAACACCAACATCTCGCGCAGCGCTACGTGATCCGGGGAGTGGAATCGGGCGGCGCTATTCGCGAGATGGGTCACTACGTAACCTTCTGCGGAGAAGATGGCGAGCCCTTGGCTTACCTCCATCCCATTGATGCCGTCGGGGTGAATGGAGTTCATGCCGTGGTGGTCGCTCCTGTCCTGGTGCGAGTGGAAATGCTGCGGACGGGGCGCACGTACGAGCTCCTCATCACCGGTTACCGCATTGGCGAAGCTGAAAACGGCCGTCGCCCGCCCCTGGAGAGCCAGACCTTGTTCCGCGGAGTGCATGGCTACCTGGAGCTTGAGCTCTGGGGGAAGGACAAGGAGCACGCCGGTTCAGTCGCGCCAGCCTTCTACTCGCGCGGAGGAGAACGGCTGGAGGTGCCCGCGAAATTCCAAGCGGTCACACAAGCCATTACAAATGCCGTGAATTGCTGTCCATGTTCGCATTGTCATTACCTGATCGCCGCACCCGCTATCCCTTCAGTCAAGGTACTCCCGGAGGGGCAGGCGTGACACCCATCGGAGATATCGAAATTGAAATCGTTTTCCAGATTGCCGTACGCGGGCGAACGGGTGATCTTGCGCGCCTACTGAAGGCAATCAGTAACGCAGAAGCGGTTGCAATCGGAATCGTCGAGAAGCTTACCGCTACGGAAGAGCAGTGCCAAAAGGGTGTAACAACAACGGTGGGAGGTTTTTCTGAATGAGAGTCGGGACTAAGAGTGTGATTTTTGGGGTGCATGCGATCCTGGTCCACCCGTTCTTCGTTGCCTACGCCTGGTCCAGGCTATTTGGATTCCCTCTAGATCCCAGGCTGTGGTTGGCCTTCGTTGTCCACGACGTAGGCTACCTTGGAAAATCCAACATGGAGGGCCCGGAGGGGCAGCAGCACGTTGTCCTGGGAGGCCGGATCATGGGCTGGCTTTTCGGTCCGAAGTGGCAAGACTTCACCTTATGCCATTCACGGCATTGGGCGGAGAGGGTTGGCAAAAGCTACTCGAAGCTATGCCTGGCGGACAAGCTTGCCTTTGTTCTGACTCCCGCATGGCTTTATCTCCCCATGGCACGATTGAGTGGCGAGCTTCGTGAATACATGCGTGTGTCGAGCGAACGGCAGTTGGGTGGTAGGGTCGGTAATTTTGAGCTGAGCCTGCTCAAATCTGGTAATCCGCAGGTATGGTTGGAGGGGCTCAAGCTCTATACGCGGCGCTGGATCGAGCAGCATCGAAATGGCTTTCAAGACCGCTCGGCCTCAACAAGCCCGCTACGCTTTCGAGAGCAGGTCGTTGGAAGCCGGGGCTGAAAATGGAAATCCGGGCCACAGCAGGCGCTTCGCCAAAATTGCAGGCGTAGTGAGCTTCCATAACGAGAGGGCGCCAGTATTAGCGCAACTTGGAGTAGGTTGAGAGGCCTCTATGCCTGAGATCGAGGAAGTTGTGGCAGCGCAGCCCGTCCGAAGGCGCCTGCCGGACGAGCGTAAAGCGATAGTCCATCACTTCAACGTAGGCGGATACGAAGGGTATTTGACGATCGGGTTTTACGAGGACGGGAGGCCCGGGGAAATTTTCATCACCACAGCGAAAGAAGGGTCAACCGTATCCGGCCTTATGGATTGTTTTGCGACCGCCGTGTCGCTCGCTTTGCAATACGGCGTGCCGCTCAAAGTGCTTTGCGACAAGTTCAGCCACACGCGGTTCGAGCCAAGCGGATGGTCAGGGAACCCGGAAATTGGATACGCCAAGTCCTTTATGGACTACATATTCAGATATTTAAGGCTCAGGTTTCTCCCGCCTAATTCTCCTCCCCCAACGGGTGCCGAAGCCCAAGCTACGACTTCGGCGCCCGCCTACCTTTTGGCGGAGAGAGCTGGCAAGGATCAGGCGGATGCGCCGGTCTGTAAGGGATGCGGAGCCATTATGAGCCCTAGCGGACTATGCTACCGCTGCCCGAACTGCGGGAGCACGAGTGGCGCTTAGTGGCCTCGATTCCGGTGCCCCGCGTATCGGATTTGAGATGAAAGCCGATCACTAACTGGGCGCAAAACTGCATGAAGAAGACCACCAAAGTCGCGACGGCGCTGATTCTAATCGGCATTTCAGCCGTCGCTGCGGTTGAGATCGAGCGCTACAGTGCTCGCGCAGAGGTTCACGCCGCGGTAACGGGATTCAATGGGGAACGAGCTTTCAATGACCTGCACCAACTCGTGCAATTGGGGCCACGACCTGCGGGCTCGGAGAACTTGGAGCGCGCACGGGCATACATAGAGCGCCAGCTATCCGTAGCCGGTGCGGAGATTCGGGAAGATCCCTTTGTGGCCACGACGCCAATGGGCAAGATCCCCATGACCAACGTGATAGGTGTAATTCATGGAGAGAACCCGACCGTTGTCATTCTCGCCGGCCACTACGACACCGCCACGATTGCTGGCGTACGGTTCGTGGGAGCGAACGATGGCGGGTCTAGTGCCGCGTTCCTTTTGGAAACGGCCCGAGTTCTGAGTAACCGGAAGAACAAGTTCACCTACTGGATCGTGTTTTTCGACGGCGAGGAAGCTCTCAAGCAGTGGTCAGCCAGCGACAGTCTATACGGCAGCCGGCACCTGGCCAAAAAACTCTTGTGCGAAGGGAAGTTGGGTCAAATCAAGGTTTTGATTCTTGTGGACATGGTAGCGGACCGGCATTTGAACATCCTGCGCGAGTCGAACTCGACGGCATGGTTGAGCGACCTGGTGTTCAAGACTGCGCGAACATTGGGTTACTCAAAGGTCTTCAGCGGGGGCACGTTTCCTGTCGAGGATGACCATTTGCCGTTCGGTGCGTACTGTGAAGTCATGTTCAAACCAGCAGGTGCGAGACCTGCCCCAGCAATTGACCAGTTCGGCTGGGTAGCTATGGCGTACGTATGCGGAGTAATCCAAATGCGGAAGCAACGCCGACTAAC
>JBEKIZ010000075.1:0-25105 GCA_050011515.1 Terriglobia bacterium | reverse complement strand
GCGTTTGGGCCGGGTAGGGTTTCCGAAGGAGCTTGCCAATGATTGGTGACGGTGGGTCGTCGATGGAATGCAACGGCGGGTGTGACTGAAGGATCCTCTCACCCAGTTCCGACGAGCACATCCTGAGATATGTTGGGATATCGGTTATGTTGTGGTGCTTCACAAGTGCCTCTTTGAATGACATTTCTCTGTTGTGATTGGCCACATAAAGCGGGACCCTAACACCCCTTCGGAGGCCAGACGATCCGAAGGGCCGTGTGTTTTGAGTTACCCTAATACCGGCAGAAGAGGCGCGTTGCGTCGTCATGGAGCAGTTCTTGAACTGGGATTTGTGGAGGTGTAGAGTGCTCTCATGCGACCACTGCCAGTTCTTGCCGGATTCGTGGCCGGGATTCTGTTTCCGATGCTTGTTTCCGCTCAGAGCATCCGGCCGATTGCCGAGGGGCCGTTAGTTGTCGTCAAAGATGGAAGGTACGGCTACATCAACCACAAGGGCGAGATTGCGATACAGCCCCAGTTCTTTTGGGCATCGGATTTCGAGAACGGGTTCGCCCCCGTTTACGTCTGCGGTCGCGAAGTCTGGATAGACGAGGTTGGTAGGCCTGTCGCGCGACGATCTGGAAATAGTCAAAAACTTGAACCGCGGCGCCTTGGCGAAAAGATTGGATTTGCCGATCCTGCCGGAAGATTCAGGATACGCCCCATCTTCGATGATGTTCTGCCGTTCTCTGATGGGATGGCTGCCGTTCGTGTCGATGATTTGTGGGGATTCATCGACTCGACTGGATACGAAGTGATTCCTCCAACTTTCAAGGATGCGTTTTACTTCCTTGAAGGAGTTGGCACGGCGGAGACAGCCGACGGTCCTGTCCTTATTGACAGGACTGGAAAGACAATCGCCAGCGGATTCGAACTCACACATGGCATAGTTGCCGAGGGCCGGGTACCCGTATGCCGCAATGATAAGTGTGGTTTCCTTGACCTTCTCGGCAACATTGCCATCCCTCTTGTTTATGACGACGTTGACTCGTTCAGCCGCGGACTGGCCTCCGTAAGAAAAGGTGAAAAGTGGGGCTACATCGACGAATCTGGCCACACTTCAATCCCGTTCGTGTATGACCAAGCCGGCCCTTTTGCCAGCGGACTAGCGCCGGTCAGGACTGGAAAGGAATCTGGCTTCATTGACCGCTCAGGGAAGCTTGCTTTTAACCTCGCGTTTCAGTACGCCCCCGGATTTCTCACAGGGAATAGTGACGGGCTTCTCGTGGCAGAGTCCGATGTTTCCCGGTTCTGGACGGATGATGGTAGTTTCGGTTACGTGGACACCTCTGGGAAGGTCATTTGGGGCCCCACGAAAGAAAGCCCGGACCATGCTCCTGTTCTCGGCTGGTCTGAGCAGGATAAGATCGCCAGCTGCAAGGGATTACCACAGGCGCTTCAGGACGCGGTCATCCACTTCCCCCAGCAATGACCACTTTGCGTTGGCCGAAAAAGTGAAGAGGGCGACGTGAAACGTCGCCCTCTAATGAATGCACCAAGGGAGAGCCGTCGGTTGCAAGCTCGCGTTCAGAGTTTACGCAAGAACTCCATTAGGTTGGGATTATCTCGCCACTTTTTCTTGCTTCTCCGATGCCCGCCTCCCGGATCGCAGGCAGCCAGAGCCTTCGCTTTCATTGCCAGGTCTGTTTCCGCATAGATATTTGTTGTATCGAGTGAAACATGGCCGAGCCACGCCCTAATCGTGTTGATATCGACACCGGCGCGAAGCAGGTGAGTTGCGGTCGTGTGACGAACCACATGTGGGCTAATGCGCTTGGCTTTTAGGGATGGGATGTTTTCCGCCGTAACTTCCGCATAACGCGCCACAAGCTCATGAACCCCAAAGCGCGTCATGGCGTCACCATATCGGTTGAGGAACAATGGCCTGCCTGGCTCTCCTCCTCGGATGAGACAATGCAGTTCAGCCATCGTCTTTTTCCAGAGCGGACAAAACCGAACTTTCCGGCCTTTGCCATGAATCTTCACAGAACCGGTTCCTGTTGAGTCCCAAGTCAGATCTTCGATAGCAACTCGAACTGCTTCACTGGCTCGAGCCCCCGAGTTATAGAGAAACAACAGCAAGGCGTAATCACGTTGGCCAAGTTTACTCCTGCGATCCGGCGCCTGAAGAAGCGCGTCGATTTCCTCTTTTTCCAGATAGGTAACTGGGGTTCTCCACCCTCTTTTGAATGGAACATTGCGAATCTCTGCGCACCATTCCGCATGCTCGGGGCTGGAGTTCCCCGTATACCGAGCGAAAGCATGGAGCGCGGCAAGCCTTTGATTTCTAGTGGCAACGGTACAACTTCGAGCCTGTTCCAAGTGCGAGAGAAACTCCAAAACGATATTGGGCGAAAGGTCGTCGATCACGAGCTTATCAACGTCTGTTTTGCGCTGCCCGGCGACGAACGGCAGGAACAAACAGAAAGTATCGCGATAGCTCTGCTGTGTGTTTCGTGATACGCCGCGTTCATGAACCAGATGCTCAGATAGAAAGCGTCGAACCCAAAAGCCAACGGACGCATGGTCAGCCATTGCGCACCTCCGTGAAGGCATAGCGCTCAAAGCAGCGGTTGGCTTCCTGGAGCAGTTCCCGTGTCATCTGGAGGTACGCGGACGTTTCCTCCACGCCGCAGTGTCCGAGATATGTGGACAACAAAGGGAGCATTCTCTGTACGTCTTTCCCCTGGCGATACCAGGTCAACAGACGGGTCACGGCAAATGTGTGGCGAAAATCATGCAGCCTCGGTTGATAGCGGGCACTGTCAAATCGCAGTACCCCGGCCTCCTTTCTCAGCCATTCGAATTGGTGGTCGGCATGATCGTTTCGGATCATCATCCCTATCTTGGTGGCGAGGATTGTCGGTGGGCGTTGGTAACCCACACCCGGACGATGGCGCATTCGGTAAAGTCTGAGGATGCTGACAAGATCCTGTCCGATCGGCACTAGTCGCGACTTCCCGAACTTCGTTTCCCGAATCAGAAGTGTTGCATTTCTGAGATCCGCGTCGGCATGCGTCAGACGACTCACCTCTCCTAATCTCAGTCCGGTCCCGTAAAGCACGAGGATGAAAGTACGCATGGTGTCCGGCGACAACGGACATGTTCGCGGGTAATGCGAGTCAGGCACGCCCAACAAGCGACGGATATCTTCGGTCGAATAGATGTAGGGGATGAAGCGCGGCGGTCGGTCGGGCATCGAAGTAGGGAGAACTCGATGCCGCATATAACCGTGGTCGGTTGCATAACGGAAAAACCGGTCGAGCGCCTCGTACTTCTTGAACCAAAAGTTCGTAACTTCACCACCTTTGATCGGCAGGAATGCCTCGCAATGTCCGCTCGTGAGAGCATCCAGCTCAAGATCTCCTGTCTTTCGGAGAAAAGCCTTCAGAATGTTAGCTGGCCCGATGTACAAATTGCCCAGGGCCCGTTTGTATTGGATGAACTCTTCGATGGTGGGAGCGAGTTTCATTGAAGGCCTCCTAATCCGAAATGGGAGACCTCTTGAAGTGAACGCAAGCGTTCTTTTGCCCAGTCCGCTGTAATCGGCTGCGCTTGTGTCCGCAGGTATTCCGTCAGGCTCGATAGTTTTGCGGTAGCAACCTGCGCCAGTTTCGCTCGGTCGACCTTGGCATAGATCTGCGTCGACCTTGGCGAGCGGTGACCAAGGTGATCGCCGATTTCTTTAATCGAAAATCCCTCATCCAGGAGATGGCTGGCACAGGCGTGGCGCAAACTGTGTGGACCATAGTGTGGCAAGGGACCAAGCGCCCCAACGTGCCGGGAGACGGTAGAAGATGCATTTCGCCCCCTCATGGGCCTATGCGGTTTGCGCAGCGTGAGAAAAAGAAAGCGCGAAGAACTTCGAGGCCGTACGTTCTGGAGGTATTTCAGGATAGCGTTGCCCACCTCGGCAGTCAGTGGAAATTCCTGAATCCGCTTGTTCTTCAGCCGTCGGAGGCGGAGCTTTTCATTGGCCCAGTCCACGTCATCCAGAGTTAGCCCGCAAGCCTCGCTTATTCGCAGACCGTAGACCGCCAGAAGCAGAATGATCGCACGATCGCGAATATGGCTCGGACGCTCTGTGTTGAGATTGGCAATCAAACGCTGGACCTGTTCCCAGCTTGGGCCTTCCGGAAGTCCGGCGTCCGAGTAGATGCGTGGACTCTGTATTGTCTCCGCCAATCCTGGTGCGCACCAACCGCGTCGGGCGGCATAGCGAAAAAAGGCGCGTAGAGAGTTACCATACGCTTTGACGGTTGTTTTCTTCCAGCCACGTGCCTTGTTCTGAATAAAATACGCCGCAAGGATCTGGGGGGACATTTCCTTCAATGAGATGCCGAGGTGTCCAAGCCACTCGAAGAAAAGGTTTAGCTCCGACTCGCGAGTGGAAATGGTGTGGTCCGTATATCCTCTTTCCTCCCGGAGCTCTTTAAGAAAACTGTCGAGTTCTGGCTTGAACTGAGGATTACGGGCCGGGTCGGACCACTTACCCAGAAAACGAAACCACTTCTTGGCCACAAAGATGAACCTTTTCGTTACCGTGTCACGCGACTCGTCCGTGCAACTCGGCGAGCATGTCTTCGCGGCCCAGTCTCTGGCTGCCCCCACGATCTGCCGTTCCGTAATCGGCATTCGTTGCCGTACGTTCACCCGCTCCGCAATAACAAGCAAGAATTTGTTGATGTTTCGGAGCGTGCGAAAACCATAGCCGCGTTCGTTCAAGTCACAAAGGAAAGCACGCCGCTCTTCCGCAAAGCGACCCGTGCTGTAGATCCATACCGCATCACTGCGTTCCACTAGTTGGTCAAACATTTGGCTGACTCCTTGGAGTGAATTTGAAATCAGCCAAGTATGCCAATTATGTGGCAATCACGGCAGGAAGCAGGCTGAAGGGAAGGCACTTAATGAAACATGACAACATAACCGATATCCCAACATATTTGCGTTTATGTTGTCGACCACATAACCTGAGGTAATTACTGATCGAGTCCGGTATGGGCACAGTCTTCTCCTCTCGCTTTGAGTGCAACGAGTAAATGCGGTTCGCGTGGCGCTGGATCCACGCCAATAGGTGGGTGATTGTTTGGTGGATCACACGCGAGCGGTCGAAGCGCCGGTAGCTGCTGCTTCGAGCATGGCGAGTGGTATCTCTACTGTCCGGACATGAAAGCTGGCATGTCTCGGGATGGCCGTGAACGCGATCGAATCTTGACGAACGAGCATTTGCCCGCACTCCACGGCTGCGATCTGGCACGAGGGCACCCGGAAGATTTCAGGAACGGTAAGTACCTCGTTCTCCTCCATCCCAATTTCATCCAGCATATCCGCAACCTCGACGGCTGGTTCGACCTCTTCTTTAGTGCGGGCAAGACTTACCCAAGGGGAAAAGTACTCCACAACGTAAGCCCAGTAATGCGTTTCGTCGATGTCGGGGTCGAGGCTCTTCTGTTCTCTGAGCACAGCGATCCTTCGGAGGGCCATCGCGCCAAGTTGTGGTGTCAGGTCCACGAGCGCGAGTTCACATCCCCCATCGCAATGTTCGTTGCTGCTTGAGACCCTCAAAACAACCTTCATTATGCCGTTACCTCCTGCCCCGCCAGGATGGCGGGACTCTCTTCGCCTGTCTCCTGAGGGCACCTGTCGTCCAGGCCGGTCTCACTCACTCGGAAGAAACTGTGGGACAGACTCCAGCGGACCGGTCCGTTGCCCTCGGGAAACTGGATGCGCTTCTGCCGGAGTGCCCTTCCAATCCACTTCAGGAACGACTTCTTAGTGCCGCTAACGAGCACGGGCGAGCATTCCAGCCCGAAGAGCGGTTTGATCGCCCCGTGCCGCCTGAGTTCTTCACTAAACCACTCGGCCCAGTCTGGCACGACGGGTAATCCAAACCGCTGGGAGATGCGATAAAGCACGAACGTCGGGTCGTTGTCACACAAGATAGTGCGCCTGCCTTCCGGGTCCATTCCCGGACGTGTCTTGGCCAGCTCCGCGGAGGTCGCCACTAGGTGGCGAATGGGTCTGCGACCAGGGACATTGATGGTTCCGCGAAAGCACTGCGCGCCTTCACCTAAGGTGATCACGACCGGATCAGCTCCTGGAGCTTCTACGGTAAAGTGGTTTTGCTCGACCACACCTGCCCAGATGGCGCCAACATCGGAATCCCCACCCAAGACTGAGATAAGGTGGCCCTTACAGGTCCCCTCGGTGTCCACCTCCCCAACGAACCGATCCACTCGAAGGCGGATTCGCGTAGTGGTGTCCTTCATTCGCTTCGTGTATTCCAACACTCCGAAGCGCTCATGGGCATTCCTCATGATGGCTTTTTCCTCTTGGATTGGTGGGATTTAGCTGTGGGGAAAAACTACAGTGGGATGGTGGCAAGATTACTTCAGAACTGCGACTTCGCCCGTGCTGTAAACGACCGTCAATTCGTTAGAGAATCTTTCCCGTTCTCTCAATGTGATTACGCCATCCTCTTCTTCCTCTGTCTTGTCCACTACCTTGACTGCCTGCCAAAAGGATATATGACGCCACTCATTATTGCCAAATATACCATTAAGAAGTCCTGAACAGGCCAGGAGACCGACGTGACCGGCATGCAGGGGTGTGAGGGGTCGACCCGTCGCCGCGACAGGTTCAGCGAAGAGGATGCGTCCTGCCTGTCTGTAGGCCGCTGACGCCGGAAGCAGATCCTCAACTTCGTCGAGCGGGAGTCCACGGTAAACCAATTGCGCTGGTCCGCTCACGGGCACGTCGTACCGCGCTTCGGACTCTGAAGATAGGACGGAGATTTGGGAGGGGTTCCTGGCCAAGCCGGCGTAATGAAGCCGTGCCCGAGTGATGTCGCTGTCCGTCAGGCGCTCTCTTTCGCGTCGAGTCCGTCGAACTCCGAACACGACCACTTGCTTGTAGCGCACGCACTCCGGCGCTTCAAGTCGGAAGACCCGTACATCACGGAATTGTGACGCGAGAATCTGACTGCATTCGGCCAGTCTCTCCCCTGGGATGACGAACAGCAGAATGCCACCAGGTTTCAGCCAGCGATACGTGTGGCTCAGGAAGGTCTGCTCTGTGCGGCGACTGTCAGCCGGTCCAAGGGCCCAATCGTAGGGCGGATTCAAGTAGATGAGCCCAAAGCACTCTACGGCACAATGAACTTCCAGCGTGTTGCCTTGGATTATGTTGGGAATCCGTTGCCTGGCTTGCTCGGCACGGTAGGCATCAAGTTCGATGCCATAGCGAAGCATCTCGGTGCCGCTGGTGATCGCATCGAATGCCACACCATCGCCGATGCAGGGATCGAGCGAGGATGAGGGCTCGTGCGGAAACGAAAGAAATTTGCGAATCCGTTCGGCTTCGGACAGTGGCAGCGGGTAAAAGCCAAGCCGACCCTTGCCTTCAAAGCGCAAAGTGAGTCTCCTTTCTGAGAAAAACTCGTGCATGTGACTGAGCGCTGATGAGCCACGCCGCGACACGAGGCTAGGCCTTTTGGTTTGGTTCTGACGACCTTTGGTGATAATCCTTGAACGAACGTTAAGACATTCGAGGGCGGGCGAAATGTCGAGCCCCTAGATTAGGAAGGAATGAGATGGAAACGATTCTCCCGTGGTTCTACTGGTTATTCCCAGTTGCCTTCGCCCTCCATAACGCCGAGGAAGCGGTGTTCTTACCCCTGTGGTCACAGACAGCTGGCACATACCACAAGCCGGTCGGCCGTTTCGAGTTTCGTTTCGCGGTGGCCACCCTGACAACACTCGGTTTCGCGGTGACCGCTCTGTTTTTCCTTCGACCGAGAGGTGTTTTTTTCTGCTATTTCTTTTTTGTATTCAACCTCGGGATGCTGATCAACGTCGTTTATCCTCACATAGTGGCAACCGTCGCCATGAGGCGGTATGCGCCGGGTTTGGCTACCGGGCTCGCGCTGGTGCTTCCCGTGACCCTGCTGATCCTTGTTCATGGCTACACACACAGGCTTTTCGAGCTACGCAAACTATTCTTCTACGCCGTCCCGATTGCCACCGGGGTGGTCGGGTCGATTCCGCTGCTATTCAAGCTTGGCAGGAGGTTGGAAGGCAGGCTCGCGTAGCACGGTAGAACACCTGTAAACACGCCCGGGTGGTGGAAGCGTGTTCGTTTCACCGACTCCGCGCAGAGTGGCCGGGTGCGCAGACAAGCACGCGGCTCTTCTTCACTGAGTTTGATCTGACTGCGAATTGCGCTTGTTTACTGTGCGGTTTCGTTTCCAGTACTGGGGGTCGATCCTGAGCACCGCGGTTGTCCCTGTTGTCAAATTGATGAACCCACCGTGAAAGCTGATTTCACCGTAACGAAATAGTCGCGCCAGCAAGGCCAGTGCGTGCTGGGCAAGGGTCGAGTTGACGAAGGGCTCTTGTCGCTCCAGGGCCTCGACCGCGCTACAGCTCGGTTCTGCCTCATTGTCGAGAGCCTGATCGCAAATCTCAGGAAAGAGCTCGGTGGCTGTGCGCAGGCGCAGTCTCGATCTGCGATTGCGCTCGTTAAGCGGTTCGCCCAGGATGAACTGGCCGCTGTCGGCATTGTTTCCCAGGTCGAGCCAGTACGAAACAGTGCTCCAGTTGCTGACTGCATCGCGAATTGTGGCCCTTGCTGCCCGCGTATCCACGCACCCGACCACAATGTGAGCGCGGAGATTATCACCCGAAAAACCTCGCGAGATGTGGCCTCCAGGCTGTATATGAATCGGCACCGCTTCCCACTTCAGACCCCAAAATATGTTGAGCCGGTTGACGAGTACGACCGCCTTATTCAGGCCGACCTCTGACCGCGCAAAAGGCTGGCGGACGCAGTTGGTGGGAGAGATGGTATCGCCGTCCAAGACCGTAACGTGGAGTCCTCCGGGGTGGCCGCGGGCCACAAGCGATTGATGCAAGTACGGCAGGCCTGCCACAACCGCGCTGCCCGTTCCGCCACAACCCACTACCAGCACACATACCTGCCGTTCGAGCAACTCCGAGTGGATGCGGTGAGTCTCCATGGCCAACTCCTCAGTGCTCGCCTCCGCGCGCGACGAACTCCTGTAGCGTCTCGCCGGCATCGGTCAGGTACTGAACGGGAAACCTCTTCCTGCCAACAAGACTTCTCCACAACTCGATGAAACCACCGGCGTGGCTGGTGAGTCGCACCGCTCCGGCTGCATGTGTGAATTCGGATTGAAAATATGAGCCTTCCCAACCAGGTATCGAGGCGATGTCGGAAGACTCGGGTACGCGCATGCTGCCGGCACAGACCAGGCCCCGACTGTCCGTATTCCAATAGGGAGCGGTCTTGAGGGGCGTCTCTGGTCCCGGCCGTGAGGCCGTTGCCATCGCCCGCACAAAGAGGTCCTTGCCAAAGACTTTGACGACGAGTGCCGGATGCGGGAAGACAAGACCGTTGATCTTTCGTGCTTCTTTGTCAGTTCCGCCGAAGAACATGACCCTGCGTTGCGGCCGTGCCCACCACACCAGCAGGTTGGGAGTGCGCGCCAGAATGTTTTCAGGAAAGATTTCCGGCTTGACCTGCGCTCCAAGCCCTTGAGCAAGAGTGCGTACGAAGGCTGTTGTCAGAGGTTCGCCGGGTGCGAGATAAGGAGATCCATCGTCAGCCTGCTTAATCCGGTGGAGGCTGGCAAAGGCCCCTTCACCTCCAGCTCGATAGATAAGCACGGCTTCGCTCAGTTTGAATTCGCAGTTGGCTCCAATGGCGACATAGGCTTGCATAGCTATTAACCCTTAGTTGACCCACTTGTCGTTACCTGGCATGAGATCAATTAGCCGGCTGGCTGCTGCAATGGTCTCGCAGGCTACCCCGAACACGCGGAAGGCCTCTTGAACGCTCTCCGTATCCGTGGGGTCAAACGGAATAATGAGATTGGGTTCAGGTGTTACCTCCAACATTCCTTGGGCGTCCTCATCAAAGCAGGCCGCCACGGAGTCGGCTTCAGCAAACAACGCCAGCAGACAAGGCAAGGGCGGATTGCAGTCCGAAAGCTGTTGGCTGATGTCGTCGCCAAGCTCGGGCCGCTTCGCTTGGGCGGACAGGCGCTCAAGACTAAGGACAGCCTTCAATAGTCTGGTCGCGGGTGGGTCGCTGATGCTGTCTTCGAGGTGAGCAAGCTCAGCTTCATCCAGTGCTGCCTGCCGCATGCACGGTGGAAGCGACCCCTGCACGTCCGGGATTTCGTACTGGTCAGCGTCTGCCTCCTGGGCAGCCCATTCCCGCAGCGTCTCAGCGCGTTCCTCGGCATCCCTAAAGTCGTAGACCCGGGTCCACCTGTTAAGGGCTCCAACAAAGAGGTGCAAAAAGGTCGCTGGCAGATGTGGATGAACTTTTTCCAGTAATTCCAACGTTGGTCCGAAGGTCACACATCCACAGCTTGCCTCGGAAGGCTCAACAATGAGGAACAACTGGTTGGGCTTGCTTTCGTCACGGTCCGTCCATTCGCAGGGAGTGTCGCTGATGGTCGCAACCAGAAGGAAGCGACGGCGGATAGCCGGTCCCCCATGGGTCTTGATCCAGCGCTCCAGCGTAAGCCTGGCGAAGGATGTTGGGTCGTATTCCGCCCTTTTCCAGTCTCCAGGTGCCGCAATGGCCAGCTCGACGAGTGATTTGGCAAGCATCACCGCCAAGCGGTCATCAGCAACCACCCGATGGATTAGCGGGACGCCAGTCAGCCGCGGTAGCAGCAGGCCGGCGCCTTTTGCCATCAACTGACCGGAGGAAGCCATCCGGGCGGGGCGTTGAGTGGCGTGCGATTGTAGGTGCGAGAGCTCGCGTCGACCGCGGCAGCGAATAATGCGGCCGCGGTTTGCAGTTGTCGGCATCTGGCAAACCTCCCGAGAAGTGTCTGGTAACGGGAGTGGCGGCCCTGGCGAAGGCTTTCAAGTTCCGCCAGGACCGCCTCCTTCGTCACCTCCTTTCTGCTAGCATTTCGACTCATCGGGTTACCCCTTCGTGCCGATGGCAGTCGAAAACCGATAGACCAGCTTATCTCCGACCTGCTCCGGGCCGGTGACTGCGGCGGTGGCGATTTCCGGGTATTGCTGCGAGTAAAGACCGCGGATTTCCTCCACTGAAAGCGAGGGGTTAGGGTCTGGGAGTTTAACCCCATGCACCTCAAAGTAGCGGCTAAGTGGGTGGCTCTCCATCAGAGTGCGAGGCCTCCTTTCGACTGAATTGACGCAGGATCGGGCGATGTGGCTTGGAACAGCCCGAGTGTGCCGGTCGATGCCGAAGCAGGCATAGGCTCAGCAGGAGTTGGGGATGCAGAAGAGGCAGACCCCGGCGCGGCGGTTGCGGGTGGTTTCTGGGCTGCTTTCTTGCGCTCCTCAGCTTTCCGCTTTGCTTCTTCCTGGGCTGCTTTGGCAGCAGCCTCCAGGGTGGCTTTGGCCTCGGCCAATGTGCTGCCGGTTTGCTGGTGGACCTGGACATAGTCGGCCATATGCTTGCCCAGTTCAGCATCGAGTTCCGCCGGCGAGCCAGTGTAAGTGACTGGAGTAGATAGAGCCGGGTTCTCGTCAGCCTTTGTATGAGGAATGACGTTGACACGAAGCGTCTTGTCATCCACCTTGGCCACCGTAATGAGCACAGTGCGGCCGGCAAGAAGCGGCATGAGTTCAACGAACACAGGACCTCCTTATCATGGCGCGTGCGCCTTCTTTCTCTCGCCCGCGCCGACTAAGTTGTTTGTTGGAAAGATGTGTTGACTAGATTGAGGACAGGCACCTGAAGATTCTCCAGTGAACAGTGCCTATGACGGGTCTATCACGAGGTAGCAAGGATTATCGGGCGAGGCTCTCCATCGGGTTCTCGGAATTTGTCAATGCGTTGAGACATATCCCGCCGGGAGCGCTATTTCGGTGACCAGGATCGGGGACCAGCGCTCACCCTTCGGCGTCACTCTGCCGAAAGCGGGCAACAGGTCACCTTACCGATTAATGGTAGCGACTATGCGGCGAATTAGAGAAATTCGGCGGGCCAATTTCCTCGAGCGGCGTTCGGGTCCTCGAAGCCGACTTCCGAGGAGTCAGGGATGGCATTCCTACGGGTACGCCGTTACGCCAAAGTGGTCATAAGTAATTGCGGCTGCCGCACAGCGAAACTTTCAGGCCTCCTGGCGTCACAACTCTGCTGATCCCCGTCCTTCGTTCTACGCCACGCTGCATCGTTCTCCATCACTGACACGCGGCACTCGGCGCGCCAGTCCCTAGACTTGTGACGCTATTTGAACCGGGCGACAACTGCTGGTACACTCTGTTCAGCTTTGTTCCCTCTGGAGACGCCATGGAAGTGTTGCTGCGGCTTATCAAGGAACTCGGGCCTGTTTGGGGCCCTCCGGCGGGTTTGGTTCTCCTGACATATTGGTGGCTAAGACATCGTTCCGATACGGGTCACCACGGCCTTGGCCTCATCGGGGGCCGCTGGGTTCTGCTGGCCTTCCTCGTGGCGATCGTTGTCCTCGCGGGTTGGGAATACTACTATTCTCGGCACTGGGGCGTGCCCCCGGCATGCGGAAAGGACGAGATTGGAATCCTTATCACAGAACTGCCTGGAGACACCAATCGGCAACAGCAAGCTGCTTACGCTAGGGAAATCTATGCATTGGTCCAGAAGACCCCGGACTTGGCAGCTATTGTGAAGGTCAAGATGCTCAGGCGGACCCTACCTGTTGATCCCGAGGAGCAACATGCGGAAGCTCTGAAATGGGGGCGCCGGGTAAAGGCGAAATTTGTTTTGAGGCCGAACGCGGTGGAAGGCAATCAAGCTCCCTGGATTACGGTTGTTGACCAACCCGAGTTCGCTAGGCCGGAAGCACCAATGGGAAAGTTCGCGAACGCTCAGCTCGTGAACCTGGACCAGTTGCCGCTCCCTTCCGACCTTCTCCTGCTCGCCCGCTGTGCGCTCGCCCTCGCCTTTTATCGACAGGGAGCTTACGACCGCGTCGCAGGCGAAGTCCAGGATGTCCTGGCTGCTCAGGGGCTGCCTGAGGCCGCCCCATCGCGGTCATACTTAGTCTTCCTTAATGGAAATGCCCAGTTCTACCTGGGAAGGACCGACGCAAGCATTGCCGCATATCGCGAAGCCCTCCGCTTGGAGCCAGGCCTCTCTGGTGTACACACCAACTTGGGCATTGCACTCTATAAGGAGGGCCACGAGGGTGAAGCCATTTCCGAGTGGCACGAAGCCCTGCGGCTTAGGCCGTCCAACGCCGAGGCGCATTTCAGTCTGGGTTCCGCGCTCGCCAGGAAGAATGATCTGGAAGCGGCGATTCCCGAGCTTCGGGAAGCCCTGCGCTTGAAGCCGGACTATACAGAGGCGCACTTCAACCTGGGTGTGATTCTCGCAGACAAACGCGACCTGAGCGGGGCGATTGCCGAGTATCGCGAGGCCCTGCGTTTGAAGCCAGACGATGCCAATGCGCACAATAACCTGGGCGTCGCGCTCAAAGACAGGCACGACTTGAAGGGAGCAATTGCGGAATATCGGGAGGCCCTGCGCTTGAACCCGGATTTGGCCGAAACGCACGTCAACCTGGGAGCTGTGTTCCGAGACAATCACGACCTGGACGGAGCAATAAGGGAATATCGCGAGGCTCTACGGCTCAAGCCGGACCTGGCCCAGGCACATTATAACTTGGGTATTGCACTCGCACATAAACACGATTGGAAGGGAGCGATCGCTGAATATCGCGAGGCGCTTCGGCTCAAGCCGGACTTCGCCGAGGCGCACTACAACATGGGAGTCGAACTGGGCAACAAGGATGACCCGGACAGGGCGTTGGCCGAGTATCGCGAAGCGCTACGCCTGAAGCCAGACTACGCTGAAGCGCACCATAATTTGGGCCTCATACTCGCTGACAGGCATAAGCTCGAAGAGGCGATCGCCGAGTATCGCGAGGCGCTGCGCTTGAAGCCGGACCTCGCCGAGGCGCACAACAGTTTGGGCTTGGCACTTGCCCTCAAGCACGATGTCGATGGGGCGATCGCCGAGTATCGCGAGGCGCTGCGCTTGAAGCCGGACATTTTCGAGGCGCACAGCAATCTGGGCGCCGCACTATTTTGCAAGCGCGATCTTGAGGGGGCAAAGGCAGAATACCGCCTAGCTCTCGGGCTCAGACCAGATTACGCAGAGGCGCACTCCAACTTGGCCATCGTCCTCCTCGGTAAGCACGACCTAGACGGCGCAATTACCGAGTTTCGTGAGACGCTGCTATTGACGCCGGACTCCGCCGTGGCGCACCTCAACTTGGGGAGCGCTCTCGCCGAGAAGGGAGACCTGAACGGCGCTATTGCGGAATTTCGCCAGTCCTTGCGCCTGAAGCCGGATAACGCCGAGACGCACGTTAATCTGGCACGGGCCCACACGGAAAAGCACGAACTGAGGGAAGCCGTTGTCGAGTTTCGCGAAGCCCTGCGCTTGAAGCCTGACCTTGCCGAGGCGCACTTCAACCTAGGCAACGTCCTCTTTGACAGCAACGACTTGGCCGGAGCGATTGCAGAATATCGTGCGGCAACCCGATTGAAGCCGGACTGGGCCGAGGCGCACAACGGGCTGGCGCTCGCATTAGCCAGGAAAGACGACTTGGCCGGAGCAATTGCTGAATTTCGCGAAGCATTGCGCTTGAGGGCGGACTTTGCCGGGGCGCACAACAACCTGGGACGTGCCCTAGTGGGAAAGCACGAACTGAAGGCAGCCACTGCCGAGTTTCGCGAAGCCCTAAGGCTCGACCCAGACAACGCCGACGCGCACAACAACCTGGGCAGCGCTCTCTATTTCGCGGGTGATCTGGACGGGGCAGTTGCGGAATACCGTCAGGCTCTGCGGTTGAAACCGGATTACGCCGAGGCGCACAGCAACCTGGGCGCAGCCCTCGATGACAAGCATGACCTGGACGGTGCAGTCTCCGAGTGTCAGGAGGCTGTGCGTTTGAAGCCGGACTACGCTGAGGCACACGGCAACCTCGGTGATGTCCTTAGGGATAAGCATGACCTGGACGGGGCGATCGCCGAATATCGAGAGGCTTTGCGCCTGAAGCCGGATCTGGCCGTTGCACAGACGAACCTCCAACAAGCACTCGAATTGAAAGCTGGCAGGGTGGAAACGCACACAAACGTCAAAGGCGAAGTACGGCCGCAACACAAATGACCTGCGGTTTGGCGGGGAGCTGGTGCAATCAAGCTGTTCAGTGTATTCTTTTGCCGTCTGCGTGCTCCCGCGCCCGCCTAAGGCTGCTACATTGAAACCTATCTCCCGCAGCGTGTGGCCAGTTGACGATGAGGCGGCAAACCGTAGAAGTGCCTCTCGCACTCAAACTCCCGAGAAACGGGGTTCTGGGATGTCGGCAAGGCAACGTACCGGTGTCACCCGGATGCATAAACGCGACGCTTATCGCAATGGCCCCGCTGCGTAGGGGGCACGTTTATTGTCCAATTTCATCGATGACGAGCCCATAGCAGCGCTGTCCATCCAGTGGTCCCAACGCGGGTTTTGAGGTTGTCCAAATCTGGACATATAGAACGAAACACGCACCCCTTCCGCATCGAAGGAGTTAGAGCCGCTGCGCGGAAGCAAGAAGTTGGAATCCCGGAGAAGATAAGGGTGGGTCGTTCGAATGTAGGCGCCGAAGAGGGAGCCCGTACCCTAGAAGGGTATGTCCGCCTCAGCGCCCTCGCTTCCCGGCCCGTTGAAGGGATTCTCACTTTCGTCGACCGACTCCAAAGCCTTCGGGGTTTCTGCCGCCTTGGCTCCGTGCCCATTCTTTGACGGCCCCAAGAATCGGAGCGTGATCACGACCACTTCCGTCACACTGCGCTTCTGCCCGTCACGATCCTCGTAACTGCGCAATTGGAGCCTTCCTTCCACGAACAGGAATTTCCCGCGGGTCACATGCTCGCCCACAATTTCGGCCCAGCGCCGCCAGGCAACACAGCGAATCCAGAGGGTGTTGGTCTTTTTCTCTCCGTCGCCGTTCTTGTAAGTCTCCTTCACCGCCAAAGAGAAGTTTGCCACCGGTATGCCACTAGGCGTGAATTTCATTTCGCTGTCGGCTCCAACGTATCCAATGAGCATCACTTTATTCAACATATGTGTTTTGACTGGAACAGTAAAAATGGCCACCTAAGGGCCCCCCACTGTTCCGCTATCTCCTTTCGCCTTGGGTGAGTAGAAGTTGCGTTCGTAATACTTGATTCCAGGACCCGAATCTAGGGTCATTTGACGGGAACCAACCGGCTGGCTATTCTGCACTCGAGATGGAAGCGTCCATTAAATCCTCAAGCGGGAGCGCCGAAGTGATCCTGCGTCGCTTGGTGTCCGCCACAAATCGGGAAGGCAAAAAGACGGTCTGCCACTTCAATGATGGTGGGAGCATCCTCCTCTCCAACCTCCTCGGAGGCCTTATTCAGCCGGGGGACGAAATTAGCTTTCCTCTGCCCACTGACTCCGCCGAAGTAGGTTCCGAAATCTACGTCCACAAGACCTCGTTCTCTGGGCGAAGTCGTGATCTCTATCAAGCTCCCATCAGGTATGCCGCGCAGCCCAAAGCTGATAAACGGGACCGGCTTTACGTCCGGGCAGAGGTTTCAAAAGGCGGGATGGGCATTTCCTGGATTCATCTGCCATGTGAGGTGATACGCGATTACTTCTACGTCAGCACGCGGCGCCAGCGCTGGGAACGCCAGACGAGCCTGTATGACGTTCTTCGGATCACTTCCACCGCCTCGCTTGCGGAGTTGCGAGTGGCCTTCAGGCTCAGACAATTGGAGCTCCGCGCTACCGCCACCTCTAACCGTGGCAGCGCTACCCTGGAGCGCGCCTTCAACATCCTGGCGCAACCTGAATTGAGGGCTTCTTACGACTCGCTGCTAAAGGACCCGGCCGCGCCCGGACCCTTTCCGTATGGGGGCTCCGGTTCGATTCTGGTCGCCGGAGATCGCTCGCGCGATGGTCAGACGTTCTTCGCGACCCAAATCGTCTCTTTCCAGCCCGAGTTACAGGCGCGCCGCTTCCGGGCACGACTGCGCAATTTTGACTTTTACGATGACCGTGCCATCTATCACGATGCTCGGCGGAAACTCGAAGTCACACTCGACCATTCAGCCATGCCGATCAGTTGGGGCGCCACCTGGAACCGGTGGCGACACCTATTGGGAACCAAGGTTGAGTTACAGGGAACGTTCGTTCAGACGGGCAAGTACCAGCGCCGGAACGGTCAATGGAGCCTGAATAAGTGGGAGACCGCCTTGCCGAGCCGCATCCACGTGAAGGTTCCTGCCAACATCGCTGAGCAAATTGAGGCAGCTCGCAAGAGCTACCACCGGTTTGGCGAGTTTTCGGATGCCTTGGGACAAATTCGTGCGCGCATCGAGCGTGAGCCGATGGAAAAGGAACAACTGCGCAGTCTCTGTTCGGACCTCGGTATGCCTGGCGACTTCGATGTCGCCCAGATTAGCTGGCATCCGGATTACGATGCCTTCTTCTACCAGCAGCTCTGCCGGCGGGCGCGTCGGATCTACCTTTTTCGCGACGAGTATATTTTTGACCTCAGGATAATCGCCGTCGAGACACCGCAACTGGGTCATGCCACGTACCTGTTTTCCAAGCCACAGAGCATCGAAGCCTTCCTGGCCGCCTACGTCGCCACCACTAAGGAGGCTATCCGACAGAATCGCGCCAACGTGGCGGAAAAGCTGGGATTCCTGGGGCGGGTCGTTCACGGATCCAATCCACGCGTCTGGCTTCGGGCCTTAAAGGCGCGGCTGGGCGAGGCAGCCGATTCGCCTCAGGTCGCATCCGAGGGAGAGTGAATATGCAAAACGAATCCAACACGAAGTCTGAAATCATTGCCCTTCTCGACGGCCGAACGCAGGTGAGCCTTGAGAACATCCGTCAGTTCATCCTGGACCTAGACGAACGGGATTACATGGAATTCCTGTATCCTTCCGACCCTGATTTCGCCGAAGAGCTTGAAGCGCGGAATTATGAGGCGAAGGGGATGCTTGAAACCCTAAGAGACATCGAAGGAACTCTTCGCGGCCTGGATCGAGGCAAGATCAAGATTCAGTGATTTTGCCGACGGGCGGCAGCAAAACATTGCGCCCACTGTCACCGCACAGGCCCCGTTTGCCCTTAGGGCCCCATGCTTTGGTAAACGTCAATCTACGCCGGTGGTTGCACGCTCGAAAGGCTCGGAAGGGAAACGGCCCCCATCAAATTCCTTCTGCTGATGGGAGGTCACGAAGGACTGCCTCCATCAATCCCATGGCAACCTTTAGTCTACGGTGTACGAACTCGCTGTTTCACGAACTGAGCATCACGAACTGAGCAAGCACCATTTCTTTCGTGCTTGTGCTATAATCCGCTCGTGTCACGAGGACGTTGTAGGAAGGCGTACTGTCTAATTTACTGTCTGTTTTGGAGTCAGACAGGGGGGTAAGTGATAGACAGTATAGATTTAACAGACAGGATCATGTGCGGTTAAGTAGCTTTGATTGATGTAAATATAAGAACAGGCAGTGAGCGGGGGTAATTCAGCGGTAGAATGCCAGCTTCCCAAGCTGGACGTCGCGGGTTCGATCCCCGTCCCCCGCTCCAAACAAACCAACAACTCATGGCGGAGTTTCCGAAGGAGTTCTTATACCCCTACATCAGCTCTTGGTCTCTCCCTCCGGACATAGCCGCTTTCGATGGTCGGCTCAGATTCACACTCCGCCTCGATGACTGTCACAGGGTGGTCCGGCGCGTTTTGCGGAAGTCCCGTAAACCTTACGGAGATGTCGTCCTGCACGAAATCCACCTTCTTCCCCGAGGCAAACAAGCGCGCCGACTTTACCTTTGTGCGAAGCCCGCCGATGGCCACCACCGTGGGCGGTTTGTAGTACTCGAGCGCCTTGGTTCCCGCCGTTTGCGCGGGCCAAAAATGGACGTGGATATAGAGCGTGTTCCCCTTGCGCGTGTATTCTGCAAACGTGTGCCAACTTGCTTTGCACGGTTCCGCTTCATAAATGGTCGGCCCATTCTTGCTCATCCATTTGCCCACCTCGGTAAGGACGTTGACTGACTGCTCAGGCACGGAGCCGTCCGGCTTCGGGCCGATATTCAGCAGGTAGTTGCCCCCGCCCTTCGCGCAAGTGACCAGGTTCCGGACGATAGTCTTGGCGCTTTTCCAGTTGTCGTCGGCCTCGGTGTAACCCCAACTATCATTCATGGTCATGCAGGATTCCCACGCGCGCCCTCCCCGTTCAGCTTGAATCTCCTGCTCGGGGGTCGCGAAGTCTCCGGGCAGACCATTCCGGTTGTTGACGATGATGTCCGGCTGGAGTCTGAACACCATCTCGTTCATCTTTTTGGACTCCCACTGCTCAGGGGTAAGAGGCCAATCCATGTCATACCAGAGGACATCAATTTTGCCGTAATTGGTCAGCAGTTCCCGGATCAAGCCGTGGGTGTACTCGACAAAGCGTATTCGTGCCGCTTGGTCGGTAGCGCAGCGGGCCCCGTCCGGATGGTGCCAATCCATCAGCGAGTAATAGAAGCCCACACGAAGTCCCTCCGCCCGGGCGGCTTCCACATATTCCGCAACCAGGTCGCGACCCGGTCCCTGTTTTGACGCGCAATAGTTGGTTAGTTTCGTATCCCAATTGCAGAAGCCTTCATGGTGCTTGGTTGTCATCACCATGTACTTCTGGCCTGCTTGCTTGGCCAACTTGGCCCAAGCCCGCGCCGCATTGGGCTGCGGCTTGAAAACCTTGGCCAACTCCTGGTATTGGAGGACGGGGATGCCCTCCATCTCCATGGCCCACTCATGATGACCAACCACGCTGTAAAGGCCCCAGTGAATAAACATGCCGAATTTGGCTTCATGCCACCATTTCATTCGGCGCGCACGGTCTGCCCGGACCTCGGGGCTTTCCTCCTCAGCCTGGCTCGGCTTTGCCGCGGATGGGCGTTTTTCTCTCGCGCAATTCACACTGATGCCCGACGCTGCAAGGGCAGCTCCGGTTCCGATCAGGAAAAAGGAATCACGTCTGGAAATCCTGTTTTCTGACATGGTTAAACCTCCCTTAGTTGAAACATAGGCGCGCTTTCACCCGAGACGTGCGCAAAGATTACTTCTCAATCCGAGCAGTGTCAACGATTTCAGTCAAAACTGGATTCAGGAGTCAGCAGAATGAAGAAGAGGTTTCGGGGTATAGAGCAATTTCGACACGAAACTACACCAGTACCCCAGGGTCGCCTCAAAGTCGCATAAGAAGCGGCTCTGCCGCCTGATGTGCGGAAAGCCTCTGGCTTTCCGGCGCAGACTGCCTCCTTTCTTCCCCTCAGCTCGGCTGGAAGGCTCAGCCTTCCAGCCGAGCTGAGGAGGTCAGTCACGGCGGAAGCCCTCGGAAAGGCGAAGCCTTTCCGCACATCAGGCGGCAGAGCCGCTTTGGGATGTTACGTTTCGCGGACTTTGACGCAGCCCTGACCCATACCCAATCTGGCATTTCGCGGAATCAGTAAGTAAGGTAAACTCTGCTGACCGGAGTTCGGAGTGTTTCCAGGAGGGACAATTGGATGCCTGCTAAAAAGGAAGTCGTGGTGGGAATCGACATGGGGGGAACGCGTTTACGCGCCTTGGTGGTGAATGCGGAAAACAAAATTCTTGGTATGCAGAGAGCGCCAACCAACCCCAGGCAGAAACCTGACCGCCTGGTTGCGGACCTTGCTGTTCTGGTGCAGGCCGCTGTGCAGTCGGCGGGCCTGAAACTATCTGACCTGCGCACGGTGAGCATTGGCGTGCCGGGAGCGGTAGATCCGGTGGGTGGTGTTGTCCATCATGCGCCGAACCTGGGGTGGAAAATGGTTGCGCTGGGACCTAAGTTGGAGGCTCTGCTTAAGGTCCCGGTGTTTGTAGAAAACGATGTCAACGTTGGAATGATGGGGGAATACGCCCTGGGCGCTGGCCGGGGAGCGCAGGAGTTGGTGGGGATCTTCGTAGGGACGGGAATTGGAGGAGGCATCGTCAGCGGAGGACGACTCTACTTGGGCGCTCGCGGCGCCGCCGGAGAGGTCGGCCACATGGTCGTGGAGATCAACGGGCCTCGCTGTGGCTGCGGCAACCGCGGTTGCGCAGAAGCCTTGGCCAGCCGCACCGCGATGGAGCGCGACGTCCGCGCTGCCATACGGAGAGGAGAAAAGAGCCTCGTCCTGAAGCTTATGAAGGAACGGGGCAGGGACCGCATGACCAGCAGCATTATTCAGAGAGCCTTAAAAGAGCGTGATCCGGTCATGGAAAAAGTGATGGAGCGGGCACAGTTTTACCTTGGCATCCTGGTGGCGAACGTGGTCAATATGCTCGATCCTGAATACGTGATTATTGGAGGAGGAATCTCCGGACGGCTCGGCAGAGATTATGTGACGCCGATCAGGAAGACAGCTTACCAGTATTTTCTACGCCGCCACGATGCCCGGCGTGTGAAGATTGTTCCCGGGGTACTCGGTGACGACGCGGGACCGCTGGGAGCGGTGGTCCTGGCCAGACAACGGCTGGGGGACAAGCCGGTGAACGGACTGTCCCACAACTGAATCAGGGGCGTTCCCCTGAACCTGCCTCACAAGGAAGGAACCATATCAGAGGGGAGGAGTCATGCATAAGTGGTCTGTGCTGCTTTGGAGTTTATTGCTATGTGTTCCCGCTGGCCTAACAGGAGAGCCAGCCAACCAACATGCTGGCGTGGTCGTAAGAGCTGGACGAGTTCTCGACGTCCGCTCGGGGGCGTACCGGGATCATCAAATGATCCTCATCGAAGGCGACCGGATCCGCGAGGTCGGCGATGAGCGTGAACTCCTTCCCCATGTGCCCTCGGACGCTCGTGTTGTGGACCTCTCTCGTTACACGGTGTTGCCTGGACTGATCGACGCCCACACACACCTTACCGGCTCGCCCTACCTCATGGGTTACAGAGGCCTCGCAGTGTCCGTGCCCCGTGAAGCGCTCCTGGGTGCGAGAAACGCCCGCGTGACGCTGGAGGCAGGCTTTACCACAGTGCGAAACGTGGGGGCCAGCGGCTTCGCCGACATCGCCTTGCGCGATGCCATCAACGCCGGCGATGTCCCTGGCCCTAGAATTCTCGCCTCCGGCCCGCCGCTTGGCATCACCGGTGGACATTGCGATGAGAATCTCCTGGCCCCGGAATTCCACTTTTTCAGTGAAGGGGTGGCCAATGGCGTTCCCGCAGTGATGGCCAAGGTCCGGGAAGACATCAAGTATGGCGCGGACTTGATCAAGTTCTGTGCCACCGGCGGCGTCCTCTCGAAAGGTGACAATGCCGAATTTGAGCAATACAGCCCCGAGGAGATGCAGGCCATCGTCCGAGAGGCTCACCGCCTGGGCCGAAAGGTAGCCGCCCACGCCCACGGCGCGCGAGGCATCAAGGACGCCGTCCTGGCCGGTGTGGACTCCATCGAGCATGGCAGCTTTATCGACGAAGAAGATATTCAACTGATGAAGCAACACGGGACGTATCTTGTGCCGACACTTTACCTTGGCGACTGGTTCCTGGAGAACTACCAGAAACTTGGCCTTACGGACGACATGGTGGCAAAGGCAAAACTTGTAATGCCCGCCGCCCGCCAAAACGTTGCCAGGGCCTTTCGTGAAGGCGTGAAGGTCGCCTTCGGCACCGATGCAGCCGTCTACCCGCATGGACTGAACGCTCATGAATTCGCCGTCATGGTGAAGCTGGGCCTAACACCACTGGCAGCTATTCAAGCTGCGACCGTTAATGCCGCCGACCTGCTTGGGTGGTCGGACCAGATCGGTACCCTTGAACCCGGGAAGTACGCAGATTTGATTGCAGTCGAAGGCGATCCCCTCAAAGACGTAACCACACTGGAAAACGTAAAGGTGGTTTTGAAGGGCGGGGAAGTGGTCAGGGGTGTTAAGGCTGAAACCCCAGAGTCGAATGTTGAGCATTGATGTGCCAAGACACATGACTAAAGTGAAAAAGAGCAGACTTCAATTACGTACAACCGGACCAGCGGACACCTCCTTGTAGAACGCGAGCGCTCCAGCCTGAGCCCGGACGTGGAGCGCGGAACGCAGGGGGGAGCGTTCGCGCTCGCCGAGGATGAAACGCTGAAGCTGCAAGTATCCCTGGACGCCCCGGTTGTGGCAATCTTCGCAAACGATCGCGCCTGCCTCACCAGCCGGATTTATCCTTCGCGCTCTGATAGCCTCGGTATTGGGCTTCGCGCCTTTCCAAGTAACCCCTCACCCGGCCCGCTCCCCGATGAAGTGCATCGGGACAGCGGGCCACCCTCTCCCCTCGGGAGAGGGCTGGCCACCGAAAATAGATGAGATAGCGGCCCTCTCCCTTGCGGAGAGGGTGGCAAGCGTAGCGAGCCGGGTGAGGGGTCCTGTCCCTTTGAATGGGGGTAGATCTCCATCCAGCTTACGAATTCGCGTTCAACTTGCGAATTCAGGTTCATTCTGACTTCTGACTCCTGACTTCTACTCTCCACGTCGGGGTGGGGCGTGCCAACTGGCAGCTACAAGGAATCGATGAAAACCAGGTAAGAGGAACCCCAGAGGCTGGTGGGAATCGATCCACGGGGCTGAGCGGTGATGATGATGTTGAACGCCCGCGGCGAGGACGCAACCTCCGAAAGCAGGGTGTGGGTGGAAACGCCGGTCGTTGGCTCGATGAGCGCCAGGGCCTCGAGCACGGGATAGATGATCTCCTGGGAGGGCGCCATAGCGGTTTCGAACCCAGCCGTGAGGAATTGCATCTGCGCGTCGATTTCGTAGAAATGCCACGCCAGGCAGGCACAAAAGGTGACGGCCTTTTCAAACTTCGCCTCGAGACTTGAGTCGGCCTGGGGCAAAACGGCGTCAAAGACCAGCAACAAGCGGCGCTCGTCTTCGCGGGTAAATTCCCGCACCTTCACAGCCTGCGCCTTCGCCGTCGCCTTCCAATCCACATGCCGCGCCGTGTCGCCTTCTTGGTAATCACGTATGGCGTAGAGGTCGTGACCTCGTCCCTTATAGAAGCTTTCCATCTCGCCACCGATCAGTGGAAGGATCTCGTAAAACTCCTCCGTGGGCTGTATGTTGGGCAGTACAAGGATCTCCTGCTTGGTGGGGACTTCATGGGACTTGCGGAGGAAGCCGAAAGGAAACTTGCTACTTACGCGAAAGCCCTCCTGAGTGTAGCGGCCACGGCGCGGGAAAGTGATTTCAACGTGCTGCGTGACGGAGGACCGGTGAGGAATGTAAGGGACGTAGACCGGCGCCTCCAGGATTTGCCGCGGCCGCGGGCCCAAACTCTTCTTGCGCTTTTTCCTATCTGCATCACGAGCCGAGACCGTGACGGAAAAGGAAGGAAAGACCCACTTCAGATTGCTGACCGTCAGCCGGGAAATCATGGGCTGTTCGGCAAAGACGTGGTCGGGTAGAACAAAATCCAGCTCCAGTTGCGATAAGACGATTTGCGAGAGGATGCCTGAAACCAGGATGGCGGCGAGTAGACTGGCCAGAATGATGAAGAGAAGGTTGTTCCCTGTGTTCAAGGCCGCGATCGCGATGACCGCAATGATGATGAGATAGAGCACCCCTTGGCGAGTGAATTCGTACTCGATCTTGACGAACCAACGCTCCAGGGCAGTCCGCCGCGCCAGATATGGGACGACCTTGACCGCAACAATCCCGGTCAGTAACAGTGAGCTGGCAGCGGCCCAGACGGCCGCCCCCACCCGGCCGGCTTCTGTGAGCGCCGTCGAATAGAGGGCCAGGAAAAAAGCCGCGCTCAGTCCGCAGAGACCCAGGAAAAATCGTCGCCACCCTGGGCGGTCGGTGCGCGCCCACTGCTGGCGAACTCGAAGCCTTAAGTCTCCCCAGGCGCCGCCGCTCGTTGAATGAGGAAGCGTGGTCATCATTTGGGATTGTAGCGTATGCAGGGCCTAGAAGTCAGGAGTCAGAAGTCAGAAGGTAGGCAGCAGGTGGTGGGCGGGGGGCAATCCAGAATCCAAAAACCCCCGGTGCCTCGCAACCGCTTTTCAATGATTC
>JBEKIZ010000074.1:0-26811 GCA_050011515.1 Terriglobia bacterium | reverse complement strand
TTTGATGGGAGTCGGGACACCCGAGGACTTAGTGGAATGTGTGGCGCGTGGAATCGACATGTTCGATTGCGTCATGCCCACTCGGAATGCGCGCAACGGCTGTGTGTTCACTTCGCAGGGTAAGGTGGTAATCAAGAATACGAAGTACGCGCGGGATGAATCGCCGCTTGATCCGGCTTGTGATTGTCCGGTCTGCGGGCGCTATTCTCGAAGTTACATTCGCCACTTGTTGGTTGCGGGGGAGATGCTGGGGGCCATTTTGACCACCCAGCATAACCTCCACTTTTACATTGACAGGATGCGCAAAATCAGGCAGTCTTTGTTGTTTGGAGCGTTCGCGGAATTTCATTCTAGGGTGCGCGCGGAACCTTAGGCGCGCGAACCATCCCTGAGACGAATCCGGAAAGCCCGAACCCCGCTAATCATGTTCCTCGCTGGCGGGGTGTCATATTCTAAAATCCTTAGCTCATCGGCTCGACCTTGATCGAGTGCACTTTCGCGAAATCATTTCTTTTGGCGGCAGACCCGGGTGGGGGTGGGGCGCTAAGCCAGTTCCTTCTCCTTTTTGCGCCCCTGTTCGCGATTTGGTATTTCCTGGTCATCCGGCCTCAACAGCAACAGCGGCGCAAGACTCAAGAGATGCTCCGCAATCTCAAGACCGGTGACCGCGTGGTGACGAGCGGCGGGATTCACGGAACGATTATTTCTTTCAGGAATGGTGTCGTCCAGCTCCAGATTGCCAGTCAAGTTAAGGTTGATGTGACGCGGTCAGCGATCACAGGCATCGTGACGGAAGAGACGAGCGGAGAGGGGAAGCAGGACCCAGCAGCCGGCAAGCAGAAGAAGTGATGACGGTTCTGGCCGGCGGAGCGCCCTGCCAAGGCCGTAAGGATGGGACTCAAGCGGGTTGCTGAACGACCTTTGTGATCGTTGTCATTCCGAGCGAAGCGAGGAATCTCGCTCCGGAAACAAACGCCCTGCGAGATTCCTCTCCGTCAGCTGACGGATCGGAATGACAGGCTACACGGGTTTCTCAGCTTCCTGCTGGGGGGAATGAAGAAAGTCAAGCCATGGAAATGAAGATCAAAAGCCGGGCGATTTTTATAGGCATTGTGATGGTGGTTTGCCTCCTGGGGATAATTGGCTTTCCGAAGAACTTCCAGGAATTGAAAGAGAACGTCCGCAGTCGCATACGCATGGGCCTTGACCTGAAGGGCGGCACCCACTTGGTGTTGCTGGTCAACGTGGAAGATGCTGTGAACATCACCGCCGACCAAGTCCTGGAGAGGCTGAGAGACGAGCTGAAGGCAAAAAACATTCCCTACGCAGACGTTCAGAAAGCCGATGACACACAAGTTCAGCCTCCCAAACACCGGATTGTCGTCAAGGGCGTTCCCCAGGAAAAGGCCGGCGATTTGCAGACCTTGTCGAGCGAACAATTCTCGGACTGGGAACTCTCCCGCATGCCAGGGGATGCCACGAGCTGGATGCTGGCCCTCAAGACCACCGCTGCGGCAAACACTCGAAACCAGGCTCTACTCCAGGCCATGAGCACCATCCGCAACCGGGTGGACCAGTTGGGCGTCACAGAGCCAACCATTGCCGAGTACGGGCAGGGGGACTATGAACTGGTCGTCCAACTTCCCGGGGTCGATGACCCGACGCGCGTCAAGGACATTATTCAATCCACGGCGCTTCTGGAGTTGAAAATAGTTCAGGATGGACCTATGTCGAGTCGCGAGTCGGCGTTGGCGGCCCACGGCGGAGTACTTCCCCCAGATACGCAATTGTTGCCTGGACCCACGGGACAGAACGGCGAGACTTGGTACCTGGTCAATCGCGTGGCGGCGGTTACCGGGCGGGACTTGAGTGGCGCTGAACCCTCTCACGATGTCAATGGGCGTCCCAGCGTAAATTTCACTCTTGCGCGCGATGGTGCGGCAAGGTTTGGGCGGGTGACGGGCGCCAACGTGGGCAAGCAACTGGCCATCGTCCTCGACAATCGGGTTTATGACGCGCCGGTTATCCAGAGCCAGATTAGTGACCGCGGCGAAATCACAGGTCCCTTTACCCCGCAAAAGGTGCAGGACTTGGCTCTGGTACTGCGCTCCGGCGCATTGCCGGCGTCCATCAAGTACCTTTCTGAGGAGATTGTCGGTCCTTCATTGGGGGCGGACTCGATTCGCCACGGCGTCGTCGCTTGCATTGTGGGCTTTGTGGCGGTGATGGCATTCATGCTTGTTTACTATCGCGGAGCGGGCATTAACGCGGACTTGGCGCTCATCTTGAATCTGATTATCCTGATCGCGGCGCTGGGCTACTTTGGCGCCGTTTTGACCTTGCCAGGCATCGCAGGAGTCATCCTGACGGTTGGTATGGGGGTTGACTCCAATGTGCTGATTTTTGAGCGCATACGAGAGGAATTAAGGTTGGGCAAGGCTGTGGGAGCGGCGGTTGCCGGCGGCTTTGAGCATGCATTTGTGACCATCATTGATACGCACGTAACGACTATTGTCTCTGCGGCCATTCTCTTCACCTTCGGAACTGGTCCGATACGTGGTTTTGCGGTCACCTTAACCATCGGTTTACTGGCCAACCTTTTCACTTCCGTTTTTGTGTCCCGTGTGATATTTGATTATGTCCTTTCAAGGCGGGAGAAAGGTGCGGAACTCAGCATCTAGCGGAAATTAGGGGAACTTCAGGTTGTCGTTCGGTGTCAAAGAGATTAGCGAGGTGCGGGATTAGGCCATGGAGTTTTTTCACGAACCAAAGATTGACTGGATGGGGATAAAGTGGTACTTCATCGCCTTGTCCCTCGCCCTGGCCGCTATCGGATTGATTTCCATGGCGGTTAAGCGGGGCCTTGCTTACGGGATTGACTTCCGGGGTGGAACCGTGGTCAATGTGAAGTTTTCCAAGGCGCCAAACCTGGATGCCATCCGCAGTGAGCTTGACCGGCAGAATCTGCGAGGCGCCACGATTCAGAGATACGGTGTACCCAGCGACCACGAAGTCATTATTGGGCTGGATCTGAAGACTACCACCTCAAGCGAAGCCCTGGATCAAGGGAAGCGGGCAATTGTGACCACCTTGTCCGGCTTGTTCGGGCAGGGGCAGGCGGGCAAGCTGGATTTCAATAACTCCAGTCCCCAAACAGTCTCCGACCACTTGGTGGCTGCCGATCCTCTGGGACTTTCTTCGCAGGGTTTCGACACCGCTACCAAGACTTACCGGGATTTGGCGGATGCAGTTATCAATTTCAGGAACTCCTCACCGAGAAGTGGGCTTATTTCAGACTTCCAGGAATTGAGTTCGGTCCCGGGTGTCAACGCGGGAGTGATCGCGACACTCAGAAATGACTTCTACCTTTCCAGCTTTGCCGTCAAGAACACACAGATCGTTGGACCCAAGGTGGGGAAGGACCTCCGCCGGCAGGCTGTCTACGTCACGCTGGCGGGACTGGGCGCCATGCTGGTTTACATCTGGTTCCGTTTTGAGCTATCGTACGGCGTCGCCGCGGTGGTCGCTACTTTTCATGATGTCACTATTACCTTGGGGTTTTTCTCTTTGCTCAATAAGGAAATCAGCTTGACGGTGATTGCGGCCTTGCTGACGCTGGTTGGCTATTCCATGAACGACACGATTGTGGTCTTTGATCGTATCAGGGAAAACGTCCGACTCAACAAGCGGGAAAACTTTGTTGACCTGATAAACCGCAGCATCAACCAGACTCTGAGCCGGACGATTCTGACCTCGGGTTTGACCTTCCTGGCAGTGCTCTCTTTGTTCCTGTTCGGAGGGGAGGTCATCCACGGTTTCTCCTTTGCGTTGGTCGTGGGAGTAATTATTGGGACTTACTCTTCGATTTTCATTGCTAGTCCCATTTTGGTCTTCTTTCAGAAAAGATTGCCCGGAAGTGCGGTGATGGCGAGGCCCAAGAGTTACGCCCGCGAGGCTGTACCGGCTCGTCGGTAGTTATCATTGATTTGTTGCCAGGGTCATCCTCCCTGGCCGTCTTAAGAATTCTAGGAGGCGCTAGCCATGTTCGATGAGAGTCTACTTGAATCTTCCCCATCCCGCGCCCCAGTTCTCAAGGGCAGGCACTGGCTCCTTTCACTCGCGCTCGGCTTGGTAGTCTTTCTCACTATATTTTTCGGCTTGCCTATGGTGTCATTTGGAACTGAAACCAAAGTGGTTACCGCGCAAGCCACCATCCTTGGCGTGCTGACTGCGGGTTACGTGCTCATGTTGTGTTACGTGTGGGCGGATGCGCGCCATCTGAAGCTCAGTGCGCCAGTTTGGTTCATCATCGTGTTCCTTTTCAACGTGGTTGGTTTCATCGTGTACTTGATCTACTCCGCGATAAAGACCGACAATTGGAAGCGAGCGACACTGCCGATCGCATACATCTGTGAGGGCATCCTCGTCGGCTTATTCGTGCTGGTCCCCTTGATCTACACCGAGGCTCTGCCGTCGGCTCAATTGATGACCTTTTTGGCAGCGCCTCCGCCTCCCCCGCCACCTCCACCCCCGCCTGCTGCTGCACCCCCGCCTAGAATCGTCAGGCGGGTGACTGTGCAGGACATCATGAAAGCGCCCACCGTCATTCCCAAGACAATCGCAAGGCCTGACGCGGCTCCGGCACCGGCCAGCGCCGTGGGAGTGGTAGGGGGCATACCGGGAGGTGTGTCAGGCGGTCAGTTCGGAGGTGTGCTGGGCTCAGTTCTCGGCGGCGTGCTATCCACTGCTTCTGCTCCTCCCCCGCCACCCCCACCGAAGGCAGCCACCCCGAAACGCATCCGCGTGGGTGGTCAGGTGGAAGGTGCGAAACTCATCTATCAACCCAAACCTGAATATCCCCCGCTGGCGAAAATGGCCCGCATCCAGGGGACAGTGCGCTTGGAGGCCATCATCAGTAAGGACGGTACGATCCAGGATTTGAAAGTTGTTAGCGGGCACCCGTTGCTGGTGAAATCAGCCTTGGAGGCTGTGCAGCGCTGGCGCTACCAGCCCACCTTGCTGAACGGGGAACCGGTCGAGGTGGTAACCGAGGTGGACGTGAACTTCACCTTGGCTGAATAGTTTGTTGGATAGGAAAATCTTCCAGGAGGATACAAAACATCATGTTAGGCGTGAAACTCTTTACCCTGAGTTTGTGGTTTTTCCAGGAAGGCGAGGCGCAGACGGGATTCGATTTCGTGACCATGTGGCGTTCGATGGCTTGGCCGGCCCGGTCGGTGGTCATAGTGCTGTTCATCATGTCGTGTTGGTCGATCGGGGTCATGATTGACCGCTATATCGCCTACAACGCGGCTCGCAAGCAATCCAGGCTTTTTGCTCCCGCCGTGGCAGGTGCTTTGAAGGACGGCAAGATTGATGAGGCCATCTCCATTGCGGAACAGAATAAGCGGAGCCACCTGGCCAAAGTGGTGACGGCTGGTCTGCAAGAGTTCCAGGCTCATCAGGTTTCCGCAGAAATATCCGGTGAGACAATCGAGGCTTCCAAGCGAGCCCTGGAGCGGGCTTCGGCCATCGTGCATGCCGAGCTCAAGCGCGGCGTCTCCTCCCTTGCCACCACCGGCTCCACGGCGCCCTTTGTCGGCCTGTTCGGAACGGTGCTCGGCATCATCAACGCGTTCAGAGGAATTGCGGGCGCGAAGTCCACAGGTCTAGCCGCTGTGGCGGGCGGCATTTCCGAAGCCTTGGTGACCACCGCGGCCGGTCTGTTTGTGGCCGTGCCTGCGGTGTGGGCTTACAATTACTTCACCGGAAAAATCGAGTCTTTCGACGTGGAAATGGACAACTCCTCGTCCGAGTTGATTGACTACTTTATCAAGAGATCGTCGCGGGGGAAGAAATAAATGGCCTTCAAAGCGCAAGCGCCTGGAGCTGTCTCAGACATCAATGTGACCCCGCTGGTCGACGTGATGCTGGTACTGCTGATCATCTTTATGGTGATCACCCCCATGTTGCAGAAGGGGGTCAGCGTCGACATGGCTCGTGTCAACAACCCACATCCCATGCAGGCCGCGGAGAAGGAAGACGCTACGCTCCTTGCAATCACCCGGGATGGTAGGATCTATCTGGGGCCGGACGTGATCAGCCTGGACAAGATTACCGCCCAGGTCAAAGACCGGGTCGCGGACAAGCTCGACAAGACCGTTTACGTCAAGAGCGATGCCCGGGCCAAGTATGGAGATGTTGTCTCCGTCGTGGACGCGGTGCGGGCGGCAGGGGTGGATTCACTTGGATTATTGACTGAAAAGGTCCAGGCTCGAAATCTGGCTGCTGCTGCCGCCGCCGCCGCTGCTGAGACTCAGTAACGTCGGATCGGTTTGTCAAAGTACAAGGAGGGTACCACTATGGCTATGGCCGTAGGGGGAAGCAAGAAAGGTCCCATGGTGGACATGAATGTGACCCCGTTGATTGACGTCTTACTGGTGTTGCTGATCATCTTTATGGTGATCACGCCCTTGACGCCGAAGGGCTTGGACGCACTTGTGCCTCAACCAAGCCCCAAGGACGCAAAGGTCGATGAAGGTATCCTGTCCCGAACCATTGTGGTGTCTATGGATGCGACCCATCATGTAAAGATCAATCAGGAGCCAATCGACATCCGCATGCTCGGTTCGCGCCTCGAGGACATTTTCAAGACACGCAGCGACCGGGTGATGTTCGTGAAAGGCGATCCAACGCTGCAGTTTGGAGATGTCGCAGAGCTTATTGACATTGCCAAGGGCGCCGGTCTCGATAAGATCGGCCTCGTTACCAAGGCCTTGGAAGAAGGCCAATAGTCCCCCACTTATGCTCACATCGAGGGAGGAATTCCAATGAAGGTGTATAAGCTTGCCCTGCTGGGGGCTTTGTTGCTTTTGCTGGCTATCACCAGCGGATGCACTAGACTAAGGGCGCGAGACCAGCTCAACAAGGGCGTTGCGGCGTACCGCAACGCGCAGTTCCAAATCGCCGTCATGCATTTTAAGAACGCGGTAGCCTTGGACCCCACCCTATTGAATGCCAGGCTGTACCTCGCTACTGCCTATGTCCAACAGTACATTCCTGGCGGAGAAACTCCGGATAACCTTAAGTTCGCTCAACAGGCGATCGATGCTTTTGACGACGTCCTGAAGATGGATCCCAAGAACGTCACAGCCATCGCCAGCGCTGCTCAGATGTACTACAACATGAAGAAGTTTGATAAGGCGCAGGAGTATCAGCGGCGATGGCTGCAAGTTGAGCCCAATAATCCTGACCCTTACTATTGGATCGCCGTGCTTGATTGGGCCATCTGTTATCCTCGTACGCAGCAGATGAGGAAGGATCTGAAGATCGAATTCCCGAAGGATCCTAAGGACCCCGGCAGCTTGCCGCCTTTTCCTGAAAAGGCCCGCGCTCGGTTGGAAGAAGAAAATGGTCCGCTCATCAAGGAAGGGCTGGAGCTTCTGGAGAAGGCCATTCAGCTTAAGCCGGACGACTTCAATACGATGGCTTACTTGAACCTGACGTATCGGCAAAAAGCTGATTTGGAGCCTACTTCTGCTGCGCGCGAAGCTGACCTGAAACAGGCTGAAGACTGGGTCAACAAAGCTGTAGCCCTCAAGAAGGCAGGACTAGAGGGCGCCGGCACGACTCCGTAAGCTGTTCCTTGATTGTTGTCGAATTGCGAACCCCGCCCTGAGCGAGGGGCGGGGGTGTATTCACCCGGCCTCGGAAGGACGAGGTCGCCTGCTAATCTCTTCCCACGATAACCACGCCAACGCTCTTCCGCAATGCCAAGGGCCCAAGAGATAAGACTCTCCACGGGGGCCTCTGTCTACACGGCGAACAGGGAACGCGACAACTGCCGTGCCGGGTTAGTTCCCTCCGAGCGGGTTGGCATGCGTCGCCTCGGCGGCCCGGAAGGCGGCTAGATTATTCGCGTCGATTACGGCCGTCCCAGTATCCACGCGAGCGGGCAGGGGCGAAGCCGGTGCAGTCTGCCAGTCTTTGAACTCGTGGACGATGTTGTGATGCAGGTCATCCAGGAAACGCAACCCGTAGAAAGCCATGGTGTAGGGTTTCTGGGAGACCGTAGCAGCTATGACGCCTCGGGCGATGAAGTCGAGCGTCTCGGGAGTCTTATCCATCGCCACGATCGGGATCTTGCCGTCCAGGTTCAACCTGTGGAGCGCTTCCGCCGCGCCCGGGCCGCCCGAGGCTTCCACGCACACCATGCCATCGATCTTTTCCTTCGCGTCGATAAGGGCGGAAATCTGGTCATTGGCGGAGCGCGGGTCGCCTTTGTCATCCAGGGTGCGACCGATTTTGATCTTCGGATACTTCCTAAACGCCTCGGTGACTCCGCGGACGCGCTCGTCCAGGTTGAGCTGTCCTGGTATAGTGATCACGATCACCTGACCATCGCCGTGGACCAACTCGGCAATTCGCTTCCCGCTGATGAGCCCGGCCTGATAATTATCCGTACCGATGAATAAGATGCGGCGCGACTCCGGTGCATCCGAATCTACGCAGACGACCGGTATTCCTGACTTTACCGCAGCGTCGATCGCATCCTTGAAAAGCTCCGGCCTGGCGGGCGAGACCGCTATACCGGAAGGATGTTTTTCCACTGCCTTTTGAAAAGCCTCAAGTTCGTCTTGCGGAGAGTATGTGTCCGGCCCGGTAAACTCGGCCTTCACCCCGATTCCGCGGGCTGCACCCATAAATCCCGCTTTGGCTTCCTGCCAATAAGGGAGACTCGTATTCGCGGCTACAAAGATATACCGTTCGGTTTCCTCATGAAAAGGCTTCTGACACGAGCTGAAGATTCCAACTGATAGAAGCAGCGCAATGGATAAGAGCTTCCATGTGGTTTGTTTCATATACCCTCCTTTGCTCCGCCCCCTGTGGGCGACTCACACTGGCTTTTGGCAGGCCTGCTTCGACCCTTCCTCTAAAGATTCATGAAGCCTACCACAAAACCAGGGTCACCGGAAAGGGTGCTTGTGCTTTGACGTGAAATGCTTGAACCAGCGTCGCCGCCTGCCCTAGAATGCTAATTGGAGCCATGCTTCACTTTGAGGACATCGCCGGAAAGGTCCAGGCTTATCGTCCCGGGGAGGACCTGTCGCCGCTGCGCAGGGCCTATGACTTCTGCGCCATCCGCCATTCCGAGCAGAAGCGCCTCTCCGGTGAACCCTTCATCTCTCATCCGCTCGAGGTCGTCCAGATCCTGGCGGAGATGAAGCTGGACCTGGTGTGTCTGATCGCGGGTATGCTGCACGACGTGGTGGAAGATACGGGCACGACGAGCGGAGCGATCGAACGCGAGTTCGGTCCTGAAGTGGCGCGTATCGTGGATGGAGTGACAAAGATCGGCCGCATCAGGTTCATGAGCCGAGAGGAGCAGCAGGCCGAGAGCTTCCGCAAGATGGTCCTCGCCATGGTGGACGACATCCGGGTGGTGCTGGTGAAGCTCGCCGACCGGCTCCATAACATGCGCACCCTCGAGTACCTGCCTCCCGACAGGCAGGAACGCGTGGCCCGGGAAACGCTCGAGATCTATGCGCCCATCGCCCACCGCTTGGGAATGGGAAAGGTCCGAGGCGAATTGGAAGACCTGGCGTTCAAGTTTCTCGAACCCGAGTCCTATCTCGAGGTCAAGAGGGCCGTCGAAAGCCGCCGCAAGGTGAGCGAGGATTTTCTTGCCAAAGTGCGCGACCAAGTGGATGCAAAGATGAAGGAGCATACCATCCCCGCGCGCATTGAAGGCCGAATCAAACGCTTGTACAGCATTTGGCAAAAGCTTTTGCGGCAGCATGTCCCCATGGAGCAGGTTTACGACCTCCTGGCCATCCGGATTATCACGGACAGTGTGCCGAACTGCTATGCTGCCCTGGGAGTCATTCACAATACTTGGCGGCCCGTACCGGGCCGCATCAAGGACTACATCGCCATCCCCAGGCCCAATCTCTATCAGTCTTTGCACACCTCAGTAATTGGTCCTCATGGCCAGCCGTTCGAGGTCCAGATTCGTACCGAGGAGATGCACCGGATCGCCGAGGAAGGCATTGCCGCCCACTGGAAATACAAGGACGGCAGCCCCCTCGCGCCGCAGGATGAGGAGCGCTTTGCGTGGCTGCGGCACCTGGTGGAATGGCAGCAGGAAATGGGCGACCCGGGCGAGTTCCTTTCCACCCTGAAGATCGATCTTTACCCGGAAGAGGTTTATACATTTACTCCCAAGGGTAAGGTGATCGTGTTGCCCCGTGAGGCGACACCCATCGACTTCGCTTACGCCATCCATAGCGAGGTCGGCCACCATTGCGTGGGTGCAAAGGTCAATGGCCGCATCGTTCCCCTCAAGTACAAATTACGCAACGGCGATATTGTCGAAATTGTGACCCAGGCGCATCACACCCCCAGCCGCGACTGGCTTGCTCTAGTCAAGACCTCGCGCGCGCGCAACAAGATCAAGCACTGGGTCAATGTCGCGCAAAGGGGGCAGGCCGTGGAAATCGGCAAGCGGTTGCTGGAGAAGGAGGCGCGCAAATACGACGTAACGCTGAAAAAGATTGAGGCGGAAGACTACCTGCGGGTGGCGCGGGATAACGGCTGCACGCAGGTGGATGACCTGCACGCGGGGATCGGATATGGAAAGTTCTCCGCGCGCCAAGTGCTCGCCAAGCTTGTTCCCTCGGCTCAGCTCGAGACGGCCCATCCTTCCCGGCTTACCACGGTGAAACGGGCGCTCGGTATCTCCGGCGATATGGCCATCCAGGTGCACGGCCACGGTGACCTGATGGTCTATCGCGCCAAGTGTTGCAATCCCATTCGGGGGGAGGAAATCACCGGCTACATAACCCGCGGCAAAGGAATTGCGGTGCATTCCAAAAGTTGCCCCAACGTTCAGAATCTCCTTTACGATGCCGACCGGCGAATTGAGGTCAAGTGGGTGGGGCCCAAGTACAGCCTCTATCCCGTCAAGCTCACCCTGTCCAGCCGCGACCGCCAGGGGCTTTTGGCCGACGTGACCGGCGCGATCGCCGACGTTCATTCGAATATCCAGGACATCGAAGTGCGCACGGGCGACAGCCAGGCGAATATCGATGTGACGTTGGATATTGTGGATTTGGAACACTTGGAGAAAATCGTATCTTCGCTGCGCAAGATCGAGGGTGTTTACCAGGTTGATCGGGTGATGCACTGAGAGGAGGAATACAGTGAGCAAGGATGTGATTTCCACTTCGAAAGCACCCGCGGCCCTTGGCCCTTATTCACAGGCTCTACGCTGGGGAGATTTGATCTTTGTTTCCGGCCAGATTCCTATTGACCCCGCCACCAGTCAGGTTGTGGGAGACGACGTCGCGGCTCAGACCGAGCGAGTCTTGAAGAACCTGGCGGCAATCCTGGAGGCAGCGGGTGCCAGCCTGGGCCAGGTTTTGAAAACTACTGTGTACCTCAGGGACTTGAACGATTTCGGAAAGATGAACGAGGTCTATGCCAGGTTCTTCAGCGAGCAGCCACCCGCGCGCGCCACCGTCCAGGTCGCCCGATTGCCCCGTGATGTGAGTGTGGAAATTGAGGCCGTCGCCGCGGCTTAAAGAAGGAGTTCGCCGGCTTGCGGGGGGGCGCCAGGCCTGTGTGCTTGCCGCCGGCGAGGGCATGACCAACTGTCGAACACTACTTCGCTTTGGCAACCTTGCCCGAGCGAATGCATGCCGTGCAGACGCGCACGGTCTTGTGGACGCCCTCCACGAGGGCATGAACCCGGCGCAAGTTCGGGTTCCACCGACGCCTGGTGACGTTGTGGGCGTGGCTTATCCGATTTCCGTACTTGGGGCCTTTCCCGCAAATCTCACAGGCCAGAGCCATAGCAACACCTCGTAGGAAGGACAAATACTTCTCTCGCGCAACCTTTTCATTTTACCAGAGCCGCCCCAACTTTGCCCACTTCTTTGTTGCTGGGTGGAGTTACAATACTAGCATGACAAACCAACTGTTCTTGCGCGGCGCCACAGCGTTGATAATCCTCGTGCAGCTAGCAGGCTTGGCGGCCCTCACGTCTTGCCAGCGGAAAAGCCCCTCGGATCGCGAACTGGTGGCGAAGGTCGATGGCCAGCCCATCTTCCGTGACCAAGTGGAGAGGGTCTATCGAAACCGCCAGGGTGCAGGGTCCGACACCAGCAGCCAGGAAGAAGCCTGGAGCTTTAAACTGAATGTTCTGGATGAACTGATCGTTAATCAGATTCTGGTTGACCACGCCTCCCACGCAGGCATCACAGCCTCGGAAGCCGAAGTGGATAACAAGGTGGCCGAACTTCAGAGCCCTTATTCGGCGGAAGAGTTCCAGAGACGTCTCCGGGACCAGGGCCTGGAAATGGAGGATCTCCGGAAGGAAGTACGCCGGGGCATTATCATCACAAAGCTTATCAACAAAGAAATCATCTCAAATATAAAAGTTACCGACCCCGAGATTGCGGCCTATTACGAACGCAACAAGGCCAACTTCAATGTCCCTGAAACCTTGTACCACCTGGCCCAGATCCAGGTCACTCCGGTTGCGGATGCCGAGGTGCGCAACCTGAAGAACGACGACGCCAAGACCCCCGCCGCCGCGGCGCGGAAGATCCAGGCGCTTTACGCCCGCCTGCGCGCCGGGGACGACTTCGCCACGGTGGCGCAAGAGTACTCGGAAGATCCTCGAACCGCTTCCGGCGGTGGTGACATGGGCTTCATCCCGGCCTCGGCATTGGACTCCACCCCGCAGCTCAAGGCCGTCCTCTCGCTCCAGGTCAACCAGTTCACTGGGATCATTCCCAGTTCATCCGGATACCACATCTTCAAACTGCTCGGGAAGGAACCAGCCGCAACGCATACGCTTTCCGAGTTGCGGGTTCAGAATTCCATCCGCCAGACGCTGAGGAGCGAAAGAGAGCAGCTTCTGAAAGCGGCCTACATCGAGACGCTGCGCAACCGGGCGAAGGTCGAGAACTACCTGGCCGAGCAGATCGTCAAAGGAGAGCTAAGTCCCTCTTCCTCCAAGTGACAGGCTGCCTGGCTGGGTGTGATCGCCGCCCCATAGGGTGTACCGGCCCCGGATTAGTCGGAATTGTAGCCCTCTCCCCTGGGGAGAGGGTGGCCCGCGTCCGGCGTTTTCACCAGCCGGCGCGGGACGGGTGAGGGGTTGTTTCCGTTGCCAACGCAGCCTGTCAGACCAGCCTCAGCAAGCGGAACCCCGCCTCCACGCCGGTTTCTTCCTGCGCGTAGATGCGTTCCACGCGGCCGGCCCGGGGAGCGCGGATTTCGTTCTGCATTTTCATCGCTTCGATCACCAGAAGTCCCTGGTCCCGCACCACCTCCTGGTTTTCAGAAACCAGCACCTTGACGATTTTCCCTGGCATGGGGGCCACGATTTCTTGTGGGCCTTTCTCCCGAACTCCCGCGCCATCGCGCCGCCAGCGCCGCGGATCACGAATTTCCACCAGATAGTGACGCAGGCCCACGGTAACCAAGTAGGAGCTCAAGTAACCCTCGGCGTCGCCTGCCCTCTTGCTGACCTGGGCTTCGTAAGACCGCCCGTCGATCAGGATCGAGTAAACCCCCGGCGAAATCTCTTCCCTATCCGCAAGAAGCGTCTCGCCATCGAAGTTAATTTTCGCCCCGGAAGATGCCGCCCCCGTCCTGCTTTGCACTGCGCCCGCCCGCGCTGACAACTCAAATTCATGATCCGAGGTCTTCGAGCCCGAATGGATTTTAATTTCAAGCTTCATCCGCTTCTCCAGCTCCCGCGACGAGGCCACTGGTTAAGCAGCGAGTCTCTGCCCGCATTTTTCCAAGTGCTGTCGCGAGTGGAGGCCGGTGTTTTCTTCTCCTCGCCCCCTCCCGCGTGGAGGGCCGCCGCCAGCATGGCGACGCGCTCCTCCTCGGGTGAAGGCGGCGCTTCCTCCATGAGCCCGGCGGCCAGGACGCGGTCAATGAATTCGGTGTCCATGCGGCCGGCGACGAATTCCGGGTGCTCGAGCAAGCGGCGGAAAAAAGGGACGTTGGTTTTGATGCCGAAAATCTCGTACTCGCCGAGCGCCCGCCGCATGCGCGCGATGGCTTCCGCGCGCTCCGTCCCCCAAACCGCGACTTTCGAAAGCAACGGGTCATATTCCAGAGGTACGGTCCATCCTTCGTAGACACCGTTGTCTCGTCGCACGCCCGGCCCCGCGGGCACCTGGAGCCGGCTGATGGTGCCGGGGGAAGGGAAGAAACTGTTGGCGGGGTCCTCCGCGTAGATGCGGCACTCGATCGCTGCGCCCCTCAAGCGCACGTCTTCTTGCCGCCACCGCAGCTTTTCCCCCGCCGCAATCTGAATCTGCTCCTTCACCAAATCTATTCCCATCACCAGTTCCGTAACCGGGTGTTCGACTTGAAGCCGCGTGTTCATCTCCAGAAAGTAGAAATTGCCGCTCTGGTCCACGAGGAATTCCACCGTGCCGGCGTTCCAGTATCCTGCCAGCTTTGCGATGCGCACGGCGGTTTCTCCCATGCGCTGGCGCAACTCCTCGTGCACGATGGGCGACGGGCATTCTTCCAGCACCTTCTGGTGTCTTCTTTGCAGCGAACACTCGCGTTCGCAAAGGTGAATCAGGTGCCCGTACTGGTCGCCAAGAATCTGGATTTCAATGTGGCGGGGGCGGTCGAGATATTTCTCGATGTAAACCGAGGGGTCGTTGAAGGCGTTTTGCGCTTCCGAGCGCGCGGTGTTGCAGGCGGATTCGAGCTCGGCGGGGGAACGCACAAGACGCAATCCCTTGCCGCCCCCTCCCGCCGAGGCCTTGAGCATCACGGGATAGCCGATTTCGTCCGCAACTCGATGCGCTTCCGCGAGGCTTTCCAGGTTGCGCTCGGTCCCGGGGACCACGGGCAGGCCTGCCTGGATCAGGGTCTGCCGCGACTTGGTCTTCGAGCCCATCAACTCCATCGCGGCCACCGGCGGCCCGATGAATACCAACCCCGCATCCGCGCAGGCGCGGGCAAACTCCGGGTTCTCTGCCAGGAAGCCGTAACCGGGGTGGATCGCCTCTGCGCCGCTTCGTTGGGCGGCGTCAAGAAGGCGGTCGATTCGAAGGTAACTTTCGCTCGAGGGAGCCGGCCCGATGTGAAAAGCTTGGTCGGCATAGCGCACGTGCAGCGCTTTGCGGTCCACGTCGGAATAGACGGCCACCGCGCAGATTCCCATCTCGCGGCAGGCGCGCATCACGCGCACCGCAATCTCGCCACGGTTGGCTATCAGGATCTTGCGAAACATTGTTCCTTTATCGCAGCCCTCCCTCTGACCTTGCGGCTGGTCGATGTTGCCCTTGCGCCTTGCCAAACTCACCAGCACCTTCTCACCGCGAAGCGGTGCACGGTGAGTAGCCGTGGGCGCTGCAGGACGCAGTCATTCCCGCGAAAGCGGGAATCCACTCCGCAAACCTCAGGAGCTGGCCTTGTTCCTTGCCTGCGAGACGAGGCATCAATTCCATGAGGCTGCTTACCGAGCGGTGTCATTATACTTCCTGGAAGGTGACGCAGACCACTCCAGTTTTTGCACCTCGCGCCCCCTCCCGCCGCGGCGGGAGGGGGCTACGGCATAGGCGGTAAAATAAGGCCGCGTGCCCCGATTCGGCCGAGAACAAGGGCAAGCGAATGGAACGGGAGGCGTCTCAGCTTGGTTTCTTCGGCCTCCCCGAAGGGGAGGGATAAAGTAGCCGGGGGCAACGCCCCCGGAAAACGCGCCCCTAACAAGGTCCGACCCTGAAAGGGTCGAATCCGGGTGGTTTAACGCCGGTCTTGCGTCCCGCGGCTCAGGGTAATGCGACCCCTCCAGGGTCGGTAGGCTATGCGGGTGGTTTACCGGGGGCGTTGCCCCCGGCTACTATATGGTGCCCTTTCAGGGCACAGGACCTCCCGCCTCGTCAAACTCTGCGTCGTGGCGGATAGTAGGGGCAGGCCCGTCGGCTGAGCCGTCAAGCGACGGACCTGCCCTGTGGCTGCGGATTGTTGTGCCTGGCCGTCAGGGCGCCCACGAGGGGTGCCCCTCCTCATCGGACGAGTGCCGACGGGCTCTAGTGGTTAGTTGCATTAGTAACCGATATTATTTGTGATCCTCGGAAGGGCGGGGCTTTAGCCCCGCCGCCTCGGGACGGGGAGTTGAATAGGCCTTTAGGCCCTGAAGCCGCGTCGCTTCAGGGGCTAAAGCCCCCAAATCCCTCCTCTCTGCGCTGCGGGGGCTGGCGGCGCGGTCGGGAATGAACGGGCACTGTTCCCGGTAAACCAAGTGGAACCCGTAGAGGGGACGAGCCCAGCGGGTTTCCGCAGGTTACCTGATAAATGCGATCGTCATGTTCTGGTGCCCACTTACCTGAGTTGAAAAGGCCGCCTCATCCAGCACGTGATGGAACGGGTCATAGACTACGAAAAGCGTTCTGCGCCCGCTGTCTCCGTACTTCGTGATGTCTGAAGCAATTGCCTCTGAGATTTGGTGCAAGTCCCGCTTCTCCCGAACATACTTTGCCTCGACCCACACGTCGAGGGCCTCGTGCGACCAGTCCGGTTTGGTCATGCATGAGGTCCAACGCAGGAAGGGGAACTCCCTAATCAAATCCGTGTCACCGGCCTTAAGAATCCCGTCGCAGAACTCTTGGAATTCAGGTTCATTCTTAGGCTTTCTCGATTGGCACATGACGGGGATGCCAGCCCGGAGCAAGCTGACGATGCGGTCGCAATACAATCTCCATGATGGTGCTAGATGCTTTCCTCCGACCGCGAGGGACAAGAGCGAGGTCTGATCCAATCCGGCGGACAACAGCTGACTGGAGTGTTGACCCAACTGAGACTCTAGCACCCTCACGACATCCTCCCCGTACCGCTTGTGCATTCTGATCAAGCGCTGCGCCGCGCCGCTTGGTTTCTGCTCCCACCTGACCGCCCGGCTTAATTCCGAGTTGAATCTTGCTGCTATTTCTCCCTCGCTCATTCGGTCCAGGTCGACGGCATGCCTGACGTAATCAATCGCAACATTCCTCTCATAGCCGTCTTTGCGCGGCCCAATGAAAACGTCAGAGACATAGTCTATCTCCTGGTCGTACTGAGGATGGCCCGACGCCAGGACAGCAAAGCGTCTATCAATGCACTGGCTGCAGGTGCCGCAGTGCCACTGGGTCTTCGATCTGAACATAGGGTGGGCACATGAGCAAGTGAAGTTGATCAGCTCACCGGCACCTTGCTCCACGATGCGCGCTACAATCTCGGCCTTGGTATTGAAGAAATAAGGGTTGTCGACCTCGAAGTCCCGACCCGTTACAAGCGTGCACAACTGAGCAAGAAGGTGTAGTGCCCTCGGATGCGTGGTCCGGGAGGCTCGCGCGCGTAACGCCTCATCGGCGACCGGGAGGTTGAGGCTGACGATGCCGTTCTCGAAGAAACGGACGCCTTTAGCTTGAATTGATTCAGCAACGATGGTGCCCAAAGCCGTAAACAAGAACGACCGCGTCCTCTGCGTCGGCTCACGGCTGAGGTTTCTCTCTTTGTTTACCCACACCGGTATATGGACCATCTGGCCTGGGAACGCGCGGTCCAATTCATCAAAGAGTCGCCGCTGACGTGAGTCGAGTGTCGTTACAGATCTGTGACTGACGAGAGCTGTTTTGCACCCGGCTCTCCCCGTTTGGACCGCTCCCCCGAGTGAGTCCAGGCCTCCAGAAAACATCAGCACACGTTCCACCCCATAGAACGGCCAGTCTTCAAGGTCACCGAAGTCCAAGTACGCCTGGGCTTGACGATCGTGCTTTACCGGAACGAAAACAAATGAATAGCGGTCGTTTGAGAGAAAGTCGAGTACCTCTTGCAAGAGCTGCCCCACCTCCGCTCGCTCCCAGAACCCGAGGTCCCGCACAGGTAGAACGAACGAGAAATCGCGGTCCCAAGCCTCGGTTGATTTCTCATCGGTCCATCCATGCCCCCGATTTGTGGCGCAGTCAGCGGTGAACACATAGGAGGCAATCTCCAGGAGGTCGACGAGCCTGGGCGAGAGGTGCCTGTTGAGGATCCTTGCGACGTTCTCAAGGCGGACGTTGACGTTGGCGTTTGGCCCAATGGAATCGAGGGCGACAATTTTTCTTCCCTCGGCGAGAGGATCGTTGGGAGGGAGTGCCGCGCCGCTGCACAAGAAAAGCCGAGGCGGAATCATGCTTCCGCCTCCTGCCGTTGAAGTTCGGACCTGAGTTTCTTCAGAGCGACGGCCACAAAAGCGGAGGCGTTCTCCAGGTCTATACCCTGTATGAACTCCGTCTTGGAGTACCACTCGCCGCAAAAATCTCGAACGATGCGGGCGGACTGCTCGCAGTGAGCCTGCAGGGCCTGGTTGAAAGAAGAGATTTCTCCGACCTGACGGAACTCCCCCGCACCTAGCTGTGAGGCGGTCACCCTGCTTAGGTAGAAATTCAGTAGCCGGGCAATGAAGCGGCCAAAGAAAACTTGGCCGAGATCGGAAAAACCCTTTTTGGTCGACAGCGAACGTATCGCTCTCTGCAGTTCGTCACGGCCACTCCCGAACATGGTCACGGCCTCCGAGGAGGCCAAAGCCGCAATCGCTTCTCCTGCGGCGCTCTGCGCCATCTCGCTGACGTCGCTGGGGTGGGACGATGCAGAAATACGCCGATCTACCGCAGCCTGCAACTCCACAGTGAGGTCGAAAACGGATGAACTCCCTGAAAGGTCGATGCCATTCTTCCGAAGCGCTTCAACCCAGTCCTCCTCTCTGGCGGAGAGGGTTATTTGTGTGAGTAGATAAAACGTATAGCGAAGGCCAATGTCGTCGGCGGCGCCTTTCAGTGCCCCGCCGGCAGCCTCGATCGCCCTCCGGGCGATGGTTGCAATTCCCGCCTGTAGCGTGCGCTGCTCGGCCGCGACATCGCTGCCAAACCGTGCGAGTTCCGCGACCACCTCGGACCACTTCCGGGACTTCGGAATCGTGCCTAAGCGGGTGTGTCCCATGCACAACTCCCTCAAGAGAAGTTTCCTATAGACTAAAGGCAAACATCTTTAGGTGATGATGACCCTTGTTAGTGAAGTAGTCAAGGCTTGTGCTGGCTGCGCGTACAACGGTCGTGCCAGGACAAGTCTGGCCTGATCCTGCAAGCTGAAAGGAGCTTACCCTGTAATTGCCCGTTCAACAGGTAGCCAATCGAGCGGGAGTGGGAGCAACCCCGCCGACGAAGCCTCGGGCGGCGACAACTCGTGCTGGTCAATCCGGCAATCAACGCCGTCGCTGCGCAGGTGTTCGCAGAGGTCCCAAACGCGGTCCAGGTGCTCCGCCGAATCGTGGCTGTAGCTGATGAACGCTCTCACGGCCGTACCTTGCGGTCCATAATAATACTTTTTTCGCGGCGAGGCATACAATCCTAATGGTCGGTTGTAACGCGAGCGTCTCGCCTGCTGTGGCGGGAGCGTCCCGCTCCCGCCGTCGGCAAGCCTCCCTCGACCCCTGGAAAGAGAGAGCGATTAAGGGCTAGGACGAGGCGCAAAGGCAAGTAGCGCGCACCTGCGGCTTAGCAGGCTGCGGGAAAACCCCTCCAAGCTGTCATTCCGAGCGGAGCGAGGAATCTCGCTCTGAGTATTTTCAACGCAGTGCGGGATTCCTCGTCGTCCCGATCAGATCGGGACTCCTCGGAATGACAGGCCAAACGGGTTTTTCCGCAGCCTCTTAGAGGTGCGCGGCTCTTGTCCGGTGATTGCATTCCCATGTGCTATCCGCGTGTTGCGCCGCCTCCCACAGCGTCGACTTAAGGGTTAAGAACCGCGGACCTCAAATCCGGAGGTCCGCGCCACCCGCTCTTGACAGGGGACTGGAAAAATGATAGCCTATGGAGGTTGACCTATGAAGAGCGCTGGCAAAGAGCGCGGGGAAGGGGTTTGGAAAGCGGCCCGCAGAGGGCGCAAAAAGACAGCAAAATGCAAAAAGATACTAAAATAGAGGGAACGAACCCAACGATGTGTTGAAAACACAGCACTTAGCCTTTTTTCGAGCAAAAAACGAACCCAAAACGAACCCAAAACGAACTCAGTTTTGAGCGCAAAAAGTGCCAATCAAAGCGAAAAAACAAGACAGGATTCAGGAGTCGGGATTCAGGAAAAGGGGTCTGAGGGGTTAAGCAAGGTTGAAGTATCAAGCGTAATGGCTGAATTACGAACGAAGAAGTCACCCTTGGCGACAGGGTCGCTTGGGGATCTTAACCCTCGGGGAGTTTGTCGCGCCCGTGCTGCACACCGTACCCGAATTGACACTCCCCTTTCTTTGCGGCTATGCTGAGTAATGGCTCCCCTGCGCGCATCTAATCTTATGCGGCCCGTTGCGCGTCGCGAGCGCTTCTCCGGGGGATTGGACTAGCCTCCACACCAAGGGTTTCGATGGTGGAAGATGCGCTGGGGTGAGGAGTCGGAAGGTTTATGGGATTGTCTTTGAGCAGCATGGGTTCACGCTTTCGCACCTTGTGCCGTCTGGTTGTGCTACCGCTTCTCCAGGCGCCGGAAGAGGCATTGATGGGAGGCCAGGCGGTCATCGAAGGCGTCATGATGCGCTCCCCGCACAGCTATGCCGTGGCGGTGCGCCAGCCCAGCGGCGGGATTGCGGTGGCAAAAGACTACTTGGAAAAGCCTTCTGAAAAGCACCCCTGGCTGAAATACCCGCTCCTGCGCGGATTGGGGGTCCTGGGGCAGGCCATGGTGCTGGGAATCCGAGCCTTGCGCTACTCCGCTGAACTAGCGCTCGAGGAAGAGGGGAAGCCGGCCGAAAAAGAAAAGAAAATCGTGTTGAGCAACTGGCTCCTGGCGGTGAACCTGGCGTTCTCGCTGGGCTTTTTCATTTTTTTCTACAAGTTTGTGCCCCTTTCTCTGGCCACAGCCATCAGCCGCCGTTACCCGGCAGCGGGCAACCTGCTGATGTTTAATCTGCTGGACGGAACAATTCGCATCCTCTTATTCCTTGGGTTCCTCTTTTTCATGTCGCAATGGAAGGAAGTCCGGCGCTTATTTGAGTACCACGGGGCGGAGCATAAGGTGGTGTGGGCGTTTGAGCAGCGCGGGGCCATTGACGTGGCAACGGCGCGCGCGTGTACACGCTTTCATCCGCGTTGCGGGACCAGCTTTCTACTGGTGGTGATGGCCATCGCCATGGTCCTTTACATGTTCCTGCCCTTTCGCTCCTTCACTATGCGATTCGTGGGCCGGCTGGCGCTCCTGCCGGTGATCGCCGGCGTCTCCTACGAATGTATCCGCTTTGCGGCTAAATCGCAGGGAAGGCTCTGGCGCTGGGCGGCGCAGCCCGGGCTGTGGTTGCAACGTGTCACCACGCGCGAGCCCGACGACCGCCAAATCGAAACCGCCATCAAGGCCCTCGAGACCGCTATGGAGCTCGAGAAGGCGCGGGGTGGGGAGTTCTTCGTCGCTTAAGAGCGGTAGGTAGTTGGAAGTAGGCAGTCGGCGGTAAGCAGTCGGCAGTAGGCAGTGGGGAGTGGGAATAGAGTAATTCAAAATTCGAAATTTGAAATTCAAGATTGGCCAAGCCCGTCCCCACATACCACCTACTACCTACCACCTACTGCTCTTCGGACCTTGAACCATGCATTTCTTAGAGAAACTGGCAGAAATCGAATCCAAGTATGACGAGTTGACGGCGCAACTCGGAGACCCTGCCGTGTTAGCGGACCAAGCCCTCTATCAGAAGACTGCCAAAGCACACTCCGAGCTCAGCGAGATTGTCGAGAAGTACCGCGAGTGGAAAAGCATCCGGAAGTCGCTCGAAGAAACCAAGGCGATGCTCGAGGAGGCTTCCACCGACGCCGAGATGAAAGCCTTGGCGCACGAGGAACTCGCGCACTTGGAGAAGCGGCAGGCAAAGGTGGAGGAGGAACTCGGAATCCTGCTGCTGCCCAGAGATCCGAACGACGAGAAGAACGTGGTGTTGGAAATCCGCGCCGGCACGGGCGGGGACGAGGCGACGCTCTTTGCGCAGGAAATCTTCCGTATGTATGACCGCTACGCTGAATCACAGGGCTGGCGGGTGGAAGTGCTCTCGACGAGCCTTTCAGGCATTGGCGGCTTGAAGGAAGTCATCGCCCTGATCGAAGGGCAAAGGGTTTATAGCAAGCTCAAATATGAAAGCGGCGTGCACCGCGTGCAGCGTGTCCCGGCCACCGAGCAGCAGGGACGTATCCATACCTCGGCCATCACGGTAGCGGTGCTCCCGGAAGCCGACGAAGTGGAAATTGAGATTGACCCCAAGGATATTCGCATCGATACGTTCTGCTCTTCGGGGCCGGGCGGCCAATCGGTGAATACGACTTACTCCGCGGTGCGCATCACGCACCTGGCGACCGGCATGATCGTTTCCTGCCAGGATGAGAAGTCGCAGATCAAGAACCGCGCCAAAGCGCTTCGCGTGCTGCGCTCGAGGCTCTACGAAATGAAGCTTCAGGAGCAGCAGAAACAGATCACGGAAGAGCGCCGCTCCATGGTCGGCAGCGGCGACCGCAGTGAGAAAATCCGAACCTACAACTTCCCTCAGAATCGCCTCACCGACCACCGCATCGGCCTGACCATTCACCAGCTTGACCGAGTCATGGACGGAAAGCTCGACGACATCATCGAGGCGCTGAGCGCCCACTACCGGGCCTAGAAGTTGGAGCAAGTGACCGTGGCAGCGGGAAGAACAGTCGTCAGTGGTCAGTAGTCAGTCGAACAAACATGGGTGGGGCCATCTGGAGTGCGGCAGCTTGCTGCCGCTTTTTCCCCGCGAGCTTGCTCGCGGCTCACTGCTTCGACGGGCACTTGTGAACGGCCAGCAAGCTGGCCTGAAAGAAAGCGGCAGCAAGCTGCCGCACTCCAGACTGCTCGACCTGCGACTGACGACTGACAACTGACGACTGCCCTTCTGCCATGCAGCTCCGCACAGCTCTCAAGACCGGTCTCGAGACTCTCCTCCAACACCAGGTCCCTTCCGCACAGCTTGCCGCTGAACTGTTGCTGATGCACATCCTCCATTGCGAGCGCGCTTTTCTTCACTCCAACGCCGAGATGAACTTGCCGCCGGAGAAGACCGAGTGCTACTTCCTGCTGATTGACGAGCGAACCACCGGCAAGCCGACGCAATACATCACCGGCCACCAGGAGTTCTGGGGGCTCGATTTCGAGGTCACGCCCGACGTCCTGATTCCTCGCCGTGAAACTGAACACGCCGTGGAGCGAGTGCTTGAACTCGCGCGCCGGAGCGGATCGGCGAAAGAAGCTCGGCTGCGCATCGTGGACGTAGGGACAGGCTCCGGGTGCATTGCCCTGGCGCTCGCTTCCGAGCTTCCCCGCGCCATCCTCTTCGGCGCAGACATCTCCATGCCGGCTCTGGTGGTGGCGTCGCGAAACGCAGTTCGCTTGGGAATGCCGGAACGCGTCAAGTTCCTGGAAAGCGACGTCCTCGCTCGATTTCTCGATAAAGATTTCCTGGGCACGATTGATTTTGTGGTTTCGAACCCACCCTATGTCGGGAAGCGGGACGTCGAAATGGTGCAACGGGAGGTGCGGCAATTTGAGCCGCGCATCGCTTGGGGTGGCGACCTTGAGCGCGGCGACGAAATCTATGCTCGCCTGTTACCGCAAGCCCTCGAAGCACTTAAGCCCGGCGGCTTCGTGGTGGTAGAGATCGGCTACAATATGCGCGCGAAAGTGCTCGCCCTGCTCGGCCAGGAGTGGACGGAAATTGAAGTCATGCCCGATTTGGCCGGCATTCCGAGGGTGGTTAGCGCGCGGAAGAAGGAGACAGGAGGCAGAAGTCAGGAGTCAGAAGGGAGGAGGCAGGTGGGGGAGCAATCCAATCTAAAATCCAAAATCTAAAATTGCCACAGTGGGGGAGCAATCCAAAATCTAAAATCCAAAATCTAAAATTGTCCCAGCCCCCAGCTCCTGGATGTTCGCAGATGCTAAGCCAAATCCTGCACATCGACATGGACGCCTTCTTCGTTTCCGTCGAGGAGCTGGAAGACCCTTCCCTCAGAGGCAAGGCTGTAATCGTCGGCGCAGACCCGGAGGGGCGCGGGGTGGTGGCTGCGGCCAGCTATGAAGCGCGCAAGTTCGGCGTGCACTCCGCCATGCCGATCCGAACCGCCAAGAAACTCTGCCCGCACGCCATCTTCCTGCGCGGCCAGCACCACAAGTACAGCGACTATTCCCACAAGCTCTGCCAGATCTTCGGTGAATTCACGCCCGTGGTCGAGATGGTGTCAATCGACGAAGCCTACCTCGACCTCAGCGGCTGTGAGCGTCTGCACGGCTCGGCATTTCGGGCTGCCGATAAGCTGATTCGCACGGTGAAGGAGCGTACCGGACTCAACTGCTCGATTGGCCTTTCCACTTCCCACCTGGTTTCCAAGATCGCCTCCGACCAGGCCAAACCGCACGGCCTGCTTTACATTTTTCCGGGCTATGAAGCAACGTTTCTTGCCCCCCTCCCGATCCGCCGCATGCCCGGCATCGGAAAGGTGACGGAGCCGGAACTGCGCTCGCTCGGCATCACCACCATCGGCGACCTCCAGCAAATGGGCGAGGGGAAGTTGCGGGAGCAGTTCGGCAAATTCGGCGAATGGCTTTACACGAAGTCATGTGGGAGGGATATTGACGCCTACGCTTACGGGGAAGAGCCCAAATCCATCAGCCACGAAACCACTTTTGACGAAGATATCGACGACCTCGAGGAATTGGAGCGTACGCTTTCTTATCTGGCCCAGCTCGTGGCGCGGCGTTTGCGCGACCACGGCCTGTTTGCGCACACGCTGGGGTTGAAACTTCGCTACGCCCCTTTCAAGACCCTTACTCGAGACATCACCATCGACGAGCCCACAAACCTCGATTCGGTCATCTTTGAAAACGTTTTGCATCTCTTTGAAAGCTCATACGACGCGAAGAAGAAAGTCCGCCTCGTGGGCGTCCGCGCGTCGAACCTTGAACGCGCCGTGTTCCAACGCAATTTGCTCGAGGCGCCGCAGCGCGATAAACTTGATAAGATTCTCAAAGCCGCCGATAAGCTGCGCGAAAGGTTTGGCTTCGAAGCCGTGCAATTGGCGCGCTCCATCGAGACCGGCAGGCAGCCGAAACCGCGCAAGCGACGGGAATTCCTGGGGCGAGAGTGACAGGTGGCGAGCAGAATTCAGAAGTCAGGAGTCGGAAGACAGAAGGTTGATGGTAGGTGGGGAGGAACGCCAGTCCCCAGCCCCGTCTTTTCAACTGACCACTGACCCGCCGCGGCGGGACTACTGACACCTCCGCCTAAATCAAGAGGCTGCTCGAAAGGGGAGAATGTGAAGACTGCCTACCTCGATATCGAAACCAACTACGTTGGAACATTTGCCGACCAGCGCCTCTTCAGGGACTGCAAAAACCACAAGATCACGGTGATCGGGGTGAGGATCGTGGATGGCGAGAAGGACGCCTTTGTCCAGCTTGTAGGTGAGGAAGCCACCCGAGAAGCCCTGATGGCGGTGCTGGCGGGAGTGGAGCGCATTGTCACTTACAACGGGCGCTCGATTCCCGACAATGTGAAGGGTTACACCGGGTTCGACTTCCCGGTGATTGCAGCGCAGCTGGGCGTGGTGCTGGACAAGACATTCAAGCACCTGGACCTCTGCCCGGCCTGCTGGAAGGCGGGCCTGTGGGGAGGCCAGAAGGCCATCGAGGAGATGCTGGGCCTGAAACGCGAGCTCGCTGGCAAGGACGGAAAGTGGGCCGACGAGACGTGGAAGAAATATGTGGCCACCCGAACAGAGCGCTTCCTGAAAGAACTGTTGACCTACAACCGGGAAGACGTCTTCATGCTGCGGAGGATTGAAGAGGCGTTGGAGAGAAGGAGTCAGAAGTCAGGAATCAGGAGTCAGAAGTAGGAAAGAAGCTTTCCCGACGAACCCCAAATATCTCCCACTTCCAGATCTACGGTTTCGTAGGTGGCGGGCACGCAAAGTCTGGAATCCAGAACACGCGGTCGCCGTTTCTGACCATCTTGAGCCCGAGGGATGGAAGCAGTTGTTTTTTGACGCCCAGGTAAGTAAAGTGGGGCAAGTCAGACCTTACGGTTTGAAACCAGCCATGGTGTTCCAGGATTAAACGGACGACAGGGTCATCGTGTTCTTTGACATCGAAGGCGAGCATGGAAAGATGCTGTGAGGCGCCAGGAGGTGCTACGGACAAGAGAACTGACTTGGAGAGATCTTTGCTGAAATACAGCCCTCGCTTTTCGAGCTCGAGGATCTCGGGCACCTGCTCACGGGCAGGTAATTTTCTGATCCTTTCTGCTTCGGAGGCACTCAGTAAGCCCTTATCGACCCAATGTTGAAGACCCGGATTAACACGGCTCCTCCATAGTTCGAGGGTTTGGGCATAGCTGCGCTGTGCTGCATCAGGGCCGCGGGGTGAAATGTCAACATGAGCTTGAAATGCTTCCTCGCGGGCCTTCATCAAGGCTCGCATCGCGGCGCTCTGAAGTCTCACAGGGATGCCGGCGAGCTCAGCCTGCTCTACGCTTAGGCTTGATTGCCAATGCGCGACGGCATTTTGGTCTGGAAATATCACAACGGGGGGAAGCACAACTCCTCCACGAGCGACGAAGAGCGCCCCGTATTCCTCGAGCACGCGCAGGCTCAACGCGTCGCCAGGGTCCGGCCAGCGGAAGCCCTTTGGTAGACTCTTGAAGAACGGTGATTCAGTGATGCACCCGGGCAGTTGGTCTGAAATCGAATTCTCCAAGGCACTGGCGTGTCTACCATT
>JBEKIZ010000073.1:0-27294 GCA_050011515.1 Terriglobia bacterium | reverse complement strand
GAACGGGCGAAGATCCGCCGGCAGATTCGCCACTGGCAGCAGGCCTGCGACGCCAGGGATCCGAATGAAACGCCGGGGACGCAAGTGGCGGCGCAACATGTGCAGGCTCTGGAAGAGCGTCTGGAAGAAATCCCCCGCCGGCTGCAGGTCTTGAAGAAGACGGGGCTCAAGCAGGTTTCGCGCACCGACCCGGACAGTCGCTTTTTGAAGCAAGGGCGCGGTTTCACGCTGGGCTATACGGTGGCGATGGCGGTCACAGAAGATCATCTCATTGTGGAGCAGCGAGTGGGACAAGAGAGCAGCGATAATGAACTGCTCCTGCCGGTTGTGGATGGGGCGATGGAACGCTGCGGGGAGTGGCCCGAGCGGGTGAGCGGGGATAGCGGCTTGTACTCGGACGAGAACCTGGTGGGACTGGAGACGCGCGGCATCGACGGCTACGTGCCCGACCCCTACGAGGCGCGGGAATTGAACCTGGGGCGTGGTGGGCGGCGACGGCGCTGGCGAAAGCCCGAGCATCAACGCATGGTGCAGAAACTGCGCAGGCCCCCCGGGCAAGCCGTCTATCGACGCCGCAAGGCCATCATCGAACCGGTGTTTGGGGTGCTCAAACAACAACGCGACCTGCGACGTTTTCGGATGCGCGGCTTGGCGAAGGTGGCGGTGGAAGTCACCCTGGCAGCGACGGCGTTCAATTTGACCCGAATGTGGCGCACAGCACTGCTCCAAAAAACGCAGGTCGAGGAAAGACTCTCGGGCTAACCCGAGGTGGAGCGCAAAAAGCCGGTCCAAGTGACCGGCACAGACACTCGAAACAACCCCTGCACAACCTCAGCGCCGCCAAAATGAATTCTTATGCGACCTGATCCCCAAGTTGCCACACAGACTGCGAAGGGGCGGGCTGCGCGCCCGTTTAGAAAAGTAACTTCAGTGCGAACTGGATCTCGCGCGGGGTGCTCTGGGTGCCACTAATGAGCCCGAACTGGGCATTGCAAGCCGGAAGAGGCTGGCAATAAGTCGAGTTCGGCCCCCCCATGCTTACGTTGTTGAAGGCGTTGAAGAATTCGGTTCGGAACTGGAGCGTCTCCTTCTCGCCGTGCAACGGGAAGTTCTTGAACAGGCCTATGTCCCAGTTCGAGTAGCCTGGAGTCCTTAACGTGTTCCGTCCCAGGGTGCCCCAAGTATACAGGGCTGGCATCGCAAAGGCGGCCGGATTGAGCCCTGAATTTATTTTGTTGGTTGTGGAAAGAAACACGGGTACGCCCGGGACGGCAGAGGGTCGTTGATTGGTCGTCCCGACGTTCGCTTGGTCAATGCCGATACCCACCGTGTAGGGACTGCCACTGTTGTAGCGGGTGATCCCCGTTAGTTCCCAACCTCCGATTACCTGGTTCACGATGCCGTTGGGACTAGAAAGAAAGCGTTGGCCACGTCCGAAGGGCAACTGATAGATGTAGCTCGCAGTGAAAATCTGGCGGATATCAATATTCGCGTCACCGTAGTCCTGGGCAAAGTCCCGCGAATTCATTGGAGCGCCATCGAGACCACTTTGACCCGCCACACCCAGGGTATGTCCCCAGGCATAGGTGGCGAGGAATTGGACCCCGTGGGAAAACCTTTTCTCCAGTCTGGCTTGCAAGCCGCTGTAATTGTTGGACGTGGCGTTGCTAAAGTCCGTGAAACTACTTTGCCATTGGGGCCAACGCAGACGAGGTTGGACCGGGCCAGGGCCTGGAAGGGCGATGTTCGGACTCCACCACAACGGCATTTTTGTCCCCTCGTTCCCGACATAATCGACTTCCAGCATCAAATCACTCGCGAACTGACGCTGTACGGCCAGGTTCCATTGCTGCATACTCTGCGGAGGTAACGTTGGTTTGGACCTTGAATTCCTGGATGGCGTCGATCGAGGGTTGAATCCCGAATTGCTTGAAAAACTCCTCGTTGGCATTCATCCCGTCGAGCAAATAACTGTTCTGCGTGTAAGTCATGCCGCTCACGTTGTAGTTATGACCGCCCGCCGTACCGAAAAAGACCCCGCCGGACACCGACCCCGGAACCAGCTCAATCAGGTCGGTATAGTTTCTGCCGTTCAAGGGTACCGGCGCTTTGACCACCCACGTCTGACCCACCAAGAATCACCCACCTGTTCGCGCGGGTCCGGCGCCACACGAATCGCATTTACTCGTTGCACTCAAAGCGAAAGGAGAAGACTGTGCCCATACCGGAGTCGATCGGTGATTACCTCAGGATGTGCTCGTCGGAACTGGGTGAGAGGATCGTTGAATCATACCCGCCGTTGCATTCCATCGACGACCCACCGTCACCCCTGATCAGCAAGCTCCTGCGGAAGCCCTACCCGGCCCAGACCCTCGCCATCATGGGTCTGGTCCGACGTTGGCAGCAGGCCCGCGCGGGTGCTGTGATTGCGGAGTGCGGTACAGGCAAGACGCTGATCTCACTGGGTGCCGTTCAAACCCACGCTGAGGACCGGCCCTTTACGGCTCTCGCGATGGTTCCGCCGCAATTGGTCGAGAAATGGTGCCGAGAAGCGATCCTCACGCTTCCGCGTGTTCGCGTGTTCATCGTCGACGGGCTACGGACCCCAACCAACTCCAACAGTCACCACGGCGTGAACGAAGTCAAGCTGCGAAACAAACGCATCCTGCGCGAGGGATTGCGGACTAGCTTGAGCGAGTTGCGCCTGCGCAGGACCTCACCTTCGGCTCGTAAGCGTTGGGATTCCATTTGCTCTTCTCCGGCGCTGTTCGTGGTCGGCCGGGATCGCGCCAAGCTCGGGTATTTCTGGAAGCACGCCTACCAGGTCGCCCGGTGCGGGCGTTATCAGGGCAGCGTCGTCAATCCTGACAGTGGGGCTCCGGTCTACCTCGGGAAAGAAGGCGAACGGCTGTTGGCGATGGACTTCAAGAAGGTGAAGCTCAGCGAAACGCTCGGTCAAGGTGATGGAACCAACCATGCCCGCCGGCCGCTCTACAGCGCGCTTTGGGAGGCAGATGGGAAGAAGATTCGACGCTTTGCACCCGTCGACTTCATCGGCCGGTACATGGACGGGTTCTTCGATTACGCCATAGCTGACGAAGTTCACGAGCTGAAGGGAGGGGATACGGCCCAGGGGAACGCTTTAGGCACACTGGCATCGTCCGCCCGCCAGATTGCGGTGCTCACCGGCACACTGCTCGGGGGCTACGCAGACGAACTCTTCAACATTCTGTTTCGTCTTGAATCCCCCAGAATGCTAGAAGAAGGCTTTGAATACGGGGAAGCCGGTGTTCGAGCCTTTACCGAAACCTATGGGCTGCTGGAGAAGATCACGGTGATTGAGCCGGCCGACAACGCCTGTTCTGAGGCCCGCGTCACCACCCGGCTCCGCCATCGGCCAGGAGCCTCACCCCTGCTGTTCGGCCGCTTCTTGATGAGTCTTGGTGCCTTTGTGTCGCTGGAAGATATCTCCGATGCTCTTCCTCCCTACCAGGAAGAAGTTGTCAGCGTGGAGATGGATCAGCCTTTGCAGAAGGCTTACGAGGACCTAGAACAGGACATCAAGAAGGCCCTGCGCGAGCATCGAGGCAACCAGTCGGTCGCGAGCGTCGCCTTGAATGCTCTCCTCGCTTATCCCGACCGGCCTTTCGGTTTCGGGGACCTGATTGGGCGTGAGTTCAATCCCGAAACCCAGCGTCGTGAGCCGTTCCTGATCGCAGCTACGCGTGACCTGGATGAGGACTTTGTCTATACCAAGGAGCGGCGGCTGGTGGAGGAAGTCAAAGCCTCGCTTGAGCGCGGCTGGAAGGTGCAGGTTTACGCGGTCCATACGCAGAAGCGCGACGTGACACGGCGCTTGGAGAGGATATTGGCCAAAGAGGGGATCAGGGTTGCGGTGCTGACCACGGAGGTTGCCCCGGAGCAGCGTGAGTCCTGGTACGAGAGGCAACTTCGGGCGGGCGTTCAGGTCGTGATCGCACACCCGCGTCTGGTTCAGACGGGACTCGACCTGTGGTCTTTCCCGGACATCTTCTTTTACGAGACCGGCTATTCCATCTACACCCTGCGGCAGGCCAGCCGGCGCTCCTGGAGGATTGGACAGTGGTCGAACGTCAACGTTAAGTTCTTCTACTACACCGGCACCATGCAGGAAGCATGTCTGAGGCTGATGGGGAAGAAGCTGTTGGTCTCGCTGGCGTTGGAAGGGAAGTTCGCAACTGACGGCCTGCAGGCGATCGACGAAGGTGATGACATCCTGATGGCGATGGCGCGGGAACTGGTGACGGAGAAGGGCATCGGGGAGAGTGCGGACGCGGTGTGGAAGCTATTCCGAGAACGGAATAGCTTCCACTATTCCGGGCCGAAGACTATGCCGAGCGAGGAGCCAACCCTCTATTCCATCCCCAGGGTCGAACCGATTCGCTGTGCCCGCCAGCTTGTACTCTTTGAGTGACCGTCTTTCAGAACTCGGCATAGTCTTTGGATTTGTTTCGTGACACCTTCTGGTGAAAGGAAGTGTCTTATGGAACGATTTTTCACCGACCCCAAAGCCTTGCGTCGAATGCGCTCGGGTCCATTGAAGGAATATATCGATCTGTTCGCGCAGCAGCTCTGCGATCTCAACTATACGAGGATCTCTGGGCGCGTACTGCTCCGACGAATTGCTCAGTTCAGTAGATGGCTCAAGCACCGCAGAATAGCCTTGCAGGAGATTACACCGGAGCATGTGGCGCGCTACTTGGAACACCACGGGGAAGTAAAGCACGGCGATGTCACTAACCTGAACCGCCTTCTGGCTTGGCTCCGACAGAAAGGCGCAATCAGAGAGACGCTGGCGCCAACCGTCTCGACGGCCAGGGGGGATACGATGTACCCCGACTTCCCTCTCGCATCTCCCGAGTGGAAAACGGGCATGTGACCCCATCGCTCGCGGTCCTAGAGAGATGGGCGAAAGCCCTGGACGTTGAGCTATACCAGCTTTTCTTTGTTGGGGACGGGAAGCCGGAAGCTCCTAAGCTCCCGGAAAGGATTCCGATTGGGCCCCAGGAGCAGACCCTCTTGGGACTCTTCGGCCAGATGCCCGTCGAAGATAGATCGTTGCTGATATCGGTACCCCGTGACTTGGTTAAACGGAAATGCAAACGTGAGTGAAGAAGGATGGCTCGCCGTGGCAGTCCGTGGCTACGGATGAGACTATTGAAACCCACACGGAGACAACTCCTGGCAGCGCTCCGTCGAACCCGCTGGGTGAGACTGGGTCTCCTGGGAACGGTTCCAGGGTTTCTGGCGGGAACGGGCTTGCCAAACCACACGCCTGTGAGACCCCCTCTTCGTCTGTGCCCAACAATGGTAACGGGTCGGCGGGAAGTTCGAGATTTAACCAACTCCGCAACGAGTTCCTGACGGCGGCACGCCGTGTTGCCACAGCCAAGAAGCAAGCTATCGGTGAAGTGGTGGAATGGGCCAGTGGAGGCACCTTCAAGTACGGCGATGTTGGCCGCATGACGGAAGCCGATATCCCGAAACTGCGGGCGGCTACTGAGCTCATGGCGTCAGCCCTCGCGGGCACGGCTCGATAACCAAGAGTTTCTTTCTTTCCCACACCGTGCCCGACACCACTTCAACTCACTCGGTCCTATGTTTCGGACGCTTAAGCTGCTTCAGCGCGGTAGTCGGAATGATGCACTCACCCTCCGGCGGGGTCAAGCGAGATTCATCATGCGGTTCAAGTACCTCATCAACGGGTTAGTTGGTCGATGCGGAGAATTTTACTGCGGTGAGAGAGTTCTTCCCCTGGCCGAATTTGTCGTTAACCACCGGACATTCGGCATTGCCCTCAACCGATGTGGGGGTCAGCTTTGTCACATTCATCGTGCACTGACTCTTCCCCTTCTCGTAGTCAAAGACCTTGCCCCCCGTAAAGTAGCCAATGCCATTGCCCATGGGCTGATTCAGGTCAACAGCGCCAGCCTTTTGAATCATGACCGAGACCGTAAGGTGATCGCTGGCCGGCTTGCCGTCCTTGGAAAAGTTGAGCATGACTACCGAGAAACCATAAGACTGCATGAAATCGCCTGTTACTTTGTCATAACTGAATTGGGAGCTGCCAAACTTGAAGCTGGCATGGCCAACCTTGGCGGGAACGCTGCCAGGGGGCCCCTGGCCAAAAGCAGCTATGGTTATGGCGAGGAGTGCAGCGCCAGCAAGAAGGGATGCCTTCATGTGTATTATCCTTTCTAAGTAGGTTATTTCCGTATAAACAGGCACCGGAAAATGCCGCCTGGTTCGACTAAAGACGTCGGCAAAATTCTAGCCTTGGACGCAAATGGCGTCAACTGCGAAAACTGCATGGGTGCGAAAACTGCATGTCGTCAATCTGGATGCCTACAGCCAAAAGTCCCATCTGACTGAGCACCATCATCATTTCACCACCAACATGAAGTAGCGGTGCTGTCCACCTGACTTCAGGGAGGAGAGAATGCGGATGCTTCGTCTAAATGCGCCGGCCAGTGTGGTGGCGGATTACTTTCGCCTCTTCGTCAACCGTCGGGCCTACACCATCCAGTCCAACCGACCCCACCCGGAAAGCGCCCGGCATTACTACTACCGTCCCAAGGACAACAAAACCGGCCAGGGGCTCAGCCTGACACCTGACACAATCCGCCGCCACCTCGAGGGCGAAATCACCATCGGCCTCTACTCGATCAACCCCGCCACCCAGTGCTCGAAGTGGGTGGCCGTCGACGCGGACTATCAGGATTCGCTTACGGATCTCCTGAAGCTCGGCTTCTACCTCAGGCAGGATGGGGTGGAGTCGGCTCTTGAGAAGAGTCATCGGGGCGGATATCTCCGGATGTTCCTGGCGGAGCCGCTCCCAGCGCGGGACTGCCGGATCTACGTTTGCGGTCTTGCCCTGCGGTTGGGTATCCCGGTCAAGGGAGGCAGGGGGCGGGAAGGAGTCGAGGTCTTTCCCAAGCACGATGCGTTGAAGTCCGGCAGGTACGGCAATGCCATCCGTGGGCCGCTGGGCATTCACCGGGGCGCAGCTCAGCGCTTCTGGTTTGACGGCGCCGATGAAGATCTTGAGAACCATTGGACTGCCCGTGCCATGCCGCCGTGCACAGCAGGGCGGGCCGGGGAACGAGGATCAGACCGGCGAACAGGTGATCTCTCGCTCGATGAACGGTACCAGACGGGCCGGTCCGTGCCAGCCGTCTACATCGATGTTCGCGAGATGGTCGAGCCAAGTCCCCACGGCGCGGGCGTTGGCCTCGGTATTGACCACCCGGACCTTTATTTGGTTTTTCCCGAGGTGGAGTTGTTCCGTCACGTCGAAGACGAACGGCCCCCACGGCCGCTTTCCGACGGCCTTGCCATTCACCCAGACTTCTGTGCACACCCCGACCACGCCGCAATCCAGGATGACGCGCTCCGCCAGCAGCAGCGCCGGTACATCCACGGACATTTCGTAGACCATCGACCCGGAGAAGTGTTCCAGCCCCGGCACTTTCCATGTTCCAAGCGGAAGCACCGCGGAGGCCGTGGAAAAAGCAAAGGGATGATCGAGCACTTCCCGCGCGCTGACCCGCAAGGTCACCGTGCGCGCGCCACGGGGAAGAGGGATTTCCGCTGCGGCGGGAACCTGTTTATCACCGACAAACACGAGGTACTCATCCCGCAACGGAGGCACACGCAACGCACGTGCAACGCGTGGAATCGCGAAGCTCAGCCAGCCATAGCCTTGCGGCGCTGTCTGCGGATCACTGACAATTCTCGAATTCGACACCAGGCCTTCGATGGCGGACCCATTGGCCTGTTCGATGCGGCAAGTGCATTGCGGCGCCTTGCCGTCATCCGGACTGTTGTGGAGGAACTTGATCAGAATGCTGTTCCATCCGCTCTTGAGGGTAAGCGGAATGCGTGTCGCAAACCCATCGATAGGGTCAAAATAGAGGGGGCGCATGAAGCGCGAGTAGACTTTCTCATGATTCACGAAAACGGTGGTGGGGTGAGGCGCTCCCAGCAGCATAACCGCCAGGCCCCCTTTCGGGTGGTAAACGTTGGTTTGCAGGTAAACCGTTCCCTGCATCACGGGGGCGCGCAGCACACGGCCATAGTCGACCACGTAGCAGTCCGGACCGTAAGGCCCGCCTGCCACCTTGATGGTTCCATTCCATGTGGACGCCAGGGGCACAATGGAATCGTCAGCAGAGTTGAATTCCACCCAGTGGAGTTGCTGGCCATCTTTGCCGATGTAATCCTTGCCATAATCGATGCGTTCGTCGCTCTCCGGCGCGTACGCTTCCTCCAAGCCGTGGTCGTCGGGGTTGGGGAACAGGCCAATCGTATTCCACTTCTGGATCGAGCGCATCTGCGGAGCAAGCCAAAGGGGATTCCAACTCGCCTTGTCGCCGGTCTTGGCGTACCAGCGCTCCTTCAGGCCTCGGCCCGTAGGATCCTCGCGCACCTGGGCATAGGGCGAGTCGATGGATGGTGCTTCCACCGTGACGTTCCACTCGCCCGAGATTTCAAGCGGGAGCGCACTCTTGGAGTGATACTCTCCCCGGTAGCGGGTCTGGCCCTTCTGCAATTCCACGTACCCCGTTTTATCGCCGGGCGCCCCACGTCCATGCACCACCACTTGCTTCTCGTCGGCGCGCAACACATGAAACTCTTCCAGGTTTGTCGCCGCGAGCGCCAGGGGTTGGGCCGGGCCCGTGGGATCAAACACCACATACGCGGCATCCCAAGATCCCAGGGCCAGCCGTACGAGAGTTTTGTCCCCCTGCGTTTCATAGAAGAGGGGTGAGCGCTTGCCCGTTGGCGCTTCCCATTTTTCCGGCCGGCCCTTCGCCTTGAATCGCAGCATGTGGGTGCGAGCCTCGGCCTTGTCATTGACAACCCAGTAGAGATCAACACCGGCGTTCCGCTTGTGCAATACGTAAAGGTTGTCGGTCGGCCCTTCCACCAGTTCGATGTCAGGATCCAATACCTCACGAATAATCTCCACGAGGTCGGTGACATGACCTGGCACCCAATAAGAGCGCCCGCCGCTTGCGCTCTTGCGCATAGCGTAAGGTTCAACGTTGGGATGAAGATCGAATACTTCCTCCCAAATCGCTTTCAACTCCGGGTCCTCGCGGCCGGACTCCACCGAGGTATAGGGGAGGCGGCGCAGAGCGATAACCGTCCCACCCGCCTGGTAAAGGTCGCGCACCCGCATGGCCGTGCTCCGCCGCGTGGTCGACATGGGCGGAAGAATCAAAACCTGAAACTCCGAATTGTTGATGCGCAGGCGGCCGCCGCCCAGCTCGCTCTTTGCGAGGTAGTAATCATCCGCGACCATAAAGTCGTAACGCGCTTCGGTAAGGCGCATTTTGAGATCAGCGTATTGCTCACTGGTCTCCACCGCGTCGGGGCTCCAGTCGGCGTTCCCTAACAGGTGGGTGAAATCGTCGTTACGGAATGCCGATGACGATTGTCCCCAAATGGACACTTGTGGATAAAGCACAACAATATCGCACAGGCGCTGGCTTTCGCAATTGACGAAGCTGATCCGCCGCATCTGGTCCGCGTAGAAACGAAACCAGGGCAGGTACGGCTGCCCGCGGAACCAGTCCGGCGGATAGTTGGTGCGCGCCAGATCATAATTGAAGGCGTGCGGAACGAACTCACCGATGTCCCAGGCGCCCAGGCAGTTGGAAACTCGGCGCATCATTTCGGGGCTCAAGTAGGAATCGCTGCCTTGCACGCCCTGATTCTCGCAAACCACGTGTTTTCCCTCGAAGGCGGCAACGGAAGCGACCTCCCTCAGCCAAACCGACTCGTGCGCCCATTCCATCAATGTGTCGCAGCCTGGAATGCTCATGGAACGTAGGATACGATAGAAGTCGCCTTGCCACGCGGCCCCCCAGAAGAGCGACTCTTCCCAAACATGCCCCGAATGATAGATGTTGTGCTGGCCGCACCAGTCGCTGACCTGCTTCCAAAAGTTGTCGGAGTACAATTCACTGATCGTGTCCAGGAGATCGCAGCGGAGTTTCTCCGTCTTGGGGCCAATCTCGTAGATGAGGCCGGGAAGGTAGGGAATGAGATCATAACCCACCTTGCGCCGGAAGGTTTCGAAAAGGAGGGGCGTCCACGGCAGCTTGTCTCCGTAAGAGCCCTCGTGATCGGCAAAGGTGGCGGGCATGGCGTTGCCAAAGTACTGGCTATATCGCTTATAGAACTCCTCGTAATAGAGCTTGATAAATGCGCCAATCGCCTCCCGGTTCATCAGGTCCACCGTACCCCCGTTGGGCATCGCCGGTACCAGGTCGTAAGCGGTGATGAGCCACTCTCCTTCGGGCACGTCCCAGGAGACTTCCTTGGCGCCCTTTTCCCAAGCTACTGCTTGCAGGGTATTGCCATCCAAGCGGTCTGGCCCCAGGCGTTTTCCGGCGGCCACCGCAACCGTTTTCTCTGTGAGGGGCGAACTCCACCGCTTCGGCCCCTGGACGATACTTTCCGTTGACCGCATGCGTCGCGAATGGAATTCGGGATTGGCTTCGACCACGTGGCTCTTGTTGGTCCCCGGCATCCAATAATCGCGAGCCTCACCGCTGGGCCACTCAAACTCGTCGACCATGCAGAGACAAAATCCCGCGTCCTTGGAGGCCTGCAAGGCTCCGCCCAGTGCCTGCCACCACTCTTCCGACATATAACGAGTCTGAAGACCGTCGCGATTGTGGGCATAGGCGCCGTAAACGCCGTGCTCAACCATTTGGCGAATTTGGCGTCCCAGCTCCTCGCCCGTTAGGGCGCCGTTCCAAAACCAAAACGGCCGGATGCTGTATTTCCTGTCCGGATCGAGAAACTTTTCGTAAAGCGCCGCCACCCCGCCAGAGAGTTCCGCCGGCTGGGCCGAAAACATGGAACCCTCTTTCAGCGCCAAGCCGCCCAAACCGGCTCCGGTGACCTCCAGAAAATCTCGCCGCGTCATTTTCATCATGAATACCCCGAAAATTATGAATACAGAATCAAACTTGTCGAGCCCGCGATTATAAATGCCCTCCGCACTCTGGCACAGCTACTTGGCGTTTTGATTTCGCGTCCCATCAGGTCGCCATACGAGAACATGGAAACCGGCATTCGCTTCTTGGCGTTCCAGTACGTCAGAGTATACACCCGGTTGTCTCCAACCGAGCCCTTTCGGTGCATTTTGACTCTCCGAGATGGTCCGAACGACTCTCTTCTGCCTTCCGCGAGTCCTGAACGCCTGCAGTCGTCGCGTGCTCCATCGGTATTTCAGACACCGCAGCGTCCTGGGGTGTTTTCATCCGCATTCCCACTACCCAAGCCGGGGTTACCCCGTGGGAACCGGCAGCCTCGCGATCCTGCCCAGCATGGCTCCGAGGAGCCGCCGCGTCAGAAGGCTCTCCGCCAGCAGCAGCCAGTAGTAGCGGGTATGTTTCAGCAGGCGACCGCCCGCCTTCACCAGCCTCTGCTGCAAGCTGGTGAGTGACCACTTGCCGACCTTCAGGTGCTGCTCGATGAGTTCTCCGAAGCCGAGTTGCTTGTCGAATTCCCGCACCAGAACTAAGCCGCCGTCGGAAGTGACGCGGGAACCTTGGAAATCTACCTTGAGAGGGGCGTTGAAGGAGAGCTGAAAGGGCCGGTTTTGTATCTCACCCATTGCGTACAAGACCTCCGGAGCGTCTTCATCGCGTTCACACCCGCATGAATAGTGATGACGGCGACGATTCGAAGATTCAAAGGTGCAACCAAAAAATGGAAATGTGGGTTAAGAGTCCTTTCTCGAAAGGAGCACGTACATGATTCGATCTATGGAGGAGTTTGCGTCGGCGTTCCATGCCGCGCGGTGTGTCTCGACGCTGCTTGTGGCGGTACGCACTGCCGACCCAGCAAGCACAACCCATTTCATCATCGAGACTCTCAAGCAAGGCCGCGAGCTTCCACCGCTGCTCGGGTGGGAAGTGGTCCGCGGCCTCTATGCGATCGGCCGGGACAGCGGCGAGGAACTGGCGCGCGTGCTTGGTGAACGTCAGGCTGCGACGATTGGGCCGGTCGATGCCCTGCTTTTGGCTCAGCAGCTTGGCGAGGATGGCCTCCTGCTTTACTCGAACGCTCACCGCTTCTGGAATGACCCCGGAGTGATGCAAGGGATCTGGGACCTGCGAGACCCCTTCAGGGCGACGGGCAGGACGCTGGTCCTGCTAACAGTTCCCGGCGCGACCTTGCCGCAGGAATTGGGCCAGGACGTTCTCGTCCTTGACGAGCCTCTGCCTTCCACCACTCACCTGGAGCAGATTGTTCGGGAGACTTTCAACGCGGCCAAGCTGGATGAGCCCGAGCGCCAGGTGATCGATAAGGCGGTTGACGCCCTGATTGGCCTAGCTGCATTCCCGGCGGAACAGGCACTGGCGATCTCATTGGTCAAGCGCCAGCTCGATACGGAAGACCTCTGGGAGGGCAAGCGCCAAATCATTGAGCAGACACAGGGCCTGTCGGTGTGGCGAGGCGGTGAGACCTTTGAGGATATTGGCGGGGTCGAGAACGTCAAGAGCTTCCTGCGGGCAGTGCTTCGAGGTGTTGATCCTCCACGCGTTGTCGTGTTCATTGATGAGATTGAGAAGGCGTTTGCAGGAACCGGTACCGACCTCTCCGGTGTAAAGACGGAGATGACCGGGACCATCCTGACGTACATGCAGGACTGTGAGGCGGATGGAATTGTGTTTGTCGGTCCAGCGGGGGCTGCCAAGAGTGCAGCAGCAAAGGCCACGGGCAGTACTGCAGGCATCCCCACGATTGCTTTCGACTTGCCGGCCATGGAGAGTTCTCTGGTGGGTGCTTCGACCGAACGCTTGCGTACGGCGCTCCAGATCATTGACGCGGTCTCGCAAGGGAGGATGCTGTTCATTGCGACTTGCAATTCCATCGCGAGCTTGCCTCCCGAGCTGCGCAGGCGCTTCACGCTGGGCACGTTCTTCTTCGACCTGCCCTCGGAGGAGGAGCGGGAGACGATCTGGGGAATCTATCTCAAGAAGTACAACGTGTCAGGCGACCTACCCAACGACGAAGGCTGGACAGGCGCGGAAATCAAAGAGTGCTGCCGGAAGGCGCATCGCTTGGGAATAACTCTCCTGCAGGCCGCGCGCTACATCGTGCCGGTTTCACGTTCCGCGGCTGAGCAGATCAAGGCACTGCGCCAAATGGCGTCAGGGAAGTTTATCAGCGCCTCGACACCGGGCGTTTACCAGTACCAGGAGAACCCGCCCGCATCCCGGCGACGCGTCATGCGGGATCTGGATGGGCCGCTCACCGTCATGCCACCCTCGAATTCCGAGGCCTGACTTGTTGGGCCAGCCTCATCAGCGTGTCGGGGAGGGGGGTACGAGTTTCCCCATCAGCAGTACGCCCTCGCTTCGGGGAGCGGCGCTTCGTGCGGGATGGCTTGGTGCGCAGGCTCTTTCCCCCAGCAGGCGAGCAAGAGCACGGTTCCGGTTGGGCTCAAATGGATGTAAAAGACGTTATCCCCGGCTTCGAGGTCGTAGAAATTCTTGCGATGATGGTCGGCAGTGGAGGTCACCCCGGCCACCAGTGCGCTGCGCAGCGCTTCGACCGTCTCTGACGGGTAACGCCGAAGATTATCAATCCGAAATGGGCCGTTCATCTTGAGTATCACGCTTCCCTCCCTTCGCCGGGAATCCATAGCTCTGAGGATTAGTACGCTTGGAAGCGCGGAAGAGTTTCACAAATCGCGAAGTCTTCCTTCCAACGCCAAACCTGCGTACCGTCATAAGAATTTCCACTACACAAAGGAGGATGAAATGGCCACAGCATTACCAATCCTGGATATCCAGGAACCTGGCGCAGACCTTGCCAGGAAAACAGTCTTCATCAAACTTCATCTCGGCTTGCTGGGCAACAGTCGAAAGGTCAGCTCCTCTCAGGTCGCAGTTGATGCCGACAAGGCGTTAATTCGCGTCTCCAAGACTCTGCTCGACTCGCCGGAGTTGCAAGCCATCCGCACCCTCGATGGCGACATCCGTCATTTCCTGTACGACATGTGCTTGCCCTTCGAGGTCGGCATTCACCTCTTGCCGCTGGGCTTGGTGGAGACGGTGGACGAGAGGCTGCACGAGTTCAAGGATAGACGAGGCGAGCTGGTGGAGTCGTTTCTCAGCGCCTATCCGCGCCTCTGCCAAGAAGCCGCTGGGCGGCTGCGCACGCTCTATAACCCAGCTGACTACCCACCCGTAGACGAGGTGCGCTCCCACTTCACCTTCAGTGGCAATACGTCAGCTATGGCGTGCCGGAACAGCTTCGAGAGATTTCGGCCCAATTCTTCCAAGAGGAACGCGAAAAGGCCGTGGTGGCAATGTCGGAAGCCTGTAGCGAGATCCAGCAGGTGATGCGGGCCTCGCTGCTGGAGCTGGTGAGCCACCTGCGCGACCGGCTGGGGGACCAGCCGGACGGCAAGCCGCAGCGTTTGCGGGAATCAACCCTGCAGAAACTCCGCGATTTCCTGGGGACTTTCGACCTGCGCAACGTGGTGAATGATATCCGAGAGGATCTCGAGTTTGGCGTGCGCATTATTCTGATAGCCCACTTGGAGCAGGCCCGAATCCAAATTCAGGTGGACGTCGGCTTCGGGGACGCCGTCACTCCGCCACCGGAGGACGTCGAATTCCCCACAATTCTTGGGTTTCCGGCTCCTCACCTGCGAGCCTATCGTCGGGAGACTGTCGTGGCGGAAAAGTTTCAGGCGATGGTGATGCTGGGCATTGCAAACAGCAGGATGCGAGATTGCTACGACCTCTGGTTTCTGTCGCGCAGATTCGAGTTCAGCGGCCTGCTGCTCAGCCAAGCTATCAAGGGCACCTTCACTCGACGAAGAACCGCCGTGCCGACACAAACTCCTCCCGCTCTGACTCCGGAATTCTCGGCCAGCCCCGATAAGCTAGCGCAGTGGAAAGCGTTCGTCCGCAAGGCCGGGTTGGCGTCAGACCAGACTGCGTTTCCAGAGGTTACTGTGGCCTTGAATGAGTTCCTGATGCCTCCGACACTTGCACTCATACGCAGCCTGAAACCAGCAATGCGCTGGCCGCCCGGAGGACCTTGGCGTGACACGTGAATGAGCAAGGCATTGGGCCACATCTGGGCCACAACTGCGCGGGAATACGGGGTAAAACAGGCCGTTAGCAGCCAACCAAGGGCCTTAAGAATCAACACCGGGTACAACTTCGACATGCCTGGCAGTCATGAGGTCGAGAGTTCGAACCTCTCCAGGTCCACCATAACCCACGCTGCATCAAACAATTACAGACAAGGAAAACCTACCGCGTGGTAGGCGCCAATTGACTCTGACCACCATCTATGACCGCTTTTTGACTTCCGGTGAGTCTGGCAAAGGCTTGCTCAATTGCTTCAGCCTGTGGGTGTACATACCGCTGGGTTACGATGATGCTCGCGTGGCCGGCGATACGAGCCAGCGCATAGAGCATGAAATCAATCCACATCACGGCCTAGGATTTCCGACACCTCACTGAAGTTGATCCAGCAGGCAATTTGCATCTGCCAGCAACAGTTGTGGTGCAACTCCAGAGATATGCTTTCCGGTCTGGGCATTCACCTGGTTGACAAAAGCATTCAGGATGTTTTCTGCCGTTTTCTTGTCTCCTCCGGCGGCGGCAATCGAAGCAGCATTGATATTGCTTGAAAGGGCCTTCGCAATGCCTTTGTTGGCGATCAGGCCCAGGGCCAAGGTGTTGTTGATGTCGTCGAGCGTGCCCTGAAACGTCGCAACCATGGTCACAATTCCTGATGACTCCGGAGCCGGAGAGTATGGGAGTTGGTAAGTGGATGTTGCGCCGATGGGACTGGGTAACCCAACAGGCTCATGTGCAAGTCCTCTTGAGACTTCGATGTAATCCAGCTCAGTGAAAGCCTCGCCGCCAGTCACAGGCGGCATTTGGGAAGACTGGTCAGTCGTTAGGTCAACAGGGGCTGAGCTCTCTCCTCTGTGGAAGTCCTCACCCTGGTCCTCAATGGGAGCTGCAGGGACTCCACCAGTCGCCATCTTTTCTGTTGGGACTATTTCTTCTTTTGGCCCCGTCGCAGACGCCTGTTGGGCAACAGAAACGGGGACTTGTGGTATAGGAGGGGCAGAGGTAGATATGATAAGTTTTCCACGGGAAGCGGCAACCCCCAAAGGCTTGCCCAACGAATGGTTCACGAGGTCTTGGAGCCGTCCCCACTCCTCATCTTCCAGCCTGTCGTGAAAACTGACGAGCTTCACAAACTCCGAGAAGATGTGCTGCCCCCGAGCAAGGGCGTCGGCGTCCGGATGTATGTTAGGCCAAGCTGTTTCGGCGATACTGCTGCGCAATTCTCGCGCTTTTTCCTGACACTGAAGTAGTGCGGCAAACTCAACGCCATCTACGTGGGTGATAGAGAGGACTTTTTCCAAAACGCCGCTGGCTGCTTGCTGAATGTTCCGGTGTGCAGTTTGTTCCTCGATTACATCCGACAGAATCTCCATGAATGACCGAAGGTCTCTGATCGAGCCAAGCTCTGATGTCTGAGGAAGTCCAGCAACTGACTCCGAGAGCTTGAGCACCTCCCTCTTAATCTCTTCAAACCGTTCCGCAGAATTCGCAAGTTCCTGAAGGAGCTCTTGGGGCACGGGACGTCCCAAACTCTCCAGTAGTTCACCGGCCTCTGGAAGGCGCATTGCCAGGATCTTGAAGTTCACCTCCAGGTCATTTAATTGATTGATAAGAACCTCGGAAAACGGCGGCATGATTCCTCCTCGCAGCAATCTCTCTCGTCAGAAAGTGGCCAGATGTTACGTAACTCTTAAGCTCTTAAGCGAACTGCAATAGAGCTTAATGGTGCTGAGTATGTGTTCAAATCGCTTGAGTTATTTCGCTTCAAAGGAACTCCGCATCTGACTGTGCGGCTGCTCCCACAACGGCCACGGTCAGCGGTATCCCGGTTAAGTTCTCAGCACGGAGGCCACTCCAGTGTCCCATCACCCCATCCTCCGGCGGGGATTACCTGCGTTGATAGTTACGCTACAATTCCCAATGCGTCGAGAGCACCAAAGTACTGATTGCCTTAATCAGGGCTGTGGAGGGACCCATTCGCAACTGAACAAAGCTCCCAATCAACGATCCATAATTCAAAATTCAGAATTCAGCCTTGCCCGACCCCAGCACCCATGACTTGGCACCTGACACTCGGCACCCGAACCCAGTCTTCCTTCCTCACCTACCACCTACCCGACCCTAACTACCATTCTTTTCAACAACATTCCCGCTTTCGACCCGTAACTACATTTGTTTTCTATAACATTCCCGCTTTGTCACTGCCCGTGGAAAGCCGACCCTTTGTTTTCATAGACATCCCCGCTTCGTGCCTTCACTTTTTAAACTTACTAGTTTTATCTTTCCCTGTCGACGGTGACATCTTGTCTGGGGCTGCCATGCCTGCCAAGAGCCCTCTCCGTCCCGCCTCCCTCAAGTGCGGTCGGCAGTAGGCAGTCGGCGGTGACGAGAAGTTAAGAAGAAAACTCACAATCCATAATTCAGAATTCAGCATTTTTCTTCCCCAACCCCACCTACCATCCTAGCCTATCTGCCGCCGCCTGTCAAGGGACACAGAGTCGGTTCCGATCTCCGGCCAGAACTTACCTCCGCCGGGACGGGACACCCTCATCCTGATAGCTCCGGACAAGGGTATTGGCTTACCCCCCTATGCGGAGCGATGAAAGCACATTTGTGGTTTCAGTTGTCGTTCTTGGCTTGGCGGGTCGTGACTTCACCAGTCCCAGGGCGTCTCGACCCCGAAACACCGGTTGTCGTAGACGACCGAGCCCGGCTGAGTTGTGCCGCGGACTCGCGAACGGCTTCGGCCATGTGAACTTTCTCAGGCCACGTCAGCGCCGCGCGCCGCTTTTGCCATGCGGCTTGGCGCTCCAACAGTTTGCGCGTTTCAGTCATTCAGGAACCTCGCCTCGAACCGCGTCCACGCAGCCGCCAATCCGTGCCGCGCGGCCAGCCGCGCCACTTGCTCGCGGCTGACGCTGCTAGAATATTGAAAATAGTCGTTAAATTCGAAGCGGCATCTCAGCGGTGTTCATCGCGGTTTTTCTCGCGCTTGGGCGCTTTGCTGTGTTCTTCCTTTACGGCATGCCCTGCTTTGGCATCTTCCCGTTCGCGCGGCGACCGTTTTACCAGTTCATGCCGTTCCGGCGGGCGAGGCGCCGACGCCGCGAAGCGCCGGACGTTGTAGGGATGCACGTAGGTAGCGCGATTCGCCCAAGTCCTGCCCCAGGGCACGTTATTGACGATGACAGCGTGACCGCCCCAGTTGAAGCGGGTCAGGCCCCATCCCCAAGGACGAAACGCGAGACCAATAGCGACGCCAAAACCGAAGCGGATCGCGGCACCCACGGCGAAGCCGATCCGGGGAGCGGCAAACACGATGGCGGGACTGTAGGAGGGCACCACGATGAACGCAGGGTTCGCCGGCATGATAGTAATGTACGGCCCCATCCCCACGATAATCGACGGATTCGATCTCAGATAGCCATAGTTCGCGGCTCTCCTGCGCATCCTCTGCACCGCGTCCATCACGTCGGGGCGCTGCGCCAGGACGGCATCACCCAGCTCCTGCGTCCAGCCCATGTCGGAAGCCATCATATCGAGGACCGAAGGAAAGGGTAAGAGCGCCTGCACGCTTGGGTCCCAGGGCAGTTGGTCGGCCGTGATGGCTTGGGCCAAGGCGTCGCCGGTAAGGTAATGGTGCTCGTCCGCCCACTGCGCGGCGTCGGGAATGTCGTTAGAAAAGGTCGACGCGGTGAGAATCTGCGCGAGCAATGGATCGGGATACAGGGCAATGGGGGATACCAACCTGTCTAACTCCTGCGGCGGATAGGAAGGCGGCGCTTGCGCAAACGACGCAGCAGTGAATAGCTCCGCCGCAAAAAAGAGTGCGGAAGAGGCGGCAATGCATCGAATCGTGAACTTTGTTTTTCTCATCCTTCCGTTCAGCATTTTTCAGTTCCTCCTTTTTGAGTTCCTTTGCTCAGGGATGAGCAACCTGCTCCAGTAATTCCCCTCCATGAGGAGAGTAACTTGCCGGGAGTCCCTACGGGGCCCTGGATTATTGTACCAGGGGGCAGAGCGAGTTTTGGCCTGTTTCCGGGCCTTTCAGCTCGCAGCTACCCTCCACTTCCCCGCCCGCGGCCCGACCCCGGAGTCCCAGGTGCAAGCCCGGGCGGAATTGCAACGAAATCTTCCGTGATGTAAAGGCTACCATCCGGCCCTTTCACGATCCCAATTCCCACGTCAGTGTAATTCGCGTTCAAGATGTTTGCCCGATGATTGTGCTGGAAACGGGGCTCGTTCATAAATGCGGCTTCCGCGCCCAGAACGGTTCCGTCGATGGCGATATTCTCTCCCGCAGCCCGCCAAGGAATCCCGGCCCCGTTTATTCGCGTCGAAAGGGTCCTACCCTCCGGGTCAACATGGTCAAAGAATCCTTGCTCGAGCATGTGGCGGGAATGCGCTCGCGCCACCGCAGCCAGGTTCTCGTTCCACCTCAGGGGCTGCGCTCGGCCACCAGTCTCGGCGGAGGTCTCGGGATCCAAGCGCTCGTGGTTGACGAGCGCCCACATCTGCCTTTCCAAATCGGCCATGCGGTTCGCGCCAAAGTTTGGCTGGGGAGCCGTTTCACCGGGACCAACCTTCGGTGTGCCATGGCTCGGACCGAAGGGATGCCAGACGCCCGGTTGACTTTGCCCCGCCACGGAGGCGTTATCGCTCTCGCCGAAGTGATGCCACGCACCCGATTTGACGGGTTTCTTCATCGGCGTGTTTTGCGCTGCCTGGACTTCAGTCTGCGGGGGCGTGGCAGCGTCCGGCTTGGCGGATGTTTGAGCCTGGTCTGGAGCCGCGCAGGCTATAGTTGCAGCCCACAAGAAGCCAGCGAAAACGACGGCTGACTGGCAACGAGGAATGGCTTTCAACAGGCATCCTCTTTTCATGGCACACGTCCGTGCTTCGAGCACCCCCAGTAATTCCAACTTGGTGGGACGCAAGCGCGTTGCCAAACAAAGCTCCCAGCCAGAAATCTATCACCTGTTTTATGTGCGGGTTAGTGCTGGGGCACGTTGCCTGCCGGAAGACGGGAACGGACTGTGGCCGATCTCAGCCAGCCATTGGCCGATTTCGGGCAGTTTGGTGCCAGTCTTGCCATCCCCGAGAACATTCGATGAGTTCATCGAATCTCTCAGCGTTCGTCCAACTGCCGTCAAAGCCACGGCGCGGCGGAAAAGCCGCCCACCATTAAGATCGGCGGGCTTGCGAGCGAGCCTTGCGCTACTTTTCTCCAACGGCGCGGGTTCTGGCCCCGTCGCGGTACAATAGTGCGTACGGGTCACAGGAGGTGGGCATGTCCGAAATGATCATCCGTCCGACGATGAAATTCATACGATTCGGATACGCGGTGATGGTTGTGGTCGTGGTGGCTTTGGTCGTTGCGATGATGCGCATCGAATGGCCGCCCTGGATTCCGTCCCCATGGCGACCTTGGATTCCCTGGTTGCCCGCGCTCCTTCTGGTCTGGCCGCTGATACGCCATCTCCGCAACCGCCTGACCAAGATGACGATCCTCGATGACAGACTGCGGTACGAAACGGGCCTTCTGAGCAGGACCACGCGCACCATCCTGATCTCGCGAGTGCAGGATGTGACGGTGCGTCAGCGGCTCGGCCAAAGAATTTTCGGAGTGGGCGATCTTTCGATTGAGACCGCGGGCGAGGCGAGCAGGCTGACAATTTCCCAAATCGACCGGCCGCAGGAAATCGCGGACCACATCAACGAACACTCCCAGAGGGGACATTCGAAGGACCAACTTACCTGACAACGAGTAGCCACGGCACGGATGCTGTGCCGTGGGCTTTTCCGCTTCCCACCCCTGCGAACCCATTATCTGTAATTGATCACGACGTCGGGACCAGTGGGAATTGAATCTTCGTCATTACAGACGGGCCTATAATGGTAATAGAGTGCTCGTTCTGCCCCGTCTCTACCCTTCTGTCCGGAAATCTCGGCAAAAGCAAATCTCGCAGCATACTTTTCCAAACGACTCCGGAGACATTCGTTCTGTTCGCTGTCAAAATCCAGATGTTCTTTGAGTGCCCTCTGTAGGTCATTTGTCTGTCCAATGTATCGGACCTTCAAACGACCACCCTCTTGCACGATGCCTATCTTATACACCCCGGATCTCGCGGGAGCGTACTTATCGACATTTTTGTCGGTATATCCGTAATACCCTTCCCACATGAGTCCGAGTGCCCTTATCAATGCCATGGTTCTGAATCAGCTCCTCTCAGCAGCGGAGCATTGCGCTCAACGTGCTTGACCGCCTGGGCGGGCACCCAACCGCATAGGGGCGGTTGGCGAGCCTTCGAGCGATATTATGCCATTTTTGCTGTGTGAGCGACAGCAGGTGGCCCAGAGTCTCGTTTTTCAGAGACTCTGCGGCTTTTCCTTCAAATTCGTCCCCGTTCATCGGCCGGCAGCAGTACACGATCGATGGCCAGAATGCCATGCGCGCCGACGCCTGCGCTCAGGCCTCCCGTGCAATCGTGCCCACTCGACCACTGCCACTCCTCGGCTCGTTCTTTCCAACTCGCTCGTTCTCCGTGGTTGATTAATTCCCGGGCGTTTTTAATACTGAACTTGCCCACACGAGCGGGACATAGCCTTCATACCGGTTCCCCGGTGCTCGGGGATTCGCATAGAAACCGCCTTCAGCAAGGGACTTGGTGGCAAACCCGAACGTGTAATGCCACACTTCGCTGAACGCAAGCGCGAATGGCACGCCGTTGTGCATGGGCGATAGCCCCGTCAGCTCATCTTTGATGGGCGGGTAATTCCGACGAAGCCATTCAGCCATGATCGCGCGGCTCAATTTCAGAGTCGCGTCGACCAGGGGCTTGTCACGCTCGGTGAGAAGGGGAACTCCCACCGAATACCGATGGTCCGTCTCGCGCAAATAGCCGGTGGCCATGAGCAGTTGTAGTGTCGCTTTCTGGCGGCCTTCTGGTATCGGAAGCGCTTTAGCGAGTGCTGCGCCGGTGTCTGTCCGGTTGGCGATCGCGTCCATCACCTGGCCAGCATCATCCATTGCCAAAAGAATGTAGGTCACATATTCGGAACGAAGCGCCGCATACACGTCCGGCGTCTTCCGCCAACTGTCGGTTGCGCTCTCAAGGCCGTCGAATACATCGGGCAAACCCTGCAGTCGAGGCAGAGAATCACCATCACCGAAGGTCGAGAAGCTCATCTTGGAGCCAGGTGCGGTCTGGCTATCCAGGTATAGTCCCACAAAATCCAAGTGTGCTCCCTGCTCTGCCGAGTGCACGAAATAGACGTCGCCGTTGGCATGGCGCGGCTGCTGGATTCGATAGCCGAGCTCGGTGGTAAGGTCGAGCCCTCCCCAATTGAGCGCTGCGCCAGCAATCAGGCCAAACGCCAACTGGGGGCGCAACGCCGCATTCGGGTAGCGATTGAAAATCTGGTCAAATTCCACCCTGTGCGCGCGGAACGCATCCGCCAGGCTTTGGCCGTAACGCGCGCTGACGCGATAGATGGTTTGCTGATCCTGCACGGTCAGCAGAAGATAATTAAGCCGGTAGGTGTCCTTGTCCTGTCGCAATAGCTCAAGCTGCAGTAGATGATTGAGGGACACCGGCGTTCCCGCCAAGCCCCTTTCTACCTCTGCCTTCGTAAGAGGATGCTGTGCCGCGTCAAGCATCAAGCGTTGGACCGGTACAAACGAAAGAACATACTGAGGATCATCCAAGCCAGATGCGCTTATAGAGCCTGTCACTCCGGTGCTGATCAAAGGCTTGCTGGCGGTGTTCTCTGCAGGTTTGTCTCCTTGCAGCGCATGACCCGACCCCACCACCAACAGGACTGCGGCGAGCATCCCCGCAAAATGAATTCGCATTTAGGATCTCCTTCTTAACCTCGAAAGCTCAGCCTGCTCAGCCTATTGGTACGAAGTGGGGCCGTTAGGAGTTCCGCGGGAATGGCTGCTTCCGGGGTGAGCGGTCACGAGCTTACCCCGCCCGCTCGCAAACGATTTGTCCCCCGGCGGCGTAACCCAGTGGGGTGCAATTCGCGGCTAGGGCGAAGTGAACTTTAGTGCCGGCGCCGGAGGCTCGGGGGGCTTAGCGAACTTCGCGTCGTCGATGGGGACGTTCTGTTGGATCTGGTCCACCTGAATAGTGAAGCGCCCACCGGGCCGAGCAAGCGTCCAACGGAAGGGGACCTTGACGCCCTCGGCGTCGCGATAGTCAGCATAGTCAATCTGTATGGGGTTGCGCCCCAGCGGCGTCTCGACGTAGCGCACCAAGCGCACCAGCAGCCCTGACTGCCGGCTGAGGTACAGCCTCACCGGCGGCTCACCCGGATTTTCGCCGAGGAGGAGGTAGGTTTCCTCGTCGCCGACCTTTTCCGGGCGTTCCACGCGAAGCTGGCTGAAGATGTGCCTGACGTGTACAGGAAGGTAGAAGTCAGCGTCAAGCCTTGCGCCGTCGAGTTCCCCGCCGCTCATCTCACGCGGCGGCCTGCCGGAAATGCCAAGCCATCCCACGCGACCATCATACGCCGTGATGCTGTCTCCGTTCGGCAGGTGCATCACGGAGAGGCGTTTGTCCGGGGCCTTGGCGAAAACTTCGACGGGGAACTGGCGGCCGCCAAAGCCTGTGAGCGTGCCCTTCTCGACACGGCTCGAGATTTTCTGGAGAGCGTCCGCGCCGCCGAGCGCCTGCACGAACCTCTCGAGGAGTTGATCCGCGGTCGGCATAACGAGGGGATTCGTGCCGCCGGCGTTCATCGCCCCGCGTGGCTCCGGTTTTGGCTCCTCGTCGGCAATGAGGGGCGTTCCGACCGGGTCGGTCGCGCCGTGGTGACAGGAATAGCAGGTGACTTCGCGATGGCCGTTGAAGTTGTCTTTGTTGATGGCGAACATCATCTGAATCATCTTCCGCGCCGTCTGCTTCGGCTTCTTGTCGTCCTTATCGAATGCGCGCTCGACGTGGCAGTGTTCGCAATCAACACCCAATGAGGCCGAGATGAACTGCATTGCCGGAATCACCTGATCGGCTGGAACACCCTTAAAAACCTGGATGTTCTTGTAAGCCTCTTCCGCCATTTTGCGTCCTGCCGGGACTGACTGTGCCGGTCCGGTCTGCGCCTGCGCCACCAGAATCACCAAAGCAAAAGCCGACGCAAGGCCCGCGATACCAAAGACTGTCCTTTTGGACCTCGTTTTCATGTGTGCTCCCTGTTTTTGAAGGCAAGAAGGAAGTATATCAAATCGCAGGGAACATGCATCCGTCAGTTGACGGACCTGCCGTTCAAAGAAACTGCAGGGATTCTTCGTCCCGACAGGTCGGGACTCAGAATGACAGGGGCTAGGCACTTTACTCATTTTGGTCACGCGCTGCCAGCGCCTTGATACCCGCGAGGGTCTCCGCGGCTGACCGGCCCGTGATGCGAATGAGCTTCCGGCGCGATTTTCGCCCGGAGATAATAGCCACACACGCTTGCGGCAGGCGTAATGCACGTGCGAAAAAATAGATACAGGCCTCGTTGGCCTTGCCCTCGGTGGGTGGCGCATGTAGCTCCAGGCGGAGTTCTCCGGTAGAGTCATACGCCAAGCGCTCGCGGGCGGAGCGAGGCTTAACCTTGAGCCAGAAAGAGACCGTTTCTTGTTCGACTTTGAAGTCGGGCATGGTCAATTGTCCCGCCACGGCGGGTCAGTTGTCAGTTGTCAGTGGTCCGTTGAAAGAACGGGGCTAGGGGCTGGGGCGATTTTGGATTTTAGATTTTAGATTTTGGATTACCCGCCTCCTTTGCACCCACCCGCTTTAGCCTTGTGCTTACTGCCTTCTGCCTTTGAACAGCCGCAGGTCCGGAGAGCGGGACCTGCGCTACCCCTACCTTCTGTCTACTGCTTTCTGCCTTCTGCTTTCTACTTTCTGCTTTTTCGAATCAGCTCCTCACTCCGAAGATAGCGGTTCCCACTCGGATGATGGTTGCCCCCTCTTCAATAGCGACTTCGAAATCGTGGCTCATGCCCATCGAGAGCTCCTGCATGGAGAGGTTGGGGATGTTTTTCGATTCAATCTCCTGAGCCAGCTCCCGGAGGCGCCGGAAATAGGGCCGGACCAGCTCCGGGTCGTCGAGGAACGGTGGGATAACCATCAAGCCACGAACCTCGAGCGTTCCAAGCCGACTGACCTGCTCGGCGAGTGGGATTATTTCTGACTCCCCAACTCCCGCCTTGCTCGCCTCTTCGCCCAGGTTGACTTCCAGCAGCACCGGCAACCGGCCAGCACCCGAGGCGACCGCCGCCTGGTCCAGTTTCTGAGCAAGTCGAAACGAGTCCACGGAATGCACCCAGTGGAACAGTTCTCGTGCGGCCTTGGCTTTGTTGGTCTGAAGGTGACCCACCAAATGCCATGTGATGCTCAAATCCGAAAGCACCGGCCGCTTGGCCATAGCTTCCTGCACACGGTTCTCACCAAAATCGCGCAGCCCAGCCTCATACGCCGCGCGGATACACTCCGGCGGGAAGGTTTTTGAAATTGCCACCAGCTTCACGTCGTCCGGCCCACGGCGGCTGCGCCGGCACGCGGCGGCAACTCGCTCCCGCACTTGCGCCACGTTTTCCTTGACACCCATAACGACAACTCGCAAGCATCGTTCTGGCAGCGCCCAACTTCCGCCACCAAATTAGGTTATTCTACCATTCGACCGCCTTGAGGAGTTTGTGTGAAAGTAGCCTGTAAGAAGGCCCCTTGTTCGAGGGTAACTCCGAATGGTACGATGCCTGTCTTGTCAGTTGTCCGTCGTCCGTGGTCAGTCGTCCATAGTTACAGCCAGAGCTTGTGAAGACCCACGGACTACGGACGAAACCAAATGAAACGTGGCCTTTTCATCACGCTGGAAGGAATAGATGGGACAGGAAAGAGCACTCAACTCCGTCTCCTCGTTCAGTACTTGAAGAAGCGCGGGCTCGCGGTGCGCGTCACTCGCGAACCCGGCGGCACGAAGGTGGGCGAGCGCATTCGGAAAATCCTCTTGGCCTCGACAACCACTCGGCTTGCTCCCCTGGCAGAGCTGGCTCTAATCTACGCGGCCCGCGCGCAGCACCTGCAGGAGGTAATCCGGCCGGCGCTTGCCCAGGGCGAAATTGTGGTGAGTGACCGTTATAATGACGCCTCGCTCGCTTATCAGGGATATGGGCGAGAGTTGGGCGTGGAGACTATCCGGGCGTTCGACCGCATCATCTGCGCTCGCACCCAGCCTGACTTGACTATTGTTCTGGATCTTGCTCCCCGTCTCTCTCTTAAGCGGGCCCAAGGACGCGAATCAGGGCGGAAATCAAAGCAGGAACGGTTCGAATTGCAGGGCTTGAGATTTCACAAAAGAGTTCGGGACGCATACCTGGCCATCGCGCGCACGGAACCCCGCAGGGTGAAGGTCGTGCAAGCGGACGGGCCGGTGGCGGAAGTCCAGGCGGAGATTCGCAAGCTCGTTGACGCTTTTCTGGCTCGGCGGCTGAAGAGATTTTAGATTTTGGATTTTGGATTGCTGTCGCCCTTGCACCCAAAATCGGTAAGCAGAAGCCGGTGGAAAATCCAAAATCTAAAATCCAAAATCGCCCCAGTTGGCAGAAGGCGGTAAGCAGTCGGTGAAAGGGAAAGGGCAATCCAAAATCTAAAATCCAAAATTGCCCCAGTTGGCAGAAGACGCTGAGCAGTCGGTGCAAGGGAGAGGGCAATCCAAAATCCAAAATCTAAAATCCAAAATCTAAAATGCCTTTTGATTCATTCATCGGAAACTCCAAAGCCCTCGCGAGCGTGCGCGAGATGGTGGCAGGCGGCCGTGTTCCTGGCGCGCTATTGTTCTCGGGTGCTGACAGGGTGGGCAAGAAAACTCTGGCGCGGATGCTGGCCAAAGCGTTGGTGTGCGAGCGAAGTGATGGCGACTTCTGCGATGCCTGTGCACGCTGCCTTAGGGCCGAGCAGATGTTCACCGCTGCGCAAGAGGACCTGGCGCGCCGGCGGGAAATCAAAGAGGCGGCAAGACGGGTTGAAGGGTTAGTCTATTTCGATTTCCAGATCCTCGAACCCCTCACGCGCTTCATCCTGATGGAACAAATCCGGCAACTGCGCCATGTGGCTTATACCCGGCCTTTCCAGTT
>JBEKIZ010000072.1:0-27710 GCA_050011515.1 Terriglobia bacterium | reverse complement strand
GGCGCCACTTCCTTGAAGGGCTTGTACGCAGCCGGTGAGGTCGCGACCACAGGCGTCCACGGCGCCAACCGTCTGGCCAGCAATTCCCTTCTGGAAGGCTTGGTGTTTGGCGCCAGGGCGGCCTCCGCCATGATCGACCAAAGGCGAGAATTCAAGCCACCCCTGCCGCGCAAGGCTCCAAACCCCATAGCAGCCCGCGCTACCCCCGGGCCGGACTTGAATACGCAGGACGCTGAGCCGGCGCGCCTGTCGCCGCAAGAAACCGTGAACGAGGTCCGGTGCATTTTGTGGAATAAGGTGGGTATTATCCGCACCGGCAAGGACCTTTGCAACGCCATCAAGCGGCTCGATTCGGTTGTGCTGGCGGGTCCGCCTGCACCATCCCGTCAGTTTTACGAAGCCCGCAATATTCTACAGGTCGGCAGGATAATCACTCGATGTGCCCTGGCGCGGGAGGAGAGCCGCGGCGCCCACTACCGGTCAGATTTCCCCTTGAAGGACGAAGCCACACCAGCGAAGCACTCGTTTGCAGCAAGACACGCACCCGTCTTCTTCGCCTAGGAAAGCCAGGTTCCAGGTGTCAGGGTGCCTGGCAAACTACTTCGGTCAGTTGTCAGTTGACCCGAGTTCGCACTGCGGCGATGCTTCGCTGCGCTCTCCTGAAAATCAGCCCCCCGGACACTCATTTTCTCGCGTGGGCCGCCGGCCCGTGGATATTCCGTCCTGCCGGTCAACCCGCGAAAGCGGGAATCCAGCCAAAGGCCGGTCCGGGGCCGCACAGTTTTGTGCCGTCTTGTCAGCTGCCTGCGCGTCGAGGGGCGCTTACCAGAACCTACACCCTGACACCCGACACCTGGAACCTGCTCTCCCGCCCGTCGCGGGAGCTAATGCTTATGAGGGGATTTCTCCAGCTCGATGAGCGTGGCCGTCACTACGCGGCCCACTATGGTCAGGCTCTGAGGACTGCAATGATCGAGCGTGTCCCGGGCCGAATGCCAGTAGCTGTTATTGGGTCCGTAATCAAAATCGATCAAATCCACTGCCGAGACGCCCGCATTAATGAATGGCATGTGGTCATCGTCGATAGCATTCTGGCTGTTCACAAAATACCTGCCGTAGCCCAGGCGCTGGGCAACGTTGAAGACCAAGTCACTCAACCAGGGCGTGGAGCTGCTTTCGCGGGGTATGCGGAGCTGCGCATCACCAATCATGTCAACCAGGATAAGAGCCTGAATGCGGCTGAGTTCACCGCTCGCGGAAAGCTTCTCGACCAGGTGCCGGCTTCCGTAAAGGCTGTCTGTAGCGGACCAATGCCGCACGGCTTCTTCCCCGTCAAAGAAGACCAGCCAGTAATCCAGCGCATTGCGTCTTGTCCCCAGGACTCGAGCAAGTTCAACCAGGAGAGCAGCGCTGGAGCCGCCGTCATTGGCGCCCAGGAAACGGAATTCGTCGAAACGTTTTGTATCGTAATGACCGGCCACGATCACCGTCTCGCGACCCGAACCGCGAAACTTGGCGATCAGGTTGTTCATGGGGATCGGCCCGATGGGGGTATTCGCCACAAAAGGATCTTCTTCCACCTGTGCCCCCGTGCCTCGAAGTTCTTGAATTAACCATTGGCGGGTTTGGGTCAAAGCCGGGGAGCCCGAAGGTCGGGGGCCGAAACCCACAAGGTGCTTGAGATCCTCAAAGGCACGCGCCCCACTGAAGCTCGGTGGCTCGGCTCCAGGCGAGAGTGAAGCAAGCGCGAGGCACACCCACCCTACCATCAAGGCCAGGGGACGCCGCCGCTTCGCACGTTTACGTCTGAGCACGCTTTTGCTTCCACTTCTTGCGCAGATAGACAAGCCAGGAGAGCCCGATGCTGAGGATGTAGAGCCCCACCATGGGAATCCAGAGCATGAACAGGGTGGCCAAGTCCGGGGTAGGAGCAATGACCGCGGCAGCTACCGCCGTCACCAGCACCGCGTATCGCATTTGCCGAAGCAGGAATTTGGGCGTCACGATCCCGAACAGAGACAGGACCAGAATAATAACCGGTAGCTCAAAGACCAGTCCCACGCCGACGATGATGGTCATCGCAATACTGAAATACTCGTTGATAGTCACCATCGGTTGGAATCTGTGGCCGAACTCCAGCAAGAATCGCAAAGCCGGGGGGAAAGCCAGCTTGTAAGCAAAGAGCCCGCCCGAAATAAACAGGCCACTCGTCAGGAGCACAAACGGCCATATGTAGCGCTTTTCATGGCGGTAAAGCCCCGGGGAAATGAAAAGCCAAAGCTGGTAGAGAATGTAAGGCGACGCCATAAAAATCCCAGCCATGGCGGCAAGCTTGATGTAGAGATTAAATGGGTCAATGGGATTCGTAAAAACCAACTTGTCCGACATGTGAAGGGCACGAAGGGTGTCAGTGAGGGGTTTGGCCAGGTAACCATAAATGTTATCAGCAAAGTAAAAGGAAATGCCGAATCCGATAATAATCGAAAGGACGGACCGGAGCAGCCGCTGGCGAAGCTCCTCGAGATGCTCGAGGAACGACATTTGCTTGCCAGTCAGTTCTTCATCCTCAGGATCATTGCCCGGGTTCTTTGGGGGTGGGTTCTGGATCGTTGTGGCCATACGTGGGGCTTGAGTCGGGCGGGCCCTCAGGGTAGCGGTCCAAGTTCTTGATTTCCTCTTCCAGAGAACTCTTCAATTCGTTGGACGCGCGGCGCAATTCGCCCAGACCCTTGCCAAGTGTCCGCGCGATCTCCGGGAGTTTCTTGGGCCCAAACAGTAGGAAAGCAATAAAGAGTATGAACCCGATTTCGCCAAACCCGCCACTGAACAAGGTCAACCTCTCCCACAAATCATAGGTGACACGAGCGGCGTTGTCAAGATAAACCGCAGGGCCAAGACACAGAAGTCAGGATTCAGGGCCGGGAGTCAGAAGACAGTCAATATCGAAGCCCCTTGGGTCCCCTCGGCCCGGGGGAGGAGCCCTAATATTATGGAGAACCTGTGGGCAAGTCCAAGCATCCAATGATATGTGGGAAAAGGGCAGGGACCCAGGCTGCGCTTTAAGCCGGAGAATCCCTATGTTATACTCAAGCATGCAGGCTGAGGAGCTGCATTGAACATGAAACAGGCGCCACGGTGGTTGTGGTTCATTCTTTCCACGGTTCTGCTTTGCACACTGCTGGGAGGGCTGTACGGCCGGCAAGTCGAAGCCACGACGGGCGCGGACGACTCGGATGTAAAGAGCAGTCTCACCGAGCTTACCCGTGTCTACAACTTGGTTGAGCAGAACTACGCAGATGTGGTGGACCCGGACAAGGCCATCTACGGCCCCAGCGAAACCAATGTCGGCGCCATCCCCGGCGCTCTCCGAAGCCTGGACCCTCACTCTAATTTCTACGATCCGCTCGCCTTTTCGCGGCTCCGCGAAGACCAGGAGGGCAAGTACTACGGCGTCGGAATGCAAATCGGGCAGCGCCCTGGGAAGTTGGGCAAGCTCGTCGTTGTCGTAGTAAGTCCGATCCCCGGCTCGCCTGCGTTTCGGGCCGGTCTGCGGCCCGGCGATGTCATCGCCAAGGTCAACGGGCAGTCAACTGAAGGAATGAATACCATCCAGGTTGCGGAGAAGTTGAAGGGGCCCAAAGGAACCCAGGTACACATCACCGTCACGCGCGAAGGGTACGATCAACCTCTCGAATTTGACATCACGCGCGACGAGATTTCGCAGCTCAGCGTGGATGACGTGTTTATGCTCAAGCCTGGGATTGCTTACATCCACATCAACAGGTTCAACGAGAACACGAATGACGAACTCTCCGAGGCGCTGAAAAATCTGCTGGAGAAGAACCTGCAGGGACTGGTTCTCGACCTTCGTGGAAACCCCGGCGGCCTGCTTCAGGAAGCGGTTGAAGTATCCGACCATTTCCTCGAAAAGAGCCAGTTGATCGTCTATCACTACGGTCGCCACTCGCAGGAAAAACGCTACTACACGACAAAGGGAGACAGCGGCAAAGAGTATCCCATCGTGGTGCTCATCAACCGCATGACAGCGAGTGCGGCGGAGATCGTCACGGGAGCTTTACAGGATCACGATCGCGCCCTGGTGATGGGCCAGCCCAGCTTCGGCAAGGGCCTTGTTCAAACTGTCTTCCCGCTCAGCGAGCACACGGGCTTGGCGCTGACCACCGCCCGCTACTACACCCCGAGCGGCAGGCTGATTCAGCGCGACTATGACAACGTTTCTCTTTACGATTATTACTATCATCCGGAGGATTCCCCCACGCCGCACACGGATGTGCGCCTCACCGACGGCGGTCGTGAGGTTTATGGCGGTGGTGGCATCACGCCTGATATCAAGTACGAAGACCCCAAGCTCACTCCCACTCAGGAAGCGCTCTTGCAGCATGGCGCTTTCTCCGAGTTCGGCCTGCATTACCTTGGAATTCACAAGACCATTCCGAGCGACTTTCAAGTAACGGACGCTGTTCTTCAGGAATTCCGGCAGTTTCTTGCCGAGCAGAAAATCCCGATATCCGATCAAGGCCTGAAAGACAATTCGGATTTCATCCGGACGCGTATCCGCCTCCAGTTGGTTGGCTCCATTTTCGGCGAAACAGTAGCCAGCCGGATCGACATTGAAAACGATCCGTTGGTGCAGAAAGCTCTCGACAGCATGCCACAGGCCAGCGAACTGCTTGCCAAAGCCAAGCGCTACATCGCCAGCAAGACTCAAAGGTAAGACGTTGGCCGTACCGTAGGGCCGCCTCTCCCGCAAGGCGGGACCCGGCCCTACGTCGCGGTTTCCGGGGTCTCCCCCCCCCAGCGGCAGCCCATCCCCCCACGCTACGAGCGCAAATCCTTTTCTCAGTCTCGGCGAAGTCGCGAGAAGACGTACTTCAGAAGCGAAAGGCCGCCCGTCAAAGGGATCAAAAGGATCTGCTTGGCAAGCGAGGCCTTCTCCTTGCTGTGCCTGCGCTTCTCCTGCGCTCCTTCTCTTGCCTGGAAGACTAACATCGCTGCGTATTTCGCGAAGTCCACGCCACATTGGTCGCATTTCCCGCCGTGGTCTTGAACGTGCCGGCAGGCGGGACAGGTAAAGCGGAGAGGCGTGTGGCAGCGCGTGCAGAACAGCGCGCTTTCGGGGTTTTCATGACGGCATTTAGGGCATCGCATAGGTAACCATAATCGGCCAAGGCTTTCTCTCTGGCAAGCGGGGGTAAGCTGGGCAAAAGGGGAAATGTTCTCCTGGTAGCAAGAAAATGAAATGGTGGACGCGAAGGGATTCGAACCCTCGGCCTCAGCGTTGCGAACGCCGCGCTCTCCCAACTGAGCTACGCGCCCACGCCTCTCGCTGCAACCTGCAAATATAGCACGCGGGCAGCACCGTGTACAATTATCCGGGTGGTAGGCAGTGACTCACTTTGCCTTTTTCCAGCGAATGAAGGCGATCGCCGCCCAAACCAGTTCCACCATGCCGAAGGGCCATGCTCCCTGCAAGAATCCATATACCGAACCCAAGATGCAAGCGGCGGAAAAGGCCAGGATAAAGGCCCGGTGTCGGCGTTCTAGTGCGTAGCAGACTACCATTGCTGTCACTGAGAACAATCCGAAAAGGCTTAGTTCGCTCACGCGGCTCTCTCCCCTTGAGAATCGAGTAGCCCGGCCACTTCCTCAATAGACCAAACATGGCCGCTAATTTCCGCTTCCGTCGCAGGTGTAACCGTCAAAGTCTGTTGAATCCGCCAGAAGTTATAGTACATGTAGTGCAGAGAAAAGGCCCTTTCCTTTTAGTTCCCAGGGCCTCTGTGTCTCCGTGGTGAGAAGTTTGTTTCATAATTCTTTCACGGCTTCAGACGCCCCTACTACAAGGGTTTGGGCGTAAGCCAGAGCCTCCTCCAAGCGACTTTCTTCCAGGCCCCCGCCCTGGGCAAAGTCACGCCCTCCACCTCCCTTGCCACCGAACTTCGTAACGGTCTGTTTGAGGATGGTGCCCATCTCTGAAGGTCCGCCCGAGGTCTGCGCGAAGAAGAGAGTGGTCGGCTTTCCCTTTACCCCGAGCAGGGCCACTGCTAAGGGCAACTTCGCCAAGGCATGCGCCAGCATCTTGGCCTGCGCGGATTCTTCTGCTAGGAAGACCTGCCGAACTACGCGGCGACCGTCGATTACAGGCGCAGCCTGCCACAATTCTCTGGCTTGATATTCGGCCAGGCGCTCGAGCAGCTTTTCCCTTCCCCGAATCCCTTCGCGCAGTTCCTGGCTTTGTTTTGCAATCAGTTCTGGCACCGTGTCCAGAGCGGCGGAAAACAGACGCGCTGCTTCGCTTAATACCCTGAAATCCCGCCGCGCCTGTCGGTGGGCGCGGCCCCCGCACATGAACTCCACGCGGGTCAAGCCCTTCATGCGCTCCACCTTGCGCACCAGAATCAAGCCGATGGCTCCCGTACGGCTGACGTGAGTTCCTCCGCAGGCTGATAGATCAAATCCCTCAACCTCCACCAGCCGGACCTCGCCCTCGCGAGACGTCGGCTTGCGCAATTCCAATCGGCTTGCCTCCCCCGCCGGCTGAAATGAAATTCGCACCGCGCGATTCTCAAAGACCACCTGGTTTGCGGCCTCCTCGGCTTCCTCCAGTTGCCTGGAACCGAGGCGGTCAGAATCCAGATCAATGGTTGAACTCTCCTCCCCTAAGTGGAACGAGACGGTCTTATATTCACCAATCCTTTCGAAGGCCGCCGATAAGACATGCTGGCCGGTATGTTGCTGCATGTGGTCAAACCGCCTCGCCCAATCGATTTTCCCACGCACGCCTTCTGCCTCCGGCGCTTGGCGGAGGATGTGCGCAATTTCGTCTCCTTCGTCAACAGCTTCGAGGACTTGGATGCCCGCGATTGTGCCGGAATCCGTCGGCTGCCCACCCGAGGCGGGGTAAAAGGCCGTGCGGTCGAGGTAAACTTTGAAACCGTTTGGCGCGGGTTCCGAACGAAGGACACGTGCCTCAAATTCACGCAAATAGCCATCGGTGTAATAGAGCCTCTCGGTCTTTGTCATAGGATTGAATTACTGTGGCTTACGGTCATTGTCTCAAGCACTTCTTGATATTTGTATGCACTGGCAGTGAGGAACAAAATGATGCTCTCAGGACCTGCCAGAAAGCCGTCCCATAACAGCTTCTTGAGTGCCGCGAGAGTTGCTCCTCCTTCCGGCGAGGTGAGCACACCCTCCGTTTCCGCAAGTTCCCGCATGGCAACAAGCATTTCAGAATCGGATACGGCCAGAGCGGCCCCGCGGCTTTCGCGGAGGACCCGCAACATCATGAAGTCGCCGATTGCCGATGGCACTCGCAGACCGGAGGCGATCGTCTGCGGACTCTCCCACTCCTCGGCCCGGTCGCCACCCTTGGCGAAAGCTCGAACGATGGGAGCGCAGCCCTGCGCCTGCACTGAGAACATTCGTGGCCAAGGCCCGCTGGTCCAGCCAAGTTCCTCCATCTCCGCAAAGGCTTTCCACATACCAATGAGCCCCGTCCCACCCCCGGTTGGGTAGATCATGGCATTGGGAACTCGCCCGCCTAGCTGCTCCACAACTTCATACGCCATGGTCTTCTTCCCTTCCAGCCTGTAGGGTTCGCGAAGAGTTGAGACGTCGAACCACTCGCCGTCCTTCAGGTGCTCCTTCATTTCTCGACCGCAGTCTTTGATGCTTCCTGAGACGAGCACGACCTTCGCCCCCAGCAAGGCACACTCCTGCCGATTCGCTGCGGGCGTTTCATTGGGCATATAAACCGCCGGTTCCATGCCCGCCTTGGCGGCATACGCGGCCAATGCCCCGCCGGCATTTCCCGCCGACGGCATCGCCAGCTTTCGAATGCCCAATTCGTTGGCCATGCTCGTTGCCACAGCAAGCCCACGTGCCTTGAAAGAGCCGGTGGGATTCTGGGATTCATCTTTCAAGTACAAATTGGGCAGTCCGAGCTTCTTGCCGAGACGCCGGGCATGTATCAGCGGCGTGAATCCCTCACCCAAACACAGGATTGATGAATCCTGTGTTACCGGGAGAACTTCCCGATACCGCCACAGTGTAGGTTCACGCGAGGCCATGCGGTCAAGTACCAATGTCTCCGCCGCCCGGCGAAGGTCGTACCGTACCAGAAGGGGTGCTCCACAACTACACAGGTTGTAGACCCGGCCGGGCTCGTGGTGTTTTCCGCAGCGGGCACACTCGAGGTGAGTAACAAGGGACATGGGATTTGAAGTCTAACATGCTAAAATCCTGATTGCATGCCGATTCGTCTAGTTGCCATTGATCTTGACGGCACTCTCCTTAACAGCCGTCGGGAAATATCGGAAGGTAACCGCCGGGCGCTGCTCGAGGCGGTTGAGCGCGAAGTCCAGGTGGTCATTGTCACCGGGCGCAGGTTTCATTCTGCCCTCCCGCTGGTCAGCCAAATCCCCTGCCCCGTCACTCTGATTACCTCCAATGGCGCCCTGATCGCAAACTCCTCGGAAGAGGTTCTCTATCGGGATTTCCTTCCCCGAGATGTGGCACAGCAGGTTCTGGAGTTTGCGCGCAAATATCGTCCTTACTCCGTGGCCATCTTCCACACGCCCGGCTATGGCCAGGTCACCATGCAGGATAACGCCGTGGATGAAGGGCCTCTCGGTTGGTATGTCCAGACCAGCGCTCATTGCCTGCGACTCGTCCCGGACCTGGAAGCGGCTCTTGACAGGGATCCTATCCAGGTAATGATCGGAGGCCCCCCCGCACAAATCGAACCGGCGGAGATGCTACTGGCAGAATCCCCCATCCGTTCCAGCATTCATCTCACCTGGACCAAGTACCTGACCACGAATATTTCCATCCTCGACGTCATGAACCGGGGCTGCTCGAAAGGACGCGCGCTGAAGATTTGGGCCGAGCAGTGTGGAATCCAACCCGGCGAAGTGATGGCTGTTGGAGACAATTTCAACGACCTGGAGATGCTTCAGTACGCGGGACTACCGGTCCTCATGGGAAATCACTGCCCCGAGCTGCACCGGCCTGATTGGACCCTGACTCTCCCCAACGACGAAGATGGCGTCGCCGAAGCCATCCGTAGGTACGTTCTGGCATGTGGCTGAAAAAAGAAGTTTACAGTCGACCCGCCGCGGCGGGAGAGTTAACAGTCAAAGCCGCCGAATGACCCTTTGCCGTCCTGCGTAGCATTGCCGTGGCATGCCGAGCAGAAATCAGAAACCAGAAGCAGGAACGAGCGAAGTATTTCACACTTCTGAAATCTGCAATCCTCAATCTACCGTTTGCTCTGTCCCGCTCGCCTCTTCAATCTGAACAAAAGCCGCAGAGTTACAGAACAACTCTGCGCTTGTATCTACCTGCTGCATGCACCGGTACCGGCTCGGGTTCTCAAAAGGCGTGTTCAGGATCGGGTCTGACACTTCGAAGGCGTATTCAACATCTTTTGGCCGGGTTTACTCACTCTGCTAGCAGGCCCTGTTTATGCCGTTGCGCGTGACTTCCCTGTTTCGAGCCGAGCTCGGCAGACTCCCTGAGAACTGTGAACCAAAATGGAACCAACTGTTGGTCCCTAGAAAACGGAGGGAGCCCGCCCCCTCAGCGCAGGGGGGTACCGTTTTCTGGCCGGAATGAGGACGCCCCTAACTCAGTTTGTCGGCGCACTTGAATCCATGAGGCTTTGGGGATCGAGGAAGGAGGACAGGAAAACCGCTTCGACCGTGTCGAAACCAACCAGCAATGATTTACAGTTTGCCATCACTGGACAGTACTTTAGTGCTTACTTTAGTGCTATACCAGGTAATACGGCGGAGAGATAGTGTGCCCTATGGAGACATACACGCCGAGGAAAACTCGATGACCGTACTCGTGATTTGCTGGATAGCGGTTTGGGTCGCAATAGGCATTTATATAGCTCACAAGAAGGGCTTTCCGAAGGCACGAACAATAGCCGACGCGTTGCTTTTGGGGCCGTTCATCCTCTTACTGTTTCTTGCGAAAGAGACAAAGGAGGGATGAGCACATTGCGCGGAGTGGGTCAAGCCTGAAGCCACGGTTTGCAGGCGTTGCCATATTGACGGCAGGAATCCACGACGATCAGTTTGGTTTACGGGCCGGCGGTGGGGATCAATGCTGGTCGATGACTTCGGTTCGGGGCGGGGGCGTGAAGCGAAACAAAGAGCGGCTTAGCGGCACATTCCGCCCAATGTGGTCAAAGGAAAACTCCATGGTGCTCTGGTCGGGAAGGATCACGAGCAAACGCCGGATATCAAATTGGGGACTCACCACCATGAGCACCTGGTGATAATCCCCTTCGTATCCCTTCTTGGGGTATGCGCGCAGGACGCGGTCAGCGGGCTGGTGCTCGAGGGCGTCCGGCGCAAACTCAATCCGAGAAAAGACACGACGCAAGTCGAGCCTTGAAAGTAAGAGGCGAAACGGAATACGAATATCGTCGCTCGCTTTGAGGGGTGAGCGCGTGAGTTGTTTCTCCTCCGGGATGTAAAGCATCAGAGTCTTCCCATCGGAGAGAAACAGCTTGGGTTGAGGCCGCTCGTAATCCCACCGCATCAAGCCACCGCGCGCGAAATAAACCACGCCGGACTCGACGCGTGTCCGGCCTCCGCTAACGTAGGTCTGCGTGAAGTCTGCACGGATAGTCTTGACCGCATGATAGCTCGACTCGAATTGACCCACGTACTCTTCCAGGGAATCCGTGCTTCCATTTCCAACTGGAGCGCCAGTTCCCCCCGTGCAGCCGAGTAACAAGAACACCACGATGAAGCACGACACGCCAATCGGATGATCGGGAGATCGGGTGATCGGGAGAACAACAGACCGCCAATCGGGTGATCGGGTAATCGGATGATGGGGTGATCCGGAGATCGGGTGAACGAGAGCGCGCCAATCGGGTGATCGGGTGATCCGGAGTTCGGGTGAACAAGAGCCCGCCACTCGGGTGCAAGGGTGAACAATATCCCTGTTCTCCCGATCGCCCGATCTTCCGATCACCCGATCACCTGTTCTCCCGATCACCCGATCTCCCGACCTGCCGATCTGCTGTTCTCCCGATCTCCCGATCACCCGATCTCCTATTCTCCCGATCTCCCGATCATTTAGAAGTATGTAACAATTTCTCCAAGCGTTCCACGGATTCAAGTGCAACAGGATTCCTGGGATCAGTTTGGAGGCCTGCCTCATACTGATTCAGCGCTTCGTTGGTCCGGCCCTGCGCTTCCAAGACAGCTCCCAGACCGAAGTGTGCCCGGCTGTCGAAAGGGTCCAAGGCCACCGCCTGTCTGAAGGCGTGCTCGGCGTCCTGCCTGCGGTTCCAGCGACTGTAGATCTCACCCAACGAATTCCAGGCCTGAGTCGTACCTCCACTCGATACGGAGCTGCGAAACTGCTGCTCCGCCTCCGCGAACCGCCCGGTATCCAAATAAAACTTTGCCAGTTCGTTCCTGGCCTGAACGTAAAGGGGAGCAAGGGCAATGGCCGCCCTCAACTGCACCTCCGCCTTTTCTCCGGCCCCAGTTTCGGCATAGGTTCGCCCCAGGTTCATGTGGGAGTCCGCATAATTTGGGCGAAGCCGTATGGAGCGCTGAAAATCCTCGATTGCTTCGTCGTAGCGCTTCTTCCTGGCACAGGCAAGTCCCAGGTTGTTCAGAATCAACCAGTGATTGGGGGCTCGGCGTAGCGCCTCGCGCCACTCCGCCTCAGCTTGATCTGGAGAACCCAAATTCCAGTAAACCGCGCCCAAGTTGATCCGAAGAGCGATGGCGTCCGGCTGCGCTGCCAACGTGCTCCTGTAAAAGGTCGGGTCATCATGCCAAATGCGGTTTCGCGTGACAATCCTAACCAGGCAAAGGATGGCCACCATTGCCAGCCCTACTGCGTAGAACTTGCGAGTCCTGGGACGTCCTGCCAACCTCATCCACAACAGCCGCACTCCCCATGCCGCGATCCAGCAGAAGCCCAGAGAAGGAAGGTAAAGGTACCGCTCCGTAAAGACGTTAGCACCCAGCCAGCGCGCATTGAGGACCGGCGCGATATTCACGAAAAACCACAAAAGGCCGAAGGAAATAAGGCGCTCCCTCCTCCAGGAATAAGCAAACGCGACTAGGGCTAGTCCCAGAACAAGGAACCCGACGACCACTCGAGGGTCAGACAGCGCAACGCATTTGTGGAAAGCGTAAAAGGCGCAAGGATTCACAGGCCAGAGGAGTTTCCAAACGTATCGTGCGACTAAGGCGAATGACGAGTAGAACGCCTCGCGCCGGCTAATCTGCGACAACTGTAGTACCGGCGCCAGTCCGCCAAAGATTCGGGTTCTGAACAACAGGTAGGCGATGTCGAGCAGCCACAAGGTGACGTACCGGGAAAGCTTCTGCCCCAGACTTGTTTGGGCCCGGTCGTCGCGCAGAAAGTGCTCATAAAAGGTTGGCAGGAAAGGTAACATCGCTGCCGGTTCTTTGGCCAACAGCGCCAGTGTGAAGCTCAGGACCATTCCAAGTTCTGCTGCGCCAGAGCGCTTTCCGCCTGGTTTCGCAACCCGGAGGAAACACCAGAAGGTAAGCAAGTAGAACAACGTGAGCTGGAGGTCTGTTACGGCGGCGATCCAGTCAACGGACTCGCTATGGATCGGATGCAGCGCGAATATGACCGCCGCCACAAAGCCCACCGTTCGGTCCCGGAAAATCCGTTCGGTAACGAGGAAAACCAAGCAGACCGCTCCTGCATTCAGGACCACGTTGGCCAAATGAAACCCGTAGGCCAAGGGTCCAAGGAATTGGTAGCAGAGGAGGTACCCAAACGTCATCAGCGGGCGGTAGTAATTAGTCGCGCCTTGCGCGCCAACGTACGACCACACATTGGTGGCAAAGATTTCCCGTAAGTGAGAAAAGCTGCGCAGGTAGGGGTTGGACAGGACCTGACGGTTATCGTCTTGTACAAAGCCATTTAACAGCGAGTTAAGGTAGGGCAAGACCGCAATGAGGATAAGAACCACGAGCAATTGGTGAGTAGCAAATCGGACGAGGCCGCGAGGGGCTGAGGCCCCAGAGGCCTGCTCCGCTTGAGCATCTTCCCTGCTGAGGCGATCCGCGCTCATGGTTGTTCCTCAGTCTTGCCTGACGGCTTATTGGCTTTCCCCGTGCCGGTGACCCCCAATCGAGCTAATCCATCAGCCCATGCGGCCGGGATTGGGATTGAGAGCGCCATGTTGCCGAAGCGCCCAAATAGCCAGTTGGCGAGCAGGAAACTCGCGGGAGCCAGGACGAAACCCGCCGCGACATCAACGAGGTAATGGTAGCGCAGGTAAATTGTGGAGACCCAAAGGCTCAAGATAAGCGGGGACAACACCCAGAAAAGAGGCCGCGAGTTGCGAAAGGCATAAAGCCACACGAGAAAGGAAATCGCCACGTGCATGCTGGGAAAAACGTCACGATGGATGCGAGCAAAATCCATGAATTCGAGTTGCTGGTTGAAGAGGGAAATCGGCTGGCTGAGTGGAACGGTGTAGAGGTCGTGCAAGGTGTACATCGGACCGATCGCGGGAACCAGAAGGTAGCCGAGAAGTCCCAGGAAAGTGACCACCATGAGCCCGCTCATCATTTCCCGGAAGCGCGGGCGAGGGCGGTACAGATATACAAAGCAGGCGACAATGGGGATGTTCAAGACGTGAAAGAAATAAGAAAACTCCATCCAGGCCGTCAGCGGCGGGGTAATGAAACGCTGGACCGCCAAGCTTGCCTGAAAACCAAACAATCTCTGATCCAGGATAATCAATTCCAGGTCACGGTCCTGTGGGACCAGGAGATGCGTAGCGTCACCCCAAAGTGAGTAGTACATGAGCAGGATCACCAGAAACGGGAACCAGTCTCGGACGATTTCCCAATAGGGCCGGACGAACGATCGCGGGTCAGCGGAGGAACCGGAAGACTCCTTCTTCCCGAAGACGAAATAATGGACCAATTCCTTTGCCAGCAGCAAAGTCACGGCGGGAATAATGATCAGGACGTCCGCCGGGCCACGGCTCGTATGGTCCGCCCCGCGGAACACGACACGCAAAGCCAAGTTGATCAAAAAAAAGGCTAGAGCCACCAAGTCTTCCAGACGCGGACGAATAATCAGCCGGCGGTTACTGGCCATACAGGCCTTTCAGCGCCTCGAATCTTTTTTGCGCCTCGGCTGAAAAGGGGAGCTTGGATGTTTCATTCAGAACTTTGAGAGCCTGCTGGCGGTTCCCTTCCAGGAAGTAGGCGTGCGCCAAGCCTTCAACCGCCGCCTGGTCAGTGGGAAGGATTCGGAGCACCGCCACAAAGGCCTGCTGGGCTTCGCTATACTTCCGTTGGGCAGTCAGGACATTCCCTTGAAGAATGTAGGGAGGCATATAAAAACGATTTTGACTGATAACTCGCTTGGTGATGCTCAGCGCCTCATCGTATCGTCCCAAGAGAAACAGACAGACCGCAAACCGATATGAATCCACTTCGTCCAAATCTCCGCCCGTGAGGCGCTGGATGGCCGGCAAGTCGTCAACTACGGAGGCAAACTGGCGCAAACTGAATTTTGCCGCCTCGAGGGCTTGCCAATAACGTGGAACCCCCGGACGCAACACGACCGCCTGAAGAGCGTTGACGTACGCGTTGGAAAGTCGGGAGTTCTGTGCATCGCTCAAACTGGCCCCGTAGTACACCTCCGCCGCTATATCGTAACCCAGGTTCCAGGCGCCGAAGCCGACCAGCGCCAGAATAACAGCATACAGCCACGGCTTGGCGCGAGCCAACCGGCTCGCCAGGCTCTTGTCTTCTGTCGCCTTCCGGCTCGCCACTGCCTTGGCCGCCAGCAGGCTGGTAAACGCCACCCCCAGGATTTTCAATAATTCCCAAAAAATGAAACGCAATTGCTCCACTTCGCCACTCCCGGCTTGCAGGCTGGAGGCCTACTCGAGCAAGCTCAATTCAACCGAGCTTCGAGGATTCAATCGGACACGCCCGCCGGCATCAAGGATGTAAGGAACCCCCGAAGGATCGCGCGGCAGAGCGCGCAGGTAACCTGCGACAACCAGTGCCTGGAAGGAGCGCGCGGGTCGTCCTTGCCGCGAGTTGTAGAGGGCGATCAACTCGTTCAGTTTGGTTATCTCTTCCTCCGCCTCGATGGCCATCAGGTGGTCCTCAGCGTTCTTGCGTATCTGCTCGTTGCCAGCCTGGCGGGCGATTTCGGACCAGAGGAATCTGGAAGTGGCGAGTTGGCCGCCCTGCGCCGCCACCTTCGCTGCCATAACCCGCATCCACACCATGGCTCCCGGCCTCTCGCTCCCGGCTTGAAACGCTCGCGCCGCAGCAGGGTAGTCTTTCAAATCCCAGTAGTAAATGAAGCCAACATCTTCCCATAGCCGCCAGCGGTCTGGATTGGCAACGATGCCACGATGCAAAAGCGCCAGTGCTTCCAGGGGTTGACCCGCTCCCCGAGGTGGCTTCTCCGCAAGGAAAATCGAGCCGAAACGGTAAGCAACGAGCAAGTGGGGATCCAGGTCGGTAGTGATCTGAAGCAAAGGCCCCAAAAGGTTGAACTCTGTGGAATGGGCCAGTCGTTTTCCACCAAAATATTGCACTACTCGCGTCCAATAAATGTCTGCGAGTAACCCCTCGTATCCCAAGCTGAGTTGACGCAGAAACTTGCCCGAGGGCAGAAATAAGACGTCGGCGGCTCCCCGGTCACTTCCCCTTCGGAGGTCAATGCTCCGTTGGATTGGGATCAATCCTAAAAGGCACAGCAAAAGCAAAAGCCAGCAGACATGCCGGCGGAGGCGAGGTTGAGAGAGGGACTCAGAGGAAGTTGTCATCGGAATTCCCGTTCCTCGAAGATAAGGACTGCCATGCCCAGAAGGGCTGCTATGTATAGAAGAGCGTAAAGAGAGTTTCCAAGCCACAGGTAACCCGGGATCTTCTCCGCGTGGGCTACCTGACTGATAACATTAAAATCCCCGAAATTGGGCAGCAAGTAATAAAGGACGTCACACAACGTCCCGAGCAGCGCGCTCTGGGTTTCCTGGCCGAAGGCGCGTAAGTCGGCCGAGAAATTTCCGATTACATAAAGGCAAAAAGTGTAAACGGCGGATAGCACCGGGGTGGATATACAGGAAAAGACCACAGCGATCCCCACCACTATGGCCAGTTCGAGCAGGATGAAATAGACAGCACCGAGAAACCTAAGGTCGTCCAGCAGCAGGGCGCGCTTTTGATAGAACAAAGCCGCGTAGAAGCCCGCCGTCATGATCGCCGTGTTCACAAAGAGGGTGAGCAGAAGTCCCAAGTATTTCCCGAGAATGAATTCCGGGCGGGAGACGGGCTTGGAAAGGATATTGTAGATCGTCCGGCGTTCGATCTCTTTCGAGACGAGGTCGATTCCAATGAAAATGGCAATCAGCAGGCCGAAAACCGAAATCGAGGTGAGCCCCAGAGTTATCAGGATAATCTGTTCCACACCCACCGAAATGCTTCCGAACAGGATCGCGGCCCCGATCAGCAGGAGTGCAAAGGCTACCAGATTGTACAGAACTTTTTCGCGAACCGATTCCTTAAATGTATGAAGGGCAATTGTGGCCACGCGCATGCTCGCTCCCGTGATTAACTCGGGTCATAAACACTCGCCACTTCTTGGGAAGACTCCGAGGCGCCGACTTTCTGAAGGAAGTAATCCTCCAACGACCTCCTTACCGGATTTACGGAGATCAACTTCGCTCGGCTGCGCAGGATAACCTCAAGGGTTCGTTGAACTTGGCTTTCCTCCGGTATCTCAAGGCGCACTCGTTCTCCTGTCCGAACGAGCGACGACGAATAAGGCATGAGCTCTGCCAGGACCTCTGCGGACGGGCCTTCGAGCACCAACTCGGTGGTGGACACTCCCAGGCAAAGGATTGTGTTCAACTCTCCACAACCCTGCAGCCGGCCGTGGTGGAGAACCGCGACTCGGCCGCAAAGCGTCTCAGCATCCGCGAGAATATGGGTGGAGAAGAATACTGTCTTCTGCCGCTCCTTCAACCGCAATATGACCTCACGGACTTCCCTTCTGCCCAGCGGGTCCAGGCCGGACATGGGCTCGTCCAAAAACACCAAGTCAGGGTCATTGATCAAGGCCTGGGCAATTCCTAAACGCTGTATCATGCCCTTGGAAAACCTGCGTAGCGGAACGTGGCGGGAGGCGGAGAGACCCAACTGGTCGATGAGCTCGCCGGCGCGGCGGCGGCGTTCAGTAGCCGACAAACCAAACAGGGATGCTACGTAGTTTAAGAACTCCTCCGCCGTCAGATGCTCATAGAAGCTGGGATTCTCTGGCAAGTAGGCGACGCGGGACCGAACTGCGATGTCTTCGAGTGGCTTCCCCAGGATGCGAGCCGTTCCTGAGGTGGGGAGAATCAAGCGAAAGAGCAACTTCAGCGTAGTTGTCTTGCCGGCGCCGTTCGGTCCGAGCAGCCCGAAAACCTCGCCGGCCTCCACCCTGAGATTAAGCCGGTCGAGCGCTCGCTTAACCCGGTTGCGCCAGAAACCCTGACGGTAGTCTTTGGTCAGCTCGATGGTTTCAAGGGCCAGCATGCTCAACGCACCGTATCTGGGCGGCTACCTCCCTCCTGTGGCGCGGTCGCATGCCGTCGCCACGCACCCGAGACTAATATACCTGATGACAACAACTCCAGGGAAGTCTAACCATACATATTTGAAATTCTCCGTGCTGGGCGACACAAGTCAAGGGTCGAAGGTCAAAGGTCAAAAGCAGACCAAGCGCAAATGGACGCGGCAAATTATAGGCCCCCTTGTGGGTGCCCATCGCCTGAGGGCAGGCATCCCGGCCTGTCGGGACCTGCCCCTACGTCCAATACACCGCCTCGAAAGATCGACCCGCCATTGTCATTGGCGGGCCGATGGCATCCGACAAGCGTCTTTCATAGCAGACAACTGCATCCGCCTCAATTCGGGTGACTGGAATTCAAGTTTCGGATTCGGAAAGCTTCGGCGGAGCGACTGCCCCCCAGCGCCAGTGCGCTTCTCAATTGGCAGCTCGAAGGTGATTTCATCCTGAGAGTTTATTCTGCAATTGCAAAGCGAAACTGGAGGTCAGCGGATGCTTCGTTCCAAGGCGCCTACAAAAACAAAGGGAGGGCCCCCTGCCCTCCCCCTGCGTGTAATTTCGTTGTTTCCAATGTCTAACCAGCCAGAGGCGAGTCGGTCGAACCGGCCACCGCTGTGCTGTTTTGACGGATTACGCCGGACTGATCGGTGTAGTAGAAGTTGGTCCCAGTCGATGCCACAGTGACCGGCGTGGCGGTGATCGAGTAAGTGTTATATCTGCCAGTCGTATCAACGGCGCCCGCCGAGTAGACAAACGTATAACCACTCTTCGAACTCGTTGTGGCCGCTGAGCCTGCCGTACCTGAGGTTCCTGCGAGAACACTGTCAATTAATCCCGAGGCAGTAGCAACAGGGTTCTGTCCGGCAGCCGGTGGGCCCAAGTAGCCCAAGGTCGGAGTGTAGCCGGTGTTGTAAGTAACAGAGTAGGTGACCTCCGCTGTGTTGAGGGTGCGGAGTGATCCCACCGCAGAAGCCTGATTGGCTGCAATACGCGAACGCAGGAGATTCGGGATGGCGATTGCCGCAATGATTAGAATGATCGCGACAACGATCAGCAACTCAATCAGTGAAAAACCTCGTGAACTTTTCTTCATTCATCCTCCTTCATAAACTCAACTCCCATGAATCCATGCCGCTTATGATATGGCACTTTTCCTGCCAATGCAGCATTCCAGGACCTTTTTCCATCAAGGCCAACCATCTTGTATTCAGATACTTAGCGTAGCAATTGAAAACCCTTCCAGGTTCTGCGCCTTCCGGCACATTTTCTTTGCCGCTTTTTGTCCAAACGGCGCGACGGATTTTGTCACTCCGATAATATTTATAACATTTTCAAGGCAGTAAGTAAGACGGTGCCCGAGCGTTCTATTTGTGGCTCTCTTTGCGAATCTGCGGACAAGACGGAGCTCAAGGCTTTAGCTTTCGCAGGGCCATCTTTACCGTATCCTCATGGGGGTCAAGGAGCTTGGCAGCCTGGATTTCCCGCCTCGCGCTTGTGGCGTCGCCCAAATCGAGGTAAGCCAGACCAAGCTGCGCGTGAGCTAGGGCTGACTTCGGCTGAGCCGCGACCGCTTTCCCAAGTGCACTGATCGCCTCATCGCCTTTCCCCATTTTTAGCGCGAGGACGCCAAGCCGAAACTGTGCGTTTCCAGAGTTGGGGGCGGCCCTCACAATCTGCCGATAGATGTCGAGTGCCGCCACCAGCTTGCCTTGATCTTCGTAAACACCGGCAAGCGCCAGGAAAGGCGCCTCGCTGTCTGGAGCGAGCTGGATGGCGCGCCGGAACTCGGCTTCCGCGTCCCCGAATTTCTTTTCGCGGCAGAAAACGGCCCCCAGGTTCAGGTGAACCAGGGCAGAAGAAGGCTCTACCGTTGCGGCCCGGCTGAGGAGTTTCTCTGCCTCGTCGAGACGCCCTTCCTGCAACGACAAAAGCCCGAGCGCGAAGAGGGACTCGGAATCATTCGGGTCATCAGACAACGCTCTGGCAAACAAATCACGAGCTTCTTCCCGGTCACCTCGCCCGAGCGCAATCTTACCCAAGGCGAAGAGTGGCTTCGAAAAAGTGGGGTTCATCTGAGCGCCGCGCCTCAGGACTTGCTCGGCGGCACTCGCGTTCCCGTCGTCCAAAAAGACACCCGCCAGGTTCACGAAAGCTTCGCCGGCAAGGGGGTCCGAGGCTATCGCCGCCACGTACTCGATACGTGCGAGCCCACGGTTGCCCTCCCATCTGTAATTGTTCCCCAAGTAGATATGGAACGTGGCGGCGTTGGGGTCATCACGTACAGTGGCCAGACCCAGGGTGAAATTGTTCCGCCATGCCGGCAGTCTCACAAAGGTCCGTAAAGCCGCCGCCAGCAACAGAATCAAGCCGAGCGCCCCGCCCGCAACTCTCAACCATGCGCGGCGGCCTGGGCCCTTGCTGACCATGCTTCCCAGGCCTTCGCCTAACAGCCAGCAGATTCCCACCGAGGGGATGTAAAGGTATCTCTCCCCATAAGCGGAAACACCCACTCCGGCGATGTTGAGGACAGGAGCAAGAGTCAAGAAGAACCAAATTATGGCGAAACTGACAGGCCGGTCCTGCCTCCACCAAGCCACCACCACTCCTGCCGCCCAAAGTGCAAACAACATTCCCAGGAGCACTGCCGGCTCCCGCCAAGTAAGGGGGGGATGGAACTTCCAGGAATAGGAAAGGTGTTGAGGCCAGAGAAGCTTGCCGGTATATTCACCGAGCTGCGTAAAGCCGAAGATGAGGGATTCCCTCAGACGCATGCGACCGGGTGGCCCGACGCCGGAAATATCCCCGATCACGGCCAGATGAACGACGATATAGAATGCCGACACCAGGAAGGTGGGCATGTAGCGGCTCAGGCGCTCGCCGAATCGCGCTGCTTCGTCGCCGCGCATGAAATGCTCGAAGAAGACCATGAGCACAGGGATAGCCAGCGCAACCTCTTTGCACAGCGCCGCCAGGAGAAACATTACCGCGCTCATCCACGCTCGGACCCGCGAAAAGCCTCCTCCGCTGGCGGGCTTGGTGTAGATCAGAAGCGCTGGCAAGAAGAATGCTGCGCATTCGAGATCAGAAATCCCTGAGACGGTCGCCACATCCTCGGTGTGAACAGGCAGGGCGGCGAACAGTAAGGCACCCCACAAGGCTCCGCTCCCTTTGGGCCAGAACCTTTTGCCGAGTTGATAGACCATCACTACTACCCAAGCATTCAGGAGGACATTGAAGAGATGAAAGGGGCCGGGTCGAGGACCAAACAACATCGCCTGCACCAGAAAAGTGAACATGACCAACGGCCGGTAGTAGATACTATCCCCACGCGCGCCGCGAAAGCTCCAGAAGTTTTGCGTGAAGATCTCGCGCAGAAAATGGAAGCTTCTCACGTAGGGATTGCCCCCAATCAAGATGGCGTCATCCCCAACCAAGTCGTAGCCGGTGGTTGCGATATACAGGGCGAGGGAAAAGAGAATCAGGAGCGGGATGGCCAACCGGTCAATGTTTTGGCCGAAAAAAAAGGCTCCACGGCTCGCGGGTTCTTCAGAAAGAGGGGTGGGTTGGAGGTGAGACGCTGCATCCAATTCACCGGCCTCAGATGTTGTATTTCTTGGCATAATGTCGAAACGATCGGTAGGACATGTGAAGAAGTTCCGCAGCATGAGTTCGAACGCCTTCCGCGGCACGCAAAGCAGCAAGCAGGTACTGCTTTTCGATTTGCGATAGACGGGTCTCGAAATCCAACCCTCCTTGGGGAATTTGAATTGTGGTCTCACCGCTCAGAGTGATACCAGTCACTGATTGAGGCAGGTGTTCCAGGCATACCCGGCCATCGCGTTCCCCACACACCGCCACCGCGTATTCGACCGCATTTTCGAGTTCCCGGATATTTCCCGGCCAGGGATAATGTTCGAGAACATCCAGGATCTCTCGATCGAAATCCAGCACCCCCTTCCCCATCTGCAAGCCAAATTTCCGCAGAAAGTTGCGTGCCAGAGGCCCAATGTCGTCAGGTCGCTCCCGCAAGGGAGGGACGTGGATAGGTATGACACTGATGCGGTAGTAGAAGTCCTCCCGAAACTGTCCCCCTGCCACCATGCGTTTTAAATCGCGGTTCGTGGAGGCAATCAATCTCACGTCGATCGAAATATCGGCGCTTCCTCCCAGCGGTCGTACCTTTCTCTCCTGCAGGACGCGCAGAAGCTTGACTTGCATCGTGGGGCTTGTCTCCCCGATTTCGTCCAGGAATAACGTGCCCCCGTGGGCGGATTCGATGATGCCCTTACGGTTGGCATCCGCTCCGGTGAAGGCCCCCTTGAGATATCCAAACAGCTCGCTTTCCAGCAGGGTTTCCGGAAAGGCCCCACAGTTGATGGAAACGAAGGGCCTTTCGCGGCGCAAGCTGGCCTCATGAATGGCCCGCGCTACCAACTCTTTGCCGGTCCCGCTCTCGCCCGTAATCAAGACCGTACTGGCGGTGGGGGCCACGGTCCGCACCATTTCGAGGATGCTCTGAATCTGCCGGCTTTGGCCAATAATGTTGTTATGCGCAAAGACGCGGAGCAATTCCCGGCGCAGGCGCACATTCTCTTCACGCAACGCCAACTCTTGCAGCGCCCGATTAACGGTGAGTTTCAGCTCCTCAACCAGTTTATCCGTCTTGATGACGTACTGATAGGCTCCCAGGTTGAGAGCGTCGATGGCCGTGGACATCGTGGGGACAGCCGTAATCAAAATGAAACCCGCGGGATTGCGACTTTCGCGGAAGAACTCGAGCAGTTCAATGCCCGTCAGGTCCGGCATACGGATGTCGCAGATAATAAGATCGTAAACTTGGGATTCGATCTTCTTTTTCGCCGCTTGGCCGCTGGACACCGTCTCGACAAGGTGGCCGTCCTTGCGGAAGACAATCTCCAACATTTGGCACAACGACTTTTCGTCGTCCACAATCAGCAGCCGAGCCATTTACCTTCCCCTAAGCACAATTTCTCTGCAAAACCTCATCACCGACTGGCAACAGCCGACGTGAAACGCATTTGCTCTGCAACCACTGGAGTAGGCTTCTTGGGTAATTCAAGCACAAACCTTGCACCCTTGCCAGCTTTCGATTCCACCCTGATCGTGCCCTGGAGTCCCTGCATAATCTGGTAAACGATCGCCAGTCCGAGGCCTGTGCCACCGCTGAATCCCGGTTGAAAGGGCTCAAAGACTTTTTCGAGCTGCAGCTCCGTAAATCCCACTCCAGTGTCACTCAGGGTCACTCGGACGGTCTTTTCGCTGGCTTCCTCCACTTGCACCGTCAACTGCCCCCCATCCGGCATGGCTTTGAGCGCATTGTCCGATATATTCCAGAATACCTGACGCAACTTGTCGGCATCCGCCCAGATCAGGAGGGGCTTGGCAGGAACCCGCTTCTCCACGCGGACATTGGCTCCGAACAGCGGATGGTGCGAAAGCAAAACCAGAGTCTCTCCGATCAGATTGACCAGGTCAACTTCCTGGAGTTCATGGTGCTGCTCCCGACAATAGAGAAGAAAATCAGACACCAGTTTATTGAGTCGCTCAGACTCACTGCTCACAATCTCGATTAACTTGGATTGGTCCTCATCCAAACTCGAAATTGACTGCAACAGCTTGACGGAGCCGGCAATAGACGCCAACGGATTCCTGATCTCGTGCGCGATGCCGGCTGCCATGCGGCCCAGTGTTGCCATGCGGTCCTTGGTGCGGTACTCGGCTTCCCGGCGTTTTTCCTCCGTGAGGTCCTGGAAATTGTGTACGTAACCGACCGCACCGATTTCCGGGACAATCAGTGGAGAAACAGAAATACCGAGGATGCGGCGCTCGCCGCGCGGATGCAGATACGTTATTTCCTGCCGCGTAGGGAAGGCGTTTCCGTTAGGGACTGAAGGCGCCTCGGCCTGCAAGTCGGGGAAAAGAGATTGAATCGGTTTTCCACGCAGCTCTTCAGGCTTCCGGCCCAATATGGTGGCGCCCGAGCTATTCAGCTCGCTGACGAAACCTTCCAAATCCGTGCTCATCAGCCCATCGCGCATGCTCTCCAGGATGTTCTCGGTTTTTGCTTGCAGGCTGACGACCTGCCCGCTCTTGTCCCTGAGTTCTTCTCCGACTTTTCGGAGACTCTCCGCCAGATGACTGGAGAGGTAGGCGACAGCGAAGAAACCGAAAAGGCTCCCCCCGATCTTGACCTGCAGGGTGCGCAAGTCCACCGCATAGGGCGAGGAGGTCACGAGAAAGCGGAGGGCCGGATAATGGTCCGCGAAGTCGGGATAGATACTTGGGAGATATGCCAATTCCAGCACTCCGCCCATGCAAACGAAGCATACCGCCGCCACCAGGAACACCCGTCCCCGAGGAAGGAGGATAGTGGAAAGAATGATCACCACCAGGTAAAGCGAGAAGTAATTGCTTTCCAAGTCTCCCGTGAGGTGCAAAATGGCGGTGATGATGAGGATGTCGGAGAAGATCTGCAGGTATGCTTGCAAGAGGTATTCCCGACTTAACTGATTGTAAATAAGATAATACAAGCCAACGACGTACCAGAGAATAATGACGATGCCGAAGTATTTGAAGGATGCAGGGTTGGGAGGGTTGGCGACAAGGGTTCGAATGGCGTAATCGATGGCGAAAACAAAGCTGATAATGACGAAGCGGATTTTGGTCACCCAGGGGAGCCACGTCTTTAACTGGTCAGGCAACCCGGCGGAGACGGTGGTCGAATTAAGGGAAGAGCGTTCTTCCATGAAGAAGCCTACCAGCCCACAATTCTATGCGCTTCAGCGGAGCCGTCAATACCCTTTCGCGCGCCAAAGGAATTGTCATCATCCCTGGTCCGGCTTCGGATGCCGCCACTAAACCCTGAGCAGTCCTGGGCAGGATTGGGTCCAGCCAGCGGAAAGGACAAGCCTGCGCCCCCTCTTCAGGAGCCCTGGACGGAATCGTGGGCGAGTTGCGGAAACTAACCTGCCAGTTTTGAGATCAAGCTGAACAAGGGAAGATACATCGAAATTACCACCCCTCCCACGACCACACCCAGGAAAAGAATGATCATCGGTTCCATCGCCGTTAAGAGATCGCCGACTGCCGCATCCACCTCATCTTCGTAAAAGTCGGCAATCTTCTGGAGCATGGCGTCCAGTGATCCGGTCTGCTCGCCCACCCCGATCATCTGCACCACGATGTTGGGGAAAACGCCGGTTTCGCGCAGGGGATCCACGATGGTCCGGCCTGTTTCGATGGCCGTCCGAACCTCCAGGATGGCCTTCTCAATCACCGCATTGCCCGCCGTGCGCGCTGTAATACTCATGGCCTCCAGCATTGGAACGCCGCTCGCAATCAGGGTACCCAGCGTACGAGTAAACATCGCCACCGAGATCTTGCGCATCAGGCCGCCCAGGATGGGGAGCTTGAGGATGAAAGTATCAATGACCGTGCGTCCCTGGGGCGTGGCGTAGTAAACCTTCAGGCCGTATCCGACCAGGCCCAGCAGAACCACTAAGGGCAAAGCAAAGCTTGCGATGGCGTTGCTGAGACCAATAACTATGCGGGTCGGCAAAGGCAAGTCCACACCCAGACCGGCGAAAAGGGTGGCAAAAATGGGTACGACCTTCCACAGGAGGAGGAAGATCACGCCCCCCGCGATGAGCACTACGGCCGAGGGATATATCAAGGCTGAGGTCACCGCCCTCCGCAACTTGACGGCTTTTTCAATATGCCCGGAGAGTCGCTGCAAAACGCCGTCCAGCATACCCCCGGTCTCGCCCGCCTCGACCATGTTGGTATAGAGATCGTCAAATACCTTGGGATATTCGCGCAGCGCATTGGCGAGAGTCGAGCCGCCTTCAACCGTCCTGCGAACCCCGGCCAGCACCTTGGCAAAAGCCTTGTTCTCCTGTTGGCAGGAGAGGATTTCAAGGCACTGAACCAGCGGAAGACCGGCATCAATCATGACCGAGAACTGGCGGGTGAAAATCGCCAGTTCTTTGGCGCTCACTCTCCCCCGCACTTTCGGTTTGGGGATGGCGATGACGCGCTTCGCTACGATGCGGGCCGGTGTGACCTGCTCCCGGCGCAGTGCCGCGTCCAGGGCCTCGCGGTTCGGCGCCGCCCGCACCCCGCTGACCAGCGTGCCTGTACGTGACGTTCCTCGATATTCAAACTGCGGCATCAGTCCACCTCACGGTTCCTTGCGCTGCCCCCACGCTTGAGGACCGCGGCAAGCAATTCTTGCGGGTCCAGTATTAGCCACCGCCACTACCTGCGGATAGGACCATGGGAGGCCAGCAGTTGTTGCCCTGCTCCGCCTGCGGCGCTGCCACGGTCGATCATATCTTTGAGTTCGTCCACGTTGCTCGAACGCGACAAGGCTGTCTCCAGGGTAATCAGCCTTTGCGAGTATAGAGAATTAAGCGCCTGATTGAAAGTCTGCATGCCGAACTTTTCTTGCCCCAACTGCATGGCAGAATAAATCTGGTGAACCTTGTCTTCCCGGATGAGGTTCCGGATGGCGGGGTTTGGAATCAGAATCTCTGCCGCCAAGATTCGGCCCTTCCCGTCCGCCCTGGGCAGAAGCGCTTGGCACAGAATGCCTTCCAGCACCATCGAGAGTTGAGCGCGAATCTGCGCCTGCTGGTGCGCAGGGAAGACATCAATAATGCGGTTAATGGTGGAAGAAGCAGAGTTGGTGTGCAATGTCGCAAAGGTAAGATGCCCGGTCTCTGCTATTCGCAGCGCTGACTCGATGGTTTCCAGATCACGCATTTCGCCGATCAGCACAATGTCAGGGTCTTCGCGTAGCGCGGCACGCAACGCGTTCGCAAAGGAATGGGTGTCCGAGTGAACCTCGCGCTGGTTCACCAGGCACTTTTTGTGGGAATGGATAAACTCGATAGGATCTTCGATGGTAAGCATGTGCTCGTGGCGTGCTTGGTTGATCAGGTCGAGCATGGTCGCCAGGGTGGTTGACTTCCCACTCCCTGTCGGCCCGGTCACCAGAACCAACCCGCGTGGCTTCTCACAGAGACTCGCCAGCAGGGGAGGCAACTGCAACTGTTCAAAGGTCTTGATTTCAAAAGGGATCATCCGGAATACTCCGGCCACGGCGCCACGCTGATTGAACAGGTTGCCCCGGAATCTCGCCATATTCTTGATCCCAAAGGAAAAGTCGAGCTCAAGATTCTCTTCAAAACGGTGCTTTTGCCCGTCGGTCAAGATGCTATAGGCCAGTTGCTTGGTATCCGCCGGACCGAGAGGTGGCACACCCTCCAGCGGTTTCAGCTCGCCATGAAGGCGAATTCTGGGAGGGGAGTTCGTGGTAATATGCAGGTCGGAACCTCCCGTATCGACCATCCGCTTCAGAAGATCGTTAAGACTCGGCACTGGCATAAATTCGCTCTCCCCGCCCCCGCCAGAAAACCCCCCATTCGCGAAGACACCCTATAGAACGCTCTCCCGCATCACCTCTTCAAGAGTCGTCACCCCAGCGGCGGCTTTGATCAGCCCGCTGCGGCGAAGGGTCATCATACCTTGCTCGATGGCCTTCTTCCTGAGTTCAAGCGCCGAAGCTCCCACAAGGATCAGTTCGCGCATCTCGTCGGTGATTTCTACCACTTCATACAGACCAATACGGCCCTTGTAGCCCTTGTTGCCGCAAGTTGGGCAGCCCTGCCGCTTCCAGACTTTGACGGTACGGGCCTCATCCGGCGTATAGCCGGCGTCCATCAGAACCTGCGGGGAGACATTATCCTGTATCTTGCACTCCGCACAGAGGCGGCGCACGAGGCGTTGCGCGCAGATAAGATTCACCGAGGTCGCTACCAGGAAGGGCTCGATCCCCATGTTCATCAAGCGCGATATGGTTGAAGGGGCGTCGTTGGTGTGAACTGTTGAAAAAACCAGGTGGCCTGTAAGCGCCGCCTTGATGGCTATTTCCGCCGTCTCAAAGTCGCGGATCTCTCCCACCAGAATGATATTGGGATCCTGGCGGAGGAACGACCGCAAGGCCGTAGCAAAGTTCAGGCCGATCTGCTCTTTCATCTGAACCTGGTTGATCC
>JBEKIZ010000071.1:0-27890 GCA_050011515.1 Terriglobia bacterium | reverse complement strand
AGTCTTCACCCTACGACACAGCCGCCACCCGTCTCAGCACGCCCCCACTCCAGCGCCCAATTCCCCTCGTCTCGCCGCTCCTGCCTCCCGCCAGCCTCGCGCCCTCCCCCCACTGTCTGAATCGCAGGTCGCTGGACCCAAGAATCGCGATTGAGAGGAGCGGAAAGCCACAGAAAAGACGCTCACCCTCACGGGATGTGTGTTATAGAGATTTTGTGTGAAATCGTAGACCCACACCCGGAGGGTGAACGATGGAAGCAAACCTACCGCAGTTGATTCTGCCTATCAAGATGGAAAGAAGTTCGGAGCGTCTGACCAGTCTGGGCGGGCTGGTGGTGTTGGAGGAATTGGCGCGAGCGGTCGGAGTGTGGGAGGAGGTAGAGCGAGCGCTGGAGGGTCCGAAGTCGGGACGAGGATATAAGCCGCGGGAGTTTGTGCAGGCGCTGGTGTGGATGCTGCATGCGGGCGGAAGGCGGCTGGAGGACTTGCGGGAGTTGCGGGCCGAGCAGGAGGTGCTGGGGGAGTTGGGTTTGGAAGCGGTGCCGGACGCCGGGACGGTGGGGGACTGGCTGCGTCGGCAAGGGCGGGCGGGGGCGGAAGCGATCCAGCAGGTGAGCCGGAAACTGGTGGCGTCCTGTTTCGAGCAAGCGGAAGTGATTCTGGATGTGGATGCGACGGAGATCGAGGCGGAGAAGCAGGACGCGGCGTGGACCTATAACCACGTGCAGGGCTACATGCCGCTGGTGGGATACGTGGACGGGATGTGCGTGGGTCACCAGTTTCGGGAAGGCAATCAGAGTCCCAGTGCCGGGATCTTGGAGTTTGCGCAGAGCTGCGAAGCGGCGCTACCGAGGGGGAAGCGAATCTATTTCCGCAGCGATAGTGCAGCTTACCAAGCCAAAGTGATCAACTACTACAGCCAGCCGGGGCGCAGCTTCAGCATCACCGCCGATCTGGACGCCGCCGTGAAGGGAGAAATTCAGAACCTGCCGGAAGTGGCTTGGCAACCCTACCAGACGCAAGAGGGCATCGCCACCGACCGCGAGATTGCCGAGACGGTGCACACCCTGAAGGGGACCGAACAGGCCTTCCGGCTGCTGGTGTTGCGCTGGCCGAATCCGCAGCCCAATTTGTTCGAGGCTGAGCGGTATTGCTATCACGCGGTGGCCAGCAACCGGGAAGAGCCGGCGAGCGAGGTAGTCTGGAAGCACAACCAGCGAGGCGAGAGCGAGAACTGGCATAAGGAACTGAAGGTGGGTTTTGGCATGGAGCAGATGCCGTGCGGGCAGTTGGAGGCCAATGCCCTGTATTTTGCCATTGGGGTGTTAGCCTACAATTTGGGGCAACTATTGAAAGGGCGGGTGCTGCCGGCGTCCTATCGCACGGTGACGGTGGCCACGCTGCGCTGGAAGGTGTATCGGCTGGCGGGCAAGCTGGTGCGCCACGCGCGCGGCTGGATGCTGCAGGTCAAGGCCGACCTGGAGAAATGGCTCTTATTGCAATCCGCCCGGGTCTGCTGCGCGACGCTGCGCACCTGAGGCAAGGAGGCGGAAAAGGCGTGGCCGTCGAACTACCAGGCGGCGGTGTCCGCTGCTGGTGGGAAAAAATTATCCGGAGGACGCATGGGCCCCTGAATCCTGACCCGAACTGAGTCGCGAGCTGCCACTCACCAACCACGGCTCGCGGCCGCAGGCGTTTCCACCATCTCAGGAACGCGCTATATCGCTCAATCGCGATTCTTGGGCTGGAGTAGTCGCTAGTCGCTTGACGAGGAGCACGGCATTTGATAGGCTAATCGACGCCGACGTGAGGATGGAAGGAATGGAGTGCACAACGATGAGCGTGCCATTTTGGACGCACGCAATTCTTAGTATGACCACTATTGCCACGATGGCCGCGGCGCAGACGCCGCAGACCGTTGTGAGCGACGCGTTACGTCCCGCTCCGGCGGGGAGCATACAGATTAAGGGTTGGCTCGGCACCAAGCTGGACTTGTGCATATCGAACCGCGTCATGGCCCAGGACATTAACCGGCTCGTTCAACCATTCCGAGTCCGGCAGGAGAAGGACTGCAGCGATTGGCGTATGGAGTATTGGGGGAAGTGGTGCACCTCAGCAGCGATGGGCTACACTTACGAGCCTACTGCTGAGCACCGTGCTGTACTTGACAAGGCGGTTGGGAGCTTACTCGAGACGCAGACTCCTGACGGCTACATCGGCACTTATCGGCCGAGCGTGCAACTGGGCGGCTGGGACGTATGGGGTCGCAAGTGTGTCTTGCTGGGGCTGCTTGCCTACTATGACGTGACCGGCGACCGCACTGCACTCGACGCGGCGCGCCGCGAAGCGGACTATTTCCGAAGCCAAGTGGGGCCGGGCAAGGTGAATTTGGCGGAAACCGGCTGGCCCCTGCACCAGGGCCTGCCCTCCACCTCGATCCTCGAGCCCATAGCGATGCTCTACGCGCGCACCGGTTCCCAGGCCTACCTGGATTTGGCGCAGTACATCTTACAGCAATGGGAGATGCCCAACAAGCTTACCCCTACCGGACTCCACCTGCTGGAGGGTGCATTGTACGGAAAACCCGTGGCCAAGATTGCGGCGCCCAAGGCCTATGAGATGACGACTAATTACGAGGGTCTTTGCGAGTTGTACCGCGCCACGGCGAACCCCCTCTACCTTGAAGCGGTCTTGAAGGTGGGCGAGAGTATCCGCCAGACGGAGCGCATGATCATTGGTTCCGGCTCAAACCAGGAATTGTGGTGCGAGGGCGCGCGTTACCAGACCGAAGTGCTGGAAGAACCCATCGAGACGTGTGTGACGGCCGCCTGGATGAGGTTGTGCTATCAGTTGCTGCAACTCACCGGCGACCCGGTGTGGGCCGACGAACTTGAGGTGTCCCTTTATAACGCCTTGCTCGGGGGGATGACGCCGGACGGGCGGTGGTGGGCGTACTTCACACCTCTGACCGGCCAGCGTGTGCCGAGCCCTAACCATCGCGAGGACGCTTTGAGCTGCTGCGTTGTGAGCGGTCCTAGCGGGCTCCTGCTGACGCCGCGTTGGGCGGTGATGACGGATCACGAGGGGCCGGTGGTGAACCTCTACGCTCCGGGGTCGGCCACCGTGAAACTCGAGGACGGCACAGAGGTGAAAATTCTCCAGGAGACGGATTACCCGGTGAACGACCGGACCAAGTTAACGCTTCAGCCTTCCCCAGAGGGGCGGTTTGCACTGAAACTCCGCATTCCTGCCTGGAGCCGCAACACATCGCTTTCGGTGAACGGCCAGGCGGTCCCATGCCCAGCGGGCGCCTATGCCAAGCTGGAGCGTGACTGGAAGCGGGGCGACTCGGTGGTGCTGAAGTTGGACTTGCGGGGACGCGCGGTGCCTGCCCCAAGTGGCGCGCCGCAATTGGCCGTGATGCGCGGTCCCATCGTGCTGGCGCTGGACAACCGGCTAGCTCAACCGCAGAACACGGATGTGCTCCTGGCGACCGATGCCGATGGCTATGTTGCTCTCCAGCCTCAGGCGAACAAGCCGAACGATATCTGGATGGCCTTCGAGGTACAGTTCCAGAGACGTCCCGAGCAATACGTCTCCAAACCGATGAAGCTGGTCATGTGCGACTACGCCTCGGCGGGGAATGGTTGGAGCGAATCGAACCTGTTTCGTGTCTGGTTGCCGCAGCCGCTGGACTTGCATCAGGCGTACGTTCCGGACACCTGGAAGCTGATGTACCCGGATACCAAAGCACGCCCGGGGATTCCCACATTTTGACAAGACCTGTGTCACCACGTCCTGCCAACCTGTGAACATAACTCGTCAGTTGGGGGCAACCCCCCTTTTAGTTTTTCAGACTCGAGTAAGGTGTTTCCGTAATGGCCTTTTGCATGGCCCAGAAGTTCTCGAGTGGCGTGTCCAACTGAACATGATGAGTTGGGGCAAGAATCAGACCGCCGTTTTTCCCCATCGTATTGAGGCGTTCAAGAATCTCTCGTTGGACATCGGCAGGCGTTCCGAAGGGCAGTGTGTGCTGCTCGTCAATGGACCCCCAAAAGCAGAACCTGTCCCCGAACTGGCGCTTTATCTGTGTGGGATCCATACAGGCAGGCTGGATCGGGTTCAGGACATCCACGCCGATTTCAATCAGCTCGGGAATGATGGGACTAATCATTCCGTCGGAGTGATAGGCGACTTTGAGCTGCGGGTTGATAGCTTTAATCTCGGAAATGAAAGTGGCCATCCGGGGTTTAAGAAACCTCCGCCAGCATTGCGGAGAGATCATCATAGCGCTTTGCGTGCCCACATCGTCGCCCACCCAGATCATATCCACGCCCATTTGCACGAGTTTCTTGGCCGCGGTCAGATGGTATTGATAAGGAATGTCGAGGATCCTCTCCGCGATTTCGGGGTTAAGTGCGAAGTCCATCATCAGTCGCTCCAACCCTCGCAAGGCCCAAGCGCACTCAAAGATCGTGGTCACCGTCACACCTACAATCCAGTATTCGTCCTTGAACGCCCGGAGGGTGCGCGCGGCGTCCTGGTAAAGCTCCGGGCGGTTGGGGTTCGGGGGCCGGTAGCTTTCAAGCGCCTCATCGGGGGCGAGAGGATGGCTGGAAATTTCCGTATAACTGCCTTTGCCGTATCTTGTAGTGTACTCGCACGGCTTCCACCCGATGCCCCATTCGTCAGTATAATTACCTGCTTGCATGTAGTACGAGTTGGCCCAACCCACGGAGGTCAACAGCATGTCTTCACCTAAGGCCTGTTCGAGTTCATAGGTGTTGCCGCTCCCGTGGGGATTATGCGAGCAGCCGGTCTTATGAAGTAAGTCCATGTGGAGCCTCGAAGCGAACTCGGGAGTAAAGCTGATCTGCATGGGACACCTATCGGGTTCTTCGTGGCTAAGGGCCATAAGCACTCGATCCCTGTGTTTCATCATGGTTGTCTTCCATCCTTTCTCGGGCTGCCGTCTCGCGGATAGTGAGTCAGTTTGATGTAGAGGCGGCATTATCCGTCAGTCGACGGACCCTTTGGTCCGTCAGTTGACGGATAAACTCGCCGCTACAACACCAAACTGACCCACCACCCCCTCGCAGCAGGGGCAGAGAGCGCAGCCGCACATCATCCAATCCCTCTCGTTACCTGATGGTGCCGCCCAGTTCACCACGGCGCGGGTCGTGCACCAAGTTCACAATCAAGCAATCAAGCACAGTTCCCATCTGTTATACCAGCCACAGAACCTGGTAGGGTTTCAGTTGCGTTTGGCCACTTAATTGGGTGTCAGAAAATCGGTCCGACGCCACCCTGGAAAGCTCAATCGGCATTTCCTTACCTGTCGTATTGACGATGAACATGCTATTGTCCGTGTGCGGAACCGCCAGCACGCCCGCAGGCACGGGCGCGCTGAGGAAGTCTCCGCCGTCCGGAATGAGTTGCCGAATCAGGCGCAACAAGCTGTCGTCTCCTGGCCAGAAGCCTAATTTGACTACAACTCCCCGCCCCAGTTTTCTCTGCGTCGCGGCTGGCCTACCATCCAGAATAGCCTGCTCGCTCTTGAACGTGGCCATCAACTCTGCCTCCGGACCCACCTCCAGGAATTCGCAGTAGCCGTCCAAACCGACCGGCGAGGTTCCGGCCATTCCCCCGCCCCTCCATTCGGCTTCGGGGTCTCTTCTTCCGCTCGGCTCCGCTGAACCCATCCACCGGATCGTCCGCACCAAACCTCCCGTTAGCTCTTTGAGGTTGGCGGCAAATCCATCACCGCGGAATATTCCGTTTTCATCCGTGTATGCCGTGAAAGGCGTGATCATCACCGCTCCCCCGCCCTGTGCGAAATCTTTGAGAGCAGCCGTAATACGCGGGTTATCCATGGCGGTAGCCGCGGGTATCAGCACCAGCGAGTACTTTTCCAGATTGGAGGGGTCTTGTGCCGTAACCAGATTCATGCTGTCCACGCCGATGCCCAGCCGGTGCAGCGCATCGAAGCTCTGCAGTAATACGGAAAGGCTTAATTTGATGTGCGGGTAAACCTCAAGCGTAGCACGCTGCTCGAAGTCGGTGAGAGCTACCGCGGTAGCTTTCACCGGGCTGTCGATAAGGTGTTGTCCCCATTTCTGGAATATCTCTCCCAACTCGACTGCCCAATCAAAGTCCGGCTCAGGATGGCCGGACCAGTCGAGCAACCCACCCCAATGGGGCCAGTGCCCTCCTCGCCAGCGATTGCCTGTCCAGTAAAACAGGCCCGAGGTCCCGAAAGCAGCCGCTTCCAGTCCCCACATATGGAACTGTTCCCGGCTCGGAAAGGGATCCCTGATGTACGTCTCGCCAGCCACTCCGAAACGGTTTTCGGTGGTAATGAAATGCTTATACCCGTAGGCTGACCGGTGCATGTCCTGGTGCCAAGCCAGATCCGCCCAATATTCCCGATTGTCTGCCCAGGGCTGATAGTAGTTCAGGCCGGCGATATCCATGATTTTGCCGGCTTGCGGATCATCCGCAACCGCGTCCCACTCCGTGTTCCAATCTGTCGTAATCCAGTGCTTCACACCTGCTTCCCGCAAGGCCTCGGCTTGCATGGCGAAAAAGTCCAGAAGCACGTCCCGACGGAAGCGCCGGTGCGCCAGCGTCAGGGCCGCAATCTCCTTTCCGCTCTCCTCGACTCCTTCGCCCGGTTGAGGCACTTCCTCGAGCGATCGCACCTCCATTCCCCAACTGACCAGATTCAACCGGCGATTGAATTCCTCAGGAGTGTGGTAAGTCTTCTTCAACCACTCCGCCCAGGCTTTTTCGCAAGCAGGGTTGTAGCAAATCCTGGTCACGCTGCCTTCCATCTCATTCCCCAACTGCCATGCAATGACCGTGGGGTGATCTTTGAACTCCTTCCCCAGAGTCAGGATGTACTCGCGAAGGGCCGTACGGTACAGCGGATGATTCAAACACGGTGCATGCCGCGCCATCGGATGCGCCTTCACGCCGGGGTGAAGTTGAACCAGGATCTCCGGGTTGCCGGCGGCAAGCCACTGCGGGGGAATGTAGGAACCTGTCCCCAGAATGGCTTTCATTTTCCGCTTCTCCAAGTCATCTAGGAAGCTATGCAGCCAAGCGAGATTGTATTTTCCCGCCGCGGTCTCGAGATTTCCCCAGGAAGACTCAGCAACGCGCACCGCGTTCATGCGGGCGCGCTGGAGGTGATCCAACATCTTGTTCCACTCGTCTTTGGTTTGCAGCTCAGGGTAAACGTCGGCGCCAAAAAAGAATTCCGTGTTTTTCAGTTGGGATTTCGTTACTGCCTTCAGCGAGCCGGATTGCGGCTCCCGAGGAGTTGCGGCTGCTGAAGTCGTTGTGAGAGAGAATAGCGCTTCTCCTATTACGAGTTTTCCGCTATTGCCGAGAAATTCTCTTCGAGATGGCTCCTGGTTTTTCATCATGAAACTGAATCTCCATTTTTCTGAAGGGGACTTGGATTAGGAATTGTCGCTCGAAACGAAGAGGACGTCGATAGGGCCTGCACCTTGGATACAATCCAAACTGCTGCCGGTCATTGGCTTCCTGCGTCACTGACATCGCCACGCTGACCTGGGCATCCCTGTCCGCCGCCTGCGCGTTGTAGGCTTGCACAAACTCCTTAGCCGCCCCGTGCTTCATAATCCGCGAATGCGGACCGGTAAAGTTCAGTTGCGCTTTTGGCTCCGGATGCGCTTGCTCCGGGTCCGGTGCCTGCGGCGACCGCCCGCCCAACTTCCGTCCCCGCTCTTGTTCATGCTCCTCGCGCTCCCTCAATTTCGCCTCCACCTCGGCCTGCTTTTTCTTCGCCGCTTCTCTCGCCTCTTCCTCTAGCGCCGCCTTCGCCAGCAACGCCTTCACCTGCACTTCTAACGGAATTCAGGTTTATGCATTGTGGTGTTAACCTGGATGAATATGGTCATGGTGGCCAGGGGTCAACCGCATCGCCTGTGAGATCTGCGTGTCGCAAGCGTCACGTGGACAACTCCGTCGCAAGGAAATCTGGGTGGCGGGTAGCGACCGCTACCGCAACCCTGAAGTGGACCTCCCTCAGGACTTTGGTCAAGAACGTGAGACGCAATATGCGGTGCTCCGCGTGCCCCGTGATTCTGGGAATCGAGCTGGCACTGAGGATTCGGAAAAAGCAGTATGACCTCTCAACGCCATCTATCTCCGACACACCACTAGGACGAGCGTTTTACTGTAAGATCGACTGCCGCGCTGGGCGCCACCTTCGCCGAAACATGAACTGCTTCCCGCCTGAGGTAACGCGTGAGGGCCACGGATTCAACCAGATGGCCGTTAACCGATCCGCGAAGGGAATTCCCCAAGCCGTCTACGGGAAGAACCGCATCGAGATGGACCTGGTGCTGGTTCAGATTCTTGAGGGTAGCCCGCACCGCACCCGCAGTCTTCTCGTAGCTCAGGCTAAACCGGTCGTTGCCCATGGGAAAGTCTTCCCATGAAAACTGGTCGCTTGAGGGTAAGAATGGCGCGAATCGGAATACCCGCGTCGGAGCGTCGTAGGACACACCCAGGAATCGCGACATGAACACCGCCGAGTGGACACCAGCAAACCATCCCGACTTGCCGCAACTGTACCGAACGGGCTTTTCATAATTCCACGGCGAGTTCAGGCCCATGCCGGTATAGGGCCACCACCACAAGGAACCGTCTGCGTCCGTTACCTTGCGGACTTCGGAATAATAACCGTGTTCGTCCCAAAGCGCCGAGCGGTCCAGGCCGTAGGCAATCCCTTTTATATATCCAGCTATCGTGGCGGGGGCATCGTACCACATGATCGCCCACGCTCTCTCGTTATAGGACGAGTTGTATTTCGACATCGAAAAACGCATGTAATTCAGGTAAATTTCGTTGTCATATGCCAAAAATCCATAGAAGGGCATCAGCGTGGTGTCAGACTCTTCTCCATCGCTCATCATCTTCGGCACGCTGCCGTCTCGATTGACACCCTCGATGAACTGTTTGCCGAACGGACCGTCGATCACCGTTTTTTCCATGATCGCGGCGCGAACCCTGTCGGCCATTTGCGCATACTCGCGGCCGCGCTGGCGCTGGCCATACACTTCTTCCAAAATTCGCCCGTAGTCTTTGAGCGCGCGCCATGCCACCACATTCGAGCCGGTATGGTAATCGCACTTCACGTCACCGTCGGAGATGTGCTGAGTGGGGAAGAGCCAGACATCTTCATCCACGCGCGAGGCAACGACCTCCTTCAGCAACGCTTCCCAGTTCGTCGCGAGCTCAGGGTGTTGCAAGAAGAAGGTTTTATCGCCCGTCTGCTCGTAATAACGCCCTCCCAATACGACGCTGGAAAGCGAACTACCCAGCGAGTGGTTGACTCCGCCGGGCATGACCGCGCTTTTCGGGCGCACGCCAAACTCGGTGAACCAAAGGATCGTCTTCCGCGCCAGTTGAGGATCCTTCATACCGATCGGCAAGCAGGTGTAATAGGCATCTCTGTTCCACACCAGTCGGGTCGCTGGATAGCTGCCCCAGTTGGTTCCGACCAGCTTACCGCTGCCGGACATACCGATGCTCTGCAATGCCGTCATCATTTGCCGTTGGTGAAATTCCTGAACGTATTCGTCGCCCGGCAGCTCAAGCTGGCCCATCATGCGCCGATAGTACTGCCAGCTTTCCAAGAGCCACTCGACAGAGCCACGCTCGTTAAATTCGCGGACAGTGGGATCACCCGGCGCACACAGTACGGTCGGGACCCAAACGCTCTCGCCCTTTATTAGATCGAAAGAAACTTCCCGTTGGAACGAGTTTTCCGTACCCCCCAGCGCGATTTCGAACTCGCAGGGATCCGATTGGCTCAAATCCTGAGCCATAAACCCCTTAGGGTGGTTCCGGTTATCAGCGAAAATCTTCGGCAAATGAACGGTCCCCTGCAACGGATTTTCAGAAGTATTCTCGAGATGGAGCCCATAAACGATCCCTCTTAAGCGTTGGGAACCATCCGCTACGAGAGGGGCATAAGTGAGCAGCCGAACCATGAATTGCCCGTCCGGGTCCGGCATCTCGGTGATTGGGAACATATTTCCAAGGAGTCCAGTACGGAAATCCCAGTCAAGCGTGGCCAGGTCAAGAACTCGGCCGCCGATTTCGACCGTATACGAATAGGGCCCAAAGCAGGTTATATCCTTTCCGGTCCATACTCCCGGCAAAAAGCAATCCCCAAAGTACGAGTCTCGATAGAGGGTGACCTTCTTAATGCTGCCCTGGACACCGACATTCGCCAATGCCTTGTTGTTGCCAATGTCAAACGTCAGATGCGTAAAATCCTGGACCGCACAAAAGTGGCTGGCGGAATCGCCAAAGCGGTACGTTCCGGACCTCCGCTCAATCCAGAAGAACTTTCCCCAAGGCTGCCGGATGACTTCGTTGACCGATTTGTAAAGGGGGGTTGAATCCTTTGCCGGCGTGACTGCAACCTGCGTTGGCGCGAACCCCAACAGCGGCATCGCCCCCACCCCCTGAAGAAAACTGCGTCGATCCATAGGCCAAGGGCTAGAAGGCCTGTACAAGCCAGACTCCCTTTCCTTGTTCTCTTCCCTCATCTTGTCCTCCTATGAGTGTGTAATTTTAGTTCGGATTGGGTTCCTCCACAGGCCACCTGGTGGACAACTATTCCTTGTCCGGTTTTGTCGGCGACCCCCCAAAAAACTTCGAGCCGTCGATTCGAAATCTTCGGCGGAGAAGTTATAGCTCGACAGAAGTTGCCATAGCTTCCACAAGAAGGAAAGCTGTACCTTTTTCTCGTAGGGAAAGCCGGTGACTACCTTCGCCCATATGGTCTCTTGATCCTGCTTCCAAGTAATGGTTGACGTTGCATATAAATTCACATACAACCCATCCGCGCCGAGTGAGAAGACTAATTCCGGCAGCCGGCCATATAATCGAGTACCATTTCCTTCGCAGCAGGTGTTATTGACTGTCCCATTCTCTTTTCGGCCATGCAACACAGCATGATACCTGATGCCCCGCGTGCCATCCTGATTGGCCAGGACAACGTTGTAAATCGACCTCTCGATCTCGCTCACCTATTTTTCTTCGGTTGGAAAAAGTTGTGGAGGCGGTGGTTCAGAAAAATCCAGCTCACACTACAGCACAGCTCTCCAGTGTCCTTATCCAAGAAATAGGACTCCAAGGCTCGCTCCGGGGGGGGCGAGGTAAAGTCCCACCACGTCGCGGACCTTCTCCTCGAACTGCGCATCGTTGGAAATCTTGAACCTTTCCACCCGATGGGGTTGCACGTCATAGCGTTGCCAGACGCGGGGCACCATCATGCGCGAAACCCGCAAGTGCCGAGCGAGGCCGCGCACACTCCAGTGGGTGGCGTTGGGCGGCCGCGTCTTCAGGGTGGTATCCAGGATTTTCTGCTGCAACTCCGAGGTGAGCACCGGTGCCGACCTCTGGCGCTTCTGTGGTTGGCGGAGGGCCTCGCAACCGTCGCGGCGGAAAGCCGCGCGTGGCCAGAACCGTCGGGCGCGACAGCCCGGTTTGTTGCGAAATGGAATGGTTGGAGACCCCCTGGCTGGCCAGCAAAATCACTTTTCACTTTCGAGCCACCCTCTGCGGCGTGGTACCGGCCCGAGCCCAAGACTCCAACTGTTGCTTTTGAGCCTCATTGATCATAAGAGCAGCGGCGCGGGTAAACATGCGTCCATTAAATCACGATGTCGCCGCACTGTAAATAATTAAATGGGACGGGGCACTAGTACTACTACGTTAAGTATTTTGGATCACGAGCCTCGACCACGTAGGGGTCGACGACACGTGGGGCAAACGCCAAACATCCGGATCAAGACCCTCTGTAAACACCGCCGCGCCTCAGGCAAAGTCGGGAGCGGAGTTTTTTTTATGCCCCTGCCTCTCCAGCAGCAAGAAGGCGTATGCCAAGCAAACCAGCGTGACGTGATGATGCCAGCCTTGCCAGCCGCGCCCTTCGTAATGGTCCAATCCCAGTTCCTCTTTCAACTGCTGATAGTTCTGTTCCACGCGCCAGCGCAGCTTGGCCAGCTGCACCAAGTGTCGGAGCGAGACCCCCTCCGGCAGGTTCGAGAACCAATACTTCGTGGGAGCTTGCGCCTCGGGAGGCCATTCCATCAACAGCCAGACAGGTTCCAACTCAGGCCGGTCCTGAACATGGCCATGCGCCGGTTGCACCCGGCAAGCCGCAAAGCGGCTCCGCTGTGCGCCTCGACGGCCTTGTCGCCACGTCACGGTCCGCCATCGCTGGGCGGGCAGGGTGGTGGCCAGCTCACTCAGGGCCTGCGGCTCACCTCGGTAATAAGGTCGGCGGGGCCGGCCCCGACCGCCTCGTCGGCGTGGCTGGACGCGCTGCGTCGGCTTGTCCCAAACCACCGCGCTCGATTCCACCCCCAGCACATAACCGAGTTGGCGTTTGGCCAGGCCTTGGCGGAACTCGTGGTTGTTCCCATAGCCCGCGTCAGCCAGAATGGGCTGCCGCCTCAAGCCCCAACCCAGCAAATGATCGATCAACTCCAAGGCCAACTCTCCTTTGGTGCGAAACGGGGTGTTCTCGGGAACCCCCGCCTTGCGACAACGCTCCCGGTCCTCGATCCAGGCCTGGGGGAGGTACAGCGCCCAGTCCAACGGCATACTCTCTTCTCGGGTGGCCAAATGCACTGCCACCCCGACTTGGCAGTTGCCCACTTTGCCCAGCGTGCCCGAGTATTGGCGGCCCACGCCCACGGACTCATGCCCTTGCTTGGGGAATCCGGTGTCATCGACAATCCATCCCGCCGCCGGCAGCAGTTCCCCTTCCATCTGCTCGGCCAGCAAACGGCGCACCGGTTCCCACGCCCAAGGGCTCTGCCCGACGAACTGCTGCAAGGCTTGGACATTGCCACTCGGTACCCGCTGGGCCAGAGGCTCAATCGACTTGCGCTCCCCGTCCAGCAGCAGCCCCTGGACATACAGCGCGCCATGGTGTCGGCGCTCCGAGCGCCCCACGTGCTGCAAAAGTTTCGACAAAAACTCTTCCAGCCGATCCGCACAGGCTTCGAGTTCCCGGGAATTCATGCCTCCGAAACTTACACCCGGACGCTCGAATAGTCAAGAAATACTTAACATAGTAGTACTAGAAGCTGGAAACTCAAACACACCACCTCCCAGTTACTGCCTACTGTTCTTCTCCACCCACAGTATCTTTGCAGAATGTAATATGTTCTCTGGCAAACATCGCCTGAGCTTGCTAAGATAGACCGTACTTTTCAATAAAATTATGGCTACGCCAGCCCTGAACGTCTCCGCCAGACCCGACTTCCAGCTCAAAGTGCGTCCGGCCGAATTGCGGGACGCATCCGACATTGCCCGCATGTATCTACAGGCCACGCAGGACAACCTTGCCACCTTTGAGAACTTTCTCCTTGCGCCCGAGGAGCGAACGCGCTGGGTGAATGAACATGGGGGGAAGTATCCTCTCCTGGTGGCGGAGTTGAACGGTTGGATTCTGGGCTGGGCAGCGCTCAGTCCATACCTCGTCCGTCCCCGCATGGAGGGAATCGCTGAACTCCTGATTTACATTGACCGCGACTACCGGCGTCATGGCGTGGGGCGGGAAATAATGCGCGCGGTCCTGGCCATTGCCGAGGCCGTCGGCCACTTCAAGCTGGTGGGTCGTTTCCTGACGCACAATGACGCCGGGCGGACGCTCTGCCGCATGACGGGCTGGCGCGAGGTGGGAGTGCACTTGAAACACACCAAGCTGGAGGGGCGCTGGCTCGACGTGGTGGTGGTTGAGTATCTAATCCCCGAGAGCTTGAAGTAACGGTTGTAGGTGGTAGGTGGTAGGTCGTATGTCGTAGGTGGGGAAAGACCAGGATTCCAGTTTCTATTTTCCAGTTTCCGGTTTCTGCCTTCTTGCTTTCCGTCCCCAGAAGAGAAAAATCGGCACGCCCGTCAGGACCAGGATCAACCCGATTCCCGATTCCTTAGGGCTGCGCACCAGCGCGTTAGCCACGATGGTGAGTGCCGCGGCGCTGAAGGCGATCGGAACCACGGGATAACCCCAGACGCGGTAAGGCCGCTCCATGGCGGGGCGCTTGCGACGCGAGATGACCACTGCGAATGTGGCCGCCGCATAAAAGAGCCAGCCGGTGAAGATCACGTAGGTGTAGAGCTGCTTGTAGCTGCCCGTTAAGGCCAACACGATCGACCACCCACCCTGGATGAGCAAGGCGACCGCCGGCGTTGCATAGCGCGGATGGACTCGTCCCATGGAAGGGAACAACACGCCATCGCGCGCCATGGCAAAGTAAGCGCGCGGGCCGCCCAGCACGGTGCCATTGATAGCGCCAAAAATGGAACACAGGATCAAGGCGGCAACGAACGTCGCGCCTCGAGGCCCAGCCAGGACTTCCATGGTCTTTGCTGCGACGCGCTGATGCTCTGCGAGGGCTGGAAGCGGCAGCACGTGTAGGTAGGCGAGATTCGCACCTATGTAAACCGCGATTACCGCTAGCGTGCCCACCAGGTAGCTGCGCGGAAGCACGCGCAAAGGGTTCTTGACCTCGCCGGCCGCGAAGGAGAGCATGTGCCAGCCTTCATACGCCCAGAGCACGCCAATCATGGCAACGCCGAATGAACTCGCAGTGGTGTGTGGCACAGGCAACGAGTGGGTAGCCTGCACGGGGACGATATGGTGCGAGAAAAGAGCAGCGCCCATGATAATGGCCAGACCCGCCAACTTGGCCAGGCTAAAGATGGTTTGGACTGCGGCTGCTTTTCGGACCCCCAGGACATTGACGAAGGTCAGCAAGGTGACGGCACCTGTCGCCACGAACTTCTGTTCGAGAGGCGATAGCGGCATAAATGTGGCGCTGTAGATTCCGAAAGCAACGGCCAGCGTAGCGACAGAGCCGGAATTGATGACGAGAAGCAACGCCCAGCCATAGAGAAAGGCAAAGAGCTTGCCGTAAGCGTCACGCAAATAAACGTATATGCCTCCTGCGGCAGGATTGGCCGTCCCCAGTTCCGCCAGGGAGAGCGCGCCAGCCAATGACAGCGCGCCTCCGACGAGCCAGACCAGCATAAGGGCTTCGACTGACCCGACCTGTTGGGCGACGTCGTGAGGCACGAGAAAGATTCCGGAGCCGATGATCGTGCCGATCACGATGGCCGTCGAGCCTATAGTGCCGAGGGCACGGTGAAGTTCGTGCGCAGTCTTGGGTGGGGCGGATGGTGTGGACATAGAAGGAACCAAAAAACTAGAAATCAGAAATTAGAAATCAGAAACTGGAAACTGGGAGCACACTTTTCTCTGACCTGCCGTTAGCTTGTCGCCTACTGACCCGGAATTAGCTTTTTGGCTCTCGCCGGTGGAAAGTATACTTTCATTTGCGTCCAACGGAGCTCAATTTTTTCTTCAATCGGCATCAGCGGCTCCGAACTGCCCATCCAGAAGTCCTGCAAACCCCTTCTCGCCGCTTCTGGAACCGGATTTTTCAGACACCGCACCCTTCGGTGGCTTTCCTGGGATCGATTTCTTGGTTGCCTCGCCACAACCGGCAGCTCTACCCTGTTGGGATCGTGAGAGCCGGCATCCGTTGCACCATTGCTCCAAACAGTCGCCGGGTTAGATGGCTCTCTGCCAAAAGCAGCCAATAGTAGCGGGCATATTTCAACAGCCGACCGCCCGTCTTCACCAACCGCTGCTGCAGGCTCGTAAGCGACTACTACATCGTACAGATAGTTCTTTATATTATGTTGACCTTCGTATATAGTGGGGGCATGGCAAGAGTCGCTCCCGCTATTTTGCTTAACCCGACGATGAAAGCTACGCTGGATCAGTTGGCGCGGTCGCCGTCCACGCCGCAAGCTCTGGTGCAGCGAAGCCGGATTGTCTTGGCGGCCGCTGCCGGCAGGAGCAATCAGCAAATCGCTGGCGACCTTCAGTTACCCGAGGTGACCGTAAGTAAGTGGCGCCGGAGTTTTGCCCGCCAAGGGCTGGAAGGTCTCCAGGACGCACCGCGTTCCGGGCGACCGGTAAAACACGGTCCGGAAACCGTGCAGCGGGTGCGGAACCGAGCCTGCCAACAACCGCAACACTACAGCCGCTGGAGTGTACGAACGCTGGCCAAGGACTTGCGGCTGCCGCCCAGCACGGTGCATCAGATTCTGGTGAATTCGCATCTGCAGCCCCATCGGATTCGTACCTTTACCTTTAGCCCAGACCCTGATTTTGAAGCCAAACTGCTGGACATCGTCGGCCTTTATTTGAACCCGCCGGAAAACGCGCTGGTGTTGTGTGTGGATGAAAAGACCGGCATCCAGGCGCTGGACCGCACCCAGCCGCTGCTGCCCCTGAGCGCCCGTCAGCCACGTAGTTGCACCAATGAATATGTTCGTCATGGCACCCAGACCTTGCTGGCGGCTCTGGAGATTGCCAGCGGCCAAGTCGTGGCGCAGGTCAAGCAACGTCGCACTTCCGTGAACTTCCTGCGCTTTCTCAAGGATGTTGTCCGAACTTTCCCGGAGCGCGAACTGCACATGGTTCTCGACAATCTCAACATTCACAAAAACGAAGCGGCGCAGCGCTGGTTGAAGCGGCATCCCCGTGTGCGCTTTCATTACACGCCCACCCACGCTTCCTGGGTCAACATGGTGGAATGCTTCTTCAGCATCCTGGGCAAGCAAGCTTTGTCGCAAAGCGTTCACACCTCGAAACACCAATTGAAGGAATTCCTGTTGGACTACATTGCTCGCAACAATGAGAATCCCAGGCCGTTCGTATGGACCAAGGGACCGGAGAAGCTTCAACGCATTATCGAGGCGACCAAAGAATATCAAGCGATGCACCCTCGGAAACCAAGGAAGCACAACCGAGATCACAATACGATAAGGAACTAACTGGACGATGTACCAGCGCCGTCCTTTGTTCATCAGTGGGGGTGCTCTCATGCGGATGAAGCTCTTGCCAGCGGGGAAATTGCCCATAGACCCTTTTAGACTTTCTCCTTTTTTCGGAGTACACGGTCTGCTCGACCTCACGCACCCTGGGCTTTATCTCTCCCCGTTCTCGACCAGCCACTCGGGGCAGGTCATGGCAACTGGCCGCTCGATCAGCTCCCTGAGGTAGGCAGCGAAGAAGCCCTTGCCCTCCCGCGAGTTGCCGACGTACCAGGAGTTGGAGATGTTCCTCCCTTCGAGCGATGTAGCACACTTCATGTTGGTGCTGTAAGGATGCTGCTCGACGGGCGTCTCGGTGCCCTCGTGAAAGAAGCGCTCGGGGTCGCGGGGAATCTGGACTGCGCAGGGGTCTGACCACGCCTTCTTTGGGTCGAGGACGAAGCGGAACAGGCACCCCCCTTTTCGGCCCTACAACGGTGCCGCCTGAGGCTGGGCATGTACCCGCGCCCACAGCTCCGCGTAGGGGTAGCCTGCTGCCATCGACACCCACACCTTGCGCACCGTCACTCGGATCTGAGCCCCGATCTTCAGCAGCTTCAGCCGAATCGTGGAGCACTGCGCCCGCGTCAGTTCCATCCCTCAAACCTAAGCGGCGTAGAGCCTCCATCAACAGGTAGGCTACCGAAGAGAAGTACAGGCGAATCTGATTGCTGCGCAGGTACGCCGTGCTGGGGCGGTCCGAAAACAGCATCAGTTGCTCTTTGAGGCGGTTTTCCATCTCCCCCCATGCGCAGTACAGCTCTTCATACAACCCCCGCGCCGCCCAGGCCTCATAGCATGAACCCCTATCGTGAGACACAGAAAATAACCCAGGGTTACCATTCAATGTTTTTTGGTTCACTCTAGTCCGCCGTTTCTGCCAGACTCACGCCTGGCTGATGAAGCAGAAGCGAGCTCTGCTGGAGAGCAACTCGCCGAGGAATAGTCAGCTGGAAACTCATCGATCCGATGGGACGGGGGGTGCAGTTGGCCCCCTGTTTTCCCTGTGCTGGCCACACTACTGTCGGCCTCGGCACTTTGTGGCATCGGAGCGATAGATTTCCTCATGCCTGGAAAACTCAACGTGAGGCTCGCGGCGAGCGAAGTTTTCGACGCCTCGCCCGGCCCCGCCCTTTCGAATTCCGCCGGCGTCCTGTAGCCCAGTGCCGAATGCAAGCGGCAGCGATTGTAGTATTCTTCCATGAACTCGCGCAGATGGCTCCGCAAGTCTTCCAGATCCCGATAGCCGTGGCAGTAGATTTCCTCCTGCTTCAGCGTTTTGATGAAGCTCTCGCACTGGGCGTTGTCGTAAGGGTAAGCCGGGCGGCTCATACTGGCTGTCATGTGGTGCTGGGCAAGGAGGCTGGCGTACTGGGCGGCGGCATACTGAATGCCCCGGTCGGAATGATGCACCAATCCGGGCGCGGGCCTGCGCTCGGCAATGGCCATCTCCAGCGCGGCCACCGTCAGGCGGGTTTGCAGGCTGCGTTCCAGCGCCCACCCCACCGCGCGCCGTGAAAACCCGTCCAGCACCACCGCTAGATAGACGAACTCCTGCGCCAGGCGGATGTAGGTGATATCGGCCACCCAGAGCTGATCCGGGGCGCTCAGTTGCATCCGCCGCGCCAGGTTCACGTAAACCTGCAGCTCATGCCCCGAGTTCGTCGTCGCCACCCAAGGGTGCCGCCGCAAGGCCAGCAACTGGTCCTCCTGCATCAGGCGCACCACCCGCTTGTGATTCACCGCCATACCCCGCCGGCGCAACTCCGCCGTCACGCGCCGATATCCGTAGCGCCGCCGATGTTCCAGCGCCACCTGCTGCACCGCTGCCCGCACCACCATCGCCTCTTCCTGCGGCGCTTTCTCCTCTAACCGCCGGTAATATCCCGCCCGGCTGACTTCCGCCAACTGACACATTCGCTCGACACTCAATCCGCCTTGCCCTGACTCCGTCCGCTTCCCGATGTGCGCATAGACGGCGTCTCGCCACGGTCTCCACGATCCTGGCGTCGAGCCTCGACTTGCTGCAAGGCACCTTTGAAAAAATCCACCTCCAACGACCTCTCCGCCAGCAGCCGCTTCAAATGCTCGTTCTCCCGCCGCAACGTCTCCAGACTGCCCTGCTCGGCCGCCTGCGTCGTCAGCGCTTGCGCCTTGCGCGTCGGCCGCCCCTCCTCCTTCCACTTCCATTGGTACATCATCTTCACATCTAATCCCAATTCCCGACCCAGCCCCTCAATGTTCTTGCACTTCCGCATCCGACTCACCACTTCCCGCTTATACTCCTCACTGTACCTCCGCCTTCGCTTCTTCTCCGACATTCGTTTTCCTCCATTCGCTGCATACATCCTGGGTTAACGAGTGTCTCACTTTTGGGGTTCACTCCATCACTCTTCAACGAGGTCACCACAAAACGCGGACTGGGGCCTTTCTCCAAATGCTCCGCTTTGCCCACCACCCGCCGCGCCCGCGACCAACTCTCCCGCGTCTGATACTCAAATTCCTTGAACCGCCGCACCGCCTTGCCCGTGCCTTGATACTCCTCCGCTACCTCTTGCAGTTCCAAGGCGATTTCTGCTCTCAAGCGATCATTCTTCGCCAACCCCAGGACGTAATCGACCCCCGCCTCCTCGCACCAAGCCATGAGTTCTTCTCGACAAAATCCCGAGTCCCCCCGCACGAGGACCCGAACTCCCGGCCACGCCTGCCGAATCTGTCCCACAATGCGTTGCAACTCCTCTTTGCTGCCCGCCGCCCCGTCGATGTTCGACACCCGCAGCCGCGCGCGCAACAGCGGCTCCCCACAGAAAATGTACAGCGGCAGAAGGATGGGGACATTTCTAATTGGGCTTGACACTATTTACACAAACAGCTTGACATGACCATCGCTTCCAGGGCTAGTATAGACCCTTCTTTCAATTTGGCCTGGGGATTTGCATGTATAAGGGCGGTCTTCAGAACGAGCCGGTAGTCCTACAACGCGGCCTTTGGTCGCAACCCAAGAAGGATTTCATCCCGCGACTGCGGGACCACAGAGGTCACGGAGAAGAGATGCAGGCAAAGACTGTGGGTCAACAAACAAGGAACCGTAACCTTGTCATCCCTGCTCGCGCGAGCAGAAGTACTTTTCTCTGTGGTCTCTGTGCGCTCCGTGGTGAATTTTTTCTTCGCGGCAGGAGAAGAAGGTGGCCCCTAGTTCTCCAGAAGGTATCGACGACCCTGCTGGATGGAGATCAGACATGACAATTACACGTCCGCGAAAATTGAATCTCAATCGAGCGGCGAGATACCTCGCGCTCTGTATTCTCATCGTTGCAACCGGTCTGCTCGGCGACCGATACCTGGCCGGGGAGCCTCAGTATGACTTCCTCATTATCAACGGCCACATCCTCGATGGCAGCGGAAGCCCATGGTTTGCAGGTTCAGTCGCGGTAAAGGACGGAAAGATCGCCGCCGTGGGCCGGCTCCCGAACGCGGCGGCAGGGCGCGTGATCGACGCTCGGGGATTGACCGTTGCCCCAGGTTTCATCGACCTTCTCACCCCTTCCGACTATACCCTTCTTGTAGACGGAAAAGCGGAGAGCAAGATCCGCCAGGGAGTGACCTCTGAAATCCTGGTGGGCGGGCCGGAATCAGCAGGCCCCATCCTGGGCCCCGCCGTACCGGAGTTTGACAAGGAATTGGCCCGCTATGGCTTGCGGAGAGACTGGACGACTTTAGGCGAGTTCTTCGCTCGCGTGCAACGACAAGGGACCTCGGTCAACATCGCCTCCTACGTGGGCAGCGGCCAAGTGCGCATGGACGTGATAGGCAATGTTGACAGGCCAGCCACCGCCCTCGAGATGGAAAAGATGAAAGAGTTGGTCGAGCAAGCAATGCACGAAGGCGCTATCGGCCTTGGCTCAGGATTGATTTATCCCCCCAACTCCTTCGCGACGACGGATGAACTTATCGAGCTTGCCAAAGTGGCCGCAAGATACGGCGGCATCTACACCAGTGAAATCCGAGGCGAGGAGGAGCAATGGAAACGAGCTGTCGACGAGGCCATCGAGATCGGCGAAAAGGCACGCTTGCCCGTTCATCTCCTGCACTTCAAAATGAACGGCCAAGCGAACTGGGGTAAGGTGGCGCAACTAATTAGCGAGGTTCAGGTGGCGCGCGACCGAGGCGTGGACATCACTGCGGATCAATACCCCTACATCGCCTCGATGACGTTGCTCGAAATGTGCATCCCGCCCAAGTATCTCCAGGGCACCTCGGAGCAGTTGGTAGAGAGATTGAAGGACCCCAAAGTGCGCTCGGAAATCCGCCAAGCCATTGCCAACGGCCTGCCAGGCTGGGGAGACAACGAAGTGAAAAGCGTGGGTGGCTGGCATGGCGTGCAGGTGGCTTCGCTGCAAAAGCCCGAGAACAAACAGTATGAAGGAAAGCGAATGGATGAAGTGGCAGAAGAAATGCGCAAGGACCCGCTTGATGCTCTGTGCGATTTGCTGATTTCCGAGGGCGGCTCTGCGCCGACCGATCAGGCCGTCTACTACGGCATGAGCGAGTCCGATGTGGAGCTGGCCATGAAACAGCCGTGGGTGGGCATGTGCGCCGACGGCCTTTCGGTTAGCCCGGCAATGACCTTCATTGGTAAACCGCACCCGCGGTTCTACGGCGCTTTTCCGCGCCTGCTGGGCGTTTATGTTCGGGAGAAAGAAGTCCTGACGCTTCCCGACGCCGTCCGCAAGATGACCTCATTCCCTGCCCAAATCACCGGCCTTACGGATCGCGGCCTGCTTCGGCCCGGCATGGCGGCGGATATTACAATCTTTGATCCCAAGACAGTGAGCGATAAGGCCACTTTTGAAAATCCCCTGCAATATCCGATAGGGATTCCCTACGTCGTCGTGAATGGCGTGGTCGTTATCGACCAGGGGCAACATACGGGCGCAAAACCCGGACGCGTGCTCTACGGCAGAGGGAAATCATAGCGGCGCGTTCACCGCGGCAAGCAAGGCGCTGTGTGCGCCCGCGTCCTTGAAAAACATGCCGACGAGTTAACAGCCGGCGCAATCATCACCGACGAGCCTGGCAGACTCAGAATCCGTCAACCTCACGCCCCCTCGAGTTAATAGCCGAAGCCGAGGGTAGTGGTGTCATTTGGAAATCGAGGGGTATGGGAAGTGCTAGAGACCACTCCAAGTGTTGTAGTGGTGCTTGCTTCTACCAACCGAGGACTCGTTCGCAAAACAGCACGAGAGCCGACACAAATAAAATTGACCCATAGAAGGCTAGGTAGGTTCGTGCGACCTGCCTGCGGCTTAGCCGCACACGACTGGCTACTAACGACCGCTGCCAGGTGACCACGTTTGCGAACACCAACGGCTTGCCGCCAGTGTTCTCTATTTTGATTCGAAAGGTCTCCCAGTGGAATTACTGGCAGAAACAAAAACACAACCCATTTTGTAGTGACATAAGAAGAATCCGCGAGCCTGTCGCGATGCCCGTAGTAGATTGTGCCGACGCCGTTTATGTGGTAGGCCATGGGGGTGGAGTAGTTGCCATCTGGGTTTCACCTTGCCGCAAACGGGGAGCGTATGGCTCGACGCATTTGCGAGGGAGTCTACTACCGTGAAATCTTGGAGTAAAGGGGTTGTGCGGAGCATACAGCGATTTCGGAAAGTACAAAACGATGGCTGTGAGGTGGCTGATCTGAGCGCCATCGGCTGGCTTTTCCGTGTCAGGGAGGGTTTCGGCTGAAGTGTGCGCAGTTAAGCGACAGGGGGAAAGGCAGTTTTTGGCCCGAACCGGAAGAGGAGCGCGTGGCGCTCCCGGAGGGGCGCGAGCATTCGGATTAGGGGCGGTCTTAGCTGGAGTCCATGCGCGGAGGAAGGAAAAGGTAGGCGAGCAGGCGGGCCACCTCACTGAAGGTGGGTGGGGTTTGGCGAGCGTGACTGACCACTTGACGATGATAAAACACTAGGCTCAGAGTATAGGCCAGAACGCGAATCAGGGTCAGCACCACCAGCGCACAGGTCTGATGGACGGAGGGCTGCTTGAGATGAGCCTGGGTGGTGAGGGTTTGGAAGGCTTCGGTGTCTACCCGCCAGCGGCTGCGACCCAGTTGATGGATAAACGTGGGAGGGATCGAGCCCAGCTCTAGGTTGGTGGCGTAATAATTCGTACTTTCTTCGCGCACCGCCTCCTTCCTCCTTCTTTTCTTTTTTGGACTTCCTGGGGGAGTGAGCTCGACCCGATGTCCTTTCTGGATGCGGAAGATCTTGACCACACGCAGCGAGCGATCCGCCACCGGCCAATAGACTTCCGGGGCGTGCCAGAGTTGGAACTCGTCTTGGGGGGTGGACCAAGTCATCTGGGCCTGGCCGCCGGTGAGCCGCTGGGCTTCGGCGAGCAGATCGGGTTGATTTTCTTTCACCGTGATCACCCACTCCAGGTGCAGGTCTTCAATCTCCTGCACAAACCCGCTTTGCAGGTAGAGCGCATCGGCCACCAGCACATCCAGAAAGCGGCGCCCCAGTTGTCGGTCCAGTTCCTGCAACAACGGCAGTGCGCACGCCACTTCGGTTTCCCCATCCCGCTGAAAGCGGATGCCCAAGGGAACGGGGAAGTCCGTGCTCACCCGCACCACGGCCACGATGCGGTGGTAGTACTGCGTGTCTTCGCGTTTCTGCCCGTCCACGAGATGTTGCACTGTCCTCTCCATGCAAGCGTCACAGCAGCGCACAAAGGAGCTACAGATCTCGATGCCATCCACCGCCCCCACGATTCGCCCTCGCGCCCAGGACGAGCCCAGCACCCCGTTGCGTTTCAAACGCCGAGCCACTTCACAACCCAGGGCAAAGATCGAGGCCGGGTCCTGGCGCTGCAGCGCGTAGCCTATGGTGTCCTCGCTGAGCTTTCCAATCCGCTGCCTCAGGACCCCCTGCCTGCATTCGGCTTCCAGGCGGTGCACGTTGGGGATCTGGATCGCCCCACCCAGAAACACGCTGTCGAACACCTTCGGCCAAGGATGGCGAGGAGATTGTCGCCCTTCCGGCAGCGTGGCCACCCGGGCGGAGAAGTCAAACACCTTGTCGAGATAGGCTTCGAACTGGCGCCGATGCAAAGTTAGGGCTTCTCCTTTTCTTTCTCTTTTTGCTCCTTCTCCCGCAACCAGCGGCGGAGATTGAGGTGGCTGATCATCGCGGCTGCCTTCTGAAAGCGCCGGTGCAGCTCCACCCGACGCCGCACCTCCTCGGCCGCTTGGGCGGGCACATGGAAGGTCTTCAGCTTTCCTCGCCACAAGACCGAAAGTTGATATTGGGTGTGTCAATGCGCGGCACACCAAGAATCTGCCGGGACGCAAGAGCGATGTGCAAGAAAGCCTGTGGCTGCTGAAGTTGCATACCTGCGGGTTGCTGAACAACTCTACGCTGCATTCAGCCACAGCGTTCGGAGCGCCCCAGGAGGTAGTCCTCTGCGTCCCGACCTCTTTGTCAATCAGCAGCCACATCCAGTGCCGAGTAAACACAATTCTCGGCTCTAAATGCTTGCGGGCGATGTGCAGATGCTTCACGCAGACTTCGAATTAGAGTTCGGTCGCTGTTGTGCAACCGATCAGGAGCGCCTGCCGGGGAGGTCACCCCGGAGGACACTCGGGTCGTCTTATTGGCGCGTTGCGTGGAACCGTTCCCTCAGCTCGAGACGTCCGACGCCGGCGTTTAGTCTCAGCGCCTGGAACACAATCCGGTATAGCCCAACAATGGTGATGATTCTATGTCGCAACTTGAAATCAGCCGAGGTCTCCAAATCCGTTGGTGGTGTTCTCAAGTTTGTACTACCCTGGGAGGGCCATTGTCAACCCGAACGATGCGGCCAAACAACCACAAGAAACGAGGGATATCTTGGAGGAGCAAATGGCCCGACGAAGATCTGCTCTACTTCCCAAGTTCCACTGAATGCTCGCCTGGTGGGATGTCGAAGCTGCCACGTCCTTGCCGCACGATGATCCTGCTCGTGGCTCTACTGTCGATTTTCAGGCTGAACTCGCCCGAGTCGAACTCCGACGTCGTCAGGTGAGCCGGTTTCTCGCTCTTCACTGTGAACGAGAGAGCTGATGGCCCCACTTGATACTCCCGTACCACAACCCCGGCATTGGCCTCGAAGCGAATCGAGCCGTCGCGGCTGAGTGCTGTCCTTTCGGGACCGATGGCCACGACATAAGTATGGCCGCCCCAGGTGCTGCCGCGAAACTCACCGCGCGAGGCAGGACTGAGCGCCCCAAAACGCAAACCCTCCCACGGGTTCATGTCAATGTACTGTTCCAACGCCACCAGACACAGCAACACCCCAGTTGTATTATGCGTGTCGCCGCCCCCGTTTCCGCCCCACGCATAGTACTGCTCGTTGTCGTGCTGATTGGTCTTCCAGTCGTCCATGAAAAGGTCGTAATTCTTCTGCGCATATTCGAGCGCAACCTTATCAAAACCGTAGCGGGTGAGCCCCTCGTAGAGCATATAGTTCGTTAGACCCCAGATGTCGCCGCGCCAGTAGAACTGGTCGAAGAATGCCGGGTCGTTGCGTGCGATGCTCGGCACTACGTAAGTTCCCCAGAACTCCTTGGGGTTCAACAAGTGTTTCTCCACCATGACTTTTGCCTGCTCGGGCGTGGCGATGCCTGCGAACATGGGATAGAAGTTGGTGGGCGACAGGTGCTTTGAGAACTGCCCGTTCCAAAAGCGGTTCTCGTAGATGCCGTCCTGCTCGTTCCATAGTTTTTCACGGACGAGCTGTTTCATGTGCTCGTATTCAGCCGCGAATTTCTTCGCGTCGTCCTCTTGGCCGAGAAGGGCAGCGATCTTGGAGAGGCACTCGGCATCCAGAGCGTAGAGCGAATTCAGCCCTACGTCGTCCAAGTTCATCGTATAGGTCTGGGGGTCGTAGGAGGCTTCATCGTACATGGGACTCTCATCCATGCCGCTCTCCCATTTGGCGGCCTGAAAGTAACCGCGGCCGCCGGGAATGGAAGCTGTAGAGCCTCGGTCGCTGCCCCACTCGAGCAAGCCGTCACGGTTGCCGTCTCTCCACGGCTGGCCGTCGCCCCGGTCGTGCAGCCACCATTCGTGCCACTTTTTCAGGCGCGGGTAGGCCCACTGGATCAACGTCCGGTCCTGAATTCGATGGTAGACCTTCCAGGTGACGTAGGAGCCCACAGGCGGTTGGGAGGCGCCCGCCGTTGTCCCTATACCGGAGGCACTGGTGGGCACGAGGCCAGTGTCTGCCTGCGCCAGAAGAATTGCCTTGATGGCCGCCGCCGTCTGAGCCTTGTCCTCCAAGCTGGTGAGCAAGGAGCCGAAGAAGGAATCCCACACATACAGAACCCAACCGCCATCGTCGTGCGCCCAATGGCGAGTGATGCTCGGGAATATCAGGTTGTTCGAGTTGTTCGAGGGGGCATAAAGCGTGTTCCAGAACATCGAATTGCCGATGGCCTCTGGTGCGCCCTCAAACAGACCTTTCACAACCGGCCTCCGCGCCTCGTAGCTTTCGGCCTTTTCCTTGAGGATCGCGTCAATCCTTCCGGCTGCCAGCAGGTCCTGTGCTTGGCGGATCAGGCTGTCTTTTTCCCAGCCCAGTGTGGCCACAAAGTGGGCCGCCGAATCGTTGCTGGTGAACTCAAGCCCCGCCGCGCCCGCGGTGGGCTCGCTCGCAATCGAGGAAATGAGCTTGCCAGAGCCGTTCATGTTGTCGCGCAACTGAGCCAAAGTCGGATAGATCCCGCTGCCGATCGTGGGCTGATCCACCATCACTACAAATCGCGCCGTGGGGCCGAAGACGTTGTCAAAGTAGTGCTCACCGATGAGCGCCTGAGGGGATTCGTCAATCGAATAGAATCCTTGCGTTCCAGAACCGACGAGGTAGGGGAAATAGGCTTCCAGCACAAGTTGGAAATCTTTGGCGGCGCTGAGCCGGCCAACCACCGTCGTCTGGTCAATGCGCGACCATTCGAGAGTGACCCTTGCCCCCCGGCCGTAATTCTGCCACCCGAGGCGGCAGTAGGAGGCGTCGGGGGCGTGAGGTCCTACCTCCCGCACCGCGTCGATGACCTGTTCACCATCCAGAAACCGGTCTTGAAAAGCCCTTCCGCACCGCGAGCCGACGCGCAGAGCGAAAGGCGCGGGCTGATTGAAGGCGCGGGACAGGAACACGATCCCATTCCAGGCATCTGCATCGAGCGAGTCAACTACTACGCTGTCGTAACTCGGAGTTGATTGTCCAAAGGAATCCCCCGGCAGAATCCAGAATTTGAGAGCAAGAACGAATATGAAGACACAACGGTTACTCCTGCACCTCTTTCGAATCCACATCATCAAATCCTCCTTTCGTACGTCATAGAAGCCGGTTGCCGTGAGGATTCCAGTTGCCTGGTACGCCCCGTCCGTTGTGGTTTGAAAAAATACCCCCCATGGGCGGAGTGTCTTTCTTGCCTCCGTTACACTTGGCCCGGCAGACGTGCCTGAATAATTGGCGCCCGACAAATGGGCATTGAAACAGGTAGCTGGTGGGAACGTTGGCGAAGAGGGTTTGTCCTTTACAGGGGTTGTCCCCTAGCGTGAGACAAACGGTTAAGACACCGTTCGCCGTTCGCTGGAATTGTATTCTGCTGCGAAGGCGCTCCCTCATCGAAATGATAGATTCTCCCATGCCCCAGAAAACTCATAAAGTGAAGATGCCGCGGAGCGGCTTCTTTAAGGACGCGTAATCGATTACACACATCGGACGTTGTTAACACCATTATAGATTGTTGTCAAGCACTATTTCAGCACTATCGTGCGATTCAGACAGTAAGAAACCAGGCTGGGCGGCCGACCTGCGCTCGGTCTGTCAACAGGTCTACCCGATCCGCCAGCACGGCTCTTGACGGCCTTTCCGACACCCAGTTGTCCACCTTCCGCTTT
>JBEKIZ010000070.1:0-27998 GCA_050011515.1 Terriglobia bacterium | reverse complement strand
CATCCCTGAAGCTAGAGCTAGGCAGGACAGAATCACCACTCTATGCATGAATGACTCAGAGGGCAGCGGGAACTACACCATATGACTCCCACCGAAGCCTACCAAAGCTGGTCGTTGAAAGCAACATCTCGTTTGGGAACTCTACGAAGTGAAGGGTAAGCTGAGCGCGGCATAATACCGAAGAGAGACGTACTCGAACGCATCAAGGCGTTGCAGGCCAGCGTTCAAAGCAGCCGCAAGATTCAGTGAACTTCATCAACGGAAAAACGGACACGATTGAGGCGTGGTTCAATTGGACCGTTAGGCTTTCGGTCGGAACCCACCGCGCGGCATGGTCCGTTGCAAACTAAACACCAGCGCCGCAACCAGCACGACCACGACAGCGAAGAGGACTATAATCAGGTTTGCCAAGACCAGAAAGCGAAATAGCACGGAGGCATTCTACCAGTGCGTGCCAGAAAGCAGGAAAGGAAACTGCGCCTAGATAACAGCCAATCGCTGACCCCCCGAGAGCGGGAGTTGCTTGCCCTCTTCAGGGTGATGACTGAGCCTGACCGACGATTGCTTCTCTCCACGGCTGAGAAGCTGATTTCAGCCCAAGCTGCATCGGGAAAAAAGACCCCGTGAAGCTTCGGATCAGCCGTGTGCTTTCTAGAGATACCTTGACGCGAAATCGGCGTCTCCGGGACGAGGGCGGGACGGCTTGGGACTGTAACGTAGTTTGTGACGTAACCATCCTCGTATGCCTTGATTCGTAGAAGTGTGCAGGTGTCGCGAGACTAAGGACGGGACAGCGTGCGGACCTTATGAATACAGGGCGAAACGCTATTCCTGCTGATTCGTGCTGTTATCGCTTTTCGAACTTGTGTCCAGCGGCACCGTGAAGATGAAGAGCAGGAAGGCCACGAGCGCCACGACAAACGAGAGCCCGAAAAACGCCAGAAGAAACATGACGACGTACCGACCGAGAACGACTTTGAAAAGGAGACCCAATAAGGCCAAGACCAACAAGCCTGCGATCAACAATGCTACGGAGAAGAGACTTCTCATCGAACGCCGCCCGGCACCTATTCGTCATCGAAAACTGCTTGTGGGATGGTAGCGCAATGCGAGGCGGGATACAATGAGGGCCACAAAGGTCCAAGGCAAGCGAGGCTTGCAGTGTCGAAGCACATGCTGGCGTTGCTTGTTGTGTGCTTCGTCATCCGGTTTCTGGGGATCATGGCCTACCTGATCTTCGGCCTAGCCCCGTGCGTCGCGTGCATGGTCAGGCCCAGAAGGATGTGCAGCCCGGTGCCGGTGAGGCGCCCGTGAGTGACCCTTCGCTCCACAACGACTGACAGGAGGGCGAACATGGCATCCGAACGCAAGAGTCAGACCGTCAGCTTCGAGGAACTGGCCTACTCGAACATGCTGACCCTCAATGCGCTGGTGGAACTGCTCACCGAGAAGGGCCTGCTTAGCAAGCAAGAAGTCCTGGAGCGGGTGAAGCAGCTTCAGGCACAGACCCAAGTGAGGAAGAGGCTGCAGTAGCTGTCGCCCTACTCAGGCTCGGCTCCAGGTAGGTCCGGTGGGATGACTGGAACTACGGTTATACCCTCTAACTTACGGGGCGGGAAAGCAGTCCCTTCCCGAGAGTAGACCCGTCCCTCTGGTGTTAGGCCATTTTGCAGGGCCGCTTTATTGCGGATGGATTGCTCTTTGAAGAACTCGAAGGCAAAGACGCTTTGCTGGCGTACTGCAAGCAGGCCACGCTGGCAATGGTACGCCTGCTGGAAGTCGTTTACGAGCAGGCCCTTGACAGGTCAGGAAGGGCAGCCAACATGAATCCGTCCTTCCTTCTGTGACGTGATCAATGTATTAGATCCATCGGCACCTCGCTCCTTGAGTCCTGAGAACCAAGCTGATGACCTCTCACGGCTTGCCCGAAAAACCCTTCCGTTGGCCGTAACCGCCTGATTCTACGACTTATGTTAATGATCCGATCCCTCACCTCACAATCACCAGTTTGTGGGCAGAAAGATCGTCGGTAGATAATCCGAACTGTGGCCATCTTGCTATAAATTCGAGAGCGACCCGCGTAGCGGCGAGGGTCAGCCTTACCACACTTCGCCCTTGGCTCAGTTTCAGAGTAGCTCTCGGAAATTTACGAATCGGCGAATGACGCTCGGTGAGTCGCTCGTCAAGACTTCCAAGGAAGTTCTCGTAGGCATCCAAGAACGCATTAAAACGCTCGCGGCACGCTTCGAGACTTCTTCTTGCCGAGTCTGCGAGCTGGCCGGGGGGCCTCCGCCCCATGCGTTCCCAGTCAACCTGCTCCTCGACTTGCTTTGGCAGGCCTGAAACCTGCGCCCAGAGTTCCTGCGGCAACCGTTCGAACACGACGTACATGCAGTGGTTGTTGTAAAGGGCCACGAGCATGTTAAACGCGGATGCCGTGCCCCTGAAGCTGGCCAAGTTAGGTTTTTCACTTGCGGCCTGATCTCTTACGGTCGCCCAGAAGCCTTGGAAGATGTCTAAGCTCGGGAGCCCCAACCTGGTGGTGACCATGTAGGGATTATTCCCACAAACTTCAGACTGGAAGATGTAATGGAGAGTGTCGCTGTTCGAGCCGACAAACTCGCCGAAGCGATAGATGAGTTTCCTCAGCTCCGGGAAGGCGCGCTTCGCAATACGCTCATCCCTCCTGGACCGCGCTTGCTCTTTCACAAAGGATGCAATCTGAGGATAAAACGCGGCTAGAAGCGAGAGGAACGCAAAACCAAGAAGGCCCCAAGCCAACGCCGTCTGCTTTTGGGACCGCGTCAAGATAACGGCCACGAGAGCGAGCACAGGGAGGATCAGCTTGGTCACATAGTCGAAAATTGTGAGCTTGGGCGGCTTCTCCGGCTCGTGCGGGTCCAGCAGATCAGAAAGGGCCTGACGGCTCATGTCAGCAACTCCGGTACTTTGTAGATTTCTTAGAATTCATCATCGAACAACCCCAGAACTTCGCGGTCCCCACAGCAATTTGACTCGCGATCTTGTCGGGTCCGCGCGGCTCAACCAACTGTAGCGACTATGTACAGGCATTCGTATCCAGAACGGGAGAGGCAGGGTAGATGTTGTCGAACTCCAAGAATTTCCCCGGCTCGACGGTAAGCCTATGAAGTTCTTCATTGGCTGAACCTCACTTTGTGTCCCCATTGGACGTTTCCTTCATTCAACAGATCACTTCGGGTTTGCCCAGTGAATTTCGGCCATATGGAGGACGCTGTGGCACTTCTCACGTACCGGACAGCCTCCGGCGTTTGATCCGGTCCTGTATGAAGTCCTCTAGCATAGCCGCGTCAATAGCCAATGGCTCAAGAATCTCGGCGGCCCGGTCAATAAGTTCGGCTGCTTCCTCCTGAGCCGCTTCTACTCTGGCCCAAAGCCCACTGTCAACAAGCTTCTCCGGTTCAACCTCAAAGCTGAGAGCCAGAACCTCCCACAACGGCGCGTCAATCGGCAAGTCCGCACAACGGCCTCCTAGCGGCCGGATGGTGATGCCTGGATTGTTCAATGCGAGGCGTCCGGCCTCGACCTTTCCGTCCTCGATATGAATGGTTAAGGACCCTTGCGCAAGTCTCTTGGGTCTCCGGAAGAGGGCTTCAAAGACTGGATAAGGCAGCCGCGCGCATCCAGCCGATTTCACTTCTGCCGAAGCGCTTACGGAGACCCCGGTCGTCACGAACTCCACTTCACCGTTCCTTGCGGTCACGTCCACAAAATCAAGCTCAGCCTCGTGCCCCCGCGCCCGACCGGAGAAGAACGGCTGCACCTCTTTGGTCAGCATTGCGAGGTCAACTGTAAATTCGACAGGCACCGTCTTAGCCCTCCTCTAGCGGGTTCGGGGGCAGTTCGCGCTCTTGTGTCGCCCCTTCGTTCAATGACCCGGTTGGAGATAGCTGCGTCGATCTCCGGAATAAGGCGGCTGCGCTCGCTCAGTTCCGCACATGCGCCCACGCCACGGGACAAGTGCTACGCACCTTGCGCTTTCAAGCAACACCCACGTCTGGTTTTACGCCGTATGCCTGCGCTAGTAGTCTGGTCAGGAGTTGTGCGTTTTTCTTGATGTCGTCCTTCGCTAGCTGCAAACGATAGCGCTTCCACCTCTTGTCGTAGTCCATAACGGTGATCCCGGCGTGTTCCAATTCCTGATCTATCTCAGGTGATGAGGGAAGCCTTATTTCGGCCCTGATGCTGCTCTTCTGCGGGCGAAAGGTAACAAAGTTGTTGGGTCGGCCGCCCTGCGCCAGCCCGATGTAAAACTTGTTATATTTCAGCTCCAGGTCGGGTGCGAACCCGTTCGCAAGCTTGAGTAGGTCATCCGCCATGGCCACTGTTGCCTTAGTTCCTCGGATGCTCTCCCAATAGTTTCTGTCGGTGACCGCTTGCCCCTCTTCATCCTCTTCTGGCATCCCGAGCGTCATCGCATCCATTACCTTTGTGAACAGGAGACTAATTTGGTCGCCAAACTTTACGGCGCTCATCTGGAGGGCAATTAGCGGAATGAAACCATTGAAAAGGCCCACCACGTTCAGGAAACGGCTGGTAATGTCCTCAGCAACAAGAACCCCATAGTGGTCGTATTGTGGATAACGCTTACGCTCGATGTCCCAGTACTCGATGGTTCGGATGATGTGACTCTCGTCCGTGCCGCCCAGTTGAATCTCGACCTCGTAACGGGTGCTTGAGTCGGCATCTTGCAGAAGTAAATCCAGCCGCCCCGCACGCGGCTGAAGCCGTTCTTTCTCTTTAAGAACAAGGTCGCCTAGACCGAGGATGGACGGGTCTTCCGCAATTCGATCTTGCACCCACTTCTCATTCAACTCAGGATGGTTTGCGAGCACGACCTTCTCAGGCTTGATAAATTTCAGACTCATCTGGAAACCTCCTCAAAAGTCCTAAAAGTTTGCCGTGCCTCTGCTTACACCATTACCCACGTCATCGGCGGACTGCCTTCTGGGGCATGTGCAGGGCATCCTTTTGAGCGCAACTAGCTCCGTGCTAGGTCGTAAATGAGCCAGAGTACGGAAGCCTATCGTACACAGGAGTCCCAAGCAAAACTCAGCCAGTGTCCACCCCCAACCAGCAAATCAGCCGAATGTCTTGAGCCTCAATCGGAGGCAGCGGATCAGGAGCCTTGAATGGTTCGAGCCCCAAGCGGCGAACGGTTTCCGCGATTGCTGCGGACGCTGCGGCACCCGCTGCCGATTCCATGGCCTCGCGAATCTGCTTCTCGTAGCGAACTCCCCAAGGGGCTTCCACCGACTCAACCAACTGATCGACTTTCTCTTGAACCATTCCGGGAGGCGGGAATTTTCTGATGTGGTTCGCGGCGGCCCGGAGAGCAGGTCGCACCCGAGGCTGCAAGTTGGCTGGGTCAGTGGCGAACATCCACTCGTCGAATATCTCTTTCCGCGCCTTCACCCATGCCCTGTAAGCGCCGTCTTCAAGATCGGGAGGGAGGTCGCGGGGCGTGTCTTCCCGGCAGGCGATCAGGCGCAGGCAACTTAGCGTATCTTTCACTATTCCCGTGTTATCCCACGGAACGAATTTCAGGAAGAGTCTCTCTCCCACACGTGCGCAAAAGAAGTGGCCCTTCTGGGCCCCGCCCCGAAAGCCTGAGCCTGCCCCCCATGGCAATGTGGCGATTCGCTCTCCGTAGTGTTCCAACCCCTTCCGCAGTTCCTGGCGGTATTCCTCTCCCGAGTGGGCCAAGGGGTCTTCACCGGCATTGATGAAGAGCGTGGGGTCTTCGCGCCGTAGCCGCTCGATCTCATCGCGGGTCTCAGAAAAAACAATTTCACTGGTCACAGCGCCGGGGATCACCTCGTGCTCGACCCCCACGCTTGCGGCTGCCTGGGCAAGCTTCCGGCGAATGCGAGCCTCCAAATCCAGCAGAGTATCCAGGCGCACATCAGGGAAGTAGCAGCGCAGGTAAACGTCACGGTGGGGGCTTCCGATGCGGTCGATTCGCCCGTGCCTCTGTACAAGCCGCATTGGATTCCAAGGCAAGTCGTAGTTGATAACGTTCCGGCATTGCTGGAGGTTCATGCCTTCGGCTAACACGTCAGTCGTAACCAGGATGTCGTAAAGGTCTTGATCCTGGCCTGGCGGGGCCTCGGAGGATTCCGGTGCGAAGCCAAAGACCGCACGCTCACGCGAGATGCCCTGGTAAGTTTCATCGCCTGTCACGGCGACAATGCGACCCCTGTACGCGGCAAACCTCCTATCGGATTCAAGCAGGTTGTTCAGGTGACCCGCAATCCAATCCACGGTATCAGCAAAGTAGGAGAAGATAATCACCTTCCGCTTGTTTCGCTTGTCCTGCTCGTCCAGGCCTTCTCGATTCGCCCGATTGAGGATTTCAACCAGCGCTTGCTCCAGCTTCAGCAACTTTGGGTCATTCGTGCGCGTCACTCGCCGCGCCTTCTGGGAGAGGCCGCGAAGTAGGTCTCGGTCCTTTTCCACGTCTGCTCGCAATTGGGTCACGTCGTAGCCCGCTGTGCTTGTCGATCCGGTCTCTGCAATCAGGCGCTCGAAAGCTTCGTCGCTGTCAGCTTGTTCCCATTCCTCAATGGCCTCTGCGGTCAGGATCACGCCTCGGTCGAGACCCTGGAGAAATGTGTTATGTGCATCGGCCATCCTTTCCGTCGTCATGGCGAAGGCGTGGGCTGAGGATTCAAATCTCTTTAGCAATCCTGAGAGGAGCAAGCCGACCAGCGCGGCTTGGTGCGGATCGGGAACTCCGTAATAGCGGGACGGGTAGTAGCGAGCCAAGGTGAGCAGAGGAATGCCATTTGCCGGAGCCAGCGCCGCTTCCACTTCGTCGAAGAAGCCGGGCAGAACCGCGTCTAATGAATAGGCTATTGCCTCGACGTGCGGGTCTGGGAAGTGAATCGGAATCTCTCGTCCGCCAGGTCCCAGTACTCGGTCATTCGGGTAATAACGACGCACGAAATGCCGAGTGCGCCGAACGGCAGTCGCGTCGAGGATGTCGAAGAGCGCGTCAGGTTTCAGATCGTCAGGGTCTTGCGCCATGGCGTTGGCAAATCGCTCTTTGAGTGACCGTATGTGCAAGTCTGCAAACGCCGCGTCGTGTCGGATGAAATAGGTCAGCAGGTAGTAGAGGTCCCATAGCGAATTGTTAACCGGGGTCGCGGTGAGAAGTACTAGGGTCTTCGGCGGACGCCCCTGAAGCAACCTGCGCAAAGCCTGGGCGCGGCGCGTGTCGGGGTTTCGGAAAGCCTGGGCTTCATCGACAGCGATCAGGGCGTAGTCATTCGCCTTTTGGCTCAAATATGATTCGTTCCCCCCAAGCTGCTTGTCATTGGCCAGTTGTTCGTAGGAGACAACTTCGAGGTAAAGTTGGTGCGCGTCTTTGAACCGTGCCCACGTGCCGTCCCGCAAGGCCGCTGGTGCGATCAGCAAGGCCCTCTGGCGGCGGTCCTCGACCACCTGACGTATCAGTTCACCGCCAACGAATGTCTTGCCCAAGCCCACCCCATCGGAAATAAGTACACCGTGGTATTTCTCGATAATCCGCTTCGCACGGAAAATGCCGTCGTTCTGGAAGGTCGTGAGCCGGATACGGGTAACGTCTGGGGCTTCCTCCTTCAGTTCATCCTTGTACCGTTCCCAAAGAACGCGGAGGTAAATCAGGTATGGCTCATAGGGTTCGTAGCGAGCTTTATATACAGCCGCCAAATCGTAGGGGACCGCCTCGGCCCAAAGCGACTCAAACCAGTCTTTCACCTTGTGAACCGGCGTGGGGTCGTACCGGCCAAGGTTCAATTCAAGGTTGCTCGTAAGACCGGCTGCGGTGAAGTTGGAGGAACCGGCAATCACGCCTTCATCGGTCGCAAAGACGAAGGCCTTGCCGTGAAGGAAAGCCTTTTCGTAGCGGCGGACTTCAATCCGGCCCGTTTCCAGGAATCCAAGGAGCCGGTGAATTGCCCGGTCTGTCTCGGGACTGAATTCCAGCAGGTCGCGGTCGCGGAGAAGTCCCTGGGCGTGGCGGCGAAGTGCCTCATTCACCAGTTTCCCCTCGAACCGCTCGCCCAGCGGGTCGCCGGGCATTCGCAAAGGTTTTGCCGGAGGTGGGATGGGTTCTGCCCCAAGGAGCAGACGCACGCGAGTCAGCCTCTCCAGCCGGTCTGCCAGCAGGGCAAACCCTTCCGGGTTGAAATAACCTGTGGCAACCGAGAGTTCGACGGGTTGAGCGTAGGTGGTACGAAGCCAGTCGAGATGCGCGTTTAGCGCCTCGTGGAGCGTAATTTCGCGGTTATCAACAAATTCCGGTTTCACGGCATTCGATTCCTTATGACCGTCACGTTTACGTTGAATCCTGAGTCCCGAATGCTTTGGCTCGCCTTCCGTCGCCAAAGCTTCTGGGCACCCGCCAAGCGAGCCCGCACCTCTTCCTTCCTCAAAGCACCCTTGCGGATTGCATCAACTGCCCCAGCTTGTAGAACTCGGATCACATCCTCCGGCGTTATCTTGCGGGAGTAGAAAACGAAAGGAACATCAGGATACTGGCTTCTCACTTTTCTAAGCAGACAGATTCCGTGGTCAGGGGATTGTCCCAGTGCCCTCCATTGCAGCCTCAGCGCTTTGTATGCCTCAGAGATACACTTCATCGTTTCGACCAGGCGCCTTTTGTCATCCCACGACCGGTTCCGGTATAGCCCCGAGAATAAACCCGCCACCTCTTTCACTGCCGCTGCTGCGGCATCCCTTTGTACATGCGTGGGATGCGTGTCGCCGCTTTCGGGAGGAATATAAAGGTTGCTTACAAAAATGCTCACCCGTGGAATTCCGCTAAACAGTTTCGCCGATTCCTCCGGCCAACGAACGGTTATGTATTTGTAACTGCCGCCAACAATCTTGCCGAAACCCTTCAGCTCTTCCTGGTCGTCATCAATGAAAACAAGCTGCTGCATAAGCTCCCTTTCCGCCTGAGAATTTCTCTTGAGTGCTCCTATCACATATTCCCCAGTTTGTGGAAATGCTTCAGCGTGGCCTCTAGGCACAGGCCGTAGTCCCAACCTTCGTGAAAAGTCTCAAAGATGTGACGGAGTTGATTTTCGCTCAAGCCATAGAGGTGAGCAACAACCGCGTCAAGCTCGTGGATCATGTCCTCTTTCTCATCTTCTTCCAGGCGGCCACACTCGACGCCCACAGCCTTCGCCCATTGCCGGTAGCGGTTATCGTGCGCCGCCAGCCGACCCGCCAAAGCCACAACTCTTTGCCAGAGGGCATTGTCTCGGCTCGGTCGAGGCACTGGAAACGCATTCATGATGTGAATGTCCATGTTGATCTCAACGTAGCGACGAGCATACCAATCAAGGGGAATCGAGCTTAGAACCCCCAGAAGGTAAGCCTGATCCGCGTCATCACCTCTTATCTGAAGTAAATACGGGGCGGCGTGGCTTACAAAAACCTTCGGAGGCAAGAGAACAGTGCGCACCGTTCGTGTATCAGTCGAGCGTGTCACCTGCCGATAAGCGATGCGCGGCTTGAGACAAGACAAGGTCTCGGGGTCGCGAATCCAGGCGGGCGGGAACTCACTGAAGGGCGAACGTTCCAACTTGGAGCTTCGCAGGCGCTTCTTCTGAAGTGCCGCCATTACCTTCGTGGGATCGGCCCAGGCGTAATACAAACCTGTATCCGGCTTCCAGATGTCAAACGACTCGCCTTTGAAAATGGGCCAGTATCCCTCCGGGCGATCATCGGCAAACTTCATGAGCTTCTTGTCATTCGTTGCGTGAAGTTCAGCATAGGGGCGAACACGCCACTCTCCTACCTCGTTCCGGTCAAGTCGAGGCGACTTCCGCAACTGCAGAAAGACCTCCCCTGATTGCTCGGTCGGAAGTAAAGGGAGGGCTGCCGTGTCGGTCCAGGACAACACATCCTTCACTGGAAACCGCAACGGCTCTTTCACTTTTCCTTTGGCGTATCTTTCTTCACTTGGGTACGGGCCGCGCAAGGGCAACGCCTCGTCTTCCTGCGGGGCGCTTTTGTTGAGGCTCGTCAATGTGATCGTAAACTGTGGATGCACGTCCTCAAAGACCCAGCCCTTGTTGTTGAGAAGTTGAGTCAGGTCTTCCTCGCGCCCTTTTTCTAGAACAGCAAGACGGAAGTCCTGGCTCCCCTTCGCGGCCCACGCGGAGCGCGGCAGAACCACGCCAATCCTTCCCCCTTTTCCATGTACCAGATTCCAGAACCTCCAACAGAACGCCTTGTAAACATCTGGGTCGCCAGTGCCCATGCCGGGGAACGGACCGCTCACGAGTATACGGCGTAGCAAATCGGATTGTTCTGTCTCTCGCTCATAGACTTCAGCCAAATCCGGCCTCTGAGTTCGGAGCCGTCTTGTGGTTGTTTCGCGCTCCCTTTGAGATAGAGAATGAAATCCGGGGTAATGGCGCGTCCAGAAGCGATTCTCTTCCACCTTCTCTTTTTCCCACGGTGGGTTGCCCATGATTACATCAAACCCCGATTGCTCCCGTAGGAAGACCTCGGGAAAGGAAACAGGAAAGTGGAAGGGAGGAATAGCCTTGAGCGATTCGAGCGCCAACCTGCGTGCCTTTGAACCCAAAACGGATTCAGGGGCTTCCATCCAATGTGAAGCATTCTGAAAAACATCTCCGTGGACTTCATCGGAGATTCGGGCTGCTGCCAGTACATCGAACAGCGCTGCCGCTGGTGCTGTTGCCTCCCGCGCCTCGCGGAACGCTTGACGCGCCCGCTCAATCTCAGCGGCACTCGCATCCGATAGCCGGGCTAGGCGGTCAAGGGCAACCTTGGCGCTTCCCAATAACCGCTCTTCGGATACTGCGTAGAGTGTACCGACAATCTCCCGTAGCCAATCGCTTGCCTCTTGAATGGTGGCAATGCCAACCAACGAGTTTCCCACCACGAGACTGTGGTCAAGGAAGGAAAGGGGCAGTCCAGGGACAAACGTATGAACCCAAAGGGAGAGCCGGGCCAATTCAACGGCAATCGGGTTTAAGTCCACGCCATAGATGCAACGGCGTGCAATCTGCCGCCGCAGCAGTTGGGTGTCTTCTATAGGGTCGATTTCTTCGGCCTGGGGTCCAAGCGCTTCACGGGCAGCTTGCCGGAGGCGTGCCAATTCCTCAAAGACGTCCGGCAAGTGGCGTCTGGCGAGGTAGCCCGAGAAGGCACGTTCGATGTGATCAACAGCAGCGGTCAGGAAGTGGCCGGATCCCATCGCAATGTCAGCCACTCGGAAGTCAAAGAAAGCGTCGGCGGCAGCCCGATCATCCATAGTATCGAGCCGGGCGAAGTGATCTCTCAACGCTGGTTCAAGCGCGTATTCAAGCAAATGCTCCACGGCAAAGTGTTTGGTGAAATAGGAACCAGTCGCCTTTCGTGCTCCAGACGTATTGTGCAGGTACGGTCGCCCCTTGGGGACCACCACCTCTTCCTTCGGCTTGGCCGGACGGTATTGGTCCTGTTTCTCGACCTTCTCGGTAGTGAGGTCAACCTCGGCAATCGACAGCTCGTTCTCAAGCAGTCCCTCGTAAACCGTCCCAAACTCCCTGACTCCCAGGCTGCGGAAATCTACGGGTCCCCAACCTTCCGGGGTGTTATCCACCAGGAGTGACTGGAGGACAGGGCCAAAGGCATAATCTGGGACCTTTATTGAGGCAAGCGCTGCTCCGGTTGGGGAAACTGCTGAGTCTCGCGAGAACAAGCCGCCGTTGTAAGCGGGTACGCCCCACTCCGCATTGCCTTTGTCTACGGCCCGGAAGAGGCGATCCACCTCCTCCCAGTGAGTCGTGTCATGGCCGAAGGGAGTCTTCGAGTTGAGAATTTCAATCAACTCACGCGCCTTTTGTTTCAAGGAGCGGGCCTTGTAAAGGTCATTCGTCTTGTATGGGAGTAATTCCTTGTCCTCAGCATAGGCGACAAAGAGCAGGCGGAAAAGAGCAACTAGCGCCATCTGATAAGTTTCCGCCAGTTTCTCTGCCGAAGGTGATTTAAGATTGCGTGCCTCCAGAATCGCCTGAGCCAAGCGGGGAACAACGTCTGTGTACACGCGCTCCCGCAATCTATTTCCAAGATCGACCGCATATCGCGCAGATGAGTCCAGAATCTCCTCAATCGTGCCGCCCCTGCGGAGCGCATCGGCTGAGAATAGGAGCCAAAGGTATCCCGCCTGTTCGTTGGAAACAAGGTCAAGGTGAATCTCAACGAAGGTTTCGGTGCGGCCCCGCCGACCTACGCCCACACCAGCACGGACCGGATAGAGCCGGATGGTGGATCCAGTCGAGACCACAACATAATTCAGGTTTTCGGCATCGGCCTTGGCGAGGGCGTAGGAGACTGCGGAGAGATTAGAGAAGCGGGTATTCGGTATCTCCGGGGATTCGTTCCTTTCCAAAAAGACGGCCAGGGCCACTCTTGTCTCAGCCGCCCGCAAAATGTAGGAGGGGCCAGGGAGTGGTTCCAAGGTGAAGCCAAGCCCTTGAATAAGGGGTTGGCCTCGAAGTCTGAGGCAGTCCTGGCCTTTGTGCGCGGCCTCCGCCCAATCCGCCCTTTGGGGGACACCCGATTGAAGCTCATGAGTGGCGAAAAGTCCCTCGTTCCTGATCCCTGAAAGCGGCGTCTCAACTTCTGGTATCGCTGAGTGGAGGAAGCGTAAGGCTGAATGCCGATCCGGTTCCTCAAGCGCCGCGCTGCAAATCCGCTCGACCCTGCTTGGGTCCAGCCCGACAAACGCGGGTGGATGGTCTCCAATGGGGCCGCAAAGCGCAGCCTTACAGTCATAGAGGACGACCAGGAGCAGTGGCGTTGCCCGCCCACCAAGCCGCGCCTTCCAAACGGTGCGTAATGTCGTAGCGGTAGGGGCTTCGGCGCTCGCCGCAATTGCGACCTCCAGGGCGTTCGGCCCATTGCCCAGGGCAAGTCCGACCGCTCGCAGTTCGTGCGGTTCAGGGAGCACTAGTGGCCGTAGTTCGCGCTCTGACAAAAAGGTGAGAGAAGAAGCCAAGCTTCCTCCTTCAGGAGTTTGCGAAAACGGGAAGAGGATAACTCACCCAGCACCCAGTTACAAGTCGGACACGGCCACCGTCAGCAAGTTCAGTCCACAACATACGAAAACTAGGGGGATGGAGGAAAAGCCGTGTCCAGTTCTATTCAGGAGAAGAGTGTTGGCTGAGAGGGTGGCCCGGATTCTGGTGGGACTTCCTTGCTTGTGCCTAATCTGCCCCGACACAGGTACGTGGCAAGGCTTCGAGCAAAGTCGCTTGGGCGAGATTGTGGTCCTGCTAAATGGCCCGGCTCCCCCAACTCCCTAGTAATGTTACGATAACCAACAACGTAGCGGTCGTTTTCAATCTTCCGAGCCAGTCCAGAGAGAGTCAAGGCATCAAGTGAATCCCGGCACCAGTCCAACCAATGGCCCCACCGCAGAGGATACCTTCCTTCAATCTCAGCAGCTAACTGCGACACCGTCACGTCCAGTGGCATTTCCTTTTGCGCATTCCGTCGCCTCCACTCCTCGCGTTGCGCCTGAGTCAACAGGAAGTAGAAGACCTTTGTCCAAAGAAAGACCAGTGTAAATATTGTTGGGGGGGCGTCGTTGCAGAACTGCCAAGTGGCCTTGATAGCCTGGATTTTCTCGGGCGTAACCTTCAAAGAGGCTGCGCGGCGCGAAAAACAAGTGCTCAGCTTCAGTTCCTCTCTAACGGAAGCGTCACGAAAATCGCTCGACTGGCCCGAGACCTTGCGGAAAACGAACTCGTTTCGGTCATGATCGTAATACCACTCGAAGACGACAAGCGATCTCTCGAATTGGATCAGTCCGCCCCGCAAAATCTCCCCAAGGCGGGTCACTATCTCCTGAGCGTCACGAAGGGGAATAAGCAATAGAATGTCGTGGGTCGTTGGGGCCAACCGCTCACCCTTCGGCCCGGCTTTGAATTCCAACGGTCTATCGTACTTCTTTAGTTTTCGCAGATGCCCCAGGAAGCTCTTTTGCTCAATCGGAAAACCAGCTTTGGTTTCGCCTATGAGACCATACGATGGTGAAATCAGGACCCCGAAGTCAGGGGTCTTCTCCGTTCCGCCCTCTTCGGACGAACTTAACCGGGGGAAGCGGTCGAACTGGCATATGCTGGATGAAAACGGCTTGACCTGAGTGAAGAAAAATTCCCAGCATGACACGAGGTCAACGGCTGTATCGTATGCTCTGAATTCTCGGTGGAGCTGCTCGACGCATTGATCAAACGTAGGCGATTCAGGCACGGGGGTACTAGGTCAAGACATCTTCCACAGTCCATGATCTCGGTTCGGGTTTTACGATCTCGCCCTCGCGAAAGTTCTCAAAGATGTGATTGCACAAGCGATTTAAGGAAAACGCGGATGCGTCTACCTGCGGGATCACGGTCACTGCATTCGGCGTCGTCGCGAAAATATCGAATGCTGACCCATCAAAGAAATCGATGAGTGAAACATGTACATACGGGTTTTCATGCAGCACCGCGATTCCACTGCGCGTCATCAGGTCGAGCGCAGACAGGAAGGTCAGGTTGTCATCCCGATCTTCAAACACCGTCTCACCGAATTCGATGTTGATCGGAGAGACAGGCGCGTCACCGGATTTCCGCGAGGACTGCTCAAAAACCCGATGCTTTCTGGACGCGGTGTCTACGATTGGAGTAAGGACATTGTTGAGAAAAACGCGTAGGTCGCCTGATAGGAATTTCGCCACGCCGGTGCGTGCCACAAACGCATGTAGTGAGCCCCGGCCCGTCACTACAAAGTCGACTTTATCGACAAACATCCCTTCGTTCTCAGCGCCATTGAAGACCGCATGGTATGGCTGTTTCTTGAAACTTATCTCCCCTTCGCGCCTGTAAGAATACGCCACAGCCTTGTTTACAGAAACCTCAGCAGCCTGGTTCTCTTCGATGTTTTCGAGAATTAGCCGGATATCCCTTGAAGATAGGTACGCGCCCGAAAAACGCGGCGAGAGGGAGTTTAGCAACCTCAAGAGGAGATTTTCGCTCGCAACGGTCCGCGCAAGTGAAAAGGCGGTCCACGCCTTTTCTCCACTCTTGAACACGCCGAATTGCATCCCCTCAGAGTCGGGCCTTCTGCTCAGGGTTCCCAACCAGTAGTCTTGTCGTTTTGAAAGCCTCACCAATGATCGGTCCCCCTCTAGAACCGATGGCGCAGGCGCATCCGAAAGGAAGGAAGCAAAAAAGAGCTTGACTCCCCTATGCCCAACGCAAACGCGTGCGGCTAGCTCAAGCGCATCAAGCCACCGCTCACCAAACTCGTAGCCTTCAAATCGGAGTTGCCTGGGCATCAGAAACCAACCAATACTATGCTACCACTGTTCTAGGATGCGCAATATACCATATGAACGCAAAACTGGCTAGAAGTGCCCACGATTTGTGCCCACGATTGCGCCGGTTTATGGTGGTTCACGGTGCGTGACAGCTAAACCGCAAGAGCACTCATTTCTTAGACTGCCAGTCATGAGGTCAGGGGTCGGGGTCGGCTTGGGGCTACAGAAGACCTGATGTAGGCCAGTCTGCCCAATAACATCTGATTCCGGGCAGCTCAAAATGCGCAAACCGACCCCAAAGGATCAAACACTTGGGGCGAGTCGAAGGGCAGGGCTTTTGGGCAAGCGAATCACAGCAGGCATTATACACCCGTGTCAGACAAATGTGCGGGCCGCTGCCGATGACTTGGCCTGTCTTGCGCGCGCCATAATGCACCTCCGGTGGAGCAAGGGACGCGTCTGGCACCCGCAACCGCATTACGTGATTCCGCTGTTGGTAATTAAGGGAGGTAAGGCCGAAGGGGGTTCAGAAACAGTCCCTTCCAGATTTCCGATAACGGCATGTCCGTCGCCAACTGTTAGAATCTGGTCGGCCAACTCCCAGACCAGTGGCGTATGGCAGATAAAAATGACTTGGTGGAACCCACCAAGGTCCATAGCCCGGCGCAGCATGCGCACGTACTCCCTGCCATTGGCAGCATCCAGAGCACCCACGGTTTCGTCCCGGAACAGCGTTTCGTAACAAATGCCTTCGCCCTGCCGCATGTTGTAGATGGCGATGCCTAGGTTCACGGCTTCGTTAACCAGCACAAACTGTCCCCCTGAAAGCTCATCCACGAGGCACGTACGGTCAAGGTTCTTGTTGCGGACCTCGACATCAAAATCGTCTACCATCCCCTTGCCGTCGGCCTTGGGGCGTTGCGTCCTGAATCGGATTTCGAACTTGTTGTCGAAGCACCCCTCAAGCAGAGAATTTACCAAGATCGAAACTTGTGGTCCGGCAGCCTGGATCTCGCAGAGCTGGATCTCGTCCGGCCCGAACACCCTGGCAAGATATGAATAATCTTCCTGTTCACTTCTCGCCGCCCCAAGTTCGGCCTCAACCTGGGCCAGTCGGGTCCTTGCAGCTTCCACCTGCTCCTGGCGCTGTTTGATTTGTGCTTGGCGGGCAATAACGCTGTCACGTTCACGCCGGCAGGAGACTATCAGACGGTCCGTATCTTCAACCTCTCGCCGCGAAGCCTGCATCTTCCTGTCGAGATCAGCGAATGCGGAGAGTGCTGATTCTTTCCCCGCCAGTTCCTCGGTTAGCTCCGCCCGGGCCTGATTGAGTCGGTCCAGGCCCTTCAGCCGTTCCTCCCGGCGTGCCTCAACAGCCCGCAATTCCTCGTAACCCTGCCGCTCCTGATCAACTTTCCTGCGGTCGCGCTCGCAGCCTTCGAGTGTCCGGGTGAGCTCAAAGGATGGAGTGACAATCTGAAGGAGCGAACTGCGTTGGACCTCGACTTCAATTGAGAGTGTCGCAACCTCTCCCTCTAGCGTCGGAATCTTCTGGCCGGCTTTGACCGCGCGTCGAATCTTCGGACAGGACGCGTAAGGACCTTCGCCCCGGCAGGGCACAACCGCGAGCTCTTCACGCTCCACCCGCAGACGTTCAAGTTCGGCCAGGTTGGCTTTTAGCTCAGCATCCAGAGATTGGACCGTACGTTCGGTGTCACGGTTCGACGCCTCCAGACCCTGTATCTCCCTGATCTGCCGATGGAGTTCTTCAACGCGCGTAGCGAGTGTCGCGCCTCGTTCCGTCAAATCGGCGAGGTCCTTCTTTCCCGTCAGAAGGCTTTCATCCCTTCCTATCTGGCGTTTGGTTTCTGTGATCTCAGCATCAGTCTTGCGCAGGCGCTGTTTCAGTGCCTCAACCTCAGCCACGAGCGGCTTCCGACTGGCCTCCACTGCCTGAAGCTCCAGCAGCCGTTGTTGTGCGACGCGCTTCTCGCCTTCCAGGGTCTCGAGACGGGATGACACTTCCGCAAGCCGGGTCTCAACTTCCGCAGGATCTTCAACTCCGGCCTCCACCAGCTCCTTCAGGCTTCTCGCCTGCCCTTCAAGACCCAGCGTAGTCCTGGCCACTTCCTCGCCTTTCTCTTTGGCCTCGGCCGCAATCAGTCTCAGCCGGTCCAGCCCGAGCAGCTCTCGGATGAACAGCTCCTTCCGCTCGCTCCTTTCAAGTGAGAGAAAGTTACCCGTGCGCTTCTGGCTGGAGAAGATGCTGCTGAGGAAGAAGTCGGGCGTGCCAGCGCATTTACGGACAAGCTCCTCAAAGGGCTCCTTTTTGCCGTTGGTCAGCGGCGCGCCTTCACTGTTGAAGAGATAGCTCTCCATCTGGCGGGACTTGGGATCGATTTTGAGGAGAGACCGGTAGCGAGTGCCATTAACACTGAAAGTGAGGTCGATTTCCGGCTGGGGATGGGTGGCGAAGTCATAGAGTGAACGCTTCTGCCCTGGCAGTAGGCGAAACAGAGCCGCGAAGACCGATCCGATCAGCGTGGACTTGCCGGCACCGTTCTCGCCCACAAGGGCGATTAGCCCCTCACCCAGAGTGTCGAAGTCAACGCACACTTCATTTGGAAATGCCTCAGTAATTCCCCGCAAGCGGAGCGTACTCAGTCTCATGGTTTTTTTGTCCTCCCAGGGGTGGTCAGCGTTACGGCGCGTTATATAAGGATAGGGATGATCAGCTTTCTTAAGCGGAGAGAACTGCTTTTTCAACTTCCGCCAGCTTGGTGAGCAACCGTTCCTGGCGGTCGGCTGGTGGTGAGCCTTTCATCGTCCAGTAGGCACGAAGCTTCTCCTCGGCCGAACGGGCGGCGGCGATAGGAGCAGGCTCTGCCGGAAGCTCCGCATCGTGCTCGATCTTCACCTTCAGTTCGGTGGGATTGGCAGCCAGCAATTTCTCCTTGAGATTGTCCTGTTGCTCGCGGCTGAGCACGTGATCAGGTCCATTAGGGACCGTCACCACAACTTTCACCCGAGAGTCTTTCAAGGTGAGTGGATCCAAGTTGTCAGGTAGCCGCAACTCGCCATTTTCGTAGACGGCGCGAAGCTCGACCATCCGGCGAGTGGGCGACACCCTGAATTCGATATCCAGGTCCGACAGGTCCGGGCGGAGCTCGGGAGCATTCAGTGTCACCAGGTGGTAGCCTTTGTCTTCGACCTCGCTGTAATCGCAACGGGAAAGAGATCCTGCATACCAAACGCGCGGGGCGAGCTCTTGACGGAGGTGAATGTGGCTGAGCCCGACATACTGGGCCTTCAAGCTGCGTAGCGGATCAAGGGGATATTCGGCACAGCGCCCAACCAGGGGTTGGCCACTGCTCACCCTGGCGCCGGCCACCCCGAAATGCCCAAAGAAGAGCTTGTAGCATCCAGGCCGCTGCTCAAAGCGCCGGTTGAACTCATCGAGTTGCCGGGCGAAGGCCTTACCCAGACTGTCCTCGTTGCCAGCCATTTCAGCTTTCCGGGGATACGGGAACACGGCGACAGAAGCCTCCCCCAGATCAATAAACTCCGGCTCAGTGCAGAGATAGATGGGGTGGGCGGCCTTGGCGCGTGCCAGAACGTGTAAGTCTCCATCGAGTTCCTTGCCGTGGTTACCCGCCACCAGGATGACCGGGGCGTGATTGCCCATCTGAATGAGCGCTTCGACCCAGAGGTTTCGCTCTTTGATGGTTTGCTTGTAGGTCGTCAGATCACCATCGACAACGAAGAGGTTTGTATTGGCGTGGATTGAGTCCTCGACGAACCATTCGAGACACTGTGCAGTGTCCCCGAAGTATCGGTCTTCCTCGACGTGTATATCGCCGCAGTGGGAGATCTTCATCCTCATTCAACTCCTTCTAAGGAACATTTCGTGGGGCCGACTCTAGTGAATAAGAATCACTCCCAGCAAGAGGACGACGGCCACGATGATGTGGGCGAGAGCCAGTGGTAGGGACACAGAAAACATCCGATGGGCGGAAAAGAGATTGAGACCGACGAACAGCAAAAGAACAAGCCGGATCAACCCAAGGTGATCTTGAAGCCACTTCTTAAAGGAATTCATGAGAGTCCTTTGGCACACTTCGGAGTGGTGGGATTGATAGCGGAGGGAAATTTGCCAGATCTATCGAGGAGGGCGATTCATCGGATACGCTTCTCCCGAAATCTCCTTTGAGCTTCACCGCCACCACGGGTACCGGGTGCGATTCAATGCGAATCCGAACTACCCACAAATCCTCGAAGTGGTAGGGGAGGTGAACCTCCCTGCCCCTGCCAAACGACGGTGAAACGATTGCCCTGCGCGCCTGCGGGGCATTCTTGGCGAGGGATGGAGCCACTAGTGCTGTCGAGTGGGCCTTTGGAGCTTGGCACACCTTGTGGCACCATGGGAGAGTGAAGAGCAGGGGTTGGAGAGACCGCCATGAAGAAACTGGCTTCTGAGATTTACGAGGCAGTGAAATGCGGTAAGCTTAAACAGCCGTTCGACGCTACTATGGTGAAGGCGGCCTGCCCCGGCTGGGGGCAGCATACCTACTTCACGTTCCTTGGAAAACATGTGGTCGGCAATGGGCAGACGACCGAACTTTTCATTAGGGTGTCCCGAGGCATGTATCGCGTCAACAATTGAAACCAACCTCCGCCTCATGACGGAAGTTGACACGGCCATTCCCAAATGGCGGATTGAATGAAGCGAGCGGTCGCAGAAGAGTTGATGGTGCACAACGGTCATGCAGAGGGAGAGCAAAATGGTACCTAGCAAAAGGCCTGACTATAAGCCAGCAATCTGGAAAGTGTCTCATGGCACATTCAACGACGAGGGGTGCAAAGAACTCATCAAGAAACATCTGATTGCGGTTCATTCAAACACTAAGAAAGGGCAAGCACGAGCCTTCAGAGGGGACATGGAGTGGCGTGATCGTTTCTACCTGTGCCACGGAAACGATGCTCAGCTCATTGGAACGGTGGGCTCCGGAAGAGCTTTTCGAGGCACCGGATGGCTGAAAGGGTTTCTGCTGCGAAATTACACGGTGATTGGCCGAAGAAAGCCCGAATTAGAAAACGGCCACTATTACGGTGCCCCGAAAGGATGGACTCCTAACTACGATTCGACCTGCAAGTTCGTGCCGTGGGATGAACTTGGAGAATTTGAGCAGAGAGTGCTTCAACCATTCTTTGGCATGAAGCTGAGTGACCTCCATATCAGGCGACAAGTGCCTACAGACGCCGGACGTTCGCGGCGCGTCCCGACAAACATGGATGAATACAAGAAGGCATACAGCCAATTGGTCGAAGGCAGAACCAGAACTGTCAGCCCGCGACACCAACACTATCAAGTACACCTCAAAAGATTCCTTGAAGGCAGGAAGCTGATTCCCTCGTGCGAAGGGGACGACATAGATATTCAGTTTGACCTGAAGAAAAAACACTTCATCGGAGAAATAAAAGTCACGACGGGGTACTTTGGGATATCAGATGCATTTCGTATGGCGCTTGGGCAACTACTGGACTATGCCAACCTGAAATTCCAGGCTACCCCCAAAATGATTATGTTTCTGGACAAGGATGTACAAACAGACCGCGTGAGACTGGCAAATAGGCTTTCCATCGCGCTTGTCGTCAGGGACAAAGGTAGGTATCGGTTACTCAATCCGAAAGTAGAACCGGCGTTGCGGTTCATTTTCAATTGACTTTGGAAAGGACTTCCGAGTTGCTGGCCGCCTAGCCCGCCCTCTTCATCTGAGAAAGCAGAGTGTATATGCTCCCGCATCTGCGCACGGCAATAGCATTGGTCGTCTGTGGACTTGCGTTCTATGTATCCTTGTTCCTGCATGAAGACGAGGAAGCACGGATTCAAGATCGCATCGAAGAGTTCTGGGTGTCGGTCTCCGATAGACAAAAGCTCACGGGCAGCCGTTCGGCGGCGCTCTTCAACAAGCTTGCAGGAACTGTAACGGATGCTTTCGACAGGATTCTTGGCTCAAGATTGGTTTCCGTTCAATTGGTTGGTGTATCCTCTTCGTGCGCGTTCGCGTGTCTCTTCCTAACAGTCGGGTTGATTTTTGCATTTCTCCTTCACCGGTTGCGGGCATTGCCGTCCCTCCCGACTAACCTTCCAGCCAATATCGGCGCGAACCTTAACATCGTGAGCGCCTTTTGCCTAGCGGTGGGGCTTGTGCTTCTTATCATCGCTGCTCTGCCATCAGTCATGCCGTCTCGATTCACTCGACTCATGAGCGTGTTACCTGCCTTGCTTTTAACCTTCGCACTGTTTATGCTCGTGCGACGCCATTTGCCGTTTCAGCATCAGTTTGTGCTGCTCGTCGCACTGTTCATAAGCACTCTGTCGGATATCGGCTTGTTGGTGGGCGTCCGACAATCAATTCGATGGATTTCAGAAGAGGTTCGTCCGTTCAAGATTTGTGCAGCCATTCTCGGCCAGGTCGCGACCGGCGTCCTTGTCGTTTGGGCACCAAGCGAAATCTCGGGGCACCTGTCAGTGAGGTACGGGTGGAAGCTATTCCCAGAGTTCTTGATGGCGATTAGCGTTTTCAATGTAAGCACCGCCATCGCGGCTTTGGCATTCGTGCTCTCCCTGCTTGTCGTGCTGCTGCATAGGATGTTCTGGCCTATCATCGAGAGGCTTCTCTATCCGGCAGCTCGATACAAGGTAGTGCGCAACCACAAAGCTATGGCCACTCTCGGTGCTGCGTGTGTGGTAGTCGCGTTCCCATCGCTTGGTGGCGTCTTCGCGGGCGTATTGGCATGGTTACTGGTGGTGTTTTCCGGCGAGGATGCTAAGCGCGGTTAACTGCTCAGACAATTCCGCTTCGCCCATAAGCTCTCCCACCCCGAGGCTGCTTCACAGCCGTTGCAGCCATCCTTACAGCCAGACCCGCGCCCGTTGCGGGTTCCGTCTCGGTGGGACTCCAGCGGAGGATGGCAGCCGGGCAGTCCCGCAGGCTCTAAAAATGGATTGCGTTAGTAAAGTCGCCTTCCTGGAAAGGATCCTGTCTGCTGTGTGGCCACCTGATAGCTGGCGACACAGCCTAAGTAACAGGGAAGGTTGCGAAGTTGCGCGACACCGTCGTAATGATTAGGCTCAAGCCAGCTACAACTTGCATCACACTCAATCCTGGAATAGTCCTAGCTGATCCGAAAGTGGGGTGACTCGCGCGGACCTGGGCAAGGCCTTGCGCCGCTGTCCCGCCTCATGCGACATACCGAACATCAGGAGTTGCGTCACTACTGCCGGGATTGGTGCTACGGGTGGAATGATGACTTCCGGCAGATCCGGAACCGGATGTTCAGCATCGATTTCCGGCTCGCGGGTCTCCACCGGCCGCACTCCGAACACTTCCGCTTGCTTCCCCGCGAGCCGTTTCCATTATTCCGGGTCGAGGACTATGCCGAGCGTGGAGCCGACACTTCAGCCTGTTCCCACCGGCACACCAATTCGTTCTGCCTTCCAATTGGTGCTTTTTGAGCGATCGCCCGAATTCATCGCCGAGGACTCGGCATAGTCTTCGGGTTGGGTCAGCCTAGCCAAACGTATACAATCTCTGATTCCTATCCACCGCTTTCGGCTATAGTGCCTTAAGGAAAGCCAAAAGTTGGTCATCGGGCTGATAACGGCCAGGCTTTCCATTGTGCGGAGTGGTTTTCGCCAAGACTCCCTCCTTCAGCGCCATGTTGGCATCAAGATACATCTGCGTTGTCTCGACGGACTCATGCCCCAACCAAAGGGCGATAAGCGCTCGATCCACACCGGCTTGCAACAACTCCATGGCCATCGTGTGCCGGAGAACGTGTGGCGTGACCCGCTTCCGGTGCAGGGAGGGGCACACCCCACGGGCAGCAGCGGTGTGCTTGGCGAAAATGTACTGAACGCCATCTGCACTTAGACGACTGCCTCGCGCGTTCGGAAACACAATCTCCGTGCCAGATCTAGCTGGCTCCCGCTGCCAAGCCCGCAAGACTGCGACTGTCTGTTTTGCGAGTGGCGTACAGCGTTCCTTGCGCCCCTTGCCTATGACCCGGATATGGGCTCCAATTCCCAGGCTCACGTCCGGCCAGCGCATGGTCGTCAGTTCAGACAGCCGCAATCCAGTTTGGAGAGCGACTAAGAGCAACGCGTGATCGCGGCGTCCATACCAACTGCTCTGGTCGGGTGCGGCAAGCAACGCATCGGCTTCCGACCGAGTAAGGAAATGAACAAGCGCCTTAGTAAAGCGCTTGTCAGGAATGGCCAGAACACGTTGGATCTGCGCGGCGTGGGTCGGAGCCTCGAAGGATACGTAACGAAAGAAAGAACGAATAGCCGTCAGCCTCAGATTTCGGCTGCGGGCAGTAATACCACGGCCTTTCTCCAAGTCATCCAAGAATGCCGTGACCAAGGGCGCGTCGATATCTTCGAGAACCAACGCCGAGGGCTGCCTATGTAATCGCTTTTCAGTGAACTTCAGGAGCAGGCGGAAAGTGTCGCGGTAGGAACTGATCGTGTGGGGACTGACCTGTCGTTGCTGGATCAGTCGCCGAGTGAAGAAGCTTTGAAGCAAAAAGGGGAAGTCCGCAGTGGGATTCATGGCTTCTCCCCCCAACGCCGCTCAAGGCGTTTGACTGCCAACCCCATCAGTTCAGGGTTGGCGGTGAGATACCAATAAGTGCTGGTGATGCAAACGTGCCCCAGAAACGTAGACAGTAGAGGCAGACGCGGCTCTATCTCCAAGCCTGAGCGGTACCAGCGCAACAGCGTGTGCACGGCGAAGCGATGGCGGAAGTCGTGAGGCCGCGGTCCACCTTTTGCTGAGGGATGGCGCAACCCGATCTGAACCGATAAGCTATTAAAGATTCTGTAGATCTCGGACTGTAATATCGGAGTACCACGCCCAGAAATGAAGAAATGAGCAACGGGGCGTCCGGCCAAATAGCTTTCACGCCTCTTTTGGTAATCGCGCAGCACTTTTTGTGTGCTTGGGTGAAGCGGCACGAGGCGGGACTTGCCGAACTTGGTTCCACGGATGACCAAAACTCCGTTGATCAAATCTACGTCTTCACACTTCAACCGTATTGCCTCACCGCTGCGGAGGCCCGCGACGGCCAGAAGTCCAAGCAGGCAGTAATACGTCTTGGCGTTGAAGTGATTTCTGAACTTTCGTTTTATCACCGCATCCAGCAGTCGTTGGATTTCGTCCTCCGTGTAAATGTAAGGCCGGGCTCGGTGTCGGAGACGCGGAAGCAGTGTAGAAGGTGGAATTTCGGTTCGTGAGTCGGTTGCACTTCGATATTTCGCAAAGCCACGCACCATCCTCAGCCGTTGCCACTGCCATCCTGAAGTCGATACTGTCTGCTGTGCCCATTCCAGTCCCAGTCGAGTGGTAATGTAGGGGGCATTCTGTTGCTCCAAGAATGTGACGAATTTCAAAAGGCACTTCCCATCCTTCTGCAGCTTGAATCCCAGGCCGCGTCTCATGCTCAGATAGTCTTGAAGTGCCACGCGTAAACTATTCATGGGCACCTCCCGGCCAGGGGAGGGCCAAAGGTCGTAGAGCAGTGAGGTCCACCTTGGCATAGATGGCAGTGGTTCGAGGACTTCTGTGACGCAACAATTCCCCAATCTCCGCCAGTGAAGCACCGTGCTCCAGCATCTGAATTGCCAGCGTGTGCCGAAACTGATGTGCTCCCTTATGAGGTGATTGGATCCCCGCCCGAGCGAGAGCATGCTTAACGATCAAACTCACTGCCCGGTGGTCGCTGAAACCAACAGCCGGGGCAGGACCACGCAAGAACACGAGTCGGCTGGAAGCACGCGGTCGTCCGTCCCGCAGATAGGCGGCGATCGCTTCGCCCACATCAGAAGGCAGTGGCAATTCAGACCAGCGGTTGGGTTTGCCGCGTACTCTGACTCGACCCGCTTCCCAATCTATATCGTCCAAGGTTAATGAGGCGATCTCGCCGGCTCTGAGCCCAAGGCGGGCGAGCAGTAACAGAATCGCGTAATCTCGCCGGCCGATCGCCGTCTTCCGATTGCAGTAGCTCAAGACGAGCTCCACTTGTTTCGGAGGGAGTGCCCTCGGAATCGAGGACATTGACCAATTGGCGACGGTGGGAACAACGGCTGATAGGTCGGTGGTGATCTCACCCAGATACCGCAAGTACAGCAGGAATGCCCTCAACGCGGTTGTCATCATCTTCGCCCGTTTTGGCTGAAGGGCGGCCTGCTTCCGAACGAAGTTGACTACATCGTCTGGGCGAAGCTGTGAGAGAGCGAGCCGTCCATCACCGAAACGCTGGACCAGAAAGCGCCTGGTGAAACCTCGGTAATACTCTATCGTTCCAGGCGCCAGCCCGCGTTCTTGCTGCAAGTACAAAGTAAACTTGTCCTCCAACTGCTTCGCTGGAGTGTTCACAATTGGCGCTAGAGTCTCTCTGATTGTGCCCTTCTGTCGGAGCCAAGCCAGAAGGCGGTTCAGGTGAGTGGCATCGCCATGCTTTACTTCCTCGTGGAGTTCCAAGTAGCGCGCCACAAGTTCCGATGTAATCCCCTGCAAGTCTATTCTGCGGTGCTGGAGCCATCTACCGAACTGAGCAATTCGTCGGAGCAGTACGCGCCCAGTGACCCTCGAATAGTTGAGATCGCAGAGTTGCTGCGCGAACAGATCGATATACTCTTTCAATGGACCCGACCGCATTCGATGCATGGCTTTGGGGTCCGTGAAAAATCGTTCCATAAGACACCTCCTTTCACCAGAAGGTGTCACGAAACAAATCCGAAGACTATGCCGAGTTCTGAAAGGCGCTCACTCAAAGAGTACAAGCTGATGGGCAGAACGAATGGGTGGGACGGCGGGAATAGGACAGAGGGTTGGCTCCTCACTCGGCATAGTCTGCGACCCGGAATAGTGGAAGCTATTACGAGAACGGAATAGCTTCCAAACGGCGTCGGCTGATTCGCCAATCCCTTTCTCGGTTACCAGCTCACGTGCCATCGCCATCAAGATGTCATCGCCTTCGTCGATCGCTTGAAGACCGTCGCTTGCGAATTTCCCTTCCATCGCCAGCGAAACCAGGAGCTTTTTCCCCATCAACCGCAAACACGCTTCCTGCATGGTACCGGTGTAGTAAAAGAATTTGACATTGACGTTCGAGTGCTGTCCGATCCTCCATGAGCGCCGGCATGCCTGCCGCAACGTGTAAATGGAATAGCCGGTCTCGTAGAAGAAAATGTCAGGGAAGGACCAGAGGTCTAGCCCAGTCTGAACCAAACGTGGGTGCCCAATGACGACCTGCACTCCGGCTCGCAATTGACGCTCATACCACGCTTCACGCTCTTCCGGCGACACCTGTGTCGTCAGCACCGCTACGTGGATTCCTTCTTTCGCCAGGATGCTCTCCAGCCGGCGTGTCACGTCCCGTTTCTGGGTATAGACCGCGTAGATCTGCACCTTCCTGCCGCGCTCAAGCGAGGTTTTCACTTCCTCCACCAGCCGCCGCTCCTTGGCGTAGACAAGGTTCTGATCCAGGTCGCGAGTGGCTGCTATCAGGAATGGTTCGCGACGCTGGGTTTCAGGATTGAATTCCCGCCCGACCAACTCCCCAAAGCCGAAGGGCCGGTCAGGGTACGCGAGAAGAGCATTCAAGGCCACGCTGATCACCGACTGGTTGCCTCGATGCTCGCGGAGTGCCTTCTTGATGTCCTCTTCCAGATCCTCGTACGCTTTCTTCAGCGGCTGATCCATCTCAATGCTGACGACCTCCTCCCGGTAAGGAGGGAGAGCGTCAGAGATGTCTTCCAGCGACACGAAAGCGCCAAGGCTCATGAGGAAGCGGCCGAACAGCAGCGGTGATGCTCCGGGCCGGTGGCGGGACCGGGTTGTAACCCGAGCTTCAGAACAGGCATTGTCGGCCGGCTCGATTACCGTGATCTTCTCCAGCAGACCGTAGGATTCGGTGAAGGCCCGAACGCCAGCCTCCCCGTGCTCGAAGCCCTCTTCCAGCATCCTGGAGGGTTCGAGACGAAACAGGATGTTGAACAAGTCCAGGGCGTAACCGCCCAGCAGGGTGCCGGTGAGCACGGCGATGTGGCGGGCGCACGAGGCCAGCGTCCCAAGTGCGTTGCCCTGTGCCGTGTCTCCTCCCTTCAACTCGTGCACCTCATCGGCAATGGCATAGTCAAAGAAGTTATCCATGTAGCGACCGATAAAATCGACGGGTGCAAAGCGTCGGATCTTCTTGCCATCCGCCTGCCAAAGCGCACTGTAGAGCGGCCGACGGGCGTGATTGGTTCCCTCGTCTTGACCCAGCACCTCGCTGAGCTTCACTCTTTTGAAGTCCATTGCAAGTAGGCGCTCGCCCTCGGTGCCGAGGTAGACCGGAGACCCACTGTCAGGATTGATGACGCTGCCCTGATAACGGCCGCAGCGGGCAACCTGGTAGGCGTGCCTCCAGAAATACCCGAGCTTGGCGCGGTCTCGACCCACCACGAAGATTGCAGGCGAAGGACAAATCGAATCCCACCGCTTTCGGGCCGAGGGTGCTGTCTTGCGCAAGCGCAATTCACTCAGGCTGGCCTTCAATCCCTCGCGCACGATGCGTCCGTTTCGTAACTTCACTT
>JBEKIZ010000069.1:0-28307 GCA_050011515.1 Terriglobia bacterium | reverse complement strand
GGGGGCGACACCGACCAGTTAAACGAGAAGGTCGACTGGAACGTTAGCGACAAGCAGAGATTTATGGCTCGATTCACGTATTATAAGCTGCTCAACCTCCCGGACAGCCCCTTTAAAGATATCTGTACCGACCGGTGCACCGAAACCGTCCATACCAAACAAATCGCTCTGGGCGACACCGTTACATTCTCGCCCACCACGATCCTGGACTTGCACCTTGGCTACACGCGTTACGATTACGTGCGCACTCCGCTCACCGCGGGATATAATATGTCCTCGCTCGGCGGGGCATGGGGCACATATGCTTTCAACTCCACTCCCCTCCCGATAGCCTGCGTATCGCAGACCCCAGGCGATCAGTTCTATGGTGGTGGTTTTTGCTCGGCGGGAACGGGGAGCGAGATTGGCGCCGGTGACGACACTTGGAGCTTCACCCCCAGCCTCACCAAAATCAAGGGGCGCAATACCTTCAAGATGGGCTATGAATTCCGGCTCTTGCGCAACAACTATTACCAAACCAATCAACCCACCGGCATGTACGCGTTCGACCGCAACATGACGTCTGCGAATCCGTTAGCTTCCGCGATTTCCACGGGGAACGGGTTTGCTTCCTTCCTGCTCGGGTATGGCTCCAATTCCAACAACGGCAGTGACGTGGTAACGCCTTCGCAAATGGCCAACCAAATTTTCTATAACGCCATGTACATTGGCGACACGTTGCAAGCCACCAGGAAGCTGACTCTGAATTTGGGACTTCGCTACGATTTACAGGGGAATTGGACGGAGCGCTTCAACCGGCTAGTTGATTGGGAACCTAATGCCACCAGTCCTTTGGCGGGTATCACCAACAATGGAGTAACCATTAGTAGCGGGCTAAAGGGGGCCTTTGCTCTGGTGGATGCTTCGGGAAATCCGGGTCGCACCGACGAGAATATGCCCACGAAAGAGTTCAACCCCCGGATCGGCCTCGCCTATCGGCTGACCAATAAGACGATCATCAGGACAGGGTATGGGATCTTCTACCTGCCTAACGATATCGCATGGAATACAGCTCCCCACAACTTGTTCATAAACACTTACAGCACGCCATGGCTGACCACCGTGAATAACGCAGGGGTCGTCCCGCTCAATACCTTCAGCGCCCCCTTCCCCACTGGGATTACTCTGCCCCCGGGGCGCGACCAGGCATGGATTAACCAACAGGCAAACGGGCCCAGTGCGCCATATGCCACTAATCCCCCCGCTTACTCACAAGAGTGGAACTTCAACATCCAGCGCGAGCTTCCCGATGGCACCTTGCTCGACGTGGCCTATGCCGGGTCGAAGGGTACGCACTTGCCCATGCATAGCCAGGACGTCGACCAGTTGCCCGACGCGGATCTCCCGGGCGGATCGGCGGGCTATACGGTTGGACAACTTACGGCTTCGGTTCCCAATCCGTTCTATGGGCTGGTTCAGGGGAATTTGACAGGTAAGACGGTAAGCGCGGCACAGTTGTTGTTGCCTTATCCCCAGTACTCCGATGTCTCCCTGGCCGAACCCGACGACCGCGATTCAATCTACCACTCCTTCCAGATGAAGATTGAAAAGCGTTTCTCCCACGGCGGGACGCTCCTTGCCAGCTACACGATTTCCAAACTCATTAGCGATACCAACAATGAAATCAACTGGCTGGGAGACGCCTCACCCGGCTGGGGTGATATTAACGCTTATAACCTTCACAACGAGAGAAGCCTGGATGGGTTTGATGTTCCCCAGCGCTTCGTACTCGGCTATGTGTTGGATTTGCCCGTTGGTAAGGGCAGGAAGTACGGCAACAGCCTCTCCCCGGTTGCCGATAAGCTCGTCGGAGGCTGGGGGATCGATGGCATCCTTACGCTCCAGAGTGGCTTCCCGCTAAACATCGGAGGAGGCAGCAACGCTCTTTGCAATGCCGGCATCCCTGAATCTGGCGGCTGTCGGGTGACGCGAACTGGCAGCGAAAGTCTCACCAGCGGATCCACTGCCGACCGGCTGACCGAATGGTTCAATACCTCGGCATTCACCAACACGACCACCCTCACTCGGGGTAACGATTCCCGCACGGAGCCGGATCTGCGCCAGGATGGGGAAAAGAACATGGACTTTGCGCTCTTTAAGAACACGAGGTTCGGTCCCGATGAAAAGCTGGGTCTCGAGTTCCGCGCGGAGTTCTTCAACTTCTTCAACCACCCGCAGTTCGCCGCGCCTAACACGAGCTGCTGCACAGCAGCCGCGCAGGGCGGCACCTTTGGCGTGGTCAGTTCGCAGTACAACTTGCCACGCCTTATCCAGTTCGGTTTGAGGTTCACTTTCTAGATCTCAAGTTGGCAAAAGTAGGGGCGGTTCCCGAACCGCCCCTACTTTCTAGCTGAGGCTTTGGACCGATCTTTAGGGGCGAGCGATCTATCCCGGTATTGAGTGCCGGGATGGGTCGTTCGCCCCATTGTTTTCGACCCCTGCTTCCGTTTTGAACCTTGCAAGCAAACTTTCAGACGTTATCCGTCATCTGTGTCTATGCGGGTCTAAACGCGGTGAAGACGCCTTGGAGCTACACACCCAGTGGGTGAGAAACAAAACCAGCCCTTTCAGCTCTCGTTCCATGCTTCTAGGGACGGTGTCACCCTGCTCATCCTGGGCGCAATCGTCGCGGCCGCGTCGATGCTCGGCGAACGCGCGGCGGCGCAACCGAAGAGCGGGCAAGATGCTTCGGCGGCGCACTTGGCCTCGATCACCATTGACTATCCTCTGGACGGTTCGATTTTTCCTCCCGAAATTACCCCGCCAACTTTCATCTGGCGCGACGCCGCGGAGAATGCCACTCGCTGGCGGATCGACATCGCGTTCGCCGATGGCTCGGCTGAAATGCACTTCCAATCTGCCGGTGAGCGACTGGCCATAGGCGAGATTGACCAGCGGTGCGTATCTCCAACGAATGAATTGCCCAAGCTCACGCCGGAGCAGGCCGAGGCGCACACCTGGATTCCCGAAGCGGGGGCCTGGGAGGCGATCAAGAAACACTCCGTGGCGGGTCGAGCGATTGTGACCATCCGCGGGTTCAGCCGGGAAGACGCCCAGCACGCGGTGTCGAGCGGCCGCGTGACAATCCGCACCTCGAAGGACCCCGTCGGGGCGCCCATCTTTTATCGCGACGTGCCCCTGATGCCTTCCGAAACGGAAAAGGGGATCATCAAGCCCTTGGCTCCCGATGCGCTCCACTTGGTCCAGTGGCGGCTGCGCGACATCGGAAAACCCGAGAGCCGCGTCGTTCTGAGGGAGATGCCCACCTGCGCCAATTGCCATTCGTTTTCCCTCGACGGGAAAACCATGGGGATGGATCTCGACGGCCCTGCCAACAACAAGGGGCTCTACGCGATCGTTCCCGTCAAACCGGAAATGTCCATCCGCAATCAGGACGTGATCTCGTGGAGTTCCCTGCGGGATGAGAGGGCTTCGACTTCCCGAATCGGTTTCATGTCCCAGGTCTCGCCGGACGGCAGGTACGTCTTGACCAATTACCGGGGGCAGACAAAAGAACTTTCCAATGGCTACTTCACCGTGAATTTCAAGGACTACCGCTTCCTCCAGGTGTTCTACCCGACGCGCAGTATCGTCGCGTGGTACAACCGCGCCACGGGCCGAAAGCAGCCCTTGCCCGGGGCGGATGATCCGCGCTACGTGCAAACCAACGCCGTCTGGAGTCCCGACGGCAAATACGTGGTCTTTGTCCGGGCGGAAGCGAAGGACCCCTACCCCCCAGGCAATAAGATGCCCGAGCATGCCAACGACCCGGAGGAGCCCCAAATCCAGTACGACCTCTACCGGATCCCCTTCAACGACGGCAAAGGCGGCCCGCCGGCGCCGATCGCGGGCGCTTCCCACAACGGCATGAGCAATAGCTTTCCCAAGGTTTCGCCCGATGGCCGCTGGATCGTCTTTGTGAAGTGCCGCAACGCGCAGTTGATGCGCCCCGACAGCCAGCTCTATATTGTGCCCGCGGCCGGCGGCGTGGCGCGGCGGATGCGCTGCAATACTTCCTTGATGAACTCCTGGCACAGCTTCTCGCCCAACGGCCGTTGGCTGGTTTTCTCCTCGAAAAGCCGTTCGCCCTACACGCAGATGTTTCTGACGCACCTCGATGCGGAGGGCAACGACAGCCCCGCGATCCTGATCGACAACTCGACCGCGGCGAATCGCGCCGTGAATATTCCGGAGTTTGTGAACATTCCGCAAGACGGCCTCATGGCCATCGGCACGCCCGCCGTCGACATGTACAAGGAAATCGACCGCGTGGCGGAACTGGAAAACCAGGGCCGGATCGATGCGGCCATCGTCGGGTGGAAAGAACTCCTTGCGAACAATCCCGATGATGCCCGGATGCACAACAACCTGGGCACCGCTCTCACACGCGGGGGCCGGCCGGCGGAAGCGATCCCCGAGTTTGAGAAAGCGCTGGAGCTGGACCCCGAGTTCCTCAAGGTTTACTTCAACCTCGGCCGCGCCCTGCTGGTGGCAGGACGGTCGGAAAGTGCGATTCTCGCTTTCGAGAGGGGCTTGCAATATGACTCCGACTCCGCGGACCTCCACTACCACCTGGGTCTTGCCCTGGCCAGCAAAAGCCGCATCGACGAGGCCAAAGCGGAGTTTGAGAAGTCTTTGGAAATCAACCCCAACGATGTGAATGCTCACTTCGCCCTGGGCGTAGCGCTCGCCTCCAAGGGCGATGGGGATGCAGCAATCAAGGAGTTTCGAGAAGCGCTGCGCCTCAATCCCCAAAACGAATTGACGCACGTCAACCTCGGCGCGGCGCTAAAGGACAAGGGTGACTTTGACGGAGCGATCACGGAATATCGTGAGGCGCTGCGCTTGGACCCCAAAGACGAGATGGCGCATTACAATCTTGGCGTGTTGCTTGGACACAAAGGCGACTGGGATGGCGAGATGGCAGAGGAGCGCGAGGCCGTGCGCTTGGCCCCGGAGAGCGCAGAGGCGCACCGCAACCTCGGCCTTGGGCTGGCGCGGAAGGGCGACCTCGATGCGGCGATGGCGGAGTACCGCGAAACTCTGCGCTTGAATCCGAATGACGAAATTGCACACTTAAACCTCGGATTGGCGCTAGGGAATAAGGGCGATTGGGATGGTGCTATCTCCGAGGAACGCGAAGCGCTGCGCTTGGACCCGAAGGACGAGACGGTTCACGTATACCTCGGCGCCATGCTCGGACAAAAAGGTGATCGTGACGGTGCAATTGCGGAGTACCGCGAGGCGCTGCGACTGAACCCCGGCAACCACCTCGCGCATTACAACCTCGGCGTGGCGCTCGAGAAGAAAGGTGACCGCCAAGCTGCCTTGCAGGAATATCGCGCCGCTTACGAACTCGATCCCAAGATCCCCCCCTATCAGCGAGCTTACGAGCGCCTGTCGCAGCAGGACAAACAGTAGGTGTTGTGAAATAATACGCTAATGGCGTTGTAGGGGCGGTTCGCGAACCGCCCCTACGGGACACCGGGAAAGCCTGCCGCAGAGACAAGGAGGCGCAGAGATTTGGAAAATAGACGTTATTTCACCGCGCTTCAGTGTTCCTGCAACGAAGATTCCCTTTTCTTCCACGCCTCGTGGTGGTTGAATCCCGCAACCCTTGTCTTCCTCCTCGCCTTCTGGCCTATTGCCCAGCGTCCCGCAACTTGTCAAACGGTTGAAGAACAGGTGGCTGCCCACTTTCGCGCTGGGGAGCAGGCGCTAAAACAGGGGGAGCTCGTGCGCGCCACCGAAGAATTCAAGAAGGTGCTGGCTCTGGATCCAGGCTTGGTCGAGGCGCGTGTCAACCTTGGCCTCGCTTACCACAGCCTCAGCGAATACAACCTGGCTGCGAGCAACTTGTCCACAGCCCTCCGTCAGAGGCCCGACCTGGCAGGGCCAACACTTATCCTGGGGATTGACTACCTCAAGCTGGGCGAGCCGGAAAAAGGCATCCCGGTTCTCCAGCGGGCATTGCGTTTGGAGCCCTCCAACCTGGAAGGGCGCCGGGCGTTGGCCATGTGTTATGTGTCCAGGGAAGACTTCCGACAGGCTGCGGATGAGTACCGTGAACTTGCCAGCCAGAATCCCGACAAGGCGGACGCGTGGTTCAGCCTGGGCCATGATTATGTGAATCTAGCCGCCCATATGGCGTTCCGAGGAGCAGAGGTGTATCGTGGCTCGCCTTGGGGCAATCGCTTTCTCGGCGATATGCTGGCCCAACGTGACCGTTGGAACGACGCAGCGGAAGAATACATGCACTCGCTCGCGGGTGACCCCAAGCAGCCCGGTCTCCACACCTCCATGGGGCAGGCCTATTCGCACGCGGGCAAGCCGGAAAAAGCTGAGGCTGAATTCCGCCTCGAGCTCGAGCTTGACCGCAAGAATGAACCGGCGTGGCTCGGCTTGGCGGAAACGCAGCTTGTGAGGGGCCAGGCAGCGGCGGCCCTGGACGCTGTCGAGAAAGTATGGGAAATCTCTCCCGAGTTTTTGGCCCTGCAACGAGGATTCGCCACGGTCGAACTTTCTCAAGACGCCGCCAAAGCTCTGGTGGCGGACCTTCAAGCCGTCCCAGACGGAGCCGCCAAGCATTTTCTACTGGCAGGACTCTACCAGATTGCGGGAGAAACCGCTCAGGCAGACGATCGATGGAGAACCTTCCAAAAGGACTTCCTGGCGTGGCAAAAGGCAGGGGACGGCGTCGCCGGTGTGGGCGCAGGTCAGAACCCTTGTCGCGCCCGCCGATATGCCGGCTGCGCGCATTGGCTGGAATCCCGCAAGCCCGTGTCTCGCCCGGAACTATTGTTGCTGGGAAAGACCCAGTTCACGTTGCAGCAGTACGCTCACGCGGCTGACACGTTGGCTGGACTGCTGGCGATTGACAAGGGGAACGTGGAGGCCAGCTACTGGCTCGCACGAACCTACCAGGCGCTGGGCGGCGAGTGTTATGACCGATTGGAGGAGAAGTTCCCCGAGTCCTGGCGTGCGCACCAGCTACGCGCAGAGGCCTATAGCGCCCGTGAGGCGTCAAACGACGCCATCAAGGAGTATCAACTCGCCATGCTCTTGAAGCCCGACGAGGCGGAGCTTCATGAGGCGCTGGGAGAAATCTATCTTAAGAAAAAATCCTACGACGAGGCACAGGCGGAACTAGAAAAAAGCCTGGGGCTCGATTCCTCCCGCGCGCGGACCCTGTGCCTGCTGGGGCGCTTGTACGTGGGAAAGCATGAAACCGAAAAGGCCGTCCCGTATTTACAGAAGGCCCTGCGCTATCAGCCGGACATGGCTGAAGCAAGTAACTTGCTGGGGACCGCGTACGTGCGCCTGGGACAGGATGCCAGGGCAGTCCCCGAGCTGGAAAGGGCTGCGCCCTTCGATTTTTACGGAGACATGCATTACCAGTTATACGTGGCTTACCGCAAACTCGGGAAGGTCGAGCTCGCGAACAAAGCGTTGGCGCGCTCGGAAGAACTGCGGCGAACCTCTGCGGCTCGCCACCAGGCCATGGTTAGCGGGGTGGTTGAGGTGGAATAGGTTTTCAACGGCGTTGCTCGCCCAGGGGCTTGGAAACTCCCTGACTCAGCCAGAACGGCTCGGAACGGGTTCCTGCGGCGCCCAGAAGAATGGGTGACGAGCGAGCAGCCCCCATCAGCCGGAACTGCGGTTGAACGAGGACGCTGGCTCTTCATGCAGTCTGCTGGGCAAGTATCTCGTCAATCCTCCGCAGTTCCTCGGCTGAGAACTTCAAGTTCGCGAGTGCGGAGACGTTCTGCTCGATCTGCTCGGTCCGGCTGGCTCCGATCAGCGCGCTGGTCATGCGGTCGTCCCTCAGGACCCAGGCCAGCGCCATCTGCGCGACCGTCTGCCCGCGCTGGCGGGCCAGTTGCTCTAAGGCGCGCACCTGGTCGAGCCGGCGTTCCTCGATGTCCTTCCTCTTCAGAAATCCATGTGGCTTGGAAGCCCGCGAGTCGCTGGGAATCCCATTCAGATAGCGATTCGTCAACAGCCCCTGCGCGAGCGGACAGAAGGCAATGCATCCCACGCCTTCAGTTCCGAGCAGGTCAAGCAAGCCGCCTTCGATGGTTCTCTGGAACATGGAGTACCTTGGTTGGTGAATGAGGCAGGGGGGGCCCAGCTCGCGCAGGATTCTCACCGCCTCCGCCGTCTGCTGGACGTTGTAGCTGGAGACGCCGACATACAGCGCCTTCCCGCGTCGAACTGCCTGGTCGAGGGCAGCCATCGTCTCTTCGATCGGAGTCTGAGGATCGGGCCGGTGGGAGTAGAAGATGTCGACGTAATCGAGTCCCATGCGCTGGAGGCTCTGGTCCAGGCTGGCAAGGAGGTACTTTCTCGATCCCCAGTCGCCGTAAGGTCCCGGCCACATCTCCCAGCCGGCCTTCGTACTGATGATCATCTCATCCCGAAAGCCGGCGAAATCAGCCCTCAGAACGCGCCCGAAGTTCTCTTCCGCAGAACCGGGTGGCGGCCCATAGTTGTTGGCAAGATCAAAATGGGTAATGCCCAGGTCAAATGCCCGGCGAAGCATCGCCCGGCTGTTCTCGAAGACATCGACTCCACCGAAGTTGTGCCAAAGTCCGAGGGAAATAGCGGGCAAGAGCAGACCGCTCCTGCCGCAGCGCCGATACTGCATGGTCTCATACCGTTGGTCATTGGGTGTGTACACATCTTCCTCCGTCAATTGCCCATTTTCAATCGGTGATTGCTTATTGCCGAAGAACCGAAACTCGAAAATCGAGACTCGACGCCGAGTCGCTGAGACGAATTTCCAGTTTCGAGCTCCGAATTCCCGTCTTTTTCCAATCGACCGTCCTCAATCAGCAGTGGGCTATGAACTAACCCGCATTTCTCACCACGGGTCTGGAAGGGCGGGGCTTCAGCCCCGCCGTTACAAGGCCTTCCTCATTATTCCTGTGTCCCGTGCCCCGCGCAGTCCGTCAGTCGACGGACTGCGCGGGGCACGGGACCAACAGAGGGCGGGAGCCGCGATTTCGGCGGGGCTGAAGCCCCGCCCTTCCGGCAGCCCCCTAAGAGCGTCGAAACGTGGTGAGAAATGCGGGCTAACTCAGCGTCGCCTGCACCAGGACTTCCCGCCGGGCGTCGCCCGGGAGAGGCACAATGTCGCCCTTAATGGGCACGCCGTCAACCCTCAGCGCAACCTGGTTGCCCTCGCCCGCCCGCTCGACGACGATGTGGTAGGTCACGCCGCGGAAGATGCGGGTGGCCTTGAATCCGCGCCAACTCTTCGGAATGACGGGTGAAATCTGGAGTCCGTCATAGGAGGTGCGAATGCCCAGAATCCATTGCGTGATGGCGTAATAGTTCCAAGCCGCGGTCCCGGTCAGCCAGGAGTTCTTCGCCTCACCGTAGGTGGGCGCATCCCGCCCGGCGATCATCTGGGCGTAGACGTACGGCTCGCAACGATGCAGATCGCTGATCGGCTCTCGCGCCGAGGGATTGATGCGCGAATAATAGTCGTGCGCGCGATCGCCGTTTCCCACTCGCGTCTCGGCAATCATCACCCAGGGATTGTTGTGGCAAAAGATGCCGGCGTTCTCCTTATACCCGGGCGGATAAGACGAAATCTCACCCAGTTCGAGATAGTATTTCGAATAGGCGGGCTGCTGCAGAATGATGCCATGTTGGGTGGCCAAGTATTTGTTAACCGAATCCATCGACTGGCCAGCCAGGCCATCGTCCAATCCCACGCCCGCCAGTACGCAGAAGCCTTGGGTTTCGATGAAGATCTTTCCCTCGCGGCATTCCTTCGAACCAATCTTTCGGCCGAAGTCGTCGTAGGCGCGCAGGAACCACTCGCCGTCCCAACCGTGTTGCCGGATGGTTGCTTCCATCTTCGCCACCTGGGCGAGATAATCTTTCGCTTCCTCGGCCAGACCCCGACGTTGCGCAATGTCCGCGAGTTCTCGGCCCGCCAGCACGAAAAGCCCCGCGATAAACACCGACTCGGCCACCTTGCCGTCCTTGTTGGTGGTCGTCTGGAATGACTGCCCGGGTGTATCGGAAAAGCAATTCAGATTCAGGCAATCATTCCAGTCGGCACGGCCGATCAACGGCAGTCCATGCGGCCCGAGCCGGTCGAGGGTGTACTTGAAGCTCCGCTCTAGGTGCTCATACAGTGGTTGCTCTGAACCTGGATGGTTATCGTAAGGGACGGGTTCGTCCAAAATGCTCCAGTCACCCGTCTCTTTCAAATAAGCCGCCACGCCCAGGATGAGCCAGTGCGGGTCGTCGTTGAAGTTCCCGCCGACATCGTTGTTGCCGCGCTTCGTGAGCGGCTGATACTGGTGATAGGCGCCGCCCGTGGGCAACTGCGTGGCGGCAAGATCCAGAATGCGTTCGCGCGCGCGCGCTGGGACCATGTGCACGAAGCCCAGCAAGTCCTGATTGGAATCGCGGAAGCCCAGGCCGCGTCCGATGCCGGACTCATAAAAAGAGGCGGAGCGCGACATGTTGAACGTCGCCATGCACTGGTACGCGTTCCAGATGTTGACCATGCGGTCGGTGTGTACGTCGGGGGTCTCCACCTGGCAAATCCCGAGCAGTCTAGCCCAGTACTGCCGCAGTTTTTCGAAAGCTCTGTTGACGTGGGTCGAGTCCAGATACTTGGCGATGACCGGCTTGACGGATTTCTTGTTGAGGGTTTGGGATTCAGGCGGATCGAACTTCTGGTTCTGTGGGTTCTCGTGGTAACCCAGCACGAAGATGATCTGCTGCGTTTCGCCAGGCTCGAGCTCGAGCTTCACGTGCTGCGCACCGATGGGAGCCCAGCCGTGAGCGACGGAGTTGGCTAACCGACCGCGCTCGACACCCACCGGCCTCTCCCAGCCCCGATAGGGTCCCACAAAGACTTCTCGCTGCGTGTCGAAGGTCTCAACTTTGCCCGAACAAGTGAAATACGCGAAGTGGTTGCGGCGCTCGCGATATTCCGTCTTGTGGTAGATGACTCCGTCCTCGACCTCCACTTGGCCGATGCTGAAATTGCGCTGGAAATTCGTGGCATCATCCTGCGCATCCCACAAGCAGAACTCGATGCTGGAGAAGACCGAGAGCGCAGCGCGCTTGGAACGCTGGTTGGTGATGGTGAGCTGCCAGATCTCGAGATTCTCGTCCAACGGCACGAAGTAGTTGGTGTGGGCCTCAATGCCGCGATAGCGAGAACCTATGATGGTGTAGCCCATGCCGTGCCGGCAGGTGTAATTCTCGAGATCGTGCCGCGTGGGCTGCCAGGAAGGAGACCAGAATTGGCCTGATTCGTCATCGCGCAGATAGATATAACGCCCCCCGAGATCGAAGGGCACATTGTTGTAGCGATAGCGCGTGATGCGCCGCAGCCGAGCATCGCGGTAGAACGAGTAGCCACCGGCCGTGTTCGATATAATCCCGAAATAAGCCTGGCATCCGAGGTAATTGATCCACGGCAATGGCGTATCCGGCCGCGTAATTACGTATTCTTTATGCTCGTCATCGAAAAAACCGAACGTCATACGATTGCTCCTGGAGATGATTTGTCCACGGCCACTGACGCATCCGCGCAAGTCCTCGGCGGCTGGCCTGTGCAATAGCGCAGACCTTTTTGACGAATGGCGGCGTAATTATACTCGAATGGCGCGTGAAAACAGGAGCATTCGCGTTCCCCGCGATATCGGTAAGTTTGTCTCCGCCGTTCCGGTGTAAGGATCGCGATTGCAACACCCCCCAAAAAGTGCGACACTCATCGGCTCGATCTTTCTGAGTCGAGACGAAGCGACATCGCAGTCATACTCACTTCTTTGGGTGGTTCGATGGTTCAGTCGCCCTGCCGTGAAATCCTGTTGGAGCTGGTCATCTCCTTCCCTCTCATCTTCCTCTCAGTGGCGGTTGCGAGCGGCGGCGAAACGCCCAGCCTGAACATCAAAGTGGACCAGGTGGGTTATCCGATCAGCGCCCGGAAGATTGCTGTAGTCAGCGCTCCAGCGCAGACCTTCGTGGTAAAGCGCGCCAGCGATAACGCCACGGTTTTTCAGGGGAAATTGAGTGCCAGCGCCAGGGACGCCAACTCCGGCGACACGGTTGAGGCCGCGGAGTTTTCCAGCCTTCAGCAACCCGGCACCTATTATCTCGACGTCCCCGGCGTGGGACGCAGTTGGACGTTTTCCATTGGGCCGGATGTATTTTCCCGTACGTTTTATCTCGCGACGCGAGCGTTTTACGGACAGCGCTGCGGGACCGCGGTGGACCTTGGCCCTGAGTTTCCGGGATACACCCACCCGGCGTGCCACCTCAAGGGAAGTTTCGATAAGTCTTCCGGCAAAGCGGGCCCGCGCGACAACGTCGGCGGCTGGCATGACGCCGGAGACTACGGCCGCTACATCGTAAACTCCGGAATTTCGACGGGAACGCTGCTGTGGGCCTGGGAGATCTTTGGGCGGAAGCTGGCCAGCATCAAGCTGAACATCCCCGAAACCGGAAACGGTACGCCGGATCTCCTGAATGAGGTCCGCTGGAATCTGGAGTGGATGCTCCAGATGCAGGATGACGATGGAGGCGTCTGGCACAAACAAACGAGCGCCCGGTTTCCCGGCTTCGTAATGCCGGAACAAGATCATCTTGTGAGTCTCGTGATCGGCACCGGCAGCGCGCCGTACAAGAGTACGTGCGCGACCGCCGATCTGGCTGCAGTCGCGGCGATTGCTGCCCGCGTTTATGAGCCGTTCGACAAGAGTTTTGCCGCGAAAAACCTGCGGGCCGCCCGGCAAGCCTGGGCCTGGACCGAGCGTTATCCGAACGTGACGTTCAGGAATCCGCCGGGGATTTCGTCCGGCGAGTACGCCGACGCGAATTGCGGAGATGAGCGGTTGTGGGCCGCGGCTGAGCTGTGGCGAACTTCAGGTGACCCTATCTACAACCGATATTTCCTCGACAACTATGCGAAGTACCTGCCGGATCTTCGTGCTCCCGAGGTTGAGTCCTGGAGGGTCGTGGCGCCGATGGGTTTGTGGGCCTATGCGCTGGCCACTCGCAGAGGAGCGGACGCGCGCGTGGCTGCCGGCATTCGGCAGGGGGCGCTCGCCGCGGCCCGCGAGATTGTGAGCCGCACGCGCGGCAACCCGTACCGCATCAGCATGGTCGCAAAAGACTACGTGTGGGGTTCGAACGGCCAAGCCGCCAACTACGGTGTGCAGTTGCTGGTCACGAATGTTCTTTCGCCAAACCCGGCCTTCGTGGAAACCGCCCTGGAGAATCTCCATTACCTTCTCGGGCGCAATACCTTCTCACTCTCTTGGGTGACGCAGGTGGGCGCGAACCCGTACCGTCATCCGCATCATCGGCCCAGTGGCGCCGACAAGAATCCTGAGCCTTGGCCGGGGCTGCTCTCCGGCGGTCCCAACGCCGCCAGGCAGGACGCTGTCCTCCAAGCGCTGCCTCCCAATTTGCCGCCCGCTAAGATCTACAGTGACGATCAAGGCTCCTACGCAAGCAATGAGATTTGTATCAACTGGCAGGCTACGCTGGTCTTCCTTCTCGCCGGAGTGCTGGAATGAATCGTGCAGCGGCGATTCCGGCCGGATGGAGACGCGGCGAGACTGTGTCACCCCGGCGCGAGCGGCTCGAGACAACGCCGCGCCTGGCGGCCTGCGGGACTTGAGGTGACGAATGCATCTTCATTTTATTGACATCGCTATCATCGTGGCTTATCTGGTCACGTCGGTGTCGGTGGGCTATTGGGTCTCTCACCGGGCTTCCCGGGACATCAGGGCTTACTTTCTCGGTGGCAACGTGATGCCCTGGTACGTGCTGGGCATTTCGAACGCCTCGGGCATGTTCGATATCAGCGGCACCATGCTGCTGGTCTACTGGATGTTCATCTACGGCCTGAAGAGCGTCTGGATCCCGTGGCTCTGGCCGACCTTCAACCAGGTTTTCCTGATGGTCTACCTGTCGGCGTGGTTGCGTCGTTCCAATGTGATGACCGGCGCGGAGTGGATCAAGACGCGGTTCGGTACGGGCCGTGGCGCCCAGCTCGCTCACCTGATCGTGGTGGTTTACGCCTTCGTCAGCATCATTGGCTTCTTCAGTTACGGGTTCAAAGGGATCGGGAAGTTTGCGGCGACGTTCCTGCCTTGGCACCTTTCTCCCAATCAATACGCTACCATTTTGATCGCGATCACCGCCATCTACGTGATCAAGGGCGGTATGTTCAGCGTTGTGATCACGGAGGTCATCCAGTTCTGCATTCTGTCGATTGCCTCGTTTGCCGTCGGCATCATTGCCATGGCGAAAGTTGCGCCCGGCACGCTTCAGCATTTTGTCCCCGCCGGCTGGGACCAGCTCTTCTTCGGCTGGAAGCTGAACCTCGATTGGTCCGCGCTCATCACCTCTGCGAACGCGAAGATCGCGGAAGACGGCTACGGAATCTTTGGGTTTTTCGTCATGATGTTGTTGTTCAAGGGAGTGCTGATCAGCATGGCCGGCCCGGCGCCGAATTACGACATGCAGCGGGTCCTCTCGTCGAAGAATCCCCGCGAAGCATGCATGATGAGCAGTTGGGTGAACGTCGTGCTGACCTTTCCGCGCTACTTCCTGATCACCGGCTTGACCGTCCTGGCCCTGGTTTTCTTCAGCGATCAGATTCGGGCCATGGGAACGAACATGGATTTCGAGCTGGTGCTTCCCTACGCGCTGGGCCGGTTTGTTCCGGCAGGCCTGCTCGGGTTCCTGATCGCCGGATTGCTGGCGGCCTTCATGTCCAACTTCGCGGCCACGGTGAACGCCGCGCCGCCCTACTTTGTGAACGACATCTACAAGCGCTTCATCAACCCCAATGCCAGCCCCAGGACCTACGTCCGCTTGAGCTATCTGAGTTCTTTCGCCGTCGTGCTGGTGGGCGCGGCCATCGGCTGGTACGTCGCGTCCGTGAACTCCGTGGTTCTTTGGATTGTCTCCGGACTCTGGGGCGGCTACACCGCTTCCAACGTTTTGAAATGGTATTGGTGGCGGTTTAACGGCTACGGGTATTTCTGGGGAATGGTCACCGGCATTGCAGGCTCGTTGATCCTGCCGGCGCTTCTCCCCCAGGTTCCCCTGGTGCAGGGACTTCTACAGGCGCATGGGGTGAACTTGGATGTAGCGCTGGTGTTCCCGCTCGTCCTTGCGATCTCCCTGGTGGGATGTCTGGCGGGTACTCTGCTGACCAAGCCGGGAGACGAAGAAGTTTTGAAAGACTTCTATCGCCGGGTGCGGCCCTGGGGCTTCTGGGAACCCATTCTCGCCAAGGTTCGCGCTGAAGATCCCGCCTTCGAGCGCAACAAGGACTTCTGGCGCGACATGTTCAACGTGGTGGTCGGCATTACTTGGCAGGTTAGCTTGGTGGCTCTGCCCATCTACATCGTGATCCAGAAGTTCCGCAACGCCGTGATCACGGCAGCGATCGTCGCCGTGACCTCCATCGTGCTGAAGTTCACTTGGTACAACCACCTGAAGGCTGGCGAAGCGATCGACCAGGCGATTGCCCGGAGCGAGGCGGCGGAGTCTATGCCGACAGCCTGATCCGGCCGCAAAGACGGTACAGCTTGGGTGCGCGATGTAGAAGTGGATGGCAGGTTTGCTGAGATTTTCTGGCCTATCGCGACTTGCCCTCTCCCCCTTGGGGGAGAGGGTGGACCGCCGCCGGCGTTCTCTTCAGCCGGGGCGGGCCGGGTGAGGGCGCGGTGGGCCTGCGCCCATCCGTTCGCAGTTCACATCGCGCCGCTGAAAGCGTTGGGCAACGACCACGCGACGTCCAGCACCTGCTCGAGAAACCTGGGGACAGCGCTACGTTGTTTGTGGTTTGAGGGCATTGACCCCCTCACCCCCCGGCCCCTCTCCCCCAAGGGGGAGAGGGGAGAATGTAGAAACTCGCGTCCCAGGGCTGGCGCCCTGGGCTATCCCGCCTTGCGGGACCCCTGCCGGGGCTGTGGAACGGCCACCCGAAAGGGGAGGACTTTGTCAGCTAACTTCCGCCTCAGGACACTAATTGTATGCGGAGTAATGCCTTGCAGGATCTGCGACAGCGCGTTGAGACTGAACTGCGGTCGAACATCCTGCCGTTCTGGCTGAAGCACGCGATTGACGAGCAATATGGCGGCTTCCGGGGGCAGATCGCCAACGACCTCACGATTGATCCCTTCGCGCACAAAGGGCTCATCTTGAATGCACGCATCCTGTGGACCTTCTCCAAGGCTTTCAGCGTGTACGGCGAAGAGGACTACCTACGAACGGCGCGCCGAGCCTACGACTACATCACCCGGTATTTTTGGGACGCCGCGTTCAACGGCGTCTTCTGGCTGGTGGATTATCTCGGCCGCCCTGTGGAATCCAAAAAGCGCATCTATGGCCAGGCGTTTGCCGTCTACTCGCTGGCTGAATACCACCGCGCGACCGGCGATCAGGACGCACTCACTAAAGCGATCCAGCTCTATGAGGCTATTGAGTCCGCGAGCTATGATGCGCTCCACCGGGGTTATTTCGAAACGTACGAGCGCGATTGGACACTGGCTCGCGAGCAGCGCCTGAGCAAGGTCGACATGGACGAGAAGAAGTCCATGAACACCCACCTCCACCTTCTCGAGGCCTACGCCAACCTCCTGCGCTGCCGGGACAACCCTGCATTGCGCAGTCGCCTCAAGGAACTCATCCAGGTTTTCCTCGAGCACATCATCGACCGCGAGACCCATCACTTCCGAATGTTCTTTGACGAAGAGTGGCATTCCAAATCCGATCACATCTCCTTTGGTCATGACATCGAAGGAACTTGGCTCCTGTGCGAGGCGGCGGAGATTCTTAGCGACGACTCGATCCTGAAAGTTGTCCAGCACGAAGCCGTCCAGATGGCCCAAGCCGTGCTCGACCAGGCGGTCGATCCCGATGGCGGTCTGCTATATGAGGCCGATTCGAGCGGGATCATCAACACCGACAAGGAGTGGTGGCCCCAGGCGGAAGCCGTGGTGGGATTCCTGAACGCCTATCAGCTCTCGGGTCGGGAGCACTTCTACGTGGCCGCTTGCAGGAGCTGGGACTTCATCGAGAAATACATCGTCGATCGCCAGCATGGCGAGTGGTTTTGGAAGGTCTCGCGAGAGGGCATACCCAGCCACGACAAATTCAAAGTTGATCAATGGAAATGCCCGTACCATAACAGCCGGACGTGCTTCGAAGTCATGGCCCGACTGGACAATATCGGCCACCTCAGCGGCTCACCGGCGTAGACCGACATTCAGGCAATCGGAGAATAGACATGGAACAGGCTGAATTCAGAAGGCGGGTTCAAGAGCTATCGAAGCGGCACGAGAAGCTGGTGACCCGCAAGAATCAAAAAATCGAAACCGGCAACGGTGTGTTCGATCGCTACGCATTTCCCGTGCTCACCGCCGAACACACCCCGTTATTCTGGCGCTACGACCTCGATCAGAAAACCAATCCGTACCTGATGGAACGCCTGGGCATCAATTCGACCTTCAATGCAGGAGCCATGGAGTACGAAGGCAAGATTGTGGTCTTGGCTCGCGTCGAAGGCATCGACCGCAAATCGTTCCTCGCCGTTGCCGAAAGCCCCAACGGCATCGACAACTTTCGGTTTTGGGATTACCCCATCTTGATGCCGGAGACCCGGAACCCCGATATCAACGTCTACGACATTCGCGTCGTGCGGCATGCCGACGGATGGATTTACGGCCTCTTCTGCACGGAGCGCAAAGACCCTAAAGCCCCGTCGTGGGACACTTCCTCGGCCGTCGCGCAATGCGGCATCGCCCGGACTAAGGATTTGAAGAACTGGGAGCGGCTCCCCGACTTGAAAACCAAGTCGCCGCAGCAGCGGAACGTAGTGCTGCATCCTGAATTTGTCGATGGCCAATACGGGTTCTACACCCGGCCTCAAGACGAATTCATTCAGGCCGGCAAGGGTGGAGGGATCGGCTGGGGTCTCGCCCGCAGCATGGAAAACGCGGTGATTGATGAGGAGACCATTATCGATAACCGTGAGTATCACACCATCCAAGAGGTGAAGAACGGCCTCGGTCCCGCGCCCATCAAAACCCCGAAAGGCTGGCTACACCTGGCGCATGGTGTACGTAACACGGCGGCCGGATTGCGTTATGTGCTCTACCTTCTCCTCAGCGAACTCGACCGCCCGCAGGTGGTCACCCACCGCCCGGCGGGCTACTTCCTCGCCCCACAAGGCGAGGAGCGGATCGGCGATGTTTCGAGCGTGGTGTTCAGTAATGGTTGGGTGGCGCGCGAGGATGGTCAGGTCTTCATTTACTATGGTTCGTCGGACACTCGGTTGCATGTGGCCACCAGCACCATCGCCAGGCTTCTCGATTACGTGTTGCACACGCCGGAAGATCCGCTGCGGAGCTACGCGTGCGTCGCGCAGCGTTACGCTCTGATCGAGAAAAATCTCAAGCTTATGGGCTCCCTCCAAAAGCGTACAGCCAAGCAACCCGTCCGCCGCACCCGCCGAGCCGGTGCGGGCTGACCGTTGACTGGGTGCCCCGCAGGCGCGGGACCCGCCGATCAGCACGCGAGAATTTGAAGCTGAAAGCCGCGGACCTACCAGACAGGTCCGCAGGAGAACAATGTGAATTTGTCGGACGGTCCGAGGTTGGAGTTTGTCCAAGGTCGGTCCACCCTCAAGGGGGAATCGCGAAATGTCTACGAAAACATCTCCTGATCGTTGGTTACAGTTGGCGGCTCTTGCGACTGTCGGCATCTTCGTCCTCGGCTTTGTGTTCTCCCCTCTGGGGGTATGGACTGGCGCAATCTTAGGCGCATGGTTCATCGGCACGCAAAAAGCATGGCGCGGATTTTTGTTGCTGTCGGGCATCACCTTCATTCTGAGTGTGCCGTCGAACTGGCGCTCGTCTCCACTGACGGGGATTGACTATATCGTTGGGATGATGCTGGCGGCGCTCATCGGCAGTCTGCCCTATCTTTTGTGGCGACTCGTGACTCTGCGCCGGGAAGGGTTTCTGTCAACCCTTGCTTTGCCTCTTTGGGGCGCCGCCTTACAGACGTTGGGGCAACGGTGCCTTCCCGCCAGCATCTTCAATCACTACTCTCTTGCTCAGACTCAACATGCGAACGTCCCTCTGCTGCACATCGCCACAATTCTAGGGGCAGGTTCCATTCCCTTTCTCATCTATTGGTCCGCGGCGGTGATCATTTGGATGTGGAACTATGAATTCCAGGGTAAGAAGATTGCTGCGGGGGCAGGTATTTTTGCCGCGGTATGGGCCGTTCTGTTGGGATATGACTTCTTCCTGCGGATCAGCCCTGCTTACGCGCCTCATGTCCTACTAACGAGTACTGTCTTTGCGTGGACATGTCTGGTTGGAAGCCTGATCTTAACCGCCGGGATCCTCACTCTTCCTGGAAGAGAGCGCAAAGTATGGGCAGACAAGACGGAGAGCGTCGCCCTCTTGCGAAGTCCGTACACCGGAAATCCTTTGCACGTTCTCAGCAGAGACGGTCATGAGGTTATGGTCAGCTCGTCCGGAGAACAGTTCCCGATTCGCAACGACATTGCGGTCTTTCTAGAACCGGAAAAAGTCACAGGCTCTAACCGCAAATACAACCGGCTGTATGAAACCATCGGCGGATTCTATGATGACACCCAGAGGGTGGCATGTGCTTTACGGGGTGTCAACCGGGACCGATACTTTTTGAGTTACCTGCGCTTCCTGGAAATCAATCCTGGTAATTCGGTGTTGGAAACATCCGTGGGGACCGGTCTCAACTGGAAATACCTTCCGCGTGGCGCAAAACTATTTGGTCTTGATCTCTCGGCGGAAATGCTGACGAATTGCCAAGCCAATCTGCGCCGGTGGGAAATGGACGCCGATCTTTTTCTCGGGAATGCCGAGGACCTGCCGTTCGCCAATGACAGTTTTGATGTTGTGTTTCACGTCGGGGGCATCAACTTCTTCAATGACAGAGCCAAAGCTATCCGGGAAATGATTCGTGTTGCAAAGCCAGGGAGCCGCATCCTGATTGCCGATGAGACCGAGAAGCATGTGAAAAACACCTATGAGCGAATTCCCATTACCAGTGGATACTTCAAGAACCGCCAGGAAGCTGTTACAGCTCCTATTGATCTCGTACCCCCAGAGATGCAGGAAATACATCTTGAGATGCTGTGGGATGGGCGAATCTACGCGCTGACATTTCGCAAACCCCCCTCCGCGATGCCAAAACTCGCAGTCCGATGAATTCGCGGGTGGCGCGGACACCAAGCCACGATGTTGTCTGCGCCACCCGCCGAAGTAGGGGCGCTTCGCGAAGCGCCCCTACGCCCCTACGTCCAACTCTTGGCCGTCTGAGAAGCCCTGGGCTAGGCGTGTGAACATATTGTCTCTTGACAACACCCCGCCGTTGTGCTAGCCTACTCATGTGAAAAGTCCAACCCGCGGGGAAGTCCTTTCCTCGCTATCCTAACAACCGTCTCAGGAGGGACCATGTCCTTACGCAAATCACCCCAACTTACGCCCGCGTTGCTCGCCGCCGCGCGCGCCAATGCCCAGCATTCCACCGGACCGCGCAGCGCTGCCGCCAAGCGGAATTCCAAGCTCAATGCCTTGAAGCACGGCGGACGCGTCAGCGACGAAAATCGCTACCAAGCCATGCTGGCGCTGGGCGAAGACCCGGAAGAATTCGAAAACTTGAAGCAGGAACTCATGAGCGCTTGTCCCGGCGACGCGCTCTGGGAGAAGCAGATCGACGACTTGACTTGGCTCTACTGGCGCCGCGAAAGGCTCGAGCGGGCGCAAGCAGGCCTGAAGCGGCGCGCCTTGCAGGCCATCGACGACTGGCAACACCGCCGCCAGCAGGAGATGGCCCGCATCACCTTCGACGCTTCCCAGCACGACATGCTTGAGGTCAACTTATCGGATTCTACAGATCGCGGCGTGACGCTGAGAAGGACGCTTTCTTTCCTTGAACTCGTACGGGAGGAGGTCAAGCAACGCACCTTCCGCGTCCGCCAGTACGCCGTACTGGAATCTCTTTACCAAGGTACGACGGGCTGGCGACAGGCGCTGATCTTCAGGCTGCTGCACCATTTCGGTGACCCCATGTACCTCGAGGCGCAACAAGCCGACGAGGAAGAGAAGCAGTCCCTGCGCCAAATAGACTTCGACTGCGAGGCGCCGGGCGAAGCAGAGCACCAGGAACTTCTGCGTCTGCTGGAGGAGGAAATCGCCAGCGTCCGCGAAGAATTCGAATACGCGGAAAAGGCGAATGAGGAGAGAGCGGCGATAGAACGGGACGCCTGCCTTGCTCCAGAGGGGGAGACGTGGAGGATGATGCTGCGCCAAGAAGCCGCCCTGGACCACTCCATTGACCGCAAAGTGAGGATACTGCTGAGGCTGCGGAAAGATGCTGCCGACCGCCCGGTCGCCCCTGCCGGCCGGGATGATGGTACGGGGACAGAGAACAACGAGGAGGTTCCCGACAGCGACATTTCGCCCGATAACTCGCAGGGTGTGGAAGCAGTGGAAGATTTAAAATTGAACGACCGACGCGGGAATGTTGTTGAAAACAAAGGACCGGGTTCGGAGAATCGGGGACGAAACGGGAATGTTATAGAAGACAAAGGTACTTGCACACTGAAAGCGGGAATGTTGTTGAAAAGACAGTTAGTTAGTTGCCGGTAGGTGGTAGGTGGCAGGTGGGGGAACCAGGTGGCACAAAAACTCGTTGACAGGCAGCCGACCGCGCATTATAAACACGCTCCGGCTCCGCTGTATATAATGTTCAGAGGTCGGTCGTGGGTCAGTTTGATGTAGAGGCGGCTTTACGCCGCCATTTGGCGAGGTAAACTCGCCGCTACAACACCAAACTGACCCACTACCCAGAGGTAAGCAACAGCGGATCTGCCATGAAGCTGATGCAGCCGGAAGGGGGGAAGATGTCACAGCAGCCTGCCAGGAGAATGGGTTGGTTATGTTTCGCCCTAGTCGTTTCGCTTGCAGCGCCTCTCCTGGGCGCCGAAGGAAACGTCGCAATTTTCAATGTGAAGAATTACGGAGCTACAGGGAAGAAAGCGGACAACGCTCAGAAGGCCATTCAGAAAGCCGTGGATGCCTGTGCGGAAGCCGGTGGAGGCACAGTTTATCTGCCTCCGGGCGAGTATACGTCAGGAACGATTCACCTGCGCAGCCACGTCAGGCTTTATGTTGAAACGGGCGCCACGCTGTTCGCCTCCCAGGACTCTGCCGTGTTCGATAAGAGTACCCTGCTCTACGGCGAGGATCTGGAGAATATCTCGATTGAAGGTCGGGGGACTGTGGACGGCCAGGCCGAGTACGAATGGCGGTTGAATGATATCGATGATGCTTACATCCGCGATAACCAGCTCCTGGCACAGTCCCTGGGCAAATCGCTGATGCGCTCTTTTCCAAAGGCGCGTCCGAAGCCCAGCGTGTACCCGCATATGGTTCTGCTGCTGCGCTGCAAAGACGTCAGGATTGCCGGGCTCTCGTTTCTCCATTCGCCGAGCTGGACCATAAATCCCTACGCTTGCGAGCGGCTGACCATCGACGGCGTTTACATCCACACCAGCTTGAAAGACGGCGTGTGGGCCGACGGGATCGACCCGGATGGCTGCAAGGACGTGCGCATCGCTAATAGTACGATTGAGACCGGCGATGACGCCATTGTCTTCTATTCCTCGAACATTTGGGGACCTCCGCTTCCCTGCGAGAACATCACCATTACCAATTGCCGCCTCTCCTCGGCCTCGAGCGCGCTGAAGTTCTGCGATGGCAACATGAACAGCGTCCGCAATGTGACGGTGGATAATTGCGTGATCACCGGTTCCAATCGCGGTATTGCCTTCATGGTGTATGACGGAGGTTATATTGAGAATGTTGTGCTGTCGAACCTGATTGTCAATTGCCAGCGTTTCGACTGGTTCTGGTGGGGCAACGGCGATCCCATCTACTTTACCATCCAGCGGCGCAGCGAGAGCCAGGGCCTGCCGCTCAAGCCCGATGAGCCGCCCGCCGGCTCGATTCGGAACGTCATTATCCGCAATGTCATTGCTCACGGCAAAGGCTCCTGCCTGATCCTGGGGCATCCCAATAGCTGGCTCCAGAACGTCAGCCTGGAGAACATCAAGCTGTTTCTCTCCACCGATCCTTCGGCGGCCTATGACCGAACTGTGAACGCTATGCAGTTTCGATATGCCAGAAATCTAAAGGTGAGGGACCTCGAGGTGATCTGGGACAAGCCCGAGTTGAGCCAATGGCAGAGCGCCCTATACTTCCAGGATGTGGAGGGACTGAAGCTGGAGAACTTTGTGGGAGGGCCGGCGAAGTTGCAGACGGATATTCCCGCCGTAGTTTTCAACCAGGTTGAAGATGCCACTGTCTGCAACTCCAAGGCGCGACCCGGAACGCAGGTATTCCTTAAAGTGAAGGGCCCAAAGAGCCGGCACGTCTACCTCGTCGGCAACGAATTGCACGAAGTCCGGTCTCCATATCAAGTTGATGCGGACGTGAAAGAGGGGACAGTGAAAGAGGCCGGCAATTTCTAGCCGCTGTTACCTCGGGGCGGATTATTCCAGCTCTGCCGAAGCGAGGGGACAAGCAGCTAGGCCTACGGAAACGAGCGCGGGTGGCGCTTTTGAGTACGTCTTATACCGGCGCCGACAGGGCTGTTCTGCACCTTAGCGCAAGCGGCCACTTCTTCCGGGCGAAGTCTCAGAGAAAGCCTCGCGGCCTTACTTTGGGGAACGAAGCGCCACTTCATACGCTTGCAGCAGGGCGTTCCGGTCGGTTTCCCAGTTAAAGTGCTCGACGATTCGCCTGCGGCCGCGTTCGCCAAGCTCTCGTCGCAGAGATTCAGAATCCAACAAGCTGAGCACCTTCTCGGCAAAATCGACTGGATCGCTCGGGCGAGCATAGAGGGCTGCGTCCGCAGCAGACCGGCGTCCCTCCGTTAGTTCGAAGAGTACAACCGGCATTCCAAAAGCCATGTATTCGAGAATCTTCCCCATGGTGGATTTATCATTCATAGGGTTCAGCGGGTCAGGCGCCACACCGACATCCGCCGTCGAGAGGTATTTGGCGAGTTCTTCACCGGGGATTCGCCCCGTGAAGTTAACCACCGACTGCAATCCTTTTTGGGCGACCAAGTCCTTGATGTGCGGCAGCTCGGTTCCCGACCCGATAAAAGTGAAGAACGTGTCGTCGCGGCCCTTCTTTCTTACCATGTACTCGATCGAATCGACCCAGAGGTCGAGCCCATCTTGTGGCCCCATCACGCCGAGATACAAGGCCAGGAGTTTCTTCCCATGTTTTAACTCCGGATACGCCGGGCCACGTCGCATTTTCTCGGGTTCAGGGCTGACTCGGACGATGAATACTCGCTCGGGCGGCATCCCGCCGCGTTGAATGGCAATTTCGCGATAGGACTGATTAGTAGCCAGCGAAACATCCGCAGTCCAGAAGGTTGCGCGCTCAACAAAGCAAACCAGGCGGTAGAGGAAATCTTCCCGGCCAAACTTAGCCAGATACAGTTCGGGGTTCAAATCCAGGTGGTCGAAGATATAGCGGGCGCCGAAGAGCTTAAAAAACAGCCCGATCAGAAACATGATGTCCGGGGGGTTCCAGGTGTGAACCACGCGGAAACGGGTGCGGAAGTAGATTTTCAGGGCCAGATAAAGCTGTGCCGCAAGCGCGCCAACGTATTCCAGCAGGTAACCTGCCGGCCCCGATGCCTCCCAAACTCCATAACGGTAGATCTCGATTTCCTCGATTGTCTCAAAGCTCCGCTCGCAGCCCGCGCCTTTAGGCGAGATAACGGAGACACGGTAGCCGGCGTCTCTCAAGGCGCATGCCTCCTGCCAGGCGCGCCGCACAAATGGGAAGGGTAGATTCTCGATAATTATTAATACCCCGATTCGGCGGTCACTACTCATTTGCATTCCTGTATAGTTCGATCTGCATCAAGTTGGGGCGAATTCGGATTCTAACATCTCACAAATCCTGCCGGAATTAGCCGTGTCGGACAACGTTTGAGTAGACTTGCAGGATTTGCCTGGCGACGTTCTCCGTCGAGAGCCTGGCAATCCGCTCGCGCCCGCGAGTGCGCATCCCTCTACGGCAGACCTCCACGATTTTTGCGGCCATCTCTCCGCAATCACGCGACACCAAATGGCATCCTTCCGTTTGGCCGATCAGCGCGGCTGTGTCGCCCACATCCACGGTAATCACTGGGAGGTTGGTGGCCATGGCCTCTTTGACAGTATTGGGAGAACCCTCGGCTTGGGAAGCCAGGATCAGGACATCGGCAGCATTCATATAGAGTGGCATGCGGGATTGAGGAACGCCGGAAACCCGAAGAATTTCTAACTCGGGGATGGCTTGCCGTGCCCGCGCCACTGCCGACTCAATAACGTCAAAGCGCTTCTCGGCGCGCTCTGGGTCATAAGGAAATAGGACAAGTTTCTTTTGCGGATCAAGGCCCAGACTCCGTCTAGCTTCAGCCTGGTCGGCGGGTTTGAAGAGATCCAGGTCAACTCCGTTCGGGATGACCTGCGCGGCCTCAAGCCTCAACCGGCTTTTCAGCTCGGCAGTCTTGACAATGACCGCAGAAGCGAGGCGTGCCAGCAAGAAACTCGAGAGCTGGTAGAACCGACCGAAAGCTGAAATGTGATCGCCCCCCGTGAACTTCCCCGTGACATCGAAGCCCATGAATGAGACCACAAGAGGGACGGAAATCTGGCAGCGAGCCACCAGTCCGGATAAGCCCATGTGCGCGTGGATCAAATCGTAGCGATGGGTGCGCAGCCGCTGCCACAATTGCGGGAGGGCGCGCAAATAGTGCCAGCGGGATTCGCGGCCGTTGATGAAAAGTACGTCGTAATCCACCCCCAGGGGCCGCAAGGACTCCATCTGGGCTTTCACGAAGCAACCGTAACTCGGATCGGCTTCGTAAGGCCAGAGGTTGGCAACCACCAGAACTCGGTACAAAGTCATACAGCGCGGCACCGCCGCAACCAAAACGAGACTCTCTCTGGAGTGCGGCAGCTTGCTGCCGCTTTGATCTGGCGAGCTTGCTCGCGGCTTCACCTCGCCAGGAACCGCACACTAGTGCACCGCCAGCAAGCTGGCCTGGGGAAAACCGGCAGCAAGCTGCCGCACTCCAGAGCATTCCCTCGTCGCAACAATGGAGATTCTAACCCTTCGGAGAAGAAATCGGTAGCGCTGAAGCGACGTATTCCTTCCATGTGGCGCAGGTGAAACTCGACTACAATGGACCACTTAGCAATTGCATCTCTTTCGTTTTGGTGTTCACCCTATGTGCGGATTCGCAGGGTTCGTGGGTTCGGCGCCGGAGCAGGAACTGCGGACCCAGGTTTGCCGAATGGCCGACCAGCTTGTTCACCGGGGGCCGGACGATTCCGGCGTCTGGGTTGATGCGGAAGCCGGCATCGCCTTGGGATTTCGACGCCTGGCGATTGTGGACCTTTCTCCGACTGGCCGCCAACCCATGACCTCCTCCAATGGCCGATACGTCATGGTCTTCAACGGCGAAGTCTACAACTTCGGAGAATTGCGAAAGGACCTCGAATCACGAGGGCACGGCTTTCGCGGCCACTCCGATACGGAAGTCATGCTGGAGGCAGTGAGCGAGTGGGGCCTGGAGGCGGCGGTCAAGAAATTCGTCGGCATGTTTGCCTTCGCGCTTTGGGACAGGCGCGAGCGGGTGCTGCACCTGGTGCGGGACCGCCTGGGCATAAAGCCACTTTACTGCGGATGGGCGGATAGGACTTTCCTCTTCGGTTCGGAGTTGAAGGCGCTCCGCGTGCATCCTGATTTCGCCCCGGAAATCAATCGCGGGGCTCTCGCCTTGTATTTGCGATACGGCTACATACCCCAACCCTACTCCATTTATCAGGGAATCTGGAAGCTGCCTCCCGGCCACATCCTCAGTCTCAGGGCCGGAGCGCAGACCTCCTTCGAGTTATCGGGAACGGCTCTCTATTGGTCTGCCAAAGAGGTTTACGAGAACGGAGCCGCGAACCCATTCAGGGGCTCTGAAGGTGAAGCTGTCGAGGAGTTGGATCGGCTTCTGCGGGAATCGGTCCGCCTGCGGATGATAGCGGATGTCCCTCTGGGCGCCTTTCTTTCCGGCGGCATCGATTCTTCGACGGTGGTCGCATTGATGCAGGCGCAGAGCAATCGCCCGGTGAAGACGTTCACAATCGGCTTTCACGCGCAGGAATTCAATGAGGCAGCTCATGCCAAAACTGTGGCCGCCCACCTGGGGACCGAACACACCGAACTGTACGTGACCCCGCAAGAAGCCCTGGATGTCATCCCCAAGCTGCCAACCCTTTACGACGAGCCTTTCGCAGACTCCTCCCAGATTCCGACTTACCTGGTTTCCGCCTTGACGCGCCGGCACGTTACCGTGAGCCTCTCCGGAGATGGTGGCGATGAGCTGTTCGGAGGGTACCAACGCTATAGCAATGCGCGCCAATTCTGGGAGACTGTCAGCCGGTTTCCACATTTCACCAGAAAGGCCTTGGCCAGATTCATCCGAGTGTGTAAGCCCGCCACCTATGACCGCCTGATCGGCAGGCTCGGTCCGTTACTCCCCCGGCTGGCACGCCCGTCTTCGGTTGGCGAAAGAATGTACAGGCTGGCGGAAGTAATGACGGTTAGGAATCCCGAGGAGCTTTACCGTCAATTGGTGTCTTACTGGAAGTCCCCGACGGAAGTTGTGCTGAATGCGAAGGAAGCGCCGGCCCTACTAACCCAATCTTCAGACTGGGCGCGCCTGGCTGATATCTCGCAACGAATGATGTTCCTCGACTTGGCCACTTACCTTCCGGACGATATTCTTGCCAAGGTTGACCGGGCCAGCATGAGTGTGAGTCTTGAAGCTCGAGTGCCGATCCTCGACCACAGGGTCGTGGAGTTTGCGGCCCGTGTCCCAATTTCCATGAAGATTCGCTCCGGCCAGGGGAAATGGCTGCTCCGGCAGGTGCTCTACAGGTATGTACCGCGAGAACTCGTCGAGCGGCCCAAGATGGGTTTTTCAGTTCCAATCGAAGACTGGCTACGCGGGCCTCTGCGCGATTGCTGATTCCGATGAAGGTGGGCACTGATTCCGGTTTGATCCCGGGCAGTGATTCCGATGTCATCCCGGGCGTCTTCGGAGCGAAGCGACGCTGGCCCTCCTATCGTGCTTGAAGTGACCGGGAT
>JBEKIZ010000068.1:0-28379 GCA_050011515.1 Terriglobia bacterium | reverse complement strand
ATCCCGGTCACTTCAAGCACGATAGGAGGGCCAGCGTCGCTTCGCTCCGAAGACGCCCGGGATGACATCGGAATCACTGCCCGGGATCAAACCGGAATCAGTGCCCACCTTCATCGGAATCAGCACCCGCTTCGCGGATGTCTCTTTTTACTTCCTCGCCTATAGCCTTAATGGTTTTCTCGGAAAAGTTTTGGTCTGCGCCGTCTACGAGAATGGGCATCATGAATCCACGAAGCTGTTCAATCGTATAGGTGTGTTCGAAAGGCATCTGGGCTTCCAGGATAGTTTCGAACTCGCTTAGTCGTTTGCTCAGCGTCTCGCTTTGCTCCCCTGAGACGCGTAAGGCATCTCCGCTTACTTGCTCCATCGCATCAACGATGAGCGTGTTGATTCCATCGGCTTTGAGGTGAACAGCTTCCAGAGATACGATTCCTTCTTGACGAAGTTTATCGAGTTGCATCATTGCCGATATCAACACTTCGAGCGCTTCCGGTCCTTCCAATGATCCTATTACTCTCAGAGCACCAAGACAGGCTCCCAGTTTGTAGAACGAAAAGACGTTGAATAGCCTCATTTTCAACCCCCGCAGAGGGATAGAAAAGCCGGAGGCATGGGAGTATACCGCAAACCAATCTGCCTTTCTACGGATAGCCACCTCTTGCTCGCTTCTCATTTTCGAACCCCCTCGGGCGAATCTGTTTCAAATTAAGATACGATGCGGGAATGTCCAATCCGGGTGTCTGATTGGCGATTGAATTTAAGACTTTAGGTCGGCAACACAGATTTAGGACGCTACCGGCCAGTTGGTAGTGGTACAGTTTGACGTTGTCGCGGCGAGTTCACCTCGCCAAGTGGCGGCGTGAAGCCGCCTCTACATCAAACTGTACCACTACCGGCCAGTTTCAGTGCAGGGTCTTTCCAGCGGCCGCGGAAGGGGTCAGTTCCACCCCTCCGAGATAGCAAAACCTGCAAGTCGAGCGGGGCCAAGAAAAAGACAAGAGCCAAAGAAAGGACTTGACAGAGCTGGGGCGGCATAGTACATTGTACATGTACATTGTACTATGCCTAACGAGCTTCCCGTGCTACAGATCGACTTGGCCTCCCTCTTGCCCGCTTCCGAGCAAATTGTGCGAGGTCTCCGTGCCACACTCCTGGCTGGTCGTTTCCGGCCTGGTGACCAACTCCCCTCGGTCCGGCAACTCGCCGTGGACCTCGGTGTCCATCACAATACGGTGGCGGGGGCGTATCGGCAACTGGCCGAAGAAGGGTGGCTGGAGCTGCGGCGCGGGCGTGGCGCGACAGTGATTGAGCGGCCGGCGCCCGCGCCCACGCCTCGCGCCGAAGCGGAGTTCCGCAAACGGCTGGAGGAGTTGGTGGTCAAGGCGCTCGCCGAAGGCGTGCCCTCTGGCGCGGTGAGCGGCGAGCTGGCGGTTCTGGCAGCGAAGCTCCAAGAAGGAGAATTGGCGAAATCGCGAGCTGGGTTGATGCCCAGCACGGAGAACTAAGATGAGTACTCAATGGGTCCTAGGACCGAGCTTTGTGATGGCCTTTGTGATCGGGCTCTATCTGGTCATGTCTTACTGGATGCCACGTCTGACCCGCCCGGACGTCTACTTTGCAGTGACCGTCCCGCCCGAATTCCGCGACTCGGCGGAGGGCTGCTCCATCCTCAAGCGCTACCGGGTGGAAGTAACGATCTTCGGCGTTCTTGCCCTGCTCATCGTTCTGGCCGGGATGCGTATTCCCGAGCCCGGCTACCTGACGGCTGTGACGCTGACCGGGCTATTCTTGCAGGTCGTGGGCGTCTTCCTCGCTTACTATCGGGCTCGGGGGCGGGTGCTGCCGCACGCCGCAGCGCCGGCGACCGTCCGGGAAGCGGCGCTTGTGCCCCGCGACGCGCGCTTGCCGGGTGGATGGGTGCTCCAGCTCCCTCCTTTCGCCCTATTGGCCGCGACGGCAATCTGGTTGCACCTACACTGGGGTCAGATCCCGGAGGTCTTCCCGGTTCACTGGAGAGCCAACGGTCAGGTGGACAACTGGGCCACTCGCAGTTTTGCCGGAGTTTATAGCCCGCTGCTGATCGGGACTGTGCTCTGCGCCTTGATGGGGTTCTCGGCCTACGCCATGCTCCGCTGGTCTCGTCTCATCCGAGTAGGCGGAGCGGCGGGGGAGGGCGAGCGCCGCTTCAGGCGTGTCGTGGTGTCGATCCTCGTTGCCACCGAGTATTTCATCGCACTGGTGTTCATGTGGACTGGCCTTTTGCCCCTGTCACACAAGCAGACCGGTCCGCCGGGCTTCATCCCGATGCTCGTCTTCGCACTGGCCTTCACGGTGGTCACTGTGGCGCTGATGATTTGGGTAGGCCAGGGCGGCACACGCCTGGTCGGCTCTGCGGCGGCTGCCTCCGGGGGCGTGGCGCCGGTGGGCGACCGCACGTCCGACAAGTACTGGAAACTGGGCCTGATCTACATCAACCGCAGCGATCCGGCACTGTTCGTCGAAAAACGCTTCGGGATCGGGTACACGCTCAACTTCGGCCACCCGGGCGTCTGGATTTTCCTGGCCGCGCTCGTGGCCGTCGTGGTGGCAATCATCTTCGTCGTCCCGTCCCATCACCACCCCTGAGCGGAGCGCCTGTGATTCCGATCCCCGACTTGTCGGGGCGAAGAATCTCCGCAGTTGTCTTTTGCGCGCCCAGAGGCTAAGTATGTAGCCTACTATCAGGCAGGCGAACCGCGAAGTGTGTCAAAATGGCACACTTATGTGCTTATCCATATGTTCAGTGGAGCTCTTCTAACCCCTTGAAAACACATTGGAAAATGATGCCACCGACGCAGAACACTTCAAAAAAGTGGGACAAGTGGGCAAGATGGAAATCCCCTCCACACCGGCATAACAGCACTCGCGGTCAGCGCGGCTTGCCGGCTAAGATGAGTAGGAGCTTTGCCAAAAGATGAGAATCGTGACGGGCAACGCCATCTTCGACGAGCACGTCCGCAAGCACGGGCGCAACGCCGAGCGCGCGCACTTCTGCCAGGTCATTCACAACTGGTTCGGAGCGATCCGCGGCGTATCGCCGACGCAGGGAGGAAGAGACCGGGCGCATATTCATGATCGCGACATCAAAGAGCTTCCGGCCGGCATGTTCATGCAGGGCGCGCACGTGGTCGGCGGCGGAATAGCCGCGGGATTCGCCGGGCTGCGTCATGAGGTTGCACACATAAACCTTCAGCGCCCTGGAGCGTGCGATCTGTTCCGGAATCCCGCGAACCAGCAGGTTGGGTATCAGTGAGGTGTAAAGAGAGCCCGGACCGATGGTGATGAGGTCGGCTTGCTCGAGCGCGGTGAGCGTTTCCGGCAGGGGGCGGCAACGGCTGGGAACAATGTGCAGGCGCTGGATGGGAATTCGTGTCTTGGTGATGCGCGACTCCCCGTAGATGATGTTGCCATTCGATTGTTCCGCCTTCAAACGAACATCGGAAAGGGTGGAAGGGAAAATCTCGCCCCGGATGGCCAGGACTTCGCTCGACACCCGAACGGCCTTCGCAAAGTCGCGCGTTAGGTGCGTGAGGGCAGCCAGAAACAAGTTGCCGAAGCTGTGGCCTCGCAGGCCGTGACCGCTCACAAAGCGGTAATTGAAAAGTTGCGTGAGGAGCTTCTCGTCTTCAGCCAGTGCGACCATGCAGTTGCGAATGTCCCCTGGCGGAAGGATGCGGAAGTCGCGGCGCAGGCGCCCGGAGCTTCCGCCCTCGTCAGTAACGGTGACGACGGCGGTCAGCCTGGAAATCCTGGCCTCGCGGCCGGTTGGGTAGGCGATCCCGCGGAGGTGGTGCTTCAGACCCCGTAAGACGGTGGACAAACCTGTCCCGCCGCCAATGGCAACGACTTTCATGGGACCCTTGAATGAGGCCTTACGTCCTGCTGAGAAGCGACGAAGCTAAGGGTTCGAGGCGAAAACCAACTCTTTAAAGCGGGCATCGTTCGCCAGCGCTTGGAAGTCTTCGTCGCGCCTGGCCTGAATACGATTCTCACGCCGGAGAGTGATGGCCTCTTTCAGGTGCTGCAGAGCGCTTTCGGCATCTCCGCGTAGCGAATAAGCAGCGGCCAAAGCATAACAAATATGCTCGAGTTTCGGCGCCGATTTCCGAGCTTTGTTCAGGTACTCGATGGCATCATCAAGGCGCCGCGAGTTCAAGGCTCCCACCCCCAGGGTGTATAGATCCTCAGCCTTCCTCGGTGGCGGGCTGGGGCGACTGAGTTTCCGCTCGCACAACCGCAAGTGGACGAGCGCTCTTTCCGCTACCCCCGCTACTCCGCTGGATGCCAGCTTTTCGAATATCTCCCTGGCTTTTTGATAATTCTGTTTTTGGAAAGCGCGTGCGCCGAGCTCGAAATTCCTGACCGCCGCCTGAAACAGAGCCTCAGACCGTCGGCGTTCAGTCGCTTGAGAATTTCCTGTCTGACCTATGGCGCTGGCTATCGAGTCGCGGGAGGATCTTGAAGCCACCTGTGGATGGGCGGCTCTAGCGGATCGCGCACGATCAGAATGGTCCAGCGAGTGTGCAGGACGAACCCTTCCCTTTCTTGAAGTCCGCAGTACCATTTTTCCTTCCCGACTAAGCCTTTTCAGTTCAGTATGTTCCAACGAAAAAGCAAAGGCCCGGCGAGTCTTCTCACCAGATGCCTAACCTCTATCTATAACAAAAGTAGTGGAATATAGTCAAGTTTAGAAGAGCGGGCTAGGCCAAGCTTGCACATTGCGGCCGTAATTCATTGAAAACACAAGGTCGGGTTCCTTGATGTGTTCCCATGCGAAGCTTTCTTGATTTCTCGTAAACTGCGGATCAAGGCTGCTGACTCCTGATTCCTGAATCCTGCTTTTCGGTCTCACAATCCGTTTGACGACTCGACGGTCTTGCCTGTATCTTTCCCAGGTGATGGCAGGCTACCGCCCTCCGACAGGCTCAACCCGCTGCCCTGGCGCAAATCTCCGCTGGCTCTGCCTGGCACTTTTGCTGTGCTCGATGGCGCTGCCCCTTCCGGGTGTGGCTGCGGATCTTTATGGGCCGCAAGGTGTGAAGCCCCAAGCGGTTCGGCAGGGGAAGCTGGGAAGTTGTTATTTTCACGCAGTGATTGCGGCCTTGGCAGAGTTTCAGGCGGAGGGGCTGGAGAGAATGATTCAAGCCCATAGTGACGGGGGTTACACGGTTCGTTTTGCGGACGGGGTGAAGGAGAATGCTTATGCGGAGGACGTTCAATACACGCGGGAGAGTGGTTATGATCTCTCGGAGGGTCTGTGGGTGGCGGTTTTGTTTCGCGCCTATGCGCAACGAGTATTGCGCCAGTCGCTGGTTTCAGGGATCGAGAAGAGCGAGCTGTTTCCGTTGGTAAAATCGTACGTGAAGGACTTCGTGGCCACGAATGACCCACTGCTGTTGGCGTACGACCGGGCCATCCGGTCGCAAGTGGACCAGTATGGCAACATAGACCGGAGCAAGCTGGAGTGGCAATTGCGGGAGGAGATGAGGCCCCTCAGGGTGCCGGAGGCCATGCAGGAGGCGGTGATTAAGCTGCTGGCGTCGGGAGGGTTCCTGGACTCGCTGGCCGAGGTGATCAAGCAAAATGGGGAGATCTTTGGGGCGTACCGGGCGGTGGGGCAGGGGGGGATTGCGGAGCGGGTGATGCAGGCCATGACGGGGAGTGTGCGTTTTGTGAAGAATGAGTCTGCGGAGCAAGTGGGAGGGGCGCTGGAGCGAGCCTTGCAAGCGGGGCATCCGGTGGTAGCGTGCTCGGGGGGAAGCCAATACTTCCAGGAGCTGGCGGAGGGAAGAGGCCTGCCTGCCGACACGAAAAGCTGGTACGTCAACGCCCACTGTTACACGGCGCTGGCCTACGATGGGAAGGGTCGAACGGTGACGCTGCGCAATCCTTGGGCGAGTTTCCCCCAGCCGGATGGCGTTTTCACCCTCCCCGTCCAAACCTTTGTGCGCGCATTTCGAGGGATTATTACGACGCAGCAGTAATTGCCAGATTCCATCCCCAAGCCCTCCACCTGCTCTTAACAGCAAGCGGAAGCACCTTTTGGGCGGAGGGTTAGGAATTCGTCGCGGCTTGGCGACGCATCAAGGCGTTATCTGCCGCGCAGCGAACCACGTGAGCAAGATCACGGGCTTCGAATGGAGGCGCCATGAAATCGAAGGCTCCTCCTTCGATGACCGACACGTAAAGCTTGGTATCAATTTCCTGCCCCATGACAATTACGCTAACGGGTGAAGCAGCCCTCGCCGAAAGGGACACGACATCAGCCCAGTTTCCGTCTGGTAGTTCGCTCTCCGTGAAAACCAACAAGGGCAGATTAACCGTCGACAAAATATGGTATGCCTCGGCCAGAGTCCGTGCCCGCCCTACGCGGACGGCAAGCTTCTCCAGAGCAGCCTCCAAATCATTGTAAGGCTCTGTGCGGTGAAATATGAGCAGGGCCGTGACCGTTCCTCTCATCGGCGATCTCTAATCTGGAATTGGAGGTCCCACGGTGTAAGGAACCGCGCCTCCTTCCGGCACTATTCCGGCCTGAGCAGACGAGTCTGGTGGGCACTATTTGAGTGCCACTTTGACCATTTTCTTTTCCTGCGTAATGTCCACTTTGTCTTCACGAGCTAGCCAGCCCAAGGCAAAACTGAGGAGTTCACCGGATCCGTTCAGCTTCTTCTTGAGTTGCGGAAACGTGTGAGGACCTTCATCGTTAAGTAAGTTCCAGATTTTCCCTGCAGTTTCACCGACCTGTGCATTGATTTCCATTTCTAACATCCTCCTTGTGGTTTTAATCTAAACTTTTTCAGATACCCTTGTGTCTTTGTTTCTTTGCCACCTAGGGCTTTGCAAAACTCAGGTGCTTGGTTGCACCCTCTGCCCATGGAGGCGTTCGATCGCTAAATGTTAGGCGCGCCCTGAACGGGAATGCTTGCTCTCTACGCGAACCCTTTAAAGTACTTCACGGGAGTGAGCCTGCACGCTTGATTAAGATGCGTGCGGCTTCCTCCACACCGAAATACCAAGACAAGTATAGCTGAACTGCCCCGTTTTGAGAAGCGAAAAATTACTATCGCTGCGATAAATATTCAGATTGTCCGAAAGAGGATGACATTTAAGGTGGAAAAATTCAAGAGGTCTCACCGCACAGAAACAAGAGAAACCAGAAAGCGGAAATTACACACCGGTGCTTTCTTTCAACGCCTGCCTTGTTTGTGGAGAAAAGCTCCCAATTCCATGAGGCCGAAAACCACCAAACAAAGCCAGAAATCTACCAAGGTTCCGAGGTCAAGCTTGTAAGTGTGATGCCTGGCGGCTTCCGGCAAGTAGGGATTGAGGGCGAAATACAGGCCATTGCCAAGTATAATGGCACCCAAGTATTTCAACCATTTCACCATCACGGGTTTCATCTCTGTTATCCAGCCTGAGCGTGACCGATCTTCGCTACTCGTTCAGGCGCAAGACCTCTTTGCGGCTATAATAGGAAATGCTGAAACGCGATGGCAACCGCAAACCTCACCCCCGCCTCGGAAGTGAAATACCTGAAGGGTGTGGGTCCAGTGCGAGCTGAGACTCTGGCCGCTCGAGGGATCCGCACCGTCGAAGACCTCCTCTACTATACTCCATTCCGCTACGAAGACCGCACCCACATAACCCGCATCCGGGACCTCGTTCCCGGCCAGACCACGACTGTCCTTGGCGAGGTGCTGACCTGCGGCCTCACGAGGACTCGGAAGGGCGTCTACATTTACGACTTGGCAGCCAGAGACCCGAGCGGGATGATTCGCTGCATATGGTTCAATGCAGTTTATCTGGAAAAGGGCAAAGTCTTTCGGCAAGGGCAGCGCGTTTTCTTCTACGGGAAGGTGGAGCGCGATTTTTACGGCACCAACAATTTGCAGATCGTTCAGCCGCAGTTTGAAATCCTGCCGGAGAACGAACCGGAGGGTGGCAATTCCATTGAGGTGGGGCGCGTTGTGCCAATCTACGAAGGCATGGCCAATCTTGGCACACGGGCGATCCGGCGGCTGATCTGGACCGCCCTGGCTTCCCTAGGGGATAAGCTGCCTGATCGGCTTCCCTTGTCGGTGCGCGAGAAGAATCGGCTCGTGGACCGCGCCATGGCTTTGCGCCAGACTCATTTTCCCGATTCCGACCAGCCGCTCGAACGCTTGTGCAATTTCCGCACGCCTGGGCAGGTGCGCCTGATCTTCGAAGAGTTCTTCAACGTCGGCGCCGGTCTCGCCTTAAGGCGGCGCAAGGCCAAAGCTGCACAGGGAATTGAGTTTGAGGCAAAGGCGAGCGCCCGCGCCGCCATTCGCAGTATCTTACCCTTCCATCCCACGGTCGCACAAAAACGTGTGTTGAAGGAGATGGTGGACGATATGTGCTCTCCCCACCCCATGAATCGTCTTTTGCAGGGCGATGTGGGATCCGGGAAGACCATCGTCGCCATCCAGGCGGCCATCCTGGCCATCGAAAACGGCTACCAGGTGGCCCTGATGGCCCCCACCGAGATCCTGGCGACACAACATTACCTTTACACCAAAGCGTTGTTGCAACCCCTTCCTTACAAGATTGACCTGTTAATCAGTGCGCGCAAGGCAGCGGAAAAGGCGGACCTGAAAGAGCGCATGGGGAAGGGAGAAATCAACCTCGTGGTGGGCACGCATGCCTTGCTTGAGGAGGATGTGGCATTCTCCAAGCTCGGCTTGGTGGTGGTGGATGAGCAGCACCGCTTCGGAGTCTTGCAGCGATACGGGTTGATACGCAAAGCGATCAACCCTCATGTCCTGGTCATGACGGCCACTCCCATTCCGCGCACGCTTGCCCTGACGCTCTATGGCGACCTGGATTTCTCCGTCATCGACGAGTTGCCACCCTATCGCACGCCCATCGAAACGCGCCTGGTGGAGGAGAGTGAGCGCGCGCGGGCCTTCGAGTTTATTCGAGAAAAGGTGCGGCGAGGAGGGCAGGTTTACGTGGTTTATCCGGTGATCGAGGAGGGAGGAAAACTCGATCTGAAGCCCGCCGTGCGCATGTTCGAGCAACTTTCGCATAATGTCTTCCCCGAGTTTCGCGTGGGGTTGTTGCACGGGCGGTTGCCCAGTGAGGAAAAGGAAGAGGTGATGCTCCGGTTCAAGCAGGGCGATGTTCAAATCCTGGTTTCGACCACCGTGGTGGAAGTCGGCGTGGACGTTCCGAACGCCACGGTGATGCTGATTGAGCACGCGGAGCGTTTCGGGCTTTCCCAGTTGCACCAACTGCGCGGCCGCATCGGCCGGGGGAGCCAGAAGTCGCATTGTCTCCTGGTCGCTTCGGAGAAGCGTAACGAGCTGGCCGAGCAGCGCCTTCAAACCATGATCGAAACCAATGATGGGTTCAAGATTGCGGAAATCGACTTGAGACTGCGTGGCCCCGGCGAATTCTTCGGCACGCGCCAATGGGGCATTCCGGCGTTCCGAATTGGCAACCTGATCCGCGATCAGGAGATTCTCGAGTGGGCCAAGCGGGAAGCCTCGAGCTTTGTCGAGCAGCCTTCCTCGCGTCAGGAATGGGAAGTGTTTGTGAGTTACTTGCGCGCCGAATGGCCAAGACGCTACAGCCTGGCAAGCGTGGCGTGACCATTTGTGATTTGTGATTTCTGATTGGTGACTGAGGTCACTGACCTTCAATCGCCAATCACCAATCGCCAATCACCAATCACCAATGAGAGTAATTTCCGGCACATACCGCGGGCTTCACTTGGGGACTTTAAAGGGCGGCAACCTTCGCCCCACCTCCGACCAAATGCGCGAGACGTTGTTTGATGTGCTCGGTCCCGGAGTGGAGGGGGCGAGCTTCCTCGATGCCTACGCCGGGAGCGGCGCGGTGGGGATCGAGGCGCTGAGCCGCGGGGCAAGCGAGGTCGTGTTCATCGAACATCATCGCCCGGCCCAACAGCTCATCCGCAAGAATCTCGCGACCCTGGGAATCGAGTCCGGCTATTACCTGCTCAGGTCCACGGTCGCAACGGGACTCGAGAGACTGGAGCAGGAAGGTTCGCAGTTTAATTTCGTCTTCCTGGACCCTCCCTATAACGAAATAGGTGAGTACCACTACATCCTGCGCCTTATCGGGCGGTCACATCTGTTAGATTCTCGATCCCTGGTGATTGCGGAACACTCGCGCCACTGCTTTCTCGAAGAGGAGTATGGAAACCTGCGCCGGGACCGCCTCATTCGCCATGGCGACGCACAACTTGGCTTCTATCGCGTGAAATAGGGGAAAGCTTTCAGCGGCCAACAACCTGTTATCACAGGAAAGAAGTTGCAACTCTACATCGCTCGCAAGGCGTACCACAGGGGACTTGACGCGCGGATGCCAGATCCAAAATCAACGGTCCAAAATCCGCGACCCAGAATTCACCGGTTCGTGGTACGGATTGAAAAATGGCCAGTGGTGCAGTTTCAATTTTGGGTTTAGCGGTACGGCCCGAGTGTGGCCAAGGTGCTGCAGGTCCTATCTAGCTTGTCGTGCCTTCTCCGAAATACCCTCTCTGATTTTCTCCTTAAGTGCGTCGCCGATCTGTGAGGCCCAGGGGTTGTGTCTAAAGCATGAAAGTCTGACATTAACCATTCTCTGGGCTTCATTGATTGCCCTTTCCACATCGTGAGGGTCATCTGGGTTGAATCGAACGTGCCCTATTTCTCCTTCCAGAGAGCCAAAAGCTTGAGAAAGTTCCTTCAGACTTTTGTCGAGGTGGTCCAAGCCTTCAATCTTGAATTCGAACACGAAAGCCTCCTCACGCACCTCGGATTACTCGTACTGTTGCATTGACACGCCCAACGCGACCTCCAAGGTCGACGACGACGTTCCAATGACCAGTCGAGGGTGCTCTTATCGTTGCGGGTGATTGGGTGAAGTAACCACCGTAGTACTGGAACTGCCTGCCACCGCGGTAGTTCTGCAAATTGCTATCGTCCATCAGGAGCACGTTTGCCGAGTTGCCAGTCAGAAAGACCTGGATAGAGTCCCCTCTTTCCGCCCATAGGTCGTAATGCAGGAAGTTCATGGATTATCTGAGTCTTTAATTGTGGTCTCTTGTGAAGCAGATATTCCACGAGCACGAATCTGCCTGATCGCGTTCGATGCATCTTTAGAGGATCGGAGCCAAAGCACGAGCAGCACAAACCCGGCAATCGCAGTGCCTATCGTCAGCACGACGATGACGGTAAACTTGTAGATAGACTTCGGCTCACTTAGCAGTAACGATACAAGAAAGCTCGCTCCGACGGACAAAAAGAAAATAGCAAGATTCAGGTACGTGGAAGAAGGTCCACCGCTTTCGATCATGCGAAGCTCGTCCTCGGAAACGAAATAGACGGTAAGCTGGCCAATCCCAACGTACCGAACTCTAGTATAAGGCACCACCTGCTGTGGCTGCTCATCCATGCCCACAGCATAACACAGCAATTCTCCTGCCATTGATTTTTCAGACTGTGCCACTGCCAAAATTCAAACTGTACCACTACCCGGACCACTACCCGGAGCTTTCATCGAAACCACTGTTGTATTACTCTAGGACTGCGCCCGAATAGTTCTGAGAGGCCCCGACCGGCATCGGGGCTTTTCTGTTTTTCAGTCCATTTTAGCGGGTTCCGTGTCGCAGAATTTCAAACCATACAGCTACCCCGGCGAGAGGGCAGGCTTCACATTGCCGACCAAGTGGGGTAGCATCGTGGGCAAATCCGAGGAAGGAGCATGATATGGACCTATACGAAGAGCTAGTGGAGAGCTATTTGACGATCTTTGAACACCTTGCTGTGATCCCGCAGTTTCCGGTTCTGTTCAACGACAAAGACGAACCATGCTTCCATGAGAGCCCCGAAAAACTGGGCTGGAGCGCGTTCCCAGATTTCCTGGCCGTTGATCTGAGGAGTCACCAAGCACAGATAATCGAGGTGAACAAATCGGGATACGCCGACAAAATCAGCGACCTTATGAAACGGACCTTGGCCAACCGCGAGAAGGTCGAATCTTACGTGAAGTGGTTCGTCCCCGACGCATTCCCAATTCAGTGGCGCTTTTTCGTTCGTGAAAAGATGGTCGATCGAGTGAAGCGTGAAATTGAAGCGGGCGGAGTGCAGCCTAGCATCACCACACTAGAAGCGGTGTTCGACAAGCTGAAGCAAACTATGCCGTAAGCGAGCAACACAAAACGAGAGCACTGTCCGCCGTTTGCGCCAGCTTACAGAGGAGGGATTATGCCTTGGTACAGAGGGGTTGACTGCAAGAGTTGCAAACAGAAGATTGCCCTAAAAAGATTGTCCGGTCCAGAGGAAGGGCCGCTTGACTCACGCGGATCACCCGGGTGGATGGGAGCGGGAATTACATGCCCGCATTGCGGGCGAGATGATTTTTACGTCCGTGCGGACTTCATGGTTTTCCAAACTCTGGAGCCCATACCGGGTGACATAAGCAAAGGAACGCCGCAGAGTAAGCCAAACTGAAAGGCGCTTCCGCTTTCCGACCCGTCAACGCACTTTCCAGACACTACCATTGGCCGCATACCATTGGCCGCCTCCTTGACCTTCCGCACTCTTATAATCTACTATTTGATATTCTGTGGTGGCCCTCGCGGGATTTGTGGCGGGGTAGCTCAGTGGCAGAGCGAGGGTCTCATAATCCCTAGGTCGGGAGTTCGATCCTCCCCCCCGCTACCAACTTTTCGTTAGCTTGTCAGAATGGGATACCTTCCAAATTTTTTGGTTGCCTCGACCATGGTGCGGTAGTTCTGCGGCTTCACTGAAGAATGGATTGCATTGGAAGAAGAAATGATATGCCCTCCCGCGGGAGAGGCTTTGAGAATACACTCCTTTACTGCGGCCTCAACTTCCTCGGTAGAAGCTTCCGAGAGAATATACGCGCAGTCGATGTTTCCTATCAAACACAGCCTCTTCGCGTATTTCTGCTTCACTCTTCCAATGTCCATTCCGGCAATAGGTTCCATGGGGTTCAGGGCGTCTATGCCGGTATCCACAATCATGTCCAAGATGGGCCAAAGATTTCCATCCGAATGTTTTACCGCTTTTCCCCCTTCTTCATGGATTGCGTCCACCATTCGTTGCAGCCTGGGGAGAACGAATTCTTTGAAAACTGCCTGGGAAAAGAAAGGACTATCGTTACCGGCATAATCATCGGAGATGACAATGGCGTCGGCCCCTGCCCTGATTGCGTTTCTGGCGATTCGGATGTTCACATCCAGGACCGTATCCATCAACCGATGCGCGAATTCAGGCTCCAGGAGGAAGTTCATGAGCAAGTTCTCGAACCCGTTCAGGAATACCGACCACATAAAGGCGGCGCGGTGCCGAAAGAAGATCGCCTTCTTTCCTTTGAATCGCACCACCAATTGGGGGAGGTTTCCCAGGCGGTGCGGCGCGTCAGGATCGGGGGGAACGTATTTCTTCAGATCGTCCATCGTCCGGATGGGACCTATTATCGGATGATCGATTTCCTCAGGAGTCGGTTTGTATAACACCCCCCATTCATCAACATAGGCACCGTCCGGATTCTCGGAGACCTTGTTGAACTGAGCTACGGTGGAAACTCCGTCCAATTCCAGCATTTCTTCGAGATCTGCCTGGTCTTTAGCCTCGGGGCACAATGCCTTGATGACCTTACGATTGACTGTCCACTCCACAATGGGTACCCGGTCGGGTTCTCCACGTTCCAGGGCCGTCATAACTCTCTGGTACGAATTCATGCCCTAAGTATGACACAACACCCGAACCCCATCGAGGGAGCAAAATTCGCCGTTGAAGCGGCCAGCAAGTTGGTACAATCACCTTGACACAAGGGCGGTGAACTCACCATGGCAAAAACTGATCATCCTGTCTGTTCGAAAACCCGGTGGCAGGGCCGGGAAGCATATACGCTCAGCAATGGTCTCCTCCAAATGGTGAATTTGACGGGCGGCGGCCACATCGCTGAGCTTCGTTTTGCGCACGGCAGTGGTTTTCCTACCCTTAATCCTCTCTGGATTCCTAACTGGAAAGGCATGGAGCCGTTCCAGTACCGCGCCAAGGCTCACGCCAAACGCTACGGGCCGATATTAGAAGCGAAATTGCTCTCGGGGATTGCCGGCCACAATATCTGTCTGGATTATTTCGGGCCGCCTTCGGAGGAGGAAGCTGCCCAGGGACTCTCAACCCACGGCGAGGCGCCGAGCTTAAAGTGGCGCAAGTCCAGCGCGCGCCTTACGGCCCGGCAGTTAAGTTTGACGCTTTCCGTTCACTTGCCCGAGGCCGGTCTGCAATTCAGCCGAGAAATTGAGATGCGGGCGGGAGAGTCGGTGGTCTACCTCAAGGAGACCGTCACCAACGAGCGCAAACTCGATCACTTCTTTCACTGGACCCAACATGCTACCCTGGCTCCTCCTTTTGTCGCGCCCGAGGATGGCCGGGTGTTCATGTCTGCCACCAAAGGGATTACGAGCCCCGCTGGTTATGGGGGGAAAGCGCTGCTCGAATCGGGGAAGGAGTTCCAATGGCCCCTCGCTCCAGCCAGCACAGGGGGCGAAGTTGACCTTTCCCACTGCCTGACGCGCAGAGGATTAGGGATTATTGCTTCTCTGCTTTTGGATCCCACGCGGGACGTGCAGTTTGTTGGCGCCCTGAACACTCGGCACCGCCTTCTGTTCGCCTACTGCTTCCACCGCGCGGATTATCCCTGGGTCACGATTTGGGAGGAAAACTGCGCGCGCGAGAGTGCCCCGTGGAATGGCCGCGCCCAGACCCGCGGTTTGGAGTTTGGCTCCGCGCCTCTGCCGGTAACGCGTCGGGAGGCGTTCACCCAAGGTCCGATTTTTGGAACGCCAACTTTTTCCACGGTGCCCGCTCGCGGCCGATTGACGATTTCGTATGTTGCCTTCCTTGCTCACTTGCCGGAAGGATTTGGCGAGGTTCGCGATATCAGTCTCGGCAAAAACGAAATCCGTGTGCAGGGCATAGAGCAAAACCAGGTGGCAACCCTTCCTGCGTCGGGACTCGCGGCGGCGGGATTGGTGGAGCAGTAGGCAGAAGGCAGAAAGCAGAAAGGAGAAGGCAGTGGAAGGGGGCAACGGGCAGTGGGCAGTGACCATTAGGCAGGAAGCTGCTGGCGGCATAATCCAAAATCTAAAATCCAAAATCGCCCTAACCCCTAGCCCCACTTTTTTTTGGCCGGTGTGATCCGCAAACCTCTTGCTTCTTTCCCGTTCCCTCAGGGTTGCCATGGGCAATCGGTCGGCACTGAATCGCAGAGTGTCTGAGGGGCTTATCATGTCTATAAAAACTATTGATTTAACACGTACATTCATGGTCGAGCATACTTGATCCTGTTAAGGCAAAGGGGTAGGTGTCCGCAAGGAGGGAGGCGGGACCTGTGCCGTTGTGCGGAGTGAAGGGGGGAACGTGGTTCGCGTTACGGTGTTAAGCCTCCTGAATCCTTAGGGATATCAAGGGCCGAGCCTCTGGCCAAGCCTATGTAGCACGATGCCTTCGCTGTGGGTTGTGCTTCCATCGCCGCCTTCGCACCCAGGGGCTAATAGGGTGCTTGAACATCTCATTTGCCTCTCCCAGCGAGAACGAGGCCGGGCGCTGGGGGCTGGAGCACTTCCCCCATTTACCACCAAGCATCCACCACTTATCGCCTGGTGAGTCAGGTACGTATTTGACATGAGCTACAGCTTTATCTCCCGAGGTTTGCCGCAGCCTCAGGGTCTATACGACCCTCGCAACGAGCACGATGCCTGTGGGATTGGTTTTGTGGCGAACATTTCCGGCGAGAAAAGCCACGACATCATCCTCAAAGGCATCGAGATTCTCATCAACCTCACGCACCGGGGCGCCTGCGGCTGCGATCCGCAGACCGGTGACGGCGCGGGAGTCTTGCTCCAAATCCCTCATGCCTTTTTCGAAGCCGAGTGCACTCGGTTGGGTTTCGCGCTGCCCTCGCCGGGCGAATACGGCGTGGGAATGGTGTTTCTTCCGGTGGAAACACACGAGCGCATGCGCTGCGAGGCACTCGTGGAAGAGATCGCGCGTGAGGAGGGCCTCTCCGTACTTGGTTGGCGGGACACTCCGGTAAACGCCAACACGATTGGACGCCTGGCCCGCAGCACCCAGCCTTACATTGAGCAAGTCTTCATCCGGCGAGCCTACGGGATGGACCAGGACGCCCTGGAGCGGAAGCTCTACGTCATCCGCAAGCGCGCGGAAAGCGAAGTCGCCAAAACCGAGCTTCGGGAGAAAAGCTTCTTTTACATTCCCTCACTCTCTTCTCGGACGATCGTTTACAAAGGCCTGCTCCTTGCCCCTCAGATCGCCAACTTTTACATCGAGCTGTCGAATTCGGAAGTCAGAAGCGCGATATGTCTGGTTCACCAGCGCTTTTCTACCAACACCTTTCCCACCTGGCATCTTGCACATCCGTACCGCTATCTCTGTCACAACGGAGAAATCAATACCCTGCGCGGCAACGTGAACTGGATGCACGCGCGGACTTCCGTGCTGGCTTCGCCGCTGTTTGGTGAGGACATCAAGAAACTGGAGCCCATCATCGCCCCTGGCGGCAGCGACTCGGCCAACCTCGACAACGCTGTGGAACTCTTGACGCTCGCCGGGCGCAGCCTTCCTCACGTGATGGAAATGCTGATTCCGGCAGCCTGGGTGAGCGATCCCACGATGCCGGAAGACGTCAAGGCGTTCTATGAGTACCACGCTTCGTTGATGGAGCCTTGGGACGGCCCGGCGGCGGTGGCTTTCACGGACGGCCGCGTGATCGGCGCCAAGCTCGACCGCAATGGATTGCGACCTGGCCGCTTTCTCGTGACAACCCGCGGCCTGGTCCTTATGGCGTCCGAGGCGGGCGTGTTGCCGGTGAATCCCGCGGAGATCCGCTTCAAGGGCAGGCTCGAGCCGGGCCGTATGCTCCTCGTGGACACGGAAAAGGGGCTTGTCATTCCCGATGAGGAGATCAAGAAGGAATTGGCTGCCAGGCGGCCTTACGCGAAGTGGCTGAGGGAAAACCAGATTACGCTGAAGCAGTTGGCCGATCCGCCGCGTGTCCAGCCCACTGACCACGCCACTATCCTGATGCGACAGCGCGCTTTCGGGTACACCGACGAGGACCTGCGCATCATCATGATTCCCATGGCGCACAACGGCGAAGAGCCCGTGGGGTCGATGGGAACCGATACTCCTCTTGCTTGCCTCTCGGACAAGCCCCAGTTGCTGTTCAATTACTTCAAGCAGATGTTCGCCCAGGTCACCAACCCGGCGATTGACCCCATTCGTGAAGACTTGGTCATGTCGCTCTACGACTTCATCGGGCGGGAGGGCAACATCCTGGACGAGACGCCCCAGCTCTGCCACACGCTGAAGAAGCGCCATCCCATGGTGACCAACTGGAACCTGGAAAAACTTCGCCGTGTCAGCCAGGGAGATTTTCTTGCCACCACGCTGCCCATGCTTTTTCGCGCGCAGGGTGGCGAGAAGCGCCTGGAGGAGGCGGTGGAGAGCCTTTGTCGTAGCGCGTCCTTGGCGATCAAGTCCGGCTATACGCTGCTGATTCTCTCCGACCGCGGCGTGGATGAGGAGTACGCGCCCATTCCGAGTCTCCTGGCATTATCAGCCGTGCACAATCATTTGGTGCGGGAGAAGACACGGACCCAGGTGGCCCTCATCGTCGAGACGGGCGAGCCGCGCGAGGTCATGCATTTCGCGCTCTTGCTCGGCTACGGGGCCAGCGCCATCAATCCCTATCTGGCTATCGAAACGCTGGAAGATCTGCACGTTCGAGGGCACTTTCCCCCCGCTTACACGTTTCAAAAGCTCCTGAAGAATTACATTAAAGCCGTCGATAAGGGACTGCTGAAGGTCCTTTCCAAGATGGGGATCTCGACCCTGCAGAGCTATTGCGGGGCTCAAATCTTCGAGGCGATCGGGCTCAACCGCGCCGTCGTGGAGCGCTACTTCACGGGCACGGCTTCTCGGATTGAGGGCGTGGGTCTGGAGGTTCTGGCCCGCGAAGCCCTCACGAAGCACAAGTTCGCAATGCAGTCGCCGGCTGAGTCCGAAACCGAGCTGGAGATTGGCGGCAGCTACCAATATCGAGAGCGGGGTGAGCGGCACCTGCTGAATCCTCTCACCATCAGCAAACTTCAGCATGCGGTGAGGCAGTCCAGCTACCCCACGTTTCAGGAGTACGCGAAGATCGTCAATGGGCAAAGCCGGGATCTCTACACGCTGCGAGGCATGCTTGATTTCCGGTCCGCCGGCCCGCCGCTGCCCATCGACGAAGTGGAACCGGCGTCTGAAATCGTCAAGCGGTTCGCCACGGGCGCGATGTCCTTCGGTTCCATTAGCAAGGAAGCGCATGAGACACTGGCCATCGCCATGAACCGCATTGGCGGCCGCTCCAACACCGGCGAGGGCGGAGAGGATGAAGCGCGCTTCCGCCCCGACCCCAACGGCGACTTGCGCCGCAGCGCCGTGAAACAGGTAGCCTCGGCCCGGTTCGGTGTGACCACGAATTACCTGGTGAACGCGGATGAATTGCAGATCAAGATTGCGCAAGGCGCCAAGCCCGGCGAGGGCGGCCAGCTTCCTGGTCACAAGGTTGACGAAGTAGTGGCGCGGGTGCGCCACGCCATTCCCGGCGTCGCCCTGATCTCGCCGCCGCCGCACCACGACATCTACTCGATTGAGGACTTGGCGCAGCTCATCTACGACCTCAAGAACGTGAACCCGCAGGCGAGGATTTCCGTGAAGCTGGTGGCTGAATCGGGCGTGGGGACCGTGGCAGCGGGGGTGGCCAAAGCGCATGCCGATGTTATCCTCATCTGCGGCTACGACGGGGGAACCGGGGCCTCCCCGATTTCCTCCATCCGGCACGCTGGCATCCCTTGGGAGCTCGGCCTCTCGGAAACCCAGCAAGTCCTGGTGATGAATGACCTGCGCAGCCGCGTCCGCCTGCAAGTCGATGGGAAATTGCAGTCTGGGCGCGATGTGGCCATCGCCGCCCTGCTCGGCGCCGAGGAGTTCGGGTTTGCCACTATGCCACTCATCTCTATGGGCTGCATTATGATGCGTAAGTGCCATCTGAACACCTGCCCGGTAGGCGTGGCGACGCAGGACCCCGAACTGCGGAAGAGATTCAAAGGCCAGCCCGAACACGTGATCAACTTCCTGTTTTTCATTGCCGAAGATCTGCGGCAGATTATGGCGCAGCTTGGCTTCCGCAGAGTCGATGAGATGGTCGGGCGCGTCGATTGCCTCGTGCAGCGCCCGGACGTGGACCACTGGAAAGCCCGCGGCTTGGATTTGTCCTCAGTCCTTCACAATCCTCAGGTGCCCACACGGGTGGGGCGGCGCTGCCTGATCAAACAGGACCACGGACTGGAGAAATCGCTCGATTATCAGTTGATCGACCATGCGCGTGAGGCGCTCGAGCGCAGCGCGCAAGTGTCGATCAGTCTCCCTATCCGAAACACCCACCGGACGGTGGGCGCGATGTTGAGCGGCGAGATTGCCCGCCGCTATGGCTCCGAGGGTTTGCCGGATGACACCATCCGGTTCGAGTTCACCGGTTCGGCGGGGCAGAGCTTCGGTGCTTTCCTGGCGAAAGGCGTCACCTTGGTTCTTGAGGGCGAAGCCAACGATTACGTCGGCAAGGGGCTTTCAGGAGGTAGGCTCATTGTTTATCCTCCCCGAACTTCGTCGTTCCAGCCCGAGGAGAATATCCTGGTGGGGAACGTGGTTCTGTACGGGGCCACGAGCGGCGAAGCCTATTTCAACGGCATGGCCGGCGAACGCTTCGCGGTGCGCAATTCCGGGGCCACGGCGGTGGTGGAGGCGGTCGGCGACCACGGTTGTGAATACATGACTAAGGGGACGGTGATCGTGTTGGGCAAGACCGGCCGCAACTTTGCCGCTGGCATGACGGGCGGCATTGCTTATGTCCTGGATGAAACCGGAGAGTTCGCCCAGGTGCGCTGTAACCGCGCCAGCGTGGACCTCGAGCCCGTAACAAACTGTAGGGGTAGGGCTTGCCCTACCCCCTCCCGAACCCGCGATGAGGGGACGGCAAGCCGTCCCCCTACCCCCGCCCGAACCCGCGATGAGGGGACGGCAAGCCGTCCCCCTACCGATTCGAACGATGCTGATTTGATTGAATTCTTGATCGCTCGCCACGCGGAGCTGACCGGCAGCCCGCGGGCGAAATGGATTCTGGATAACTGGGAGGCGATGCTGCCGAAGTTCATTAAGGTCTTCCCGCACGAATACAAGCGAGTGCTGGGTGTTCCACGCGCCTCCGCAACTCTGGCCCCGGTTCATGCCTCGGCTCAGCAGTCAACCCGGGAGGTGCTGCGTGGGTAAGGTGACCGGATTCATGGAGTACACGCGCGAAGTCCCGGGGCGCCGGCCCGTCCCGGAGCGCGTCAATGATTTCCAGGAGGTGTACCAGGAATTCCCGGAGCAGAAGCTGCGCATTCAGGCGGCGCGCTGCATGGATTGCGGCGTGCCCTTCTGCCACACGGGCTGCCCGCTTAATAACGTCATCCCGGATTGGAATGACCTCATCTATCGCGATCGCTGGAAGGAAGCCATTCGCACCCTCCACGCCACGAACAACTTCCCCGAATTCACCGGACGAGTATGCCCGGCGCCCTGCGAAGCTGCCTGCGTTTTGGGTATTAACAACCCTCCTGTTACGATCAAGAACATTGAACAAGCAATCATTGAGCACGCCTTCCGCGAGGGCTGGATCCATCCCGAACCCCCTTCCAACCGGACCGGCAAGCACGTGGCCGTCGTCGGCTCGGGACCTGCCGGCCTGGCCGCAGCGCAGCAACTAAACCGCGCGGGGCATACGGTGACAGTGTTCGAAAAGGCCGACCGCATCGGCGGTCTGCTGCGGTATGGCATCCCGGACTTCAAGCTGGGAAAGCATATTCTTGACCGGCGACTCGAGCAGATGGCCCGGGAAGGAGTGGTTTTCAAAACCCGGAAGCACGTCGGGCAAAACCTTTCAGTGGAAGACTTGCGCCGCGAGTTCGACGCCATCCTGCTGGCGGGAGGCGCCGAGAGTCCGCGCGACCTCAATGTCCCGGGACGCGAGCTCAAGGGTATCCATTTCGCCATGGAGTACCTCCCGCAACAGAACCGCCGCCTGGCCGGAGATGCGGTGGCCCAACAAATCCTGGCCACGCGTAAGCGCGTCGTGATTATCGGCGGCGGGGACACGGGCGCGGACTGCTTGGGCACTGCGCACAGGCAAAAGCCGGCGTCGGTTCATCAGTTCGAAATCCTCCCCATCCCGCCCATGGAGCGCTCACCAAACACGCCCTGGCCACTGTGGCCGCTACAGTTGCGCACCGAAGGCGCCCATGAGGAGGGCGGCATTCGAGAATGGGCAGTGGCCACGACCATGTTTGCCGGCGACGAACATGGCCACGTGAAACAATTGCATGCGATTCGGGTTGGGCCACCCCCCAAGTTTGATCCGATTCCCAGGACTGACTTCGTGCTCGACGTGGACCTAGTGCTGATCGCCATGGGCTTCATGGGCCCCGTCAAGAATGGGATGATCGAAGCGCTGGGCGTGAAGCTCGATGCGCGGGGCAACGTCGAGGCGGACACGAATCACATGACTTCAGTTCCCGGTGTCTTCGCCGCTGGCGATATGCGCCGCGGCCAATCGCTGGTGGTATGGGCTATCTCCGAAGGCCGCCAGGCGGCGCGCGGTATTGACCAATACTTGATGGGCGAAACGCAACTGCGGTAGGGCCGAACGGCGTTCGGCCCTCCTTTGCACCACGCGGGGCGCGGCCCTGGGGCGAGCGCCGCTCGCCCCTACGCTAAGCCTCCATTTGACTGCGAGGATTCTTCGCGGAGTTTACCCTGAGCGGAGCGAACGGGCTCAGAATGACATGCCGTCCGTTCTTCGGCTATCCTCGCTCAGGATGACAGACTTCTGACTCCTGAATCCTGAATCCTGATTTACGTCCAGCGAAACCAGCGAAGCGCCAGCAGGTACGAGAGGGTGCCCCAGAGGAGCAGGATGAGCAGGCGTGTGCTCTGGGCCGCTAACGTAGCGCCCCCGAGAATCGTAGCGCGCAGAGCATCATTGAGTGCAGTGAGTGGCAGCACTTTGATCAGCGGCTGAATGATCGCAGGAAAACGGTCGTAGGAGAAGAAGACACCGGAGAACATCCACATCGGCATCATGACCACGTTGATCAGCCCACTGACGGTTTCAATTTTCTGGGCACGGCTGGCCGTGAGCAGGCCCAATCCCCCGAAAGATAGCGCTCCGACCGCACTGATCAGAATAACCGACGCCCACGAACCCATCAGTCGCATCTGGAATGCCAGCACGCCGAATCCGAGCAGCAGGGCAAGCTCGATCAGCATCAGGGCCAGGCGGCTGCTGGCTAGCGCAAGAAGGAAATCGCTCCGCCGCATGGGAGTCGCCACGAACCGCTTGAGCAACTTTCGCTGGCGCATCTCCACCAGCGCAAAACCGATGCCCCACATTCCTGAGTTCATCAGATTCATGCCCAGCAATCCCGGGATCAGGAAATCGATGTACCTTGCCCCTGGCTCGCTCGAGGCCTTTGCGGACGTCGGCAAGGCATCCTTTCTCCCCGCCGCGGCCTGCATGGCATCATTCACGGCGGCGCGGGCCAGCACGCTCTCCGGACGCCCCGGGTCGTATCGATATTCAAAACCGCCGCCCGCCTTGGGGATCACCACCAGGTCGTACTTGCCGAGACGAAATTGATTGAAAGCGTCAGCCGCGGGCAGCACGTCAGTTCGAACAGTGCTTTTCTGGAGAGAGGCTTTCAGCAGATCGAGGGCATGCGCGGCTCCTTCCCCTGCCACGATGGCCACACGGTTGACCTCGGCGGGCTTATTACGAAAGGCAATCCCCAGTCCCAGCGCCAGGAGTATGGGAAATACGAACACCCAGAAGATGACCTCCGGCTCGCGCCACATCTCCCTCGTGCGCGCCATCATCAGTTGCCCATAACCCGCCCAACGGCCGTTTTCTGGTGGGACGGTGGGCAACTTCGCATCCGGCACGGAGGGGACCGTAGTGTGGGATTCAGCGTTCACCGTACTCACTTTCAGTCTCATCTGTCATTCTGAGCCCCGACTTGTCGGGGCGAAGAATCCCTGCAGTTGTTTTTGCGCTCGGCAGCATCCCACAAACTGCAGAGATGCTTCGCGGAGTTTACCCTGAGCGAACTGCGGAGATTCTTCGCTTCGCTCAGAATGACAGGCGAAGGGCTCAGCATGACACAATTCTCTCACTCCTCGCGCAAGTGGCGCCCCGTGAGGCGAACGAAGACGTCCTCCAAGCTGGCTTGTCGCGTCGTGAGGTGCAGCAGGTGCGAGCCGCGCTTGTGCAAGGCCGCCAGCAGGGCGGGGATGGTCTCGTGAGTTTCGCGCACGCTCAGCACGACCCTACCGTCTTCCACATGGACCGCCTCGACACCCGGGAGCGACCGCCACAGCTCCGTTGCGATGGGGTCATTACCCGTGGCATCAAATTCCACCATCTGATGCCCACCCAGTTCCTCAACCAATTCGGTGGGACTTCCGGAGGCGATGGCGCGGCCATGATCGATGATCGCGATGCGGTTGCAAAGCCGCTCCGCTTCGTCCATATAGTGCGTCGTCAGCAGGATGGTCCCGCCGCGGCGCTGGAACTGACGGATGATGTCCCAAAGCTGCCGCCGGCTTTGCGGGTCCAGCCCCGTCGTGGGTTCATCGAGAAACAGTATTTTCGGATTGGCCACCAGAGCGGTGGCTACCGCGAGCCGTTGTCTCTGGCCTCCGGAGAGCTTCCCGACCCAGCTATTCGCCTTTTCGGTAAGGGCCATTTCTTCCATAACCTCGAGGGTCGAACGTGGATAGCGATAGAAGCTGGCGAAAAGCTCCAGTGTTTCCCGCACCGTGAGCTTCTCGCCGAGGCGAGTCTCCTGTAACGAGATGCCTAACACCTCGCGCAGTTCCCGGCTGTGGGCGTTCCAGGTCTTTCCTAGAATCTCAACTTCGCCGGACGTTTGCGAGAGCAGTCCCTCCAGTATCTCGATGGTCGTAGTCTTGCCGGCGCCGTTCGGGCCAAGCAGCCCGAAGCATTCGCCGGTCAGAATCTCCAAATCGAGTCCCCGAACGGCCTCGACCTTGCCGTCATAGGTCTTGCGCAGGTTACGACATCGTACCGCTACGTCCATGGTCTGTATCATACCGAATGACGCGGCTCTTGGGAACCAATCGGCGGTTGGCGCAGAGTCTTGCTTCCCAGAGACTCTGCCGCTCTAACCCGGATTTCTCACCAAGCCGGGACGCCTTTAGGGGCGGTACCGGAAGGGCGGGGCTTCAGCCCCGCCGAAATCACGGCTCCCGCCCTCTGTTGGCCCGCGCCCCGCGCAGCTTGCGGCTGCAAGCTGCGCGGGGCGCGGGACACGGGAATAATTTGGAAGCCCCTGTAGCGGCGGGGCTGAAGCCCCGCCCTCCCAGACCCGCGGTGAGAAATGCCGCTCTAAAGGCTCGTCGCGCTGCATGGGCGAGTACACTTGCTCTCGTGTCCCGCCTGCGCCGTCGCGCGTGGCGGGATTGGGAGGGTTCTTCTTCAGCACCTGACGTATCGGAACCCGGTGAGGGTCGGCTTGGGGAGGCAAGCCGAGGGATGGAGATCGTCGAGCGTGCATGAGTATCGCGGGATGCTGAGTGTGGCGGAGATGCCGTGCGGGATTCTGTTGATCAACCGGGTGGAGTTGCCCGCAGACGAGCACGCGCGGATTTGAGAGAAAAGCCGCAGAGTCTCTGGGAAGCGAGACTCTGCCTTATCCTGCTCTCGCCGTGGGCTAAAATATGTCGCCCCTCTGTCGGGGCTTCTGATGGGTAAATGGTGTAGGCGTTCCCTTACCCACGGCCGACGCCGTGGCCTAAGTTATGCCGCCCCTACTGGGGCTTTCCGGGGTTGGAGACCCGGCCCCTCTTTCCTTGATTGTCCGGGTCTCCCTTTGGAATTGCTTAGCCCTTTCCCTGCGAACGCGCCGCAACTTCCTTGGCACCCTTCGGGATGCTGAGGTAACCCTTCACCTGATCTGGTTTTACTTCATTTACTACCAATTCGTAAGGCCTCTTTGAACCGTTTACGTAAAAGAAGATCGGCTCATTGATGGTCCGGTCTTTCTTTTCCACCTGGACGTCATCGGCCAGCAAATCCAGGTTGAACCGGTGTCGCTTGACGCTTGCCTTCGTTAGGGTCAGGGCGACTCCCTCCACATGCACAGGGCTCTTGCGCTTGGCGGTGAACTCGAAGTAGTCGCGTTCGCCCAGCTTGCGGAGTTGCTCGATGTCATCATGGTTGCGGGCGATCAGGGTACCCATTTCGCTGCGGGCCATGCCGAGATCGGAGCGGACTGTGTCGAGTACCGTCTTGGTCTTATCGAGGTCGGTGCGTTGCGCGGAAACGTCCTGGTTCAGCGCGCCCACTTGCTGTTGGTCGGCCTTCTGGGCGAGTTCTGCTTGAAGTTGTTCGGCCGATTTGCGCTGGTCGTTCTGAAGTTGCGTTACCATGGCGCGGGCGTGCCTCAGCTCGCCCCCCGTCGCGCCCACACGCTTCGACGCCGCATCCAATTCGTCTTTGAGCGCATCCATTTGCTGCGCATTAGTGCGTTCGAACACGCTCAAGCGGCCGGCGAGTTGATCCTGGAACTCCGCGCGCAGTTGTTTGCTTGCCTGGGTTTGCTGCGCTTCCAGCCCGTTGCGCATCGAGCTGATTTTGGAGATCGTGTAGATTTCACCTACGACTAGCGCCGCGAGCACCAGAAAAATCAGCAGAAACTTGTTACGCAAGCCGGAACTTACCGGCTCCATGTCGAGGACTTCCTGTTCTGGAACTTGGTCAATAGCCATTTCATTTTCTCCTTTTCTGGGGCCGTCATCGCGCCATCGGCCCAGCATGTTCATTTCGATCCCTGCTGATGAACTGCACGTCCTATGCCAATCCTGGATTTGCCTATTCTGTTGAAAATACAGTGCTTATACTGAGGTTCAGATTGAACGGCTCCCCTCCGGGCAGAAAGTCTTACACTGCGAGTGCAAAAAGTGCCGGGAGAGCCGGTAGGCTAAGTCAAAGGTCAGTAGGGGGTAGGTAGTAGGTGGTAGGTGGGGAAGGGCAGGATTCAGGAGTCAGGATTCAGGATTCAGGAAACAAGAGCACGTTCCAGGTGCCAGGGGTAAGGTTACAGGGGCCAAACCAGGATTCAGGAGTCAGAAGCCAGGAGTCAGGGGTGAGAATGAAGAGCATCTGCTTCTCGCTCTCTGCCTTTCGCCTTCTGACTTCTGACTCCTGACTTCTGGCTTCTGCTCGTCACGCATCACTCGTCACTGCCCTTATGTCTCTTGCCGTCCTTTCATAACCAGTGTATACAGGTCTGGGAAGCGGAATCATGGGCGGCAAGGCTTGATACGATTGATCTCTGATCGCGCCCACGGCATGGACGCGATGTCTATGCATGCCGCATAAACAAAGGGGGCCATCATGGCTACGACTGAAAATAATCTCAAGGAAGCGTTCGCGGGCGAGAGCCAGGCGAGCCGGAAATACCTGGCGTTTGCAAAGAAGGCTGAGCAAGAGGGTTTCAGCAATGTGGCACGACTGTTCCGAACGGCGTCTGAAGCTGAGACCATCCACGCCCTGGGGCACTTGGGCGCCATGGACGGCGTCGGTGCCACTTTGGACAACCTGCGCGCGGCGATGGCGGGGGAAACCTATGAGTACACTGAAATGTACCCGCCGATGCTGGAGCAAGCGACAGCCGATACCCACCGAGCCAGGCGGATGTTCTCCTATGCCTTGAAGGCAGAGGCTGTTCACGCCAAGCTTTACCAGATGGCTCTCGAAGCCCTTCAGCAGGGGAACGATCTGACTGAGGTAGACTTCTACTTGTGTCCGGTCTGCGGCAATATCGAGATCGGTAAGGCCCCCGACGCTTGTCCGATCTGCGGGGCAAAGGGCGAGAGATTCATAAAGATGTAAGGGCGAACAACTCGTCTGCGGGATTGACAGCGGGTCTTTAACGATGTGACCTCTGAGTTGGATTCCTCCCGCCAGGGCGGGACGGGAATGACGAACCGGAGGATTGACTGCGGGTCTTTGGAATAAAGCACTGAAGAGTGAATTCATTTAAGGGAGGAACTGTCGTGCAAAGACGAAGTTTTCTGGCTTCATCGATCGCTGCATCGGCTCTCGCTGTCAACGCGTCAACCCCCAATCCCCTGGGCAGCCAGGGGACCGGGGTGGGAGAGAGTCGCGAGTACTACGAACTTCGGCGTTATCACTTGCTCACGGGACCCCAAGTTAAGCTCGCCCACGACTTCTTTCGGGAGGCACTGGGGCCGGCGCTGAACCGTCTGGGGATCAGCCGCGTGGGAGTCTTTAATGTCGAGATCGGTCCTGATAGTCCGTCATTTTACATTCTGATCCCAAGCGCTTCGCTCGAGACTCTCCTCACCGTTGAGTCCCGTCTTAATCGAGACGCTGACTATCTCAAAGCTGGGGCGGCCTTCCTGAATGCACCTGCCCAACAGCCTGCCTATGTACGAATGGAAAGTTCACTGATGGTAGCTTTTGAGGGGATGCCCCGGCTTAAGGTCCCGCCTGCGACGGCCGAGCACGGCTCGCGGATGTTTGAGCTTCGGACTTACGAAAGTCCCACCCCTCAGGACCACCTGCGGAAGGTCGAGATGTTCAACAACGGGGAATTCGACGTTTTCGAAAAGGCCGGATTCTGGCAGGTCTTCTACGGCGACACGCTTATCGGCTCACGATTGCCGAACCTGACCTACATGCTCGGCTTTGAAGACCTCGCGGACCGAAACAAGAAGTGGGAGGCTTTCCGGTCAGCCCCGGAATGGAAGAAGCTCTCCAGTTCGCCCAGGTACGCCTTTGAGGAAATCGTCTGCAACATTACGAACGTTATCCTGAAGCCGGCGCCCTATTCACAGATATAGGCGAGACGCCCGCTTGGCGCGATAAGGCCGCTGAAACACAGTCATGCTGAGGGGCCGCCCGCCGAGGGGGCACAAAGGACCCCGCATCCGTTGTCACTCCAAGAGCTGAGTCGGGACTTCCAAAAACGAGGTTGTAGGATGTACACTCTCACCTGCTTGCGATTCCAAAATGGAAATCCGTGCGCCGGGATAAACCGGCATGAAGCAGAGAATGCAAGAGTCTCACGAGAAAGGGCTAGCGACCCGCTCGGCCCCGAGTTTTGCGCTGGATACCGCGAGGTGCCTAGCGAA
>JBEKIZ010000067.1:0-28534 GCA_050011515.1 Terriglobia bacterium | reverse complement strand
CCAGCGGCTCCAGCAGGTCGGCCAAGAATTGTTCCAAGCGCTTTCGACATTTCTCGATTTCGCTCTCGGTCATGGACCGAAGCTTAGCACCTCTCGCAGGGGAGGTCAATAACCTAACGTAGTAGTAGTAGGCAGTAGGCAGTAAGCAGTCGGCAGTGAAAACAGTGGGATTCAAAACCTATGAAGCCGGCCGCTGACGGTTCAAAGCCGAACGCTGAAAGCTGCCAGACGACCTTCCGTGCGGCGACCTTTGGAGTGCGGGAGCTCGTCATTCACGGGAGAGCTAATTCGGTTTCTACCGCCCTCGGTCCCGCAGAGCGGGACAGAGGGTGTCCCGATCTATCGGGACGGGTGAGGGGGTTGTTCAGCGACCCATGCCATGGTTATTCCGTGAGGACTCCTGAGGGGCGCAGACCTCAACAACAGGCCTGCGCTACAAGTGCGGATGGTGCGATGCAATCATCGCCCCCATAAAAAAACGGGGAGGAATATTCATGGTGGATGGCTTAACTGAAAAGATCAGTCGGAGAAGGTTTCTCGGCGCTGCGGCCGCGACCGCGGCGGGCGTGATGATCGTGAAACCTGGGGCGGTGCGAGGTTCGGTGGCGAACTCGGCCGTGCGCCTGGGGATTTTGGGCTGTGGAGGACGCGGCTCGGCGGTAGGAACAGGGTTCGTGGACAACACCAATACACGCGTGGTGGCCCTTGCAGATCTCTTCGCCGATCAGCTCGAGGCAGGCCGCAAATACTTCGATGAACACCAGCGCGCGAAGGGCTATGCGGCCATCGATTCATCGCAGCTCTTCCAAGGCCCCAAAGCCTACCAGCAGATCGCGGCATCGAAAGAAGTGGACTTCATCCTCATCACGACTCCTCCTTACTTCCATCCTCTCCACCTGGAAACCGTGGCGGCGGCAGGAAAGCACGTGTATTGCGAGAAACCCGTCGCGGTGGACGTGCCGGGCGCCAAGCGCGTCATCCGCATTGGCAAGAAGGCCGAGGGGAAGCTGAGCCTGGAAGTGGGGTTTCAGATCCGCAAAGCGCCGCCCTACGTCGAGTTGGTGAAGCGCATCCACGGAGGCGCTTTGGGCAAGATCGGTTGCGGCTTGGGCTACTACTACTGCGGCCACATCGACCGTCCCGAGTGGCCCCACGCCTCGCCGGAAGAGAAAAAGCTTCGAAACTGGGTGTGGGACCGCAAACTTTCCGGAGACATCATCGTCGAGCAGAACATTCATATTATTGATGTGTGCAACTGGATTCTGCAGGGGCATCCTGATTATGCCGTGGGCGGGGGCGGACGCAAGCTGCGCACGGACTCGGGGAACTGCTGGGACAATTTCAATGTGGTCTTCACTTATCCGGATCATGTGCAGGTCAGTTTTGGATCCACGCAGTTTGACAACCCGGCCTTTGACGCTGCAACGCGGTTTTTCGGCGCCAAGGGCAGCTCCGAGGCGCACTACGACTATCGGGTCAGCATCGCCGGAGCCGAGCCGTGGGACGCGGGTCTTGGCCCTAGCGAGGGAAGCAGCCAGTTCTCGGCTGCGGGGACGTTCAAAGGCGCTCTGGACCAAGCGGATGTGGAAAAGCAAAAGTGGTTTGTGGAAAGCATCACCGGCGGGGAATTCCACAACCAGGCAGCACAGGGCGCAGAGTCCGCGCTAAGCGCCATGCTGGGGCGCTCGGCCGCATACATGGGCAGACTAGTCACGTGGGATGAATTGATGAAGTCCGAAGAGGTATACGATCCGAATATCGATATCTCCAAGTTTGCCTAAACGCGGGGGTACGTACGTCATTCCGAGCGCAGCGACGAATCTCGCTCTGCGCTGAGGCGGACCAGAGCTCAAGCCCGATTAGGGGAGGAAAGGCGGAAGAAGGAATCAGAGCGAGATTCCTCTCCCGCGACTGCGGGATCGGAATGACATCTGGGGAGCCGACTTAGGAATTCGGGGTAAGATCGAGCCACATTTGTGGGAAGCGGAGGTTGAAATGAAAAGTGGAAGATCTCGACGGGATTTCTTAAAGGCTTCGGTTGCCGCTGGCGCGGCGCCGTGGGCTGCGCTGAGTTACGGGCCGGGGGCTCCTTCGGCGTCTCCGTCCCCGGCGTCCAATCACATCCGAAAGGCCCTCCAGATCAGCATGCTGCCGAAACAGTTGAGCTACGCGGAGCGATTCAAGCTGGTGCGGGAAGTGGGGTTCGAGGCTGTCGAGGGCCAGACGGTAAGCGACGAGCGCGAAGCCCAGGAAATCAAGAAGGCCGCGGATGACGCCAAGGTCAGAATCCATTCCGTGATGAACATGGCCCATTGGGACTACCCGCTCTCCTCGAGCGATCCCGCGGTGGTGGAGAAGAGCCTTGACGGGATGCGGACCTCGCTCAGGAACGCCAAGCTTTGGGGAGCAGAGACGGTATTATTGGTGCCGGCCGTCGTCAACCCGCAGACAAGCTACCGCGAGGCGTGGGTGCGCTCCCAGAAACAGATCCGAAAGTTAATCCCCCTGGCCGAGGAGCTGAAGGTCATCATCGCCCTCGAGGAGGTCTGGAACAAATTCCTCCTCAGCCCGCTCGAGTTTCCAAACTACGTGGATGAATTTCAGAGCCCCTGGGTCAAGGCGTATTTCGACGTGGGCAACGTGGTGCTTTACGGTTATCCGCAGGATTGGATTCGCAACCTGGGGAAGCGAATCGCCAAAGTCCATCTCAAAGACTTCAAGCGGCTCGAGGATGGCTACCGCTGGGTCAACCTGGGAGAGGGCGATATCGACTGGCCTGCGGTCCGCAAAGCTTTCGCGGATATTAGCTACACAGGCTATGCCACAACCGAGCTCGAGGGTGGCGGTGAAGCCTATTTGCGAGATGTAGGCCAGCGAGTTGACCGGCTAGTCCTGGGGATGTAGTGTCCTGAGTCTGGACCTCTTCGCGCTTGACTCGAAGGTTCGTCCGAAACCTATCCGTCTATCTCGTTAAGCAACGCTTGCAACTGCTCAAAAGCATCTCGCTGAACAACAGCCCAAGCCTTTGGGTCGGATGGCTGGAAGAATTCAGCAACCGAGACGGGGCCTAATGAATCGAAACGCTCGAAGTAACGGCGGATATTGGCGATGGCCTCACCTACCAGCTTGTTTCCCAAGAAGGGTCTTAAACTCGTCGCAATGCTGCGAGGCCCGTTCTTGAAGTACTTCACGAGCATGTAAAGGTCGTAGAGGTCTTTGGGCTTGGTCCGCTGCCCCATGGTGATGCCTTTCATCACCAACACCGCGACTTCGTTGGCAATCTTCAGTCGAACCGTTACCCTCGCCCCATTAGGTAGTTGTCCAGAAATCTCGCGGGTGTAGTTCTGCTCGCGGGCGATGTCGGAGCCACGAGCCTTGTGGGCGAGCAGGTCCTGGACTTTTTGATGACGATGGGACTGAGCCGTTCCGCCATACTCGCCCGCCAGGAAATCGACACGCATCGGGAAGCTGCCTCCACCCACTAACGGCACAACCCTTTCGAAGCTTGCTGGGATGACTTTTCCTTGCCGATCTCTGCGCTGAGAGTATCCCTCCCGCCCAAGAATCTCGAAAATAGTTTCGTAGGCAGTCTCAGGTATCGAGCGGAAGTCCAGAAACAAATCGGCGTCCAGACTCCCGATGTGTGGTTCAAACTTCCCCGCAGAGTCCTCAATCAAGAAGTAAGGCGCCCAGCCTCCAACCAGGACGATGTGGTCCTTGTAGGCCTTGAAATGTTCCACCAACTCCAGGAGGAGTTGTAGAGCCCTGGCGGTATCCTGTTTGGAATAATCATGAAGGCCTGGCATGTCAGTACTTGAGTTCCTGGTCGCGAACGGCTTGAGCTGCTTCCTCGCCGCGGCCTTTGTCGGTGAATAGGTCGAGGTAGAGCTGGACAGCGTTGACTACGTAATCCTGTCGGATTTGGCGCAAGCAAAAGTAGACTCCATCATCGTGCGGGACCAGGATATTGAGATTTGCGCCGGTCGGGACTTCCTTGGCGCTGAATTCCCTCTTGATCTCTTCAATCGGTCCGGAAAAGAAGGCGGTCACGGAAACAAAGCGAACGAAAGGCGCCACATAGCTGGCGCCGGAGAACGACGTCAGGACGCAGGGAAAATCGCGCCCAGTTTTGAGGTCAAACCCCACTGTGCTTAGGGTCGGCTCGTTCATAATACCCTTAGCGAACTCTTCCTTTGCTTGTTCCCTCGCCACTTCGCCTTCAACCACAGAGAGAAGGTCGTTCGGTACGTACAAACCTATTCTGTGGTGTAGACCCGGATCGTAATTCCTGGCCCACTCGTCAAGCAGCTCTCCCGGCTTGGTCAGAATTATGCGCCGGTCCTCTTCTCTTACGTACTCAAAATCAAGAAGCCTACGCTTGACCGCGGACACCCACCCAAGACTCACCTCCGACAGCCCGGCAAGTTCCTCTACTGTCCACCTGCGGCCCTCCGGCGGGCGACGCAATGTCTCCGGCCATGTTCTCACTCCGGGCTTGAGGAGGCTAGCGTTTACAAGCCCAGGCGTTAGCAAGAACCGCAGCACCCTCGAGGCGCGCGGCTGGAAGAGAGATTTCAATTCTCGGGTGGCGGGATTGGGATTGGGATTGCCCTGCGAACGGATGAACACGCCATCGAAGTCAAGCAAACAGTTTCCAGCCAAATCGAAGAAGCCTACACCCTCGGACTGCATTATTCTGGCTGACTGGTCGAGAATATACGGAGCAACAATTACTGCGTAGCTGTTCGGAATGGCGCTGGCGAAGGCCTTGACCTCTGCAACAGCTTCCCGGGTGTACCTGGGTTGCCCGATTGACCGGAACTCAAAGACGAGGTTCTTCCGCTTGCCCCTGATCTCGGTCTCCATCACAAGGTCGGGGCGCATTTTTGCCGTCGGATTATTTATTCTCCGGCGGATTGAGCCCTGCACTTCAGTTAGGAACCGTGAAAAGGCCGGCTCGAATCGATTTCTAAGCTCACGCTCGGTCACGAGTTTCACTTAAACCTATAGTTTCAGCGTACGCTGAAACTATACATGTGAGTGAAACTGATGTCAAGACCAAGGCTAGCGTTCCGGCTTGAAAATGGCGACGCCGAGAGGCGGCAAGGTCGTCTCGATATGGCAAGGTTGACTGTGCCAGGGCGCCGGCACCGCCTGCTGGCCGGGGCCGTTGGTAACGCCGCTGCCGCCATATTTCGTATCGTCGGTATTGAGGACCTCGCGATAGAAACACGGTTCCGGCACGCCGATGCGGTAGCCGATGTGGGGGAGGGGCGTGAAGTTGCAAACCACGACCAGGTGATTGTTTGGGTCACGAGCGCGGCGCAGGAAAGCGACCACCGAGTTGTCGGCATCGTGGAAATCGATCCATTTAAAACCCTGCCATTCAAAATCGACTTCGTGCAGTGACGGCTCAGTCTGGTAAAGGCGGTTCAGGTCCGCAACCAGTTGCTTTACCTGGCGATGGGGTTCGTAATCAAGCAGGTTCCAGTCAAGGGCCCGGCTTGGATTCCACTCGATCCACTGGCCGAACTCCCCGCCCATGAAGAGCATCTTCTTGCCCGGGTGAGCGAATTGGAAGGCATAAAGCAAGCGCAAGTTCGCAAACTGCTGCCACGTGTCGCCGGGCATTTTCGAAAGCAGTGAGCGTTTGCCGTGGGCCACTTCATCATGGGAAAGCACCAGCACAAAATTCTCAGTGAAGGCGTAAAGGAGCGAAAAGGTGAGGTTGTGGTGGTGGTACTTGCGGTAGATGGGGTCCTTGGAAAAGTAAACGAGGATATCGTGCATCCAGCCCATGTTCCACTTCAGGCTGAATCCCAGGCCACCCAGGTGCGTGGGGCGTGAAACCGCCGGCCAGGCGGTGGACTCTTCGGCGATGGTCAGCACGCCGGGACGGTCCTGGTGAGCGAGTTCGTTGAACCGCTTGATGAAATCGATGGCCTCCAGGTTCTCGTTGCCACCGTAACGGTTGGGGATCCATTCTCCGGACTTGCGCGAATAATCCAGGTAGAGCATTGACGCCACGGCGTCCACGCGCAACCCGTCGGCGTGGTATTTTTCCAGCCAGAAGAGCGCGCCGGTCAAGAGAAAGTTCCGGACTTCCGAGCGGCCGTAATTGAAAATTCGCGTGCCCCAGTCAGGATGCTCGCGCAAGCGCGGGTCTGCATGCTCGTAAAGGTACGTGCCGTCGAAATACGCCAGGCCATGGGCATCGGCGGGAAAGTGCGCCGGCACCCAATCCAGGATCACGCCGATCCCGTGCTGGTGGCAGTAATCGACGAAATACATGAAGTCTTCAGGCGCGCCGTGGCGGCTGGTGGGCGCGAAGTAGCCGACCGTCTGATAGCCCCAGGATTCATCCAGCGGATGCTCCATCACGGGCAGCAGCTCGACGTGCGTGAAGCCCATTTCGCAGACGTAGTCGACCAGTTGTTCGGCGAGTTCGCGGTAGCCGAGCAGGCGGTTGCCTTCGCCGCGTCGCCAGGACCCGAGGTGAACTTCGTAGATGGCCAGAGGCGCCTTGAGGAACTGCTGTTGCGCGCGGGCTTCCATCCATGCCTGGTCGTGCCAGGTATAGTCATTGATGTCATGTACGACGGAAGCGGTGTTGGGCCGGAGTTCTGCATAGAAGGCGAACGGGTCCGCCTTCAAACCCAGATAATCATTGTGGCCCTTGATCTCGTACTTGTAGATCTCGCCTTCCGCCAGGCCTGGGACGAACAGTTCCCAAATGCCGTTCCCCCCGCGCACCCGCATGGGATGACGGTGGCCGTCCCAGTTATTGAAATTCCCCACCACGCTCACCCGTCGCGCGTTTGGAGCCCAGACGGCAAAGGCCACGCCGCGAACTCCCTCAACGTCCATCACGTGAGCGCCGAGTTTCTCGTAAGACTTGTAGTGTTTGCCCTCGCCCAGAAGGTAGAGATCGAAGTCGGAGAGGGTCGGGGGAAAGCGGTAAGGGTCCTCAAACTCCGGCTCGTTACCCTCCCCGTAACGGGCGCGAAGCCGATATCGGAAAACCTGCCTCTCGTTCGGGAAGACAGCCTCAAAGAATCCGTCCGCATGGATGCGTTGCGAAGGAAAGACGCCCGAGTCCCGGCACACCCAAACCTGCTCGGCGCCCGGCAGGTAGCAGCGGATGGCGACAGCCGGCTTGCCTTCCCACTCCACCACATGCGCGCCGAGAATGTGGAACGGGTCCGAGTGTTCGGCCTTCAGAATTGATTCAATCTCTTCGAGTGGCGCAGTTGTGGCGTCTAGCAAATTGTTTTGTCGCAGCATATCTTGACTATTCTATACGAAGACGACTTCGGAAAACGACTGAATCAAGGGATAGGTTTCAGGGGTCGGGTTCCAGGGGTCAGGTTCCAGGTGCCAGGTTTCAGGTGTCAGGGAAACGGTGACGACCAGAAGCCAGAAGTCAGAAATCAGAAGTCAGGAGACAGTGAGGAAAGGCTTCAGGTGTCGGGTGACAGGTAATAGGGCCAGCGGATGGGGAGATGCGCAACCCGCGGCGCTGGGGCCACGGACGGCAGACGGTTGTTTTTGAAGAGCCGTCCCGACGGGGGAGCTATGTTTGCCCGGTTGTACCTTTCTTCTGGCTCCTGACTCCTGATTTCTGACTTCTTCACTGAGGACGACACGAAGATGCTTTTTTTCAGCCCGCGGTCAACGCCTGCCGTGCGAACCTCCGCCGCCACCTCCCCCACTGTGGGAAGGAGCGGGTGCGCTATGGCCACCGCCGCCGGACGGAGCGGCATTTCCATGCCCGCCACCGGACGGAGCGGAATACCCGCGGCCACCGCCGCCTCCATAGGAGCGCGGGGCCGTGGACCGTTCAACTACAATAGGCTTACGCATGTTCAACGAGGGACGACTACCATACCCGCCATAGGATTGCCCCCCTGGGCTGGACGAGAATCGGCCCCAACTCGGGGCTGAGGACTGCGAGCGCGGGGCGGGAGCATTCCACCCCCCGCTCCTGCTCGAGGGTGCCGGCTGGCTTTGCCTTGAGAATCTCTGCCAGCCGCCCTGGTTGCTCCCCTGCTGTGGAGTTGCATAACGCGGCTGGGAGTACCCGCCAGCAGGGCCCGATTGAGGCCGCGTCGCGTTGTAGGGTGCACTGTTCGTGAAGCTGCGAGGCGCCATCGGCCTCGTGTTGGTGTATCCGGGACGGTTCGCGTTTCCAAAGCCTCCGCTGGCCGCGCCTCCCGCGTTCCCGAACCTTCCAGTGGAATTCGTGCCCTGCCGGCCGCCTAGGTTCGAGGCTGCAGCGGGGTTGTGCTGCTGGACCATCTGCTGAATCTGTGCGGCCCGCTGATTGAAGGACTCCGTACGGGCAGGAACAGGACTCTTACTGTAGAAACGCGTGTTATTGACGGCCCGCGACGGAATTGCGGACGGGCTGGCCAAACGATTACCCGGCATCAAGCTCGCGCGCGTGGGAACGACGGGCAGAGTTCCCCGCACCATCTGGCCCTGCCGCAGCGTGGCCGCATCCACACTGCGCCCGACTCCTCTAACCATGCCCTTCCCAAACTGGTTCGCAGGCATGGTGGTGATGGCGCGCCGGATGTTGGGGTTGTTAAGCGCCGCCTGGAGATTGGAAGAGTAACGCAGAGGCGTATTCCCCATCGGGCGGAGCCCACGATTGAAATTGCTGAAGTTTGTAATACCCACAGCATTGTAACCGTTGCGATGTCCCCACCACGGAAAGGCTCTATCAAAGGGCCCGAGCGGGCACCAGCCAATCGAACCGAAACCAAAGCCCAATCCGAAGCCAGCGCGTAAGCCGAATCCGAGGAAGGAGACGTAAGCCGGCGCCCAAGCGGGCCGCGAACCCCAATAACCGCGCCCCGGCCACCAGCACCATCGGCTGCCCCACCAGCACCAACGGCCGTAGTGATAAGGCGCCCAGCCCCAGGGTTCATAGGAAACCCAGGTCCATCCCCAATAAGGCTCCCACGCCCAACTGCCATCATAATAGGGTACCCAGTCCGGCCCAACATTCGGAGCCCAGACATAACCGTAGTCGGGCGTATTTTCCCACTGACCGTACGCATCAAGGTCCTGGGCGCCAGTGTAATAGCGGTTCGCGTACTGCCAGCTTTGGGCTTTCTCGATGGCGCGGTCGCGATCGTTGTTCCATCTATCCCATTCGTCATTGGCCGCGGCATCGGCAATCTGGTATTCGGGATTGTCCGTGCCTCTAACGTAAATAACCTGGCCTTTTTCCACGGTCATGCTGCCCTGCGGAGTTGAAACCTGCGCCCGGCCCTTGCGGACGGTGAGTTCCGTTTGCGAATCCGCGTCGATCTGGATGCGGTACACGCCCTCGCCCAGTGGAATTACGGCCATGTTGGGTGCGTCGATTTCCGCATCCGCTTCCGTGCCCTTGAACACCGTGTAGTCGATGATGCCGCTTGCCACCTGAAGTTGAATGTGCTTTTGCGTGAGGTCGGCGATTTTCACGTCGGCATTCTGGTCCATGCGCAGAACGTTCGCGAAGTCGAGTTGGACTTCAGCGCGAGCGCGAGCGGCTGTCGCCACCGTATCGCCGCCCACCACCGGCGCGTTCACTACGGCCGCCACCCATTCCCCGCTGTCCCCGCGCATGCTGGATACTTCGCCGTTGATCATGCTGATGCGGGCGGCGCCCGGCGTGGGTCCTTGCTCCTGGGCCGCAGCGCCCGGCGGGGGTCCCTGCTCCTGGGTCGCCTCGCCCGGCGGGGGCTCTTGCTCCTGGGCCACGGCAATCCTTGTTGCCACAAGACACAGCGTGCTGAGCGCAATCACATACCAAAGTTTTCGGCTTTTCATGGCCCACCTCCCACCTGTTTGGCTGCTAGACCCCATTTCAACCTCCGCCTTGCTTAAGGCATGTGGCTCGCCAAAGCTACGGGCTAAGATGGGGTGAGGCATCTTATTGAAACACAAACAGTTAAAGGCACACGGCAAAAGAGCTGCTACTCGAAGCACGAACTTGGCTTGGCCGAATTCAACCGAGGGTGGCCGATTTCAGCCAAGCCAAGGGCTTGCAGGATCGAATGCGACATGGAAGAAGCTGGGATTGCGATCCCTTTTAATCGTCGGTGGAGGCGTCGGGTATTGGCGGACACCGCCGCGAGACAATGCCACAAAATTCCCTATAAGTCCCTTCATTTTCTGAAAGATTCCGGCTTTTGGAACCTATCTCCTTTGCCATCAATAACATTCCTGCTTCGTTCCACGGTCTTCGAGGCTTGCCCTTTGTTTTCAACAACATTCCCGAGAGATTTCAGCCGCCGACGCATGTCCCGCCAAAATGGGGATATGCTTCACCCCGCGAACTGGTGATACTTGCCGCATACAGGAACGAAAAACTTGCTTTGAATGGCGACCTCGGTAAAATGTTAGGTAGAGTGGAGAAGAGGTAATCGTGCCGGGTTTTGACCTGAGGAGTTATCTCGACCGCTTCCCCGAAGTTTGTAAGAAGAAGTTCGGGCGCACCTACTCCTTTCAATCCCTGGAAAAGAAGTTTGAGCAGTTGCGCTCGGGGAAGCGGTGGCTGGTGGCGAAGGATGTCCTGAACATCTTCGACCCGGCTCAGACGGCCTTCGCGCGCTATTGGCCGAAGCCGATTGAGAAGGAGCTGGATCAGGCACTGAAAAACGCCCATCTGATGGTCGGCCCGCTTCCTACCGATGCGCGTGATCTGGTGCAGCGGTCGCTACGGGTTTTTCAGAATATCGGCCTCGTCTCCCTGGTGCTGCGCTTCGTCCACCCCGACCGTTTCGGCGTTTTCAGCACGCCCATCATGAACGTTCTTCAAGTTTATCGTCCCCGAACCATCGATGTCTACCTCGCCTATTGCGATGAGCTTCGTGTGTGGAAAGAGCACTTCCAGCTACCTTCCGTGGCTTCCGCCGAGACCGCTCTGTGGACTTATCACGAACTGACGATTGAAGAGCTCGAGGCGGCGGACGGGGGTAGCGCGCGCACGGCATTTGACGCGGATATCTGGATTCAGCGCCGCCGCGTGGCACAGGTCCTTCGACCGTTTCTCGAAAAATACGGCCCTCTGGAACTTGCCCGCATCCTGGTTTACGAAGACCCGAACTTGGCGGGCATGATCGCCGGGGTAGAATACGAGCGGCTCTTGCGGTTTGCCGCTCGCCGACTTTGCGGTGGCTTGCAGCTTTACGTAAAGGGCTCCGTCGAAATCCTCTTTGACAGGCTGCTCGAGGGTGGGCACATTTCGCTTGGGGATAGGACGCTCCTCAGAAGGGCGTGGAGCACCCGTTGCGCTGCCGTGCACCCTGAAAGTACCCCGACTTCGGAAGAAGTCGAGAACATGATCGATATCATCGAGCGCATCTGCCGCCCCTGGGAATCCGCCGCGTAGGGGCGATCCCATGTCATGGTGATCGTGAAGCAGTCGGCGTCATGGCAAGCATGAACGCTGTCATGCTGATCCCGCTTTGCTGGAGAAGCATCTCGGCAGTTTGTAGGTCGCCCGCGGGGCAGAAAGGGCAACTGCTGAGATTCTTCTTTCGTTTTAGGAAAGGGTTACGGCAACGAGTTCTGTAGCGGGTTCAACATCCTTGGGAATGGCTTCACCGGCCTTGAGGGCGCTCTCAAGGAAGCAGCGGACCGCATCTTTGGCCATGCGCCGCGCCTCGGGGAGGGTTTCACCGAAGGTGCAGATTTCGGGGATGGCCGGGACCACAACGCTGTAGCCGCCCTCGGGCATGCGTTGATAGACAACGGTGTAGCCGTATTCGCTGGCGGGATGCTTTTTCCGGTTGGAAGCTGAGCCTGCGGAGCGCATACCACGAGTATATCACTCCTCGACTCGATCTGAGAGCGCGGAGGTCGATTTCTGATCTTCAGCCCAAAGCCAGGGAGTGATGGCTTCTTCGATGTCTTCGAGCGCCTCCTTCTCGTTCTTTCCCTGAGACACACAGCCAGGCAGCGCCGGGCACAGGGGTAGTGGAGGCCTTTGGCCTGCCGCGGGCGGCCAGAGGCCGCCCCTACCCTTCGGGTTCGTCGGGCACGCCCAGCTTCGACAAACGATACCGGAATGCGTTACGGGAAAGGCCAAGCAAGCGCGCGGCCTGGCTCTTGTTGCCGTCGGCGCGGCGCAGGGCTTCTTTGATGATCTCGTCTTCGTACTGTTCGAGTGTCATGCCAGGGGGCAGGAAAGGTCCGGAAGCGTCGGCGGCAGACATCCCCGGGCCAACGACGCCCGCCCCGCCCGGGCCGACATCCAGCCGTATGTCGCCGACGTCTAGCATGGTTCCAGTCGAGAGCGCCACGGCGCGCTCAATGATGTTTTCGAGCTCCCGGACGTTGCCCGGCCAATGGAAATCCATCAGCAATCTCATAGCGGCAGGCGTAAGGCCGGTAATCGGCTTTGCGGATTCGCGGGCGAGGCGCGCCAGGAAGTGGTCCACAAGGTACGGGATATCTTCCTTGTGCTCGCGCAAGGGAGGAATGCTGATGGGCACGACGTTCAGGCGGTAGTAGAGATCCTCGCGGAAGGTGCCCTGCTCGAGTGCGGCGCGCAGGTCCTGGTTCGTTGCCGCGACCACGCGCACGTCCACTCTCAGTGTCTTCGTACCTCCCAGGTGCTCGAATTCGCGCTCCTGGAGCACGCGCAGGAGTTTCGCCTGAATGGCCGCGGGCACGTCGCCAATTTCGTCCAGGAAGATGGTGCCCTTGTCCGCGAGTTCGAATTTTCCAGGCTTCGCGGTCATTGCCCCGGTAAAAGCGCCCTTCTCGAATCCGAACAATTCGCTCTCCAGCAAGTTTTCCGGGATGGCAGTGCTATTGATCTTGATGAAAGGGCCTGAGGCGCGGCGCGAGTGCTGGTGGATGGCCCGCGCGATCATGTCTTTGCCCACGCCGCTCTCCCCCCCCAGCAGTACGGTGGAATTCGTGGGCGCCACTCGCTCGACGACGGCAAGCACTTCCTGCATCTTGGAGCTCCGGGCTACGATGTTCTCAAATCGGTAGCGCTCGCCCAGCGCCTCGCGCAGGTCGCGGTTCTCCTCGCGCAGGCGGCGGACGTCAAGCTCCTTGTGGATGATGAGCTTGATCTCCTCCATCGAGAAAGGCTTCAGCACGTAGTCACTTGCTCCAGCCTTCATCGCCTCGATAGCCGTTTCCACTGTGCCGTAGGCCGTCATCAGAATGACGGGGATCTGTGCGTTGGAGCGCTTCACGGCTTGCAGGAACTCGAGTCCATCCATGCGGGGGAGTTTGAGGTCGGTCAAGACAAGATCGATCTTTTCCTGGCGCAAAAGTCTGAGTCCGGTCTCGGCATCCTGGGCCGCGAGCGTCGAATAGCCCTCCTCGGCCAGATTCAATTCCAGCAGCCGCGCCATCTTTAGTTCGTCTTCGACGATTAGAATTGTGGACATAAGAAGCCCTCAGCCGTCAGCTCTCAGCTTTCAGCAAAAAGCGAGGAGCGGGCTTAGCTGGGTTCCGCTTTCAGGCCCGAAGGGCCGATAGAGATTAGCCCACGGCGTGAGAAGCTGTGAAAAGATCAAAAGTCTCTCGCAAAGACGCCAAGGGGCAAAGATCCGCAAAGAACAACTGCTTTGTTTTCTTTGCGCCTTCTGCGACTTTGTCCCGCCTCGCGGGATGAAATGCTTTTGGTCATCCAGGGATTATTTCACAGCTTCTGAGCCGTGGGCTAATGTCTCTCGCCGCTCCGCGGCTCTCACGGTCTTTCGACTGGTTCGGCTGAAAGCTGAGAGCTGACAGCTTTCCGCCCCGCACGCCCGAAAGCTCTTCTGGCTCTACTCCGCTGGCAGGAACAACCGGAAGCACGCCCCCTTGCCCGGCTCGCTCGAAATCCGGATCCAGCCGCGATGGTCATCCACAATCTTGGAGACGAGCGAGAGCCCCAATCCCACCCCTTCTTTCTTGGTGGTGAAAAAGGGATTGAAAACCTGCTCATGCAGCTCAGGGGGGATGCCGGGCCCGGTATCCTCGATGCCAACCTCCACCCCGCGCCTGCCGTCAGAGTTCGCAGCCCCAACTCTGACGGTTAGCCTTCCGCCGGTATCCGTCATTGCCTCATACGCATTGAGCACAAGGTTGACGAACGCCTGTTCGCAAAGGTCGGGATCAACGCTCATTTCCGGCAAGTTCTCAGAGTACTGCTGAGCGACCTCCACCTTTGCCTCCGGCCAGCGTTCGTACGCCACTTTCAGAGCCCGGTCAAGGAGGGGCGGAATCTGCGTCGGCCTTCTTTCAAGTTTGAGAGGACGCGCAAAGTTGAGGAAGCGGGTGACGATGGTGTTGAGTCGGTTCACCTCGCTGGAAATATATCCTGCCACTTCCGTAGTGACAGGGTCCGCCGACTGGAGCCGGCGTGTGAGCGTCTCCGCCGACCCTTTGATGACCGCCAAGGGATTGCGAATTTCATGGGCCAAACCTGCGGTGAGCTGGCCCAGAGCCGCCAGGCGCTCCGAGCGGCGAGCTTCTTCCTGCGCCTGCTCCAGACGGCGGTTGGTCTCCGCCAGTTCCTCAGCCAGCAGCCGATAGCGCTGCGCCTGCCGGCGGCTCTCGCTCACGAAACGGTTCACCACCATGGCCGCGAGGAAAAAGAAAATGTTCCGAAGGGCGAGTTCTGTAGCGCCCCCCGGCGACAATTCGTAATCTCTTAGGGCGGGGATCAAGAGAGAACAGTAAACCGCCGAAGTAACGGCTGTCCAGATCAGCGTGCCGGTGCCGTCGAAGAGCATGGCTGCCGTCACGACGGGCAAAAAATAAATAAGGTAGTAGCTGCTGGTGATGCCGCCGGTGTGCTCCACGAGCAGAGTGGCCAACAGAATTTTGATGATCACGCTATAGTACTTGCTGCGAGAGGGATTCCAGGCAAGAAAGCGATGCTCAAAGATTTGAAACAGACCGATGGCAAGCAGGGTCTCCTGCTTATGGACTTCGAAAATGGGGTCGAGGAGCGCAAGGCCACCCAGAAAGGCCAGCCAGAGAAGATCGGTCCAAGCGAAAGTGTGGCGTTCTTGGTCTGCCATAGAGCGTGTTGATTAACCTTACAATGTAACACGACAACGGTTCAGCGAGTAGATGCAAGCGAAGAGAGCGCCAGGGAACATGGCCCACGGAATGAAAACCAGAGGCGGTGAAAACAATAAATCCGGCTAATTAAAATGGCCCCGAACGCGGAGGGCCGGAGGCAAGCCTTATCACATGGTGGCAATAAACTTAATTGATTTGACAAAGTATTCGCTATTTCCTAGACTGACGGGCTTCGGCTTGGACCTCAGGAAAGGCTGTCCATAATCCCCAGTTCTACCCCGCGTGGAACGGCTATCCCGAAGCCAACTCAAACCCAATAAGGAATCAGACTCATGCCAGGCATAATCAAAGAAAGACTCTTCACCCCCGGACCAACTCCCCTGCTGATGGAGGCACAGGCGCGCGCGATGGTCGCCAACGTCCACCACCGCACCGAAGCGTTTCGCCAGATCATGCGCGAAACCCTGGACCTCCTGAAGTATTATTTCAATACTCAAAACGACGTCCTGATACTGGCCAGCTCCGGCTCAGGGGCGATGGAAGGCGCCGTCTCGAACTTGCTTTCCCCGGGCGAGCGCGTTTTGGTAGGAACTGCCGGCAAATTCGGCGAGCGCTGGCTGGGCTTGGCTGAAGCTTACGGCATTGAGGCCGTCAAAGTCGAAGCTCCCTACGGCCACCCCTTGAATGTCAGCGAGATCAAGGAACGGCTGGAGGAGGATGGTGCCTTCCGCGCGGTTTACGTTCAGGCCACCGAAACTTCGACCGCCGTGAGCCATGACGTGAAGGCGATCGGTGAGCTGGTCAGGAACTATCCCGGGACCTGCCTGGTTGTGGACGCCATCACCGGCCTCGGCACCACGGACCTGAGTCCGGATGAGTGGGGCCTGGACATCGTGATCGGGGGATCGCAAAAGGCCGTCATGATCGCTCCCGGCCTGGCCTTCGCCAGCGTGAGCGAAAAAGCCTGGAAGATGATCGCGAACTCCAAACTTCCCCGCTACTATTTTGATTTCGCCAAGGAGCGGAAGAACCAGGCAAAAGGTGAGACGAGTTACACTCCGGCGACGACGCTCATCATCACCCTGCATGCAGCGCTTCAGTACATTAAGCGCATCGGCAGGGAGAACCTGATCGCCAACGCCGCCCTGCTGGCGGAGGCCACGCGTGAAGCCGCCAAGGCGCTGGGGCTCAAGTTGTTCGCGGCCTCCTCCCCCGCCAACGCCGCCACCGCCGTCTGCGCGCCGGAGGGGATGGATTCGGGCGCCATCGTCAAGGAGATGCGCAACCGTTTCGGCGCCATCATTGCCAACGGCCAGGGCAGCATGAAAGGCAAGATCTTCCGCCTTGCGCACCTCGGCTATTACGACGTTCCTGAGCTGTTCGCTGCGGTGGCCGCTCTCGAGCTCGCACTGCTGAAGCTGGGACAGAAGATCGAGCTGGGCAGCGGCGTCCGCGCCGCCCAGGAGGTGTACCTCCGACGATGTGGCTAGTATTATGAAAATCCTTATTGCAGATAATGTATCGGAACGGGCCATTGAAGTCCTAAAGGCAGAGAAATCGTGGAATGTGGTTTTCCTCCCCAAGCAACCGAATGCCTCGCTAACGGAGGAAATCAAAGACGCCGACGCCCTGGTGGTGCGCAGCGCCACGAAAGCGACGGCGGCGTTGCTGGAGCGGGCCACGCGTTTGCGCGCCATCGGGCGTGCGGGCAGCGGCGTGGACAACGTGGATCTCGACGCCGCGACCAGGAAGGGCATCGTGGTGATGAACACGCCGGGCGGCAATGCCGTCAGCGTGGCCGAGCACACCCTGGGATTGCTCCTGGCCTTGGCGAGGCGCATCCCGGAGGCTGACCGCCTGCTCAAAGAGGGCAAGTGGGAGAAGAAAAAGCTCACCGGCATCGAGCTGCGCTCGAAGACCCTCGGCTTGGCGGGCTTCGGCAACATCGGGCGTGAAGTAGCGCGCCTGGCGCAAGCTTTCGGTATGACGGTTCTCGCCACAGACCCTTTTGTTTCTTCCCGGCTGGCGCAGGATCAGGGCGTCAAGCTGGTGTCGCTTGAGGAACTGTTGAAGGAGAGCGACTTCCTGAGCCTGCACGCGGCGGTGACGGCGGAGAGCCGTCACCTGCTCAACGCCAAAACGCTGGCTCTTGCCAAACCCGGCCTGCGCATCGTGAACTGCGCCCGGGGAGAGTTAATCAACGAGGCGGATCTGTTCGCGGCCCTTGAAAGCGGTCAGGTGGGGGCCGCCGGGCTGGACGTGTTTGAGACCGAGCCGCCCAAGGACCCGCGCTTGGTGAACCACCCGCACGTCATCGCCACGCCACACATCGCAGGCTCTACGGAAGAGGCGCAGGAAATTGTGGGCATCCGAATCGCGGAACAGATCCGCGACTACCTCCTGCTGGGCGTGCCGCGCAACGCCGTCAACATGCCGACCATCTCGCCTGAGGAGTATCAGAAGCTTAAACCTTACCTTCAGCTCGGCGAGAACCTGGGCACCTTCTTGGCGCAGGTTGCCGGCGAGCGGATCAGCGAGGTCAGCATCAGCTACGATGGCGGGCTGGCGGAACTCAATACGCACCTGGTAAAGAACGCCGTACTGAAAGGCATCCTGAAAAAGGCCCTCTCGGATCGAGTGAACATCGTCAATGCCGGAACACTGGCGCAGGCGCGGGGCCTCGAGGTGTTGGAGCTCCGCAGCGCCCGCCGTGCGGCCTTCTCCCATTCGCTCGGACTGGACCTGCGTACGGAAACCGGGTCGGCCAGTGCGCTTGCCATGGTGGGCCTGCGTGGGAACTTGCGGATTCTGGGCATCAACGAGCTCGATATCGAGGCCCCACTCGAGGGCATTCACATCTACATTCGTAATCAGGACGTGCCGGGCGTCATCGGGCGCATCGGCACCATCCTGGGCGACCACAAAATCAACATCGCCAATTTCGCTCTCGGGCGGGAACTTCAGGGCGGCGAAGCGGTGGGGTTAGTTCAGGTTGATGATCACGTCCCCGATGAAGTGCTCGCCGAGATCCGCTCCATCCCGGCCATTCGGGTTGCACGCGTGGTCGAAATCTGACGGGCAGTGGCTAGTGGTTAGTGGGTAGTGGTAGTGGCTAGAGTTTAGTGCCTGGTGGTCAGTGGTTTTACTAGCCACTAACCACTAGCCACTTCTTCTATGAATGTCTGGGTCTTCAAAATCAATACAAAACGCGGCTGGGAATTTGACCAGTATTTCCGCTCCCGCGCTCGCGGCGTGTATGAACTGGGCGACGAAGGCTGGATACGCAGCGCCTCGAGTTTGCGCTATATCCGCGAGGAAGTGAACCGTGGAGACCTCTTCTTTTGCTACGAGGTGGACCGCAAGTGGATTGTGGGAGTGGCGCGGGCGGCTTCGGACGGGCGCGACACCGGCATGGGCTCGCTACTCGATTTCTGCCCGCCCCGCGAAGCCGTGCGCCTCAAGAATCCCCTGGTGCGGCATCCCGACCTCGATCACATTCTGGCTTTCAGCCCGCAGCGCGGGCGCGGCACCGTCCAGAAGATCGACCGGGATGAATTCGTCCGCCTCCGTCGCCTCATGCTGCGCAAGAACCCCGAACAGGCGGAAGCCCTGCGACGGCTCCTCGGCGCGAGCGGTTCTCACATCCCGCGGTAAGCCTCGCGCCGGTGGCGGACGTAATGAACAGTCATAATTCCCGCGCTTGAATCGACCTCGTAGACAATTCGGTAATCACCAGCGCGCACTCGATACATCCTTCCGGTGGAGACGAGTTTGGCAAAACCGGGTGGGAAGGGATTCGCTGCGAGGGAGTCGATGCGCAACATCACCCGGGAAACAGTCCCCTTGGGGAGGTTGCGAAGGTCCTTTTCAACGGATGGCTTAAAGCGGACGCTATAGGATGCCATGTGCCTTGAGCCGTCGTTTCATTTCCTGGAGACCAACGGGTTCTTCTTGCCGGCGCTCAGCGACGACGGCGAGGTCATGCAAGTCTTCAAGGAGCTTCTTGTACTTGGCAACGGGAAGGACGACCGCCGTCTTTTTCCCCCCTTCGTCCACCAAGAATTGTTGCTTGAGTGCCCCCATTGTCAGCCTCCTTTAACCCCCAAACCTGGTTTACAAGCGATTGATTACACTGGCAAGATACCCCGCCCCAAAGCCGTTATCAATATTCACCACGCAGACGTTGGGAGAGCAGCTATTGAGCATGCCGAGCAGCGCCGCGAGGCCTCGGAAGCTGGCCCCATATCCCACGCTCGAGGGGACGGCGATGACGGGCGCGCTCACCATGCCGCCCACCACGCTGGGCAGCGCGCCTTCCATACCCGCCACGCAAACGATCACGCGCGCTTCGCGCAGGTGCCGGCTCTCCCCCAACAGCCGATGGATGCCCGCCACGCCAACGTCGTAGAGCGGCTCGACGCGATTCCCCATGATATCGGCGGTGACGAGCGCTTCTTCCGCAACCGGGATGTCGGAGGTGCCCGCGCAAACCACCACGATTTTCCCTTTGCCTCGAACCTTGCGCTCGCGGCGGAACGTGATGGCCCCGCAGAGTTCGTGGAACTTCGCCGTCTTATCCAGTTTGCTCACACGCTCAAACAGCCCCGCGTCGCCACGTGTCATCAGGATGTTGTGCCGGTTCAGCAGCATACGACGAACAATTCCTTCCACGTGGGCAGGGTCTTTACCACGGGCGAAAATCACTTCCGGGAATCCCTGGCGAAGGGATCGGTGATGGTCAATCTTGGCATAACCCAGGTCTTCGTAGGGCAATTTGCGCAGGCGCTCGAGCGCCCCTTCCACGCTCAGCTTCCCTCGCCGGACCTGCTGGAGCATTTGCGTGATCTCTTCAGGAGTCAATCTCTCCTCCCATGCCTTCGTTTTGCAGTAGGTGGGAATCGGTAGGGGGCAGGTGGTAGATGGTAGGTGGGGAAAAACTCCCCAAACTACCGCCTACGATCTACCACATCCTGACCGCCGATCGCTGAAGGTCCGTCGCGGTGCAAAAAGACACCGCTGGAATCCACCCTGAAGAAGTATATCAGGTAGAAGGCAGGTGCACACTTCCTGTGCCAAATTCCGGTGTCCAAATTCCGGTGTCCAAATTCCGGTTGCGAACGAGTCGGTGGGGTGTATACTGCCTTAGATTGGGGTGCCCAAAAAGGAATTACGGCTGAGGAGCCATTATGAGCCGGTCGCCGAAGGAGCCCGTGAGTGTTTCTGTTATTGCCGCCATCATGTATGTTCTCCTCTCATTGATGGAGAAAAAAGCGGCCACATCGCCTGCCATCATGCAATTACTCCATGACTCAGCTCAGGTGGCCTTCTATGTCGCTGTAGGTGCGGTCTTGGTCGGACTCATGGTTGGGGCCATCGGCAAGCGCTTGGCGCCGGTGATCCGGGATAGCTTGAGCGAGCTCAGCCGGGACCTGGCACGGCAGGTAGGAATAGGAATTCGCGAGGGTTTTGGCATCCTCCGAACTGCGGTCTCAAATCTGACCCCGGTTTACTCGCAGACTTTTGAGCAGATCAAGAAAACCGCCGAGAACTCCCTGGAACCACGGGAGGAAAATGAGATCGCCAAGTTGCTGCTTTCCAATGACAAAGGGGACTTAGAGCGAGCGGCGGTTATTCTGGCGCGACGGCAGATTGCTGATTCTAATTATGTCCGGACAATCAAGAATTACACAACTCTGGCCTACAAATTCTGGTCGATTGGTTTGCCCACCCCTGCCATTGACTCCGCCCAAAAAGGTTTGGACCTCGCGGCCACTGCCGCCAAGGCGCAGGGGGTTGTAGCGAACAGCCAGAAACTACCGGAGCTCGAAAGCGCACTCAAGAATGGCCTGGCCTACTATTACGCAGAAACCGGCAAGGCAGAATTCGAGGACTTGGCCCGGCAATACGCCGCTGAGTCGCTCGCCTCCCAGCCCCAAAAATGGGAAATGATGGATACGCAAGGATTTGTCTGGATTGTTTACGGAAAAACCAAAGAAGAAGTCAAGAAGGGATTGAAAATGTGCGGCGATGCCTGGGCCCTTGGACTACCCGATGAGGCGTATCATCGCGACTCCGAGAGAGCATTCGCGCGGCTCAAAGCATTCGATTAGAGTGCGCGCCTTCGATTTGGATCCATCGGTTCCGGCGTAGGGACGTAATTCATCTTAAAACCTCACTTGCTAGCATAGCGGAACTGCAAGACGATGTCAACCGCTAAATCGAGACTGTCACACTTTCTTGACTTCGCGGAAAACACTCACTAACATCCCTTTGATGCTCCCCTCGGAATCACCCCTCGGCAAAAGCGTGATCCTCGGAGTGACAGGCGCCAGCGGGGCCATTTTCGCCCGCCGGATGTTCCAACTGCTCGAGGCGGATAATCGGGTGGCGAGAATACACTTGGTTATCTCCGGCAGTGGGCTCAAGGTCATGCGTGAGGAACTGGACCTGGATGTTACGCGATCCTCGGAAATCCCCTCTGCCCTGGCCGGTCAGCCCGTGACGAAGACCGTTTACTTGCTGGACTCTGACATCGGCGCCAGCATCGCCAGTGGGTCGTATCCCGTGGATGGCATGGTGGTGATCCCCTGCACCACCGGCTGCCTGGCGCAAATCGCCAATGGCATTTCTGAGACGCTCATCGAGCGTGCCGCAGACGTTTGCCTGAAGGAAGGTCACAAGGTTGTGCTGGCTGTACGCGACGCCCCCTTCAGTCGGATTCACCTGAAGAACATGTTGCGTGCCCAGGCCGCAGGCGCAGCGATTTTCCCCATCATTCCTTCTTTCTATCACCGGCCAAAGACTATCGACGATCTCGTCACCCAATTCTGCTGCCGGGTACTTGCGCTCCTGGGGCTCGAACAGGCGGACCAGTTCCGATGGATGGGAGAGAAGCTCGGGGCTGGGGGCTAGGGGCTCGTGACGTGATGCTTCGGCTGTTCATTTTGCTGCTTTCTCTGGGCGGGCTTGCGGACGCCCTCTATTTCACCTTGGCGTATTACGGGCGCATCCGGAAAGCGCGCTGGGTGCCTGAAATCTTCTGCGCGCGGGAGGATTCGAGCTGCGTCACCGTCGTGCGCACGCCTTACGCGCGTGTCTTCGGCGTGCCCAATTCGCTTCTTGGCATCGTCTATTACGTACTCCTGCTCGTCTGGACCATGTTCGTTCCTCGCCATGTGAGCATTTCAGGCTACGTCTTGAGACCGTTCGAAAACCTGGGGCTTTTGTTACTGGGCGCGAGCCTCTCCTCTGTCGTACTCGGCTTTTATCTGATTCATGCGCTTCGTCGGGTCTTGCACACTCACTGCCCGCTCTGCTACGCCGCGCATGCCATCAACCTCATTCTTTTCGTGCTGTTGATTTTCGTTTCCTAGTCCGTCGTTCAAACGGCGCTACGGGTGTACAATGTCTCCCCGTCATGAACTCGACGCCTTCGCACAGATTTCGAATGCAAGGGAAAGGACTCTTATGCCAAAGCACGTGTTGCGTCGATTTGGTTTGGTAATGCTTACGCTCATCGCCTGCGCAACTCTAGCCGTGGCGCAGGAACTGAACCCAGTCCCCCTTCCGCCGCCGCAAACTTCCGGGGGCAGACCGTTGATGCAAGTCCTGAAGGATCGACACACTACGCGGGAATTCAGCAGTCAAAAACTTCCCCCGCAGGTGCTTTCCAATCTGCTCTGGGCAGCCTTCGGAGTGAATCGGCCAGACTCCGGCAAGCGCACCGCGCCCTCGGCCATGAATTGGCAGGAAATTGATATCTACGTGGCGACACAGGACGGCCTTTACCTTTACGATGCCAAGGGCAACGCTCTAGATCCGGTTTTGGCGCAGGATGTTCGCGGGGCAACCGGCCAGCAACCCTTCGTTAAAGAAGCGCCCGTTAATCTCCTCTATGTGGCCGATCTGGCAAAGACCGGAAGAGCGGGCGGCGAGGACCAGACCCTGTACACGGCTGCCGACACGGGCTTCATCGCCCAGAACGTGTACCTTTTTTGCGCTTCCGAAGGACTGGCTGCGGTCGTCCGGGGCAGCGTCGATCGGGCGGCCTTGGCAAAACTGATAAAGCTCCGCCCCGACCAAAAAATCATCCTGGCCCAGACCGTCGGATATCCGAAAAAGTGAGTACGGATGTAGGGCCGGTCCCGTCCCGCCATGGCGGGAGGCGGCCCTACGGTACGATCGTGTTACTTGCCCCATGGGCCAAACTGTTCCAAGTCAAGCCATCCCACCGCCCGTCCCCGGCGGAGCACCCGCCGCCAGGGGCCTTATCGCGAAGCTCCGCACCACGCTCGAAATGATAAAGTTCGAGCACTCGATCTTCGCCCTGCCGTTTGCGCTCACGGGGGCCATGCTGGCGGTGCGCGGCTGGCCCACCTGGCGACAGGTGCTCTGGCTGATTGTAGCCATGGTAGGCGCGCGCAGCGCCGCAATGACCTTTAATCGCATCGCCGACCTGAAATTGGACGCGCTCAACCCGCGCACCCGGATGCGCCCCTTGCCCAGCGGGCAAATCAGCTTGCGGTTTGCCCTGAGCTTCACGTTGCTTTCCGGCGCGCTGCTGGTGTTGGCCGCCCACGAACTGAATCCCCTGGCGTTCAAGCTTTCACCCCTGGCGCTCGCCGTCCTGGTCGCTTATTCTTATACCAAGCGCTTTACCGTACTCTCCCATGTGGTTTTGGGATCTTGTCTGGGGATGTCGCCGATCGCCGCCTGGATTGCCTTGCGGGGCGAGGTGAGCCTAAGCGTTTTGCTGTTGGGCGGGGCGGTCACCTTGTGGACGGCTGGCTTCGACATCATCTACGCGTGCCAGGACGTGGATTTCGACCACGCCCTCGGACTCCACTCCGTCCCAAGGCGCTACGGGATCACGGCGGCTCTCTATGCATCCGCAGTCCTTCACGTGCTGATGCTTGTCCTGCTGGTGACGGTAGCCCGGATGGAGAATCTGGGATGGATCGCGCTGGTGGGCTTGCTGTTCGTGGCTGCTTTGCTGACTTACGAACACGCCCTCGTCAAACCCTCTGACCTATCCCGCGTGAATGCTGCCTTCTTCAATGTGAACGGATACATCAGCGTTCTATTCTTTGTCACCTGGGCCGCGGACATATTGATTCATTGATTCATTGGGTCATTGCTTCATTGAACGCGCATGGAGAGCAGGCCGGAGAAAGCAACTGACGACCGACCACGGACAACGGACCGCTCTTCAATGAATCAACGAATCAATGATTCAATGAGTCAATCTACTGGAGTCTGTGTGGGAACCCGATTTCCTTGAAGATCAGGGAATCGAAGATGGCAAGAACGTGCTTGCGATAGGCCAAAATGCGAGCCACCGTCCCTTGGTACACAGGGTCGTGATCGGCGAGGCGCTGCCACTGGGCCAGAACGTGGGCTGGCACATCGATGTCTTCCCGCAGTTTTTGGATGGGATGGCCGCGCAGAAAGAGGCCATAGAAGAATGCCGCCTCGTCCTGCGGTTCGGCGAAACTGTAATTGGTCCACTCCATAGGCTCTCGAGCTTCAAAAGTCAAATTCTAAGCTGAATAATCGCGGCGCGCCACAGATTTTGTGTCGCGGTCCCGCCTTCGCGAATCACAACCATAAAGCCTTTGTCAAGTCCTATTGAGTATCCATGCGGGTTTGAAGCAGGTGTTCAGAGCAAGATTAATGCCAGATTCGGAATGGCCTCCGAATTGCTCGGCCACCGGCCGGTTGCAATCCAGGTGTTTGGCCGATACAATGCATTTTGGCCATATGCTCCCAGGCGCACTCCGCATAGAAGACTCGAAGCTTCACCCTATCGCCGAAAAGGTTTGGGCGGGCGAGCGTCTCAGTTTCAACGAGGGTGTTACGCTCTACGAATCGGGCGACCTGCTCGCCCTCGGTTACCTTGCCAACCACGTGCGCGAGAAACTGCACGGGAAGCGGACCTATTTCAACGTCAATCGGCACCTCAACCCAACGAATGTGTGCGTGGCCAGTTGCCGGCTCTGCGCCTTCGGCCGCAAGCCCGACGCGCCCGCCGCTTACACGATGGCCCTCGAGGAAGCCTTTCGCATCGCTGGCGAGGGCTGGTCCGAGGCGGTAACAGAATTCCACATCGTCGGCGGCCTCCATCCCGACCTGCCGTTCCAGTACTACGTGGACCTGATTCGGGGGCTAAAGGAAAGGTTTCCGACCGTACACTTAAAAGCTTTCACGGCGGTCGAGATCGGCTACTTCGCGCATATTACGCAAATGCCGATTCGAGATATCCTGGAGAAGTTCAAGGAAGCGGGGCTGAGCTCGCTGCCGGGCGGCGGCGCGGAGATTTTTGCTCCGGAAGTGCGCCGGGTAATCTGCGACCACAAGATCGGCGCCTACACGTGGCTGAAGGTGCATCGCCTCGCGCACGAGCTGGGTCTCGAATCGAACGCCACAATGCTCTACGGCCACATCGAATCCTCGCAGGACCGCGTTGACCATCTGCTGCAATTGCGCAACCTCCAGGACGAGACTCACGGCTTCCAAACCTTCATCCCGCTGGCCTTTCACCCCGCCAACACCGAACTCGGCAAACGCGTCCCCCACACCGAGACTTCCGGCTTCATGGATCTGAAGAACGTCGCCGTCGCCCGCCTCCTGCTCGATAACTTTCCCCACATCAAGGCCTACTGGATCATGATGACGCCGCGCGTGGCGCAGGTGGCCCTGCGCTTCGGCGCCGATGACCTGGATGGGACGGTGGTGGAAGAGAAGATTTATCACGACGCCGGCGCCAAGACCCCCCAGGCCATGACCCGCCAGCAGATCATCCGGTTGATCTGCGAAGCCGGCCAGGAACCCTTCGAGAGAGACACTCTCTACCGCCCCGTCGCCCGCACGGAGACTACCGTCGCTGTGCAGGTGTGAGGTTTGTCAGCCTTCGACAAACGCCTTTAGCCTGGCAAGCGCTTGATCCCACTGCTCGGACACGAGGTCGAGGTATTCCTTAACTCCTTCAATCGGCTGCGGATCAAATTCGAATAAGCTCTCGCGACCCGCACGAACGCTGTGCACAATTCCTACACTCTCCAAGGCTCGAAGATGCTTGGTGATCGCCTGCCGGGTCAGCTTGGACCCCTTGGTTAGCTGAGAGATCGAATAGGGCTGGCCCCTACAGAGCTTCGCAACCAGCGATAGCCTTGTCTCATCGCCTAGCGCAGCAAAGAGGGCTGCAGGGGCCCGCGGTTTGGCACCCATGCCGCTACGGTTTTTGTGTGACATGGCTCTCGATGTTCTTCATCTGCTCTGTCCAACCGCCGTCATTCATGCGGAATGCTTCGAGTCGGCGGTCGCTCGGGATTTTGTCGAAGCCGGACTCTGTGAGCAGCAGCAGTGTGCCGCTCGTGGTCTTCTCCAGCCTGAACTCGACGAGCGTGGGCGTCTCCTTCGAATAATCGATTTTGGAATCTACGCCATAGGGATGCCAGGTGAAGGAAAAGAGTCGCTCGGGTTCCATTTTCTGCACGACGGCCTCCCATTTGAGATGCTCGTAGCCAGGGTAGGTAATATGGCCACGCGAGATCTGACCAGGTACGAAGGGGCCATCTAATTTCACGCGAAACCACTCGCCGAATTCGCGGTGATCCGTCAGGGCGCGCCAGACCCGCGAAACTGACGCCTTAAGCTCAATGCGCTTCTCGATACGGTCATTCATAATAAGCAACCTCCGGGTTGCATATTAGCGTAGTTCTGTTGAAGAAGCAACCGTGAGTTGCACCACCAAGAAAGGGAGGGGATTGGGTCTTCCCTCTCCCAAGGGGAGAGGGTGGACCGCGACGGCGCTTTCACGAGCCGTCGCGGGCCGGGTGAGGGGTCACTTGCACGGGGCGGAGGGGTCGAAGTTTAACTTAGAACTGCTCCCCCTCGTGCGCGATGAAGTAGAGAAGGAGTTCGACTATAATGCCAACGGAGCAGCACAGATTCGCGCGAGCGTGCTTAGATGAAAACCAAGATCCTGTTCCTGGCCGTCGCCACCTTCACGTTGGCGGCCACCCTCAGCGTCGTAAGCCATTACTTCACCCCGCTGCCTGCCATCCTCCTGCTCACGGTTCGATGGATCGGCATGGTGACTCTCGTCATCTACGCCCTCTACAAGCGCTCGCTCACTACGTGGATCCTGGTGGCGATGGTCATCGGTGCGGCGGTCGGTCACGATTGGCCGCGCGTTGCCCTCCACCTGCGCGTGCTCAGCATGATTTTTCTGCGGCTCATTCGAGCCATCATCGCGCCGCTGCTCTTCGGCACGCTCGTCAGCGGCATCGCTGCACACTCCGACCTGAAGAAGGTGGGGCGCATGGGCGTCAAGGCAATCGTCTATTTCGAGGTGGTCACCACCTTTGCGCTGTTCATCGGACTTGCCGCCATCAACCTCAGCAAGGCGGGCGCAGGGGTGCAGTTGCCGCCGCCCAGCGGCGAAACGCTTCAGGTCCAGCGGCTGTCTGCCACGGAAACCATCCTGCATATCTTCCCCGAGAACCTGGCGAAGTCCGTTTCGGAAGGCCAGATACTCCAGGTGGTGGTGTTCAGCATCCTGTTGGGCATCGCCCTGGCCATGGTGGGCGAGGAGCGTCGTCGGCCGCTGCTGAACCTTGCCGAAAGCCTCTCCGAGACGATGTTCAAGTTCACTAATCTGGTCATGTACCTCGCTCCGCTCGCCGTGGGCGCGGCCATCGCCTATACGGTGGGCAGCACCGGCATGGGCGTCCTGTTCAACCTCGCCAAGCTGCTGCTCACCCTCTACGTCGCGCTGCTGGTTTTCATTCTTGGAGTGCTGTTGCCGGTCGCGCTGCTGGTGCGGGTGCCGCTGAAGAAGTTCATTGCGGCTGTGGCGGAGCCGGTTTCCATTGCCTTTGGAACCTCGAGTTCCGAGGCCGCCCTGCCGCGCGCCATGGAAGCGATGGAAGCGATCGGCGTGCCGCGGCCGGTAGTGGCCTTCGTCATGCCGACCGGCTACAGCTTTAACCTCGACGGCAGTACGCTCTATCTCTCGCTGGCGTCGATCTTCGTGGCGCAAGCCGCTGGCATGCATCTCACCCTGGGCCGGCAACTGCTCCTCATGCTCACGCTCATGCTGACCAGCAAGGGGGTTGCGGGCGTCTCCCGGGCAGCCATCGTCATCCTTCTCGGAACTGCGGGGTCGTTCGGCCTGCCAACGGAGCCGATCTTCATTCTGCTCGGTATCGACCAATTGATGGATATGGCGCGCACCTCGGTCAATGTGCTGGGCAACTGCCTGGCCACCGTCGTGGTCGCGCGCTGGGAGGGCGATTTCGGAAAAGAGCAGCCCTCGCCAGTCGTGTTGAACGTGGTTGCCGGCTAAGGCACCGTCGGCACAGACATCACAAGGAAGCTGTGAAAGAATTGGCGGAGGCGAGCATCTGGATTTTCGTGAGGGTTTCACCTTGCTTCGCCGAGCAGTGATTGCCCGGGACAATTATGGCGGTCGCATAGAGTCACCTTCTTGGTTTCCGCC
>JBEKIZ010000066.1:0-28671 GCA_050011515.1 Terriglobia bacterium | reverse complement strand
GGCATAGTTACCTTCCTACCCCGGAAGTCTAGCCCCATGCAAGCCGAAAGTCAAGCACAATCTTTGCTCAGTTGCTTTGTAAGTTCTTTGGAATAAGTGGCGGAGAGGGTGGGATTCGAACCCACGTCACGATTTCTCGTGAACACGCTTTCCAAGCGTGCTCCTTCAGCCACTCGGACACCTCTCCGGGGCCTTGAATCGCAAAATTGCGTCAGGGTGCGGCGCACCTGCGATCTCCAAACTGCTGGCCGAATTCAAACTAGTATAACATCCCACTTTGGAACTGGCCACAAGCCGAGTAGGCAGTCGGCAGTAAGCAGTCAGCAGATTGTCTACTACCGGAGGCTCGCCAAGGGCCAACCCCGCCCCAACCCCTACCTCCTCCAATAGGCCGAACTGGACACTGTGTCTCTTGACAAGGGGAAGAAGATAGGCTAGGATGCTATGTTGAAGCCAGCGAGGCGGTCATGGCCTCCTGGGAAGACTTGGCTGCAATGCTACCCCGATGTCCCAATCCGTTCTCGAAGGTGTCCCCACCGGGGCCGAAAGCTCGAAAAACTTGCTGGTTTAAGGTGGGCAATTGGTCCGTGCTAGGAAGAGAACGGGGAAAAAGGATTGTTAAAATTGAACGAACAATGCGGGAATCTCTATGAAAACAAAGGGTCGATTTTCCACAGGCAGCGAAGAAGCGGGAATGTTATAGAAAACAAAGATAGTTACGCGTTGAAAACCGGGAATGTTATTGAAAACACAGCATGTTGGATTCTTGCCAACGAACTCTGTGCAGGTTGGCGCACACATTCTTGCGGTATCGCCCTTTTCGACTCTCGACTCTCGACCCTGGACTGCCTCCGGAGGCAAGTGAGGTGGTTCCGCCGGTGGCGGTTTCACCTGAAGCGCCGGCGGAATCGGTTCCCCATTCCCTATTCCCTGCTTTGTCGGGTTCACCGGAAGCGCTGGCGGTGCCTCAGCTCGACGCCGACGATTCCGTTCGGGTCGCGAACGCCGATGAGCGAGACGTTTTCTCCGATCGCCCATTCAAATTGGATGATCTGGTATTGTGATGAAGCGGTATTGGTGATGTAGGTGAGGGTCAAGTCCCTGGTCACTTGCTGCTCGACGGTCACCCGCGCGCCGGTGCTAAACCCTGGCAGTCCCACATTCGGGTCGATCTTGATTCGGCTCACGCCAAAGAGCCGCTGGATGCGACCAGTTACCTGGCTGGACAGAGCTTGAGAGAGCAGCGCGCTTTCGCCCACGCTTTGTAATGGGTTGCCCCCGGCGAATGAGCTGACTAATCCTGACGTGGACGCCTGCTGTTGTTGGCGTGCGTACCCCAGCGCCAGCAGCGAGAACACGTCCTCGGTGGGAAGCGGCGGGTCCGAACGGTAAGTCATCTTCAGGCGCCCGACCGGGCCTGAAAGATCAACTGTCAGGTTGTACTGTTGCACGACGGTTTGAGCTTCCAAATCGAGCGTTGCCTGAGTGCGAATGGGATTGGTCAGGCTGATATCGCCTCGGTTGAGGGTGAAGCGATTCCCACGGAAGATAGCCGCGCCACTCAGAAAGTGCACGGTTCCCACTTCCACGGGGTTTGCAAGGCTTCCTTGCACGCGCACATCAACGTCGGCGGTCAGGTGCATATCCTGTACTTGCAGCCTCACCGGCGTGGGCGAGGACACTCGCACGTTCAACCGTATGCTGTCGGCCAGGGGGGAAGCCGTACTGGGTATGGAGCTCTCGAGGGGACTGGCGGACTGCATCATTTGGTCAAGCCAAAACTTGTTTTCGCTGGCCAGTACTTGACTAACGGCCAAGTCGCCCCCGAGCTGGAAACGGTCCGAGGTTCCCGCCAAGCGCAAAGTCCCGCTGAGGATGGAGGTGAGATCAAAGGGATAGCGCACCCTTACCTGATCGAGCTCGGCTCGCAGCTCAACACGGGGCGGCGATGCCAGGGTCACGAAACCATCCAAGGTCACGGTGCCGCCACCGCTGATGCCCCGTAATGATTTCACCGTAGCTCTCTCCCCCTCGAGCTGAATTTCGCCATTCAGGTTGCTCAGGCGGAAGGGAAGACCCTGGTAGTCAAGACTGACGTCCTGGATCTCTACCGCTCCATTCAATTGGGGTCGCGCCGGTGAACCCGACATGCTCAGCTTGATTCGTGAGTGCCCGGAGGGTTGCAGGCCGGGGTCAAGCAAACTCAGCACCGTGGCATCAGCTATGCCTTGGGCTGTGACGGATAGAGAAGCTGGGATGGCAAGACGAAGAGAGCCATCGATAATAAGGTTCGTGGACGGGCCTTGCATGCGGAATGGTTTAGCGGAGAGCAGGTTTGAGGCAATGCGCAATTCAACGGGATGTTCGTTCCTCCATTTCAAAGAGGGAAAACTTACCTCCAGAGTCTCGATCTGACTCTGCATTTGGAATTTCGAAGGATCACGAAGGGAACCATTCGCCTTGAAGGAGCCACTCGCAGTAACTTGACCACCAAGACGGTTATTCAGCAACAGGCGTGCCCAGGGATCCAAGCGGAAGGATACGAATTGCCCTTGGAGTTGGAGCGGCGAATCGCCGCCCGTCCTTGCGTCTCCGCCCAGGCTGAACATACCCCCAGGTCCGGAACCTATGCCCCGAATCCGGAGGTTCTGACCTTCGCCATCCAGTTGAACATGGAGGTCGCCGACCTGAGTCCCGGCCACGCTGATACCCTCGACGAGCACGGTGGAGTGAAAGTGGAAATTGTCAGGAGTGCCGCTCCCTTGGAGGTCAAAGCTTGCCTGGGCTTCTAATTCTTGGGGAAGGGAGGAATTCGGAAAAGAGAGTGCCAATCTCTTGAAGTCAGCGAGAGAAAAGCCCCTGCCATGAAGTTGGCAGGTTATGGAGTGATTCAAAGGTCCTATCTGTGCCTTTCCCGTTATACTGCCGTGATCTTTCAGGATCTGTATCGTATCAAGATCCCAGGTGGACTCACCGACCCGAATACTGGTCGAGAAGGAATCGACCGTTTCCCCGGCGATGTTGCCGTTTTCCACCCTGATGGAACCTGTTCCCTCGAGGTTCGAAGCTGTTCCCACCAAGTTGACCTGCCCGGTGACGTAACCACCCACGGGGTAGTCAATTCCCAGCGCCGCATTAAGGCCCTCCAGCGGGGCGCGTTGAGCGCGGGCGGAAAACCGTACTGGTGAGCTCTTCGTAATCCTCCAATCTTCAAGCTGGGCTGAGGCCTCAAGGCTAAGCACGCTCGTTCCATGTGCTAGTCGTCCGGAAGAAACCTGGAAATAGTCCGGTCGGGCGACTACGTTTGCCTCGAGGCCGTCCCAGGTCCAGCCACGATACTCGAACTCGCCCACCCGCAACGAGCCGCGCATTTCGGGATTCTCAATCGAACCCGTGACTTCTCCAACCACAGTCGCCGGCGACTTGAGTAAGAGTGGCAAGTGTGGGGTTGATTCGACCAGGGCCTCGAACACGGAACGCCATTCCTCGAATTGCGTCGTCTCCCATTGGATTTGCAGGCGGCTCGGGGATTCGTTGCGCGCCGCTGACTCGACCAGCGTCCCCTTTGCTCTGAGCGAGGAATTGGGAGTGTGAAAGTTTGAGTCCTCCAAGCGGAGGAAGAAGCCATGATTCGTTTCCAATGATCCACGCAGGTCACCGCTGACGGGAAGGAAGCTCGGAGGTTGTGCGGCGGGGGCCGATAAATGCAGATCGAATTCCGACTTAACCTTTTCGAATTCACCTGCCCAGGTTAGATCTACCGCTCCGTCGACGAGAGAGGCAGGGTGAAGCTGGGTGAATAACAGAGGTTGGCCTTTGGAACTATGAAGGAGTGCGAGCAGATTCATGTCACGGAGCCGGGCGCGGACGTGGAACTGGGGAGCTGGCCCTGCAAGACTAACTTGGCCAGCGCCCAGCGCACTGCCTCCCCATCCCAGGACCTTCAAATTGGAAATGGCCACCCGCGAGCGATGCAGGGAGTAGTCGGCCGAGGCCTCAAACGGCCCCGAGTTGAACTGAGAATCACGGAACAGCATTTGCCGGGCTTGCAGTCGCCCCTGCGCGGAAATTTCCCCGTGACGGTAGATCCCCTGACCCTCGAGGCGTAGGTTCCCATTCTGCAAACCGGGAAGATGCAGGAGTGGAATTAGAGCCGCCACATCAAAGCTGGTCTGGAAGGAGAAGTATCCTTCGGGTTCAGGGACAGGGTGAAAGGTGAACGAACCTTGTCCAGTCATTCCGCGGGACTGCCAGACGAACGATGTAACGGCAAGCTCATTTTGCGATAACACGAAGCGGGTTGAAAAGGTAAGAGGCGGCGTCGATTGCCCGGGTATATGGGTAGTTACAGCCGAGGCCGCAAGGCTGCCCTCATAGTGGGGACCGCGCCGGAGGTACAGGAGGAGCGCCACTTCTCGGGCACTAAGATCCAGGCTTATTGGCCGGTCATTCCAAAAGAAAGTGGAGTGCGCCAACGTCACCCTTCCAATGCGAAGGTCCATCAACTGTTCCATGACATGCCCGGCGGTATGGCGGGTTGCGGGGCCTGGCAGGTTCGTCGAACCATCGGCGTTGGTCTTGAGATGAAATTCTGCTCCATCCCAGTCAACGCTCCTTATTCGGATTTCGCGGTGCAGCAAATTGGCCGGGCTGAGAAGGAGCACCACGGTGTGGGCAGAGAAGAGAGGGGGTGCTTGAGGCGGTTCGCTTCCGTGGATCACAACCCCGTGGAAAATCGCCTGAAGGGCTAGGGGGTGAAAGCGGAAGTCCTGTACTTCGACTCGTCCGCCAGTCGTGTCCTCCAGCGTCACGATGAGGCGGCGTTCCAGAGCGCGGCGGAACCAGGGGGTGCTCATGACACCAATCGCGGTTGTGGCCAGCGCCACCAGCGTCCCGATAATAGCGAGCGTGATCCAAAAATGTTTCGACATTCAGATCCTCTAATAGGATGCGGGATTGTCATTCCGAGCGAAGCCAGCCCCGTGTCATTCCGAGCGAAGCGAGGAATCTCGCTCTGATTCTTTCCTCCTCGGCGCAAAGCGAGATTCCTCGCTTCGCTCGGAATGACAGACTTTATAAGCCTTTTTTCATCCTGCTATCGCCAAGCCGTCAGGCCAAAGGTCAGAAGAGCCAGATTCCTCGCTTCGCTCGGAATGACAGCTTTTAAGGTCTGACAGCTTTTGCCGCGTCAGAAAGAGTAAAAACGCACGCGGCGGCCTGGCTTCAGTTCCTCCAACCAACTGGCAAGAAGCTGATCGATTCTTTTCTGCACTAAGATTTCCTGGATCTGCCCTTGGACTTCGGTCAAAGGGGGAACGGGGGAGCCGTGCGTCCGCGTATATTCGGGCGCGAACACGTCGCGGTAGTACGATTCAACATCGGTTGTCCCAGGGGCCGCCGCCGGACGCAACCTCTGTTCGACAATCTTCAAGATCCTCTGCTGATCAACGAGCTTTGTCAGAATCTGTTTTTCGTCCATGTGCAACGCGTAGAGAGCAGATTGGTAGTCCGGCTCGGATGGGAACCGCTTCCGGACGGCCTCCAGTTCTTCCGCTGCCGTCTTTTCCAGCGCGGCGTTGTGGGAAGAGTCCTGGGTTTCTTCCTCGAGCAGAAGCTTCTGGTCAGTCAGCCGCTCGCGAACCTGCTCCAGTGTCTTCCTGTCGGGGGGAGGCGGCGGCCATTGCCCGTCGAGGAAACGCTCCAATCGGTATTCGCGCTCCACGTCACTCTGGGTGATGGCAACATCGCCGATTGAAGCCACTACACGATCCAGGATCTCGGCACGGCAATACACCGCGGCCAATCCCATGGCCAGGAACGCAAGTGAACCGGCGAGGAGCCACGGTCGCGTCGAAGTCCCCGAAGGACAAGGGCCCACAGCGGCTCTGCCGCTTGACTTGCGGAAAGGCTTCGCCTTTCCGTGGGGCCTGGGCAGTTGGCAAACTGTACCTGTCCTCGCTGTGTCATTCCGAGCGCAGCGAGGAATCTCGCTCTGATTCTCTCTTCTGCCCACACCTTGGATAGGCTCTTTTGAGCACCGATCCGCGTGAGCGCAGAGCGAGATTCCTCGCTGCGCTCGGAATGACATCGACCCCAAGGTGGCTAGAAGCTTTGACCGACGCTCAGAAAGAATTGAAAATGAGATAATCGTTGCACCTCCACCCCGGTTTTCGTCGCCATCTGGTACCGCGGGGGATTTAGATTGTAGCCCACATCGAAGCTTAAGGGCCCGACAGGCGTCTTGTATCGAAGACCCACCCCAACCGCATCCGAGTCGTAATCGAGCGTATCAACGTCGGTGAGGGGGCGGGTCTGGCTGAATTTCAGTAAACGCATGCGCCGGCTGGTTGTGAAGACGTTTCCTGTATCGTTGAAGAGGACGAAACCCAGCTTTTGCTGTGCCATCCGCAGGCGAAGCTCGACCGAATTGAAGAAGAGGGCGTTGCCGCCAACGGGGTATCCCGATTGGGGGTCGCGGGGTCCCGCTTGGTTGATGGAGAAGCCGCGATGTGAATCGCTGCCCCCCATAAAAAGCCGCTCGGGCAAAGGAAGCTGGTCAGTATAGGTGTATTGGTTATTCCCGAGGCGGACCCTCATCTTGCTGCCATAGGGAGACTCGATACCGATTCGCGTGTTGCGGGCAAAAACCAAGTGCGAGCTCAATCGGTAGTAAGTCGCATACTGACCCGTGAGACGGAGGAAATTGGCCTCGGAGCCGAAGCCCTTGTACATGACTCCCGTGTCGGCCAGTGCATAGAAGCCGCGGGTGGCGTCCAAGGGATCGTCACGATGGTCGCTGACATAACTGCCGCCAAATCCTCCCACCCACGTCGGCCCCTGCAGCAAGCTAGCCTCTTGCGGGGAAATGTGACTGGAAAGGTCGAGAGCCTCAACTCGAGAGAAACTATAGCGGGCCGAAATGGCCGTCGAAGCACTGTAGCGCTTTTCAACCGCAATCGAGGCCCCTTTCTGGTCATCCGTGAAGGTGAGCACTTCGCGGCTGCGGTCGACCAGCCCATTGATGCGCAAGCTCAGGTCACGTCGATTGGCCAAGTAGGGAATCACATAGGTCGCTCCCGCGCCCGTGTCGATGTACGAGAGCCGCCCCCACAGGCTAAAGGTTTGTTCGCGTCCTCCGACGTCGAGCCGGTGGAGGTCAAGGGAGATGCGCGGGCTGGCTTTGAAGGTGCCCTGTGGGTTATTGCTCCCCAGCCTCTGGACCTCGAGTCCCCCGCCGTAGCCTAAGGTCCAGCGCCGGCTTTCCTCGACCGCCACCAAGACGGTTTTCTCCGTTTCCGAGCTGGGCAGGTCCTGAGGAGCGATTTGAACCTGGTTGAACACTCCTAACTCGTAGAGCCGGCGTTGTGAGTCGGCGACGTTGTCCTGGCTCAGAGGATGACCCTGATGGATCACGAGTTCACGGCGGATGACCCCCAGCCGGGTGTGTTCATTTCCCAGGACGACGATACGCCGGATTCGTTCTTGCCTCCCCAACTCAATGCGGAAATCCAGATCAACTTGATGTTGTTCGTTTACAGGTGATGTGCGCCAACTCACCTCGGCCTGAGCGTACCCCAGGTTGGCAAGGTAATTGGATATGGTGTCGTGATCGGCCGCCGCCCGCCCGGGTGAATAAGGCTGGGTTGGCTTGGTCAGCAGAGAAGGCCAAAGGGCCTTCTTCATGTCGCCGGAGACTCCCTTCAGAGCCAGTTGGTGAACGGTTGTCTGGAATCCTTCTTCGACCCGGAAGGTGACGAACCAATGACCAGGTTGGTTTCGGAAATGATCGTCCACGCGAGGGGCGACCCGCACATCCAGAAAGCCTTTTGATTGATAGAGTGCCGTCAGGGCGTTTAGCTTGTTCTCCAAAAGGGCGCGGCTGTACAGTGGGGCATGGCTGAGAATTCCCTGGGCGGGAGGGGAAATGGCCGCCATGAGTGTTCTGGTCGGAATGGCCCGATTGCCTTCGAAGCTATACCCGTCAAACTCTTCCCGCTTGCCCCGATTCACCCGAAAGGTGAGGTCCAGCGTCTGAGACTCGGCATGAAATTCTTGCGTTGCCTTCACCGCGGCCGAGAAGTAGCCCAGTTCCTGGAAATGGTCTTCCAGAATTCTGTCGCTCTGTGCGAGAGCGGGCTCATCCACTACGCCGTCTCGATAAACAGGGAGGAGTGCTTTGAGTTTGGAGTGTGAAATCTTGGCCCCCTCGACGCGCACCTGAACCAGGGGGCCGCTCTCAACTTTTACCAGCAGCTTTTCGGTGTTGAGTTCAGCGTCATACTCGCGCTTCAGAACACTCACGGTTGCCTGGAGGCGATCGTGCGATACAAGAAACTGGTGGAGCCTGAGCAAGCCCCGTTCGACACGCGCCGATGTCAGTTGGATTCCGTGGCGCCAGCCGGCTACTTTTGCGAGCTTCGCCGGTGGGAATCCGGGGTGACCCTGGAATTCCGCGCTGCTGAAGCGCGCGGGCTTGCCTGGAAAAATGGAGAATATCACCCCGGCCTCCTGGGTGGCCGGGTCAGGGAGGATGTGGTATCGGACGATCGCCCGGTAGTACCCGTTCGAAGCCAGCATTTCGGAAATATGCTTCTGGGCCGCGATAAGAATGTCGTCCGAAACGGGCTGTCCCAGCCGGAGGCGAGAGGAGGTGAGCAGGACTCTAGGTTCCAAGGCACTGGGACTACCCTCGACTTGAACAACGCCGATAAAGTACTGGGCGCGCCCAACGAAGAGCAAGTGAACGCCCCCCTGCCCAGGCTCGGCCTCCGCGCGCAGCTCCGTAAAGCGGCCAGTGGCATATAGCTTTTTCAGACTCGCGGCAATTTTCGCGGCATCGAGAGGTTGGCCGACCTCCTGAGAGACGACACCGGGGAAGTCACTCATGGCCAGCCGCGCGTCACAACTTAGCCTGACATCCAACACGGCCTGTCCCCAGAGTTCGACTCCAGCCACGGAGACCTGTGCCCCTGTGGACCTGGGAAGGGTGAGCCAAAGTGCAACGCAGAGGACTGTGCCCTTGACTGCTATAGCCCTCAGGCAACGCCAAGCGTAGGCAAGCAAAGTGGCAGGGTCGGCTGACAAGCTCAAAGTCTCGTGGTCTGGGTTCGACCAGACTCTTCCATTTCATCTCGAAATTCCAAGAATCCCATAGGCCGCCCAACTATTATACTTCCGTCCGGCCCCTAAACAGAGCCAAGTCCGTAAAGACGCGAAATTCGAGAATGGAACGGTTGTTACGCGACGACGCCTAAGCAGGCTTGAAGGAAGCGGAAAGGCGCATTTTGCCCCAGGCGATCTCGATGACGCCCGTCCCATCTTTGTCGGTGACTTGTATGGTCACCAGTTCGGCCGAGTCGCTTGCTTCCTCGAGCGTCAGCGGGACTTCCGCGAGCTTTGCACTCGGCTCGTACTGGAAGACAGACTTGCTTGAGAATACGAGCGTCCATTTCCCAGGCTCAACCAAGCGCGCCAGCAGGATATGCTTGCCCTTGGGAACAATTGTTCCGCCGAAATTCAGCTCCTTGTCCGAATCGAGGGTCGTCGGAGCATCGGCGCCGATCCGCCAGACGTCACCTGGTTGGATTTGCTTGAGCATGTCGCGGCCCTTGAGTGCGGGGCGCCCGTAGTCGATGGAGATGTGGGCGCCGTTGATTGTCGCCTTCACACTCCCCCGTTCGTTCCCATGAGCCAGGCTTGCGCTACTCATCAAAACTATAAGAGTGGCAGTGGCTAGCCCGATCGAAGTTCGACAAATCTCCGTCATACAATCCTCTCTTTTAACAGCAGGAATAACCAAACGGCTGGCGTTACTCTGCGGGTGGGTAATCTCACCGCGTTTCTCCCTTGGCGTGGGTTGTCAAGCTCGCCTTCCGGGCCTGCATAAATAGCTTGGAATGGAAGCGAAGGGAGAACGGCAGGTATTGATGTAAGTAGTCCCAACCATGACCTCCAGGGCGGAGGGCATACTCGTGCGCGAAACCTTTCTGGGCGAGAATGTGGTCGAGAAGTTCAGCCCCTTCCTCGAAACCGTAGCGGTCGTGGTCACCGCAATCGAAGTAAAGCGCAAGTTGGGCGAAGCGCTCAGGATGCTCAGCTAAGGTGAGAGGGTTGTTGGCCTCCCAATAGCTCTCATTAAGCGGTGACCCGAAAGGCCCTTGGAGCACCCGAGCGTAAAAACCCCAGCGGCCCTCGGTGGGGAGCGGGTTAGGGAACTTCGGCAGCAATGCCGCGCTATGGGCGCTCGCTGAACCGAACACCTCGGGATGGCGCATGGCAAGATGAAGAGCGCCGTAACCGCCCATGGATGTCCCGCTGATGCCCCTCTCGCCGGCCACAGCCATGGTGTGATATCGGCGGTCGATTTCGGGCACCAGCTCTTGAATGAAGAAGTCCTCGTACCGTTCGTGGCCGTCTTGCGAGTTTACGTAAAAGGTCCGTCCCCCAGCAGGCAAGACCACAATGAAGTTCGTGAGTTCGCCCTGGCCGGTGAGACTTTCCCAGATTTGTTCGCCTCCCCGGTCAATCCAACTGTGCTCGTCTTCAAAGAGGCCGTGAAGGAAGTAAAGGGTTGGATAACGCTTGTTAGAAGATGCTTCGTAGCCAGGGGGGAAAACAACGCAAAAGCCCACGGAGTGCCCTAAAAGCGCGCTGGAAACGGAGGCGCACTCGATCTTTGCAGATGTTTCGGCGTGGGGCCAAGCGTAATACTTATGAGCACTGCCAAGGACTAATGCGCCCGCAAGAATACACGAGGGTACTTTCTGGTGAACGCACCGAAGGACGCTGGTCATTAGTAGAGCCCTATCGCCTGGATGAAACCTCACAAAACATTCTCACGCCACAGATGCCAAGAGTCAAGTCGCCGCGAAATAGGGTGGTGCGTTAATTTGCGTTGCTGGGGCTCTCCAGGGAGAGGGACCCCCTCCTGAACATTCTTGGTGAAAATGGCTACCGCTTTCTTTAGGCTAGCTAGCTTGGCATTGGCCTCACATATTGCAGCCTGCCATTTTGTCCTACCCCTGTCTAAAAATAGTTCTTGACATCTTTTAGACATTATTTTAGACTCTCGTTATGGCTGAGAATTGGAAAGACGTAATCGACCATGCCCGCGAAGAACTGGCGCAGCTTGAAGCGGAGCGTGAAGGCATCGATAAGAGGATCCTTCAACTGAAACGCATTATCTTCGCAGCTTCCGAAATGATACAGGATGCAAGCGGGTCCTTCTGGAACATCAAAGAAGAACTTGACGCCCTTGGAATCACCGAGTTTTGCCGCGAGATTTTCCGCTACCAGCGAAAAGGAATGACGCCACTTGAAGTAAGGTCGGCTCTCTTGGCTAGAGGCATAGACCTCAGTCGCCAAAAAAATATCATGGCGTCGATACACACGGTACTCAAGAGGCTTGTTGCCCAACGCTACCTTGTCGTTGAAACTGCACCTGATGGTGGAACGGCCTATAGAAATCCCATGCCTCGCTCTCTCTTCCGTAGGCGTAGAAAATTGGATGCCTTTGTGGGGAAGGTGGCCAAGAGTGCCGATTCGCCCGTGAGTTTGGTCAGTGAGAAGTAGGAGATTAAAGTGAGAAGCCCCGCCGTCAGCGGTAACTGGCGCCGGGGCCAAATCAGCATGCGGGGTAAGCCGCAATGCCGACCCAAAGAAGTTATCGGCTTGCTTCCGGAGAAAGGCAAGCCGATGACCTGCCGTAAGGCGTTTGACCAGCAAGGCTGTACATGCGTCTCCAATATAGCAAACTGGCCTTCCGAGTCAGGCTTCGCTAATTGCACGCTCAATAATCAACCGACGCAGGAAGGCTAATCCCATGGCAGAGAGCCCACCACTAAAGTTACAGACATTCGACCTAGCAGAACTATTAGCTTGGTACGAACAGAATCTATGCGCTTGCACCCTCAAAGACCCGAGAGGTCACGAAGTCAGATTTGACACCTGCCGATTCGCCTACATAATCAAGCTGAGAAGCAAGACCGGGAAGAAGGTGAAGAAACCGTCTAAGACCGCTGAGCAGATCAGAGCAGGTAAATTGGGAAATTGCGATTTTGGCGGTTTTGATGCGGAAAGGGCGGCAACACTCCCGTGGATACCAATGATTATTTTGCGGCCAACCCTCATTGCGACGAATAAGAACCTATTGATCCCAGGAGATGAGTTATATGTGAAAGAACTAGATAAAGCCGGGTACAGGTACAAAGTTCTCTACTGCAGGAGGGTATCTGCTACTCTCTTGGTTCCTGTAACGTCCTTCCCGCGAAGCAAGATTGGGAATCTCGCAGAGGGGATTCTTTGGCCTTAAAACAAAAGAGCCACCGAGTTATCAGTGGCCCTTTTGGTCCCTTGTTATACCCAGGGACAACGGGGAAAGCCGGGCGCGACCCGGCAGAACTCTAGCACTTGGAATACTAAGGCTAAAGCCTTGCGTCTGTCAAGTTAAATCTTGCTTATGAAGAAACAGTTCTTGATCGGCTGCGTTCTTCATTTTTCCACAATACCTCAGGATCGTCCTCACTCCAAATATGGTGCGGCACGCCTGCGGCGGTCGCGGGACTGGTTCGAAACGAGTTCCGCGCTACCTACCCAACAACGATTCAAGATTTCCGGCCGAATCAAAATCTGCGGGATGAACTCCTTCCGACAATCGCCAGCGCTTAAGCGCTGTGGCCTCGCGAGCCAAAGGAACTGAGATGGCAATCCGGTCAAGGCTGAGTGTGTTACGAATCCAAACGATCCGCTGTGCCGCCGGCTCCGGACTTCCCAAATGGCCGAGGGTGAGATCCAAAGCTTCGCGGTCCGAGGGCAAATGAATGGGTAGCCGGGCCGCAGCAGGATTCAGGGAGGTGCATGTGTTGAGATACATCTTATCGAAGTCAATCTTCCGGTAAAGACGCTCATGGATGACGTCGGCGAAGCCCACCCCCACTGCGTTCCCATCGCTTTGGCGAGTGAGATCACGAACGTAGATCATGGAAATCCTGGGCGCTTCTCCGGGCGGCAGTTCCACCCCGCGGCCAATTACTTTTGTATCCATGCCGGTTCCGCTGATGTTCTTGCCCATTTCGTCCACCATCAGCAAGTGAAATGCCGGGAACGGAATGCGCGGCACCAGGGTGCGGGCCAGTTGAAGCGTCGATTCGTCCTGTGCCACGATGCCTTCCGGAAGCGCGGCGCGGACGACGGCAATCTCGTGCAGTTCGTTCTCGACCACCCCCAACCCACAGAGAATCTTCCCGCTGGCCAGCACTTTTCCCGAAACGGCGCGGATGGCAGTCTCGAACCCGTATTTCCAACTCTGGCGATGACCCTCCGTGGCCCCCTCCAGTTTGCCCATGCCGATCGTCAACATTTTCAACAAACCGCTTTCAATCTTCCCCGAAAAATCGGTGTGGGGCTTGATGCGGTTGATCACCACCACGCCGTCGGACTCCCAGGCGTTCCGATCCACAAAGACTCGGAAACCTTCGGGGGTCGTTCCGAGAAGCACGGTCTCCATGGAGGAGCGAATCTCCACCCCCGTGGCGGCCTCCGTAACGCCGTATTCCTCCAGGATCTTGCGCTGGCCCTCGGCGGTTGCCCCTCCGTGGCTCCCCATGGCGGGGAAGATAAAAGGCTGAGCCCCTTGTGCCTTTAACCAGCCGCAGACTGCTTGCACGATCTCCTTCAGGCTGGCAATACCACGGCTGCCCACGGCAACGGCGACGCGCTTGCCGCGCAGCTTCTCTGCAGCTATGCCCAGTCTCCTCAGAGTCTCCAGGATTGAGCTGCCCAAATCATCGAGTTTCGGGAGGCTCGGCTCTGTCCGTTCGAGAAGACAAAAGCTTGCTAGTGGAATGTGTCCGTCTGTTGTCATGGTCGTGAAGCAAAGGTAGCGCGCCGTTCCACATTCGTCAAGCAGAGCGGAAACGCTACCCCTTCTGGTTGGCAGGGCTTAGCCCTTGCGTAGGCCAAGCGAAATCTCTGAACTCGCCGGTACAATCGAAGCTGCCGGGAGCAATAGGCTTTACGGGTTCTACGGCAATCCCAGCCCGGCGGACCTGTGCCAAGACCTCCGCTTCGTGAATCCGCGAGGCGTCATATTCGAGCTCCAGGAGCTGGCCTTCAATGAAAAGCCCTCGGATGCCATAAACCGTGGAGAGGCTGTGCAGCCTTTCAAAGTCCTTTGGAGTCAAGTTTTGTTTCAGGTGATAACGCGTGGTTAGGAACGTCATGTTATGAACCTCGAAGATCAGCCTTTGGTCAGTTGTCCGTAGTCAGTTGCGGCGAATCCTCAGCTCGCTGTCCCCTGACACCTGGCACCTGAGACCTGACACCTGACACCTGACACCTGCCGTCTACAGCTCCATCCTGCGCAGCCTGAGCGCATTGCTGATCACGGACACCGAGCTGAACGTCATGGCCGCCGCCGCGATCATGGGGCTCAGCAGCAGCCCCAGCACTGGGTAAAGGACGCCCGCCGCCAGGGGCACACCGATGGTATTGTAAACCAGCGCGAAAAAAAGGTTCTGTCGGATGTTGCGCATCGTACCCTTGCTCAACCTGCGAGCCCGCACAATGCCACGCAAATCCCCCTTGACCAAGGTGACGCCAGCGCTTTCCATGGCCACATCGGTTCCCGTCCCCATGGCGATGCCGACATGGGCCTGAGCGAGTGCCGGGGCATCGTTGATGCCGTCCCCAGCCATTGCCACCACGCGCCCTTGCGCTTGAAGCCGTTCGATGACCTTGCCCTTTTGCTCAGGCAGGACCTCCGCCTCGACTTCGTCGATGCCCAGTCTGCGCGCCACGGCCTCGGCGGTAGTGCGGGTATCGCCGGTGAGCATGACAATACGTATCCCGTCTTTCTGCAATACTCGCAGAGCGTCAGGGGTAGACGGCTTGATGGGATCGGTCACCGCCAGCAAGCCACAGGCATGTCCGTCAATGGCGATGAAGACTACGACTTGGCCTTCGCCTCGAAGTTGGCTGGCCTTCGCGTCCAGGGCGTCCAATTCCACCTTCAGCTCATCAAGAAGCTTGCGGTTTCCGAGTGCGACGGTTTTGCCATCCACCTTGCCCATCACGCCTTCACCAGTGACCGAACGAAACTCTCGAGCCTCGCCGAGTTGAAGTCCCCTTTCTTGCGCCCCTCCCACGATGGCGGCGGCGAGAGGATGCTCGCTCCCGCGCTCGAGGGTTGCGGCCAAGCGGAGCACTTCCATCTCATTCCATCCTTGCAGTGCATAAACCGAAGCAAGACGAGGCTTTCCCTCCGTAAGGGTACCAGTCTTGTCCACAACGAGCGTGTCCACCTTTTCGAGAACTTCAAGCGCTTCGGCGTTCTTTATCAACACGCCCGCCAGGGCGCCGCGTCCCGTCCCCACCATGATGGACATCGGCGTGGCAAGTCCCAGCGCGCAAGGGCAGGCAATGATAAGCACTGCCACAGCGTTTACCAGCGCATGGGCAAGCCGCGGCTCGGGGCCCACGGTCGCCCAGACCGCAAAAGTGAGCACAGAAATGAAAACTACTACGGGAACGAAGTAAGAGGAAACGACGTCGGCCAAGCGTTGGATGGGCGCGCGACTCCGCTGTGCCTCTGAGACAAGCTGCACGATGTGCGCCAAGAGCGTATCGCTGCCCACGCGTTCAGCGCGCATCAGAAAACCGCCGGGGCCGTTCACCGTCCCACCCGTCACGCGGTCTCCAGCTTTCTTTTCCACGGGGATCGGCTCCCCCGTCACCATGGATTCATCAATCGAGCTCGAGCCTTCAAGGATGACTCCGTCCGTCGCCACCTTTTCGCCGGGACGGACGCGCAGCCGATCTCCCCGCTCGACGCGGTCGAGCGGCACGTCCTCCTCGGCGCCTTCATCCCGGACAATCCGCGCGGTCTTTGGTGTAAGGCCCAGCAATCCCTTGATGGCGCTGCTGGTCTGGGCCCGCGCGCGAAGCTCCAGCACCTGCCCCAGGAGCACCAGTGTGGTGATAACTGCCGACGCCTCGAAGTAGACTGGGACTTCGCCGCCAGGCCCGCGAAACGATTCCGGAAAGATGCCGGGCGAGAGAACGGCTACGACGCTATAAACATAGGCAGTCCCGGTTCCGAGGGCGATCAGGGTAAACATGTTCAGGTGGCGATTGACCAGTGAGGCCCAGCCGCGCTCGAAAAATGGCCGCCCTCCCCAAAGCACCACGGGAGTGGCCAGAGCAAACTGCACCAAACTGAGCAGGCGCGAGGAGAAGGCGTGCTGTAGTGGCTGGCCGGGAATCATTTCGGACATCGCGAGTAAGAAAACCGGAAGGGTTAAAGCCAGGCAAACCCAGAAGCGGCGGCCCATCAATACCAACTCGGGATTCGGTTCCTCCGCCACGCTCACCGACCGAGGCTCTAGAGCCATGCCACAGAGGGGGCAAACCCCCGGCTCGTTGCGGACGACTTCGGGGTGCATTGGGCACACGTACTCGGTACGAGTGGCCGCAGTTGTGGCCCTGAGCGGCTCGAGCGCCATCCCGCATTTCGGACATGCGCCTGGACCTTGTTTCCGGACGTCAGGATCCATGGGGCACGTGTAGATCGCAGTCGCCCCCGCATCGTAGGGCCGAACGGCGTTCGGCCCCGGGCGAGCGCCGCTCGCCGCTACGCCGGAGGCTGCCACGGCTTGCCTGGGGCTCAGATACTGACTCGGATTGGCGCGAAAGTTTTCAAGGCAGGAAGGATTGCAGAAAAAGTACTCTTGCCCTTCGTGTAGGTAACTCCCGACCGCATCCTCGCGGCTTATCTCCATTCCGCAAACAGGGTCGATGACGGTTCCGGTCGTCGAGGCCTGATGATCCAGCCCCTCGACGACACTTTTTCGACTATCAGTTTGCCCTTTCATCGCCTTCCTCTAACAAAACCGAGTGGCTCCCTGAAAAAGGTCATTACCTTGTTATTCTGAGCGCAGCGGAGCGATGCGGAGAATCCCGGCAGTTCTGAATGCAACAACAGCAGAGATCATTCGTCGGCTGTTAACTCTTTCTTGAATCGTTCAGGGGCACATCCGCGCTGGCCCTGGGTACAGGCTTACCAAAGATCATCGTCAACTTGATGGCGGGACCCGCCGGGACAGCGGTGGCCTCGTGTTGGGCGCGAGCCTCCACATGTGTTTCGACAGCCCGCATCAACTGCTCGACGACCTCGCGTATCCACGATGAAGTAGCCATTGACCCTGACTTCCAGTTGAAGTAGCGGAACCCTTGATCCTCGTTGCCTGAATCCAATAGAGTCACAATATTCCCGATCTCAAGCCGGTCAGCCGGGCCGATCTTGAGTCCCAAACTACGGCACTCCTCGTAAACTTTCGTCAAATTATGGCTCTTTCGGATCGGGCGGTTGAATGATCGCACGAACGCCTTTAGCGCCAGTTCGACAGTATGGAAGTAAAGGAAGTTGATCGGGTTGCTTAAGGAACCGCGTCCCAAACCGGAGAGCTGATTGGCTGCACTATGGTACTCGCGCGCCATATTTAAAAAAGCCATCGCACTCACATCAGTGATCGGTTTCGAGTTCGGTATTCGCCGGCTCATCCCGTGATTATAAGCGCAAAGCGCTTGGCAGCGGTACCAGTGTTCCACAAACGGCTCTGGCTGGCGCAGGCGCTAAAAAGCGACCGTGTACGCCCGCCCGCGCGAAAAATGCCGACCCCGCAAGCCGGGGTCGCCGCTGCAAAGGCGAGCGGCGCCCACCCCGAGGCCGAAGGGTCGCCCGCCACAAGGATTGGCGGACTTTCAGCCACGGCGACACCGTAGCTCGCTGGCCGCGTGCCGTTGCCGGAGCTTCGTCCGCATTAGTCGGCCAGTGCAAGCTCTTTCTCAACCACCTCTTTGTGAGTCTGCGCGAATTTGGCCTTGGCTTCAATGCCCAAGCGTCCGGCATAGTAGAGGAGTTTGTCGACGCTCTTGTTGGCGATCTTCCCGTTGAGCAGTTCGCTCACACGCGGCTGAGGCTCTCCGAGGATTATTTGCAGGTCCTTTGGTGGATACTTCTTCGCGCACCGGAGGATTGCCTGATACAGCTCGGCCTTGAATTTTAGCGCCGTTGCCTGCTCCGGCGGAAAGCCAAGGTCATCCAGCACGTTCCCCTGCGTTACGTGCGATGGCTTGTTAGCTGCGCTCTTCATGTTTCTTCTCCTCTCCCCAACGCGCCTTCACTGCTTTGAGCCGCTGCTTCGCCTTCTCAAATTCGTTTCTTGGCATTTCCCGGCTTTTCTTCTCGAAGCAGTCCAGAACGCAGATCACGTCATTTACCCGCGATAAGTAAACGACGCGATACCAGGCTCTTTCATCTTGATCGCGCAGTTCAAAAACGCTCGCGCCTATCGAGGGCAACGGTCTGTAGTCACTTGGTCTTTCGCCTTGCTGCAACTGCCACAACTGAAATCCCAGGTTCTGCCTAACGTCCTCTGGGGAAAGCCTGGAGAATCTCTCTCGAGTCGCCCTCCCAAACGACGGTCGCGTATTTGGGCCTTTCGGCTCGGTTGCTCACGATTGCGACTATATCAGTAAAGCCACCAGCAAATATACAATTGAATGTATATCGCTTTCTAGATAGAAAATGAGGCCTTTCCACCGGCTGGCGCAGACCCCTGATCTTTGGGGTCTGCGATCTCCCGAAGCGAGTTGTGGGAGTCCTCGACTGACAACAAAAAGCCGCGGACCAACCGAACAGGCCCGGGCTACGATAGCTCACCTCAGTTGGCTTGTAGAACGGCGCGCTGACGGAGAGTGTGCCCGCCCCAAAGCCTTGTCGGAAGAGGGCTGCCCGGCTAAAGCCGGCCGCTACGAAAAGCTGCCCGGCTGAAGCTGGCCGCTACGAAAAGCTGTCTGCCTCCCGCTTTCTGGTTAATGCTTTCTGCGTACTGCCTAGAGGGTACTGCCTACTGCCCTAATGCGACCGTCTGCGCCAGCCCGCGATTGAGGGGAATGCAGAGAACCTTTAGGAACAAATTGTGCGATAATTAGAGCCAGGAGTTGAGATGAAACTGCTCATCACCATTTACCCGGACGAAGACGGCGTTTTCATTGCTGAATGTCCATCCATTCCCGGCTGCGTAAGTCAGGGGAAAACGGAAGAGGAAGCGGAGGAAAACATCCGCGATGCCATCAAGGAATGCCTCGAGGTTCGGGCCGAGAAAGGCCTGCCTCTGACGGTCACCACGCGTGAAGTGGAAGTTGTAAGCTGATGCCGCCCCTTCCGCTGCTTCGACCTCGGGACGTCATGGGGGCTTTCCAAAAGCTAGGCTGGGAAGTAGCCCGGCAACGGGGCAGCCATATCATTCTTACCAAAACTGGCCACATCGCCACGCTTTCTATTCCCAAGCATCCTGAAGTGGCGCGCGGAACGCTGCGTGCCCTGATCGCGAGAGCGGGATTAACCGTGGAAGAATTTCTGGAGGCAACCGGCAAATGACGGAGGAGTAAGTAGCCCGGACCGCTCGTTTAAGCCCGGGATTCAATCACAGGGTCTCGTCAACGCGGGCTGGCGCAGACGCTAAAAAGCGACCGTCTGCGCCAGCCCGCGGAACTGTAAAGAATTTAGATGTGACATGGCCCTAGCCCCCCATCTTGCGGGCGAGGTCCTGGACGAAAGTAATGATGCGGGGGTCCTGCCAATCCACGGGCCCGATCAGTTTTTCCGCCACTCTGCCGTCTTGGTCGATGATGTAAGTTTCCGGGAATTGGAATGTCCCGTAACGGTTGGCGACGGATTGATCGGGGTCCCGCCCAATAGGAAACGAAAGGTGCTGCTGCGCAGCAAAAGTCTGTAGGGCTACCACATCCTGGTCCACGCTGACCCCCATCACGGCCACGCCTTGCGAGCGCATTTGTTCGGCGAACTTTTCCAGGCCGGGAGTCTCTTCCACGCACGGCGGGCACCAGGTGGCCCAGAAGTTCAGGACCACCACCTGTCGAGAGAAATCGTGAAGTGAAAGCGAACCCCGGTTAAGGGCCGGAAGGGTAAAGTCAGGCGCTCTTTCTCCGACGTCCACGGGGCGCGGCTGTCGCAGGCGCAGAGCGAAGATCGCCGCGCCACCCAAAATCAGCAAAAGTGCGAGAATCTTAAGCGCGTTCGTTTTGCTCATCGCCCGACCCTCCATTATAATAGCAGTTTGAATGCGGGCCTGAATCTTCATGAGGCGCGGTAGGGCCGCCTCTTGGGGCGGCCCTACTTCCCGTCGTGTGCGGGCAGGGTAGATGAGTCAAAACTATCCCGGTCTGGTCTCCATAATCGTACCCGCCCGTAACGAGGAAGCCAACCTCGAGTGTCTGGTTCGTTCCCTTGCGGCGCAGCGAGGCGTGCGGGAAATCCTCATCGTGGATGACCAGTCGGAAGACAGGACTTTGGAGATTCTGGAGGCCATGAAGGCGGAGGCGCCACTTCTCCGCGTACTGCACATCGACTCGCTGCCGGAAGGCTGGCTGGGCAAGACGTACGCTGTAACCGTTGCGGCTCGAGAGGCGGCAGGTGATTGGCTGCTCTTTACGGATGCCGACACCGAGCACCTGCCGGGCAGCCTCGCGGCCCTGCTGGAGCTTGCCGAGCGGGAAGGCGCTGATTTGCTTTCGCTCTCGCCCGGCCAAGTAACCCCGACTTGGTGGGAGAAGGCCGTCATACCGCTCGTTTATGTGAACCTGGCGCGCCTGTACAGATTCGAAGAAGTCTCCGAGCCTGGATCGGCGGCGGCCGCGGCGAACGGTCAGTATCTCTTAATCCGGCGCCAAGCGTACGCGCGCGTGGGCGGGCACCAAGCAATTCGCAACGCGATCCTCGAGGACGTGGAGCTGGCGAAGCGAGTCAAGGCGGCGGGCGGGAAACTGCTTTTCCTGCCTGGAGCAGCCTGGGTCCAGACGCGGATGTACCGCAGCTTTGGTGAAATGTGGCGCGGATGGACCAAGAATCTCTATCTTATTTATGGGGGAAGCCTGGCGAAGATTTTCAAGACATTGGCCGAACTTTGTGCCTTGGATTTACTGCCGCAGTTTTTCCTGGTCGCACTTTTAATGTGGTTATTATCCGGCCGGGGAAACGTCATCGTCTTGTGCGGGGCCCTAGGGTGTTTGCTCATCGTCGTGGTGCGTCATGCCAGTTATTTGCGGGCAGTCACTCGTTTGGGATTTGACTCTCGCGTTGCGCCGTGGAGGTTGGAAGGCGCGGTTATCTTGGGCGCACTTCTAATCAACTCGGTCATAGCTCATCGCGTTTCACGCCACGTAGATTGGAAAGGACGCCGTTATTCAACCAGGGGGTAGAGGATGATCTACGTCACGCGCCGGGCGGAGTTCTCCGCTTCACATTTCTATCACAATCCGAAGCTTTCGCCGGAAGAGAACCGGCGCATCTTCGGGAAGTGCAATAACCCCCATGGCCACGGGCACAACTACATGCTGGAAGTCACCGTAGCCGGTTTGCTCAACCCCACGACGGGCATGGTAGTTGACTTGAAAGAGCTGAAGACGATCCTGGAGCGTGAAGTGTTGCAGTTGATGGACCACAAATTCCTCAACCAGGAAGTCCCGGCCTTTGCGACCAAGATTCCGACCACCGAGAACATTGCCGTAGAAATCTGGGGTCTGCTCGCCCCGAAACTTACCTTTGGGAAGCTGCATCGAATAAGGTTGTACGAAACTCCCGACCTTTATGTTGATTATTACGGAGAGTGATGGTTTACCTCACCCGCCGCTACGGGTTTTGTGCTTCGCATCGGCTGCACAATAAGGCGCTGTCGGATGACGCCAATGTGCGCATCTATGGCAAATGCGACAGCGCGTTTGGCCATGGTCACAATTATGTGCTGGAAGTGACGGTGGAGGGGCCCATTGACCAGGAAACAGGCATGGTCTTTGACCTCGTAGCGCTTGACGGCCTCGTCGAAAAAGAAGTGCTCGAGCGCTTCGACCATACCAACCTCAACCTGGACGTGGAGAACTTTCAATCTCGAGTGCCGACGACCGAAAACGTGTGCGTGGAGATATTCAATCTGCTCGAGGACAAGGTCAACAGCGCTGGACCTCTTCACGCCGCCCAACTCGCGCGCGTGCGGTTGGAGGAGACCAACTCCAATTTCTTTGAATATGAGGGCGAACGCAGCGTCAGGAGCAGGAACTGAGAGGGCAAGAATGATTGAAGATCAAATGGCGACATTGAACGAACTTGAAAAAGAGGGGGAATCCGACCCGCTCGCGGAGGCGATTCATACCCTGCTTCGTGAGCTTGGGGAAGACCCCCGCCGCGAGGGGTTGATTCGAACTCCGGGCCGCGTGGCAAGGTCGCTGCGTTTCCTTACCAGCGGCTACCATCAGGAGCTGGATAAGGTTCTGAACGGCGCACTCTTTCCGGTGGCCTACGATGAAATGGTTATTGTGAAGGACATCGAGATATTCAGCATTTGCGAGCACCATCTGTTGCCCTTTTTTGGAAAGTGCCACGTGGCCTACATTCCGAACCAGAAGGTCATCGGCCTGAGCAAAATACCCCGAGTGGTCGATGTCTTCGCCAAGCGCCTTCAGATCCAGGAGCGGCTTACCACTCAAATTGCCGAAGCTCTAATGGAAAGGATTAAACCCCAGGGAGTGGGCGTCATCATTGAGGCAAAGCACCTCTGCATGATTATGCGTGGGGTTGAGAAGCAGAACTCGGTCGCCGTCACCTCGCACATGACAGGAGTCTTCCGGGACTGCGAGTTGACGCGGGCGGAATTCTTGAGACTAGTGCGGGAAAGGCAGTGACAAGTGACGAGTGACGAGTGACGAGCGGAAAAGCAAAAGCATAAATCAGAATTCGGGACTCTGTTCTTACAAACTTCCCGCCTGCTCTTCACTAACCCCCGAAACCTGAAACCTGACACCTGGCACCTGTACTTTTGCTCGTCACTCGGCGCTCGTCACTCGTCACTTGTCACTGACTTTATGGGTAAACTTGAAGGTAAAGTCATCCTTGTGACCGGCGGCAGCCGGGGAATCGGCTTGGCGATTGCCCAGCGTTTGGGAAACGAGGGTGCAAGACTCGTACTGGTTGCCCGGAAGGAAGCGGCTCTGCGCAAGGCGGCAGAGGAAGTTCCGGGTGGCGCGTTGGTGGTCAAGGCGGATGTGACGCAGGCCAGGCAAGTCCGGCGGCTGTTCAAGGTTGTGGGACGCGAGCTGGGCCGCCTTGACATCCTTATCAACAACGCCGGCGTTTTCACTTATAAGCCCTTTGTTTCCACCTCCCTCGACGACTGGCGAAGGAACATTGAAACCAATCTGACCTCTCTGTTCTTGTGCACCCGCGGCGCGCTGCCTCTTCTTCGCCGCAGCCGGGCGGCCCATCTTGTGAATATCCTCTCCGTATCCAGCCTCCAGCCTTTTGCGAATTGTTCGGCTTATACCGCTTCCAAATTCGGGGCGCTTGGCCTGACGCGGGTACTCCGCGAGGAGCTTCGGCCGTTGAAGATTCGCGTCACAGGCATTCTGCCGGGCTCCACCAACACCCGCCTGACCAATCAATTTGGATTCCCCGTCTGCCGCCTCGACCTCATCCAGGCGACGGACGTCGCGGAGGCCGTCTTTGGGGCGCTGGCACAGCCTCCACGAACCACGCTGGAAGAAATCCTGCTCATGCCTTCGCAAGGGAGTGTGGGGGACGCCGAGTGATGTAGGTGTAATCCCTCACTCTCGGGTGGCAACGCACGTAGCGCCGGTCCCGCAGGGCGGGGCCGGCACGTGCCGTCCCTTCGCTGCGCTCAGGGCAGGCTCCAAAGGGCGGCGCTACGCCAACCGAGACTGAGGGATTACTCCCCGTTCGATTTTCTTTTGCCAAAACTCCGTCTCCGTGTTAATCTGAAATTGTTGAAAAGAGAGATGAAAAGCGAGGAGAATGGCGGATGCCGTTGACGCGCGAATCCAAAGGCGACCTGATTGAGCGTTACCGAGTTCACGGGAGCGACACAGGTTCGCCGGAAGTTCAAGTAGCCCTGCTGAGCGAACGAATCAACTATCTGAATGAGCATTTTAACGTTCATCGCAAGGACCACGCGTCGCGCCGTGGTTTGCTCATGATGGTGGGCAAAAGAAGGCGTTTGTTGGAGTATCTCAAACGCCTGGATGCGGAGCGTTATAAGCGGGTTATCGAGAGGTTGGGCATCCGCAAGTAGCCGGTTTTGAGCGGACAGTTCAGGAATTCCCAAAGCGACAAATTTTTTGCGCGCAACGACCTCCCGCGATACGGGTGCAGGTCGCTTTTTCGTCTTGCGCCTTTCCGCAGCCGGTCCTGAGGGCGCCCGTAGTTGCTTATCCGCCTCAATTCGCAACTCTCTGACCAACCCAGTATGCACAACCAGTCCCTCACATTTCGAGAGCAGCGAAGTGAAGCTGGACGGTGGAGCGCTTCTGCACCGCGCGGAGGCCCCAGCGAGCACTGGGCAAAAATTGTCGGAGGACATTGAGATGCAAAAAGTAGAAATTGCCCTGGGATCAAACACCCTGAGCATTGAATGTGGCAAAGTAGCCAAGCAGGCGGACGGTTCCGCCATGGTCCGGTATGGTGACACGGTAGTGTTGGCGACCGCATGTTCAACTGTACCCCGTGAGGGCATCGACTTTTTCCCCTTAACGGTTGACTACCGTGAATATAACTACGCCGCGGGGAAGATTCCCGGCGGCTTTTTCAAGCGGGAAGGAAGACCTACGGAAAAGGAAATCCTCACCAGTCGCATGATTGACCGGCCGGTCCGCCCTCTTTTCCCCGAAGGCTTCAACGATGAGACTCAAGTGATTGCCTTGGTTCTGTCGGCGGATTCGGACAACAACCCGGACGTCATTGGGATGGTGGCCGGGGGAGCCGCCCTTTACCTTTCGGATATTCCGTTTTATACGCCCGTGGGGGCGGTGCGTGTGGGGCTGGTGGATGGCCGGCTGGTGGCGAACCCCACCTACGCGGAGACCAAGTCCAGCCTGCTAAATCTGGTCGTGGTGGGCACGGAGGAGGCCATCGTGATGGTGGAAGCGGGCGCCAAGGAAGTTTCTGAAGAGACGATCCTGGACGCCCTCCAGTACGGTCACGGCGAAATCCGGAAAATCGTGGCCATGCAGAAAGATCTCTTCGCGAAGCTAGGCATCAAGAAGCGCGAATTTGTTACGCCAGCGGTGGATGAGGTGTTTTACGGCGAAGTGGCGAGCAAGGTCGAGGAGCAGCTCCACGAGGCCATGGACACCTCGAAATACCCCAAGCAGGAGAGCCAGCGTCGAATCGTTGAAATCCGGACCAGACTGTTGGAAAGCTACCCGGAAGATGACGAAGAGAAGCGCCGCTTGGCCGCTCACTATTTCTCGCGTCTGGAAGAGCGTCTCTTCCGCAACGACGTCCTCGAAAAACGCCAGCGGCCTGATCGCCGGGCTTTCGACCAGGTGAGGGAGATCTCGAGCGAAGTGAGCATCCTGCCACGCACTCACGGTTCCGCCCTCTTTACCAGAGGTGAGACACAGGCACTGGTGACCGCTACGCTGGGGACCGCCGAGGATGTGCAGAGGCTCGATGTGCTCGAAGGCGAGGCTTTCAAACGTTTCATGCTCCATTACAACTTCCCACCTTTCAGTGTGGGAGAGGTGGCGTTCCTGCGCGGTCCCGGCAGGCGTGAAATCGGCCACGGGGCGCTGGCGGAGCGTGCGCTGATTGCCGTCGTCCCGGAAGAGAAGGAATTCCCCTACACGATTCGCGTGGTTTCGGACATCCTCGAATCCAATGGGTCTTCCTCGATGGCGACCGTGTGCGGCGGGACCCTCGCGCTGATGGATGCGGGCGTGCCCATCAAGGCGCCCTTGGCGGGAATTGCCATGGGGTTGGTCAAGGAAGGCGAGAATTACGCCATCCTGACGGACATCGCCGGAAGCGAGGACCATTACGGCGACATGGACTTCAAGGTGGCGGGCAGCAAAGCCGGCATTACCGCCCTGCAAATGGACATCAAGATCTCCGGCATCACCGCGCCGATCATGGCGGAGGCGCTGGGCCAGGCGAAGTCGGCCCGCCTGCACGTGCTGGGAAAAATGCTGGAGACGCTCTCCGAGCCCCGTAAGCAGATCTCCGAATTTGCTCCCCACATCTACACCCTGCAAATCAACCGTCAGAAGATCGGCGAACTTATCGGGCCGGGGGGCAAGGTGATTCGCGGCATTATCGAGCAGACCGGCGTGAAGATCGATGTGGAGGATGACGGCAAGGTCAACGTGGCCGCCACCGACGAAACTGCTGCCCACAAGGCCCTCAAGATGATCAAGGACCTTCTGGCCGAGGCCGAGTTGGGCAAGACCTACCTCGGGAAGGTAGTCCGGCTGGCGGACTTTGGCGCTTTCGTTGAGATCTTCCCCGGCACCGACGGATTGCTGCACATCAGTGAAGTCGCTGAGCACCGGATCCGGGACATTCGCGATGAACTCAAGGAAGGGGACCAGTTGTTGGTTAAAGTGATTGCCATCGAGGGCAACAAGATCCGGCTGAGCCGCAAGGCGGTCCTCCGCGATCAGAAAGCCAAGGCTGCTCCGAAGCACGACCCGACCGCTCACCAGGAGCAGCAGGAAAAGAAATAAGCCTGTGTCCGTGCCGCCCTCTGTCATTCTGAATCCGCCGTTCTTTGGCGGATGAAGAATCTGCTTTTTTTCGAAGCAAAGCAGACCCTTCGCCTGCCACAGAACGGCGGGCTCAGGGTGACAAGGGTGTCCACGTGTCCCCGCAGCTCCAACTTCTGATTTCGGGATTAGTTTCGCTGTTCTTTGTGTCTTGCGAAGAACGTCTGCAATCATCGCTTGGCCGCAGGCCGCGCGGTTCCTCAATCCCCTGTGACGGAGCAGGGATTCCCGGAGGTGGCATCATGGGTTATCTGGATAAGCTTGATCTCGACAAGAAGCTCGAGTCCAAGGAGGAGTACGCGGAGCTTTTGGAAGAGTACCAGTTGAGGCTGTTGAAACTGCAACGCAAGATTATTGAAAAAGGAATTCCGGTCTGTGTCGGTTACGAAGGAGAAGACGCGGCAGGGAAGGGAGGCAATATCAAACGCTTGACCGAGGCCCTGGACCCACGCGGCTACGAGGTTTACCCTATCGGCCCACCCTCCCAGGAGGACAAGGCCCACCACTGGCTGCGTCGCTTTTGGCTCCGGCTACCGCCCCGCGGCCGCATCGGGATCTTCGATCGCACTTGGTATGGCCGGGTTTTGGTCGAGCGCGTCGAGAAGTTTGCCAAGAAGGAGGAATGGCAGCGCGCTTACCGGGAGATCAATGAATTCGAGCGGACCCTGGTGGATGACGGCATGGTCCTGGTGAAGTTCTGGATTCACATTTCCAAGAAGGAACAACTCGACCGCTTCAAGAAGCGCGAAAAAGATCCCTGGAAGAATTATAAGCTGAGTCAAGAGGATTGGCGCAACCGCGAAAAGTGGGACCAGTATATTGAAGCGCTGGAAGACATGTTCGCGAAAACGGACACCGACTACGCTCCCTGGACCATCATTGAAGGCAACTGGAAGTGGTGGGCGCGCGTCAAGGCGCTGAAAACCGTCGTCAATAAGATCGAAGCGCGGACGTGAACGCGAAGGCGAACGCTCTAGCGGCGAACACGCTGGAACCATCCCTGGATGTCATTCCGAGCGCAGCGAGGAATCTCGCTCTGGACTTGGGACTCGGTGGAACAAAGAACAGGGCGAGATTCCTCTCCCGCGACTGCGGGATCGGAATGACACCGTGACAGGCAGCTTATGTTATTATCCACCGTTCGAGTGAAACGGCGATGAGTCTGGATACGGCGCGCAGGGTTCTGGAAATCGAGGCGAAGACCTTGAGCGAACTGGTGGAGCGCCTCGATCAGAGCTTTGTGCGGGCGGTGGAAATCCTCTATGCCTGTCGGGGGAGGGTTGTGGTCACCGGCATGGGGAAGTCCGGCCTGATTGGGCAGAAGATTTCCGCCACGCTTTCGAGCACCGGCACGCCCTCGTTCTTCTTGCATCCCTCGGAAGCCTTGCACGGTGACCTTGGACGCCTGGTCCGCCACGACGTGCTGGTAGCGCTGTGCTACAGCGGTGAGACCGTGGAACTGCTGCGGCTGCTCGAAACCGTCAAACGTTTGGCTATCCCGCTCATCTCACTGACGGGCAATCTGACTTCGACACTGGCACAGGCAAGCGAGGCGGTGATCGACGTGGGAATTCGGCAGGAAGCGTGCCCGCTGGGACTGGCGCCCACCGCCTCGACCACCGCCATGCTGGCCATGGGCGATGCGCTGGCCATGGCGCTGCTCGAGAAGCGGGGTTTCGATGAAGCGGATTACGCCGCACTCCACCCGGGCGGTGACCTCGGAGTTAAGCTGCGCCGCGTCGAGAGCGTTATGCACACGGGGGATCAACTTCCCCGCGTAGGCCCCCACACCCCCATGCCGGACGTGATCTATGAAATGAGCAAGAAGGGTTTGGGGCACACTGCGGTCACCGGCGAATCTGACCGCTTGCTGGGAATCATCTCGGATGGCGACCTGCGACGATTGTTTCAGCGGGAAGGGAATCGAGCTCTGGATTTGAAAGCCGCGGACGCCATGACACGAAATCCAGTGACTATTGGCCGGCAAGAGTTGGCGACCAAAGCCCTGAATTTCATGGAGACTCGGAAAATTACCTCCCTCCT
>JBEKIZ010000065.1:0-29621 GCA_050011515.1 Terriglobia bacterium | reverse complement strand
TTATAGAGAGGATATAATCGCCGTCGATCAGCTTGCCTTCGCGCGTGGCGAATATGGCGCGGTCCGCGTCACCATCGAAGGCCACTCCCAGGTCAGCGGAGAGCGCCCGGGTGGCCTCCGCCATCACTTGCGGATAAAGTGAGCCGCAACCGAGATTGATATTGCGCCCGTTGGGTTCTACGTGCAGAAGGTGCGCCTCGACGCCCAGGCGGCTGAGGAGTTTCGGGACCACACGATAAGCTGCGCCGTGTGCGCAATCCACGACCAGCCGATAGGGCGATAGCGCCAGACCCGCCGGAATGAGCTGGAGGAGTCGCTCCAGGTAGGCCTCCAACAAGTGCGGTGCGGTCTCCAGAGGCGCCTCGGAATCTCTCTCTCCCTCAGATCGCGCTTGTGCCAACTCCCCCTCGATCGCGAGTTCCACGGATTCGGAAAGCTTGGTTCCTGACTTGGAAAGGACCTTGATGCCGTTGTCTTCGTATGGATTGTGGGACGCGGAAATGACCACGCCGGCAGAAAAACCGTAATGACAAGTGAGGAAAGCCAAGCCGGGCGTGGTAATCACACCAGCTTCGGTGACTTGCGCGCCAGCCGAACGCAACCCTGCGGTGAGCCGACGGGCAATCCAACTTCCCGATTCCCGAGTATCCTGTCCCAGAACGACTCGAACAGGGCCGGCTGGCTCTTCTTTGCGAAGAATATTACCCAGGGCGAGGCCGAGGTTCCAAACGGTCGTGCGGTCGAGCGGGTACTCGCCCGCCACACCTCTTATCCCATCCGTGCCAAAAAGCTTCGGCTTGTTCGACATTTTCCCACCTATTGTATTCCACAAAGCTTGTTCCCGTACACGCTTTCGTCGAACCGAAAGAGTCAGCAGGCAACGGGCAGAAAGTAGGCAGTATGCAGAAGGCAGTAGGCAGTAACAAAAAGGAGGAAAGCAATTCAGGATAGTGCTAGTGAGTTGGAATAAGACGGTGGAAATTGCCCCGAAGGGGCAAACCGTGAGTAGTCCCGCGCCTGCGGGATGAAACCCACGGAAAGAAAGCGGAAAAACTATACCGGCCCTGCAGGGGCCGAACTATAGGTCAACCCCCTCGGGGTTGACGCGATACCCTCGGCCTCGTTGCCCGCAGGTTGAAACCTGCGGCTACTCACGGAAGGCCCCTGCGGGGCCTGCGGATTCCTGCCCCCCAGAACTTTGACGGAACCCTGTAATCGCCCGCCAGAATCTGCCACTTGCTGGTTAAGGTTGACACCGGAACGACTCTTTCAAACGCTCTATTCAGGCAGCTCCCCAGCTACGCTTCGTCATTCAGCCCGGCGGGAGGCAGTGAGCACGGCGTCTGCGATGCGCACCGCCGGCAAGACTCTGGCGACATCATGCACGCGCACGATGTGGGCGCCACCCAAGATTGATGCCACCACGGCGGCGGCATCGCCCAGTTGAAGAGTAGGTGCTTGCTGCGCCTCGAGATTCTCAATCATCGGCCAGTAAGCTGCGGGACCTCCCTTTCTTCTCGGGCTGTGAAGTGCGGCAGCATGAAGACCAGCGCCGGCGGCGATGGCCTGGACAAACGACTTTCGCGAGGTGCCCACCAGGATGGGAAGGCCGAACCGTCGCAATTTCCTGAGGTGCGCGAGGATTTCAAAGTTTTGAAACCTGGACTTGCCGAAACCCAGGCCAGGGTCAAGGATCAACTGGGATCTGCGCAAGCCCGCCGCCAAAGCTCGCTGGAGCGAACACGCGAGTCCTCGATTGAGCGACCGCCAAATATCCCTCACGAAGGGCATCGTCTGCATCGTCTCCGGCCGGCCGCGCAGGTGCATTAGGATGAGGGGAGTCTTGTAGCGGCGCGCCACGTCGGCCAAGCGCGGATCGAATCGCAATCCGCTGACGTCGTTCAGGATGCTGGCTCCGGCCTGCGCCGCCTTCTCGGCCACCTCGGCTTTCGTGGTGTCGATGGAGATGGGGGTCGAGCGTAATTCACGCCGCAGGCTCCGGATCACCGGCAGAACCCGCCGCAACTCTTCTTCGGCTGAAACCGGGCGTGAACCCGGCCGTGTGGATTCACCCCCAACGTCGATCCAGTCTGCTCCCTGCCGGACCAATTCGAGGCCATGCGCGAGGGCCCTTTCGGGATCAAGGTGGAGCCCACCGTCCGAAAAAGAATCCGGTGTCACGTTGAGGGCGCCCATAATGAGCGTGCGTTCGCCGAGACGGACCTTGCGATGGCCGATTTCCAATTCGAACGTGGGACGAGGCGTCATGTCAGTTGCAATTGGCGAGGTGAGAGCACTTTCCGAACCTGTGTGACACGGCCTGCGGAACACTCAGCGGCACTGCTGCGGTGGGAACCGGTGGGCTCTGCAAGTTCCTTGAGCAGGTGGAAGTGGTGTACTAACCCGCGACCAATCGTTCCTCGCGTTTTGGAGGGGCAGTCTCTGGTGGTTGGGGAAGAGCCTATGACGCACTGCAACTCAGTTTCGGGGCGCTGGAAGAATGTGTCTGCGAAAGCTCACTAAGCCGAACTACAGTTGTCTATTAGTGTCAAGAAGATCTGTTCCCAGATGCCCCGATGATTCGTTCTTGCCGAGTCGAGACGAAGAGTGTGGACGGTCTCGTCGTTCCTTGCGCGCCCAAAGCACGCCGACCAAAAATATCCCGATGCCGAAGCCCATGAAAGCCAACCACTCGCTAACTATACTCATGGTCTCAACCTTTCAAGCGTGACGCCCAATTGAGGCCAACCGATGTAATCCCTGGCGACCAGACCCCAGCCCCAAGTCCCTGCCTTTCACGCCGGCTGCGGACGTTCGCGCGAGGACAAGCCCGGCGCGGGATGAGGCTTCAAGACCTGCGTAGTCTCCGGTAGGGAAGGTTTTGGAGGCACATGCCGAACCACTTCCGGCAAAGGTTTTCCTTCAATAAGCAGATTGACCTCGCTGGCATCGAGCACCTCCCGGACCAGCAGAGCTTCCGCGATGCGCGCCAGGGCGTCACGGTGAGTGGTCACGACGTCCTTGGCCTTCAGGTACGCTGTGTCCACAAAGTTCTTCACTTCCTGGTCGATCTTGATGGCGGTGTCCTCGCTGAAATCACGAGAGGTCGAAAGGTCACGCCCCAGGAAGATTTCCTGCTGATGCTTCCCGTAGGCCAGGGGACCCAGGTCTGACATACCCCATTCGCACACCATGCGTCGCGCGATTTCAGTGGCCTGTTCGATGTCGTTGCCGGCCCCGGTGGTAATGTGGTTCAGGAAGATTTCCTCCGCCGCGCGCCCGCCCATCATGATGGCCAGTTGCGATTCGAGGTAATCGCGCGTGTAAGTGTGCTTGTCATCCAGCGGGAGCTGCATGGTGACGCCCAGCGCCATGCCGCGAGGGATGATGGTGACCTTGTGGAGCGGGTCGGCGTACGGAACCGTGGAAGCCACCAGCGCATGCCCGGCTTCGTGAAAGGCGGTGTTTTTCTTCTCCTCTTCGGAAAGGATCATGGACTTTCGCTCCGCGCCCATCAGGACCTTGTCTTTGGAGGTCTCGAAATCGTTCATCATCACCGTCTTGCGGTTCTGCCGGGCGGCGAGCAGGGCCGCTTCGTTCACCAAGTTGGCCAAGTCAGCGCCCGAAAAACCGGGCGAACCGCGCGCAAGCACTGAGATTTCCACGTCCTCAGCCAGGGGAATTTTTTTCGTGTGTACTTTCAAAATAGCTTCGCGTCCTCCCACGTCAGGGCGTGGAACGACCACGCGCCGGTCAAATCGGCCGGGGCGCAAAAGGGCGGGATCCAAAACATCCGGACGGTTCGTTGCGGCAATGAGGATGACGCCTTCATTCGACTCAAAGCCATCCATCTCCACCAGCAATTGGTTCAGCGTCTGTTCGCGCTCGTCATGACCACCGCCCAGGCCGGCGCCCCGGTGGCGGCCCACGGCATCAATTTCGTCAATGAAAATGATGCAGGGCGCGTTTTTCTTCCCCTGCTCGAAGAGGTCGCGAACACGCGAAGCGCCCACCCCTACGAACATCTCAACGAAATCCGAGCCTGAGATGGAAAAGAAAGGAACGTTCGCTTCACCGGCAATCGCCCGCGCCAACAGGGTCTTCCCGGTCCCAGGCGCCCCAACCAACAAGACGCCCTTGGGGATGCGGCCGCCAAGCTTCTGAAACTTCTGCGGCTCCCTCAGGAACTCAATGATCTCCTGCAATTCTTCTTTGGCTTCTTCAACCCCGGCCACGTCCTTGAACGTCACTTTCTTTTGCTGGCTGGAGAGAAGGCGGGCGCGGCTCTTCCCAAATGAAAGCGCCTTGTTACCGCCACTCTGCATCTGGCGCATAAAGAAGATCCAGAGACCCAACAACAGGATCATGGGCAGGCCGTTGGCGAGCCAAGTCATCCAGTTACCCCCGGAGCTATCCTTGATGACGACGCTGACGTTCTTTTCCGTCAGAGTCTTGTACAGGTCGGGATAATTCGTGGGAATGGTGGTTTTGAACTTGGCGCTTTCCTTTTTCAGCGTACCGGAAACGTCGGACCCCGTAATTTGGACTTCACGGACGTTATCCCGATTAATCTCGTTGATGAAGGACGTAAAAGTAAGCTCCTGGATGCTTGCCCCGGTGCTCGACCTGACCACCTCCCAGATGAGCAGGGCGGTGACCACCATCACCACCCAGAAAACTATGTTCTTGACTGCCGAGTTCACTGGGCTTCCTCCTCCTGTCCCCTTAGACCTTACGCGGGTCTCTTACCCCCGCTCTACTATTAGATGCTTCACACAACTCTCGCGAGCTCAGCCACGAAAGGCAAATTTCTATACTTCTCTTGATAGCCGAGGCCATAGCCGACCAGAAATTTCTCGTCGCTCTTGAACCCCACGTAATCGGTGGAAACATCCACCGTGCGCTCGCCGCTCTTGTCAATGAGCGAGGCGGTGCGGACGGAGCAGGGGTTCTGGCCCAGAACATAGCTGTAGAGGTGGTCCAGAGTCAGTCCGGATTGCAGAACACCATCGACGAGAAGGACGTCCCGCCCGGCGGCCTCGACCTTGGAAGTGTACATGATTTCTCGCACTGCAGTTGCGCCCGCTGAAGTGTCGTGGATCTCGGCTTTCATGAAATGGCAAACCACCGGAATCGTGAGGCTGCGCACGAGGTCGGCCATAAAAATAAAGCAGTCTTCCAGAATCCCCACTACATGCAGCGTCTTGCCCTTGTAGTCGCGGTCTATCTGCTTTGCCAATTCGCGCACGCGCTTTTGAATCTGCTTCTCCGAGTATACACAGCGCAGATCGTTGTCCGGGAGAGCCTGCGCACACGGGTGAGAGCTGCGCTTCGTTGCAGGAGGTTTGGAGGTCTTCCTTTTCATCTCATCCGCTCCGAGTCCCCGCTAACCCTGAGGGCCGCGAGCTTCCTCAATAAGCAAGATGGCTCGGGACTCCGGAGAAGCTACCACGGGAGCTGCGGGTGGGAATCCCCTCACCCACACAATCTGCTCCCCACATTCCAACACCGGCCAGAGCTTGCGCTGCCCGCGAGGAATCTTCCGCTGACCAAATAGCTCCTTCAGTTTCCGGAGCTTTCGGCTTCCCGAAGGCCAAAACTGGTCGCCGGCTCGCCAGTTTCGCAGAAACAATCTGTGCGACAGTTTCTGCGGATCCATGGCATTACTCCCCACTTCATTATACTCCTTAGGAATCCCTTGGGGTTCAATAATCTTGAACCGAAAGGTAACGCCTAAGTGGGGGACGGTTATCTCTCCAGGGACCGCAACATCGTAAGCGTATGCATCCTCGGAAATCGATCGCGAACCAAGGATGAGCCAGTCGAATTCCTTTCTCGCTACTACCCCGCCAGGCAAAGTGAGGCTCCGGCCACTTTGGGCGCTGGTGGCGAATCGAAGGAGTCCTTCAATGTGCGTGTAAGCCACGCCCCGCAAACCCTTGCCCACGGAGTGAAGCATTTGCCGCATAACCAGCCGCTGAATTGCCGGTGCAAACCCTCGAAGGGCGCGCACCGGAATCTTCTCTTCTCCGCCTTCTCGGATGCGCCAGGGGCGGCTGCGCTCACGGGCCTGTTGCTCCAGGAACGCTTCTTCATCCCGTGCCCGGTCAGCATGATTCTTGAGAAGCGGGATGATGGCCGGGTTGAATTCCCTTTCCAGCAAGGGGAGCAGTTCCAGGCGTATCTTGTTGCGCCGCAGCCGGGAGTCGAGGTTGGATGAGTCAAGCCGGCATTCGAGCTGGCGCGCTTCCATCTCGCGCGTGATTTCGGCGCGCGTGAGATCAAGAAACGGGCGGGCGACCTTGCCCTCCAGCACAGGATAAATTCCACACAAGCCGCGCGTTCCGGCGCCGCGCAATAAGCGCAGCAGCACGGTCTCAGCCTGGTCGTTGGCGGTGTGAGCCGTCACCACTTTGTCAAGCCGGCCTTGCTCCACCAGTGAGAAGAAAAACCTGTAGCGCAGCTCGCGGGCGGTAGCCTCGAGGTTTCGCTTTTTCTCACGAGCCACCCGCGCTACCTCAGCTTCGCCACCGATGAAAGCGATTCCGATTGAATCAGCCAGGCTCCGAACAAAGCTCTCATCCGCGTCTGACTCGGCCCCCCGCAAATGATGATTGAAGTGGACCACGGCCAGCGTGATTCCCCACTCCAAAGCCAAGTCTTTCATGAAGTGGAGCAATAAGACTGAATCCGGCCCGCCTGAGACTGCCACGCCGACTCGCTGGCCGGGATGGAAAATCCCCTGCCTCTTTATTTCCTTCAACCAGCGGAAGTAGATATTGGACTTCCCGAGCATCTGTGAAACCCACCGATTTCCAATTTCTAGTTTCCAGTTTCCATTTTCTCGTTTCCCTCAACGCAGCACCAGGCACCAACTTCATCGCCCGGCGCGGAAAAACATACCCTTCTCCCGCAAGGCGGGATCAGGATGACATGTCCCGCCGCGGCGGGAGCGCAGCGAAGAATCTGCTTTTGGTTGCGGCCTATGGCCTCACTGCCCCACAAAGCGTGGATTTTTGGCCATATTCTTGGGTTTGATCGGGGTTTCTGGCTCTCAAGAACCAGTTCGTTTTTGGGCCCTAAAACGGCTAACTCCTTTAGTTTCAATAGAATCTTAGGTTCGTTCCGTCTAAATAGTATCTTTATTGCATTTTGTGCCGATCTTCCGCAGCCGGCGGGCCGACTCAGAACCCCCTGGAAGCGGCCTGTTGAATCGTTCACCATAGGTCAACTCACATAGCCTATCACATCTCCAGCCAACTGTCAAGAGACACCCTGTCGGCCACGGCGGGACGGGAATGACTGCCTTCACAGGCCCGCACGAAAAATCAACTTCCCCCAAATGACATCAATTCAGGCATATGTAGCGCTACGGCGGGAAATTCATGCGGCGCAGGAGGTCCTGGAGGCGAGGGTCGGAGCGTAGGGTCTCGGCTACGGGAAGTCCACATCGAGAGCGTAGACATCCTGCGCGATGCCCTACTGGACGTTCTTGATCAACACCGCGTCGCTGGTAATGCTGCCGCGCGAGAGCACCAGGTCGCCCGCCGGCGACCAATCGAAATAGTAGATCTGCTGGTCCTGAAAATGAGTTAATTGCCTGGGCGGCCCGCCCTTGAGCGGCTGAGACCAAATGTTGGAGACGCCTCCCTGGGTGACGATGTAAGTCAATGCCTGACCATCCCGCGACCAGCGGACGGGCGGGTAGGCGTAGCCCCCGTTCACCAACCAATAGTCATATGGTGAAGCGGGCACGTCAAAGATCATGGAGGGCGCCCCCCCCGCAAAGGGGACCACCGCCAACCGAGTCGGCTTGTTCCGTGCCGGGACGTAGCTGCAGGCGATCCACTTGCCGTCCGGCGAGATGGCGGGCTCATAGGCGCTTTGGTATGAGCCTCCCTCGATTACGGTGCTTGGCCGGCCGCCATCCAGCGCGAGTCTCTGAAGAACCCACCTGCCCTTGTCAAGAGAGTCGTAGACTACCCACTTCCCGTCGGGCGAACACGACGGAAACTCGTCGTTGACATCTTGGGTCAACTGCCTGAGGTTTTGGCCGGCAGGGCTAACCTTCCGGAGCCCCACGCTCATGGTCCGGGAATCAGAGGCGTCGACTACCGCGGTGCCGTCCGGGCAAACGGACGGTTCTCGGTCGAATCGTCCAGACGTGATCTGCCGCGGGCGCGCGCCTTGCTGTTCCAGCCGCCAGATACTGCCTTTGCCGGCGGAGTCGAACGCAGCGTAGACCATCTGGCCGTCCGGCCCCGAGGATAGACCGTAGGCTCCGTTGAAGGCCGCAGGAGATGCGGTGAGCCGGGTGGCGCTTTTCCAGTCTCCCTTGGGGGCAAGCCAGAGATCAGCGCGGGAGTCTACCCGCACAGTTGTCAAGGCAGTGCCCTGGCCGGCCACGCTGAGCCCATAATAGTTGTTCAAGTCGTTGGTGATCCTTCGCACTCGTCCGTCAGGGTAAGATACTGCCCAAAGCTGGGTTTGGTTGCTGCCGAGCGGCAGGTTAAAGCCTTCCATGATGAGACTGCGGCCATCGGGCAGCCACGCGACATGGTTCGGCTGCGGGTCCGGCGGACCAATCTGTGTCCTCCTGCCATCCTTCAAGCTGACCGCGACTAGACTCCGGTCCTGGTGCGTGTCCCTATTGTGGACGTAGCCAGTGACGATCGTCGTTCCGTCAGGCGACCAGGCAGCCCCCGTCCATGTCTGGAACGACTCGGGCGACTTGACGATCGAGACCGCTTGCTGTCCACCTCCATCCTCATTGGCGATCACCAACGAGGTCTCGCCTCGGCCTAGGTCAGACCCGACAAAGGCCAGCCGTTTACCATCCGGAGAAAAACCCACCGGACCGGATAGGTGCTGAAGCACCTCTTTCAGCTCGCCGCCCAGTGTCGCTGCGTCGTATAGAACCCCTTCGTGCTCGCCCTTCCCGAGGGAAACAAAGTACAAACGGTCCCCGTCGGGAGTAAACGTAAGACCCCAATAGCTGACCTCGGCCGGTGGAGCCACTTGAACGCCACCCTCGCTTGCCACCTGCCTCAGCCAAAGGCTCGCCTCACCTCCCTGGTCGCGGGCGTAAGCCAGATACTTGCCGTCCGGCGAGATGGCCGCCAGCGTGACGTCGCCGGTGGTGGTGAGCTGGCTGATCTGCATGTTCTCGAAACGCGTCTCCGTCCCCAGCTTGTGCCGTGCGGAGCGGTAAAGGAGATAGCCGGCACCGGCGAAGGCAACCACCAGCAGAGCCAGCAACACGGCGGCCACCGGCGCGCGCCGGACGTCACGTAGGGGAGCTGCTGGCTGCGCGCCCGACGGGGGCGGGGCAAGCCCCACCCCTGCCCGGCCGGAGTCTGTGTCGCGCTTCAGGCGCTTCAGGTCAGACCGCAACTCGGCCGCACTCTGACAACGCAGGTCACGGTCTTTCTCCAGCGCCTTGTTGATAATACGTTCCAGCTCAGCAGGACACTCGGGATTCAACTGCACTGGCGAGGTGGGCGCTTGGTGCAGGATCGAGTCGAAGACGAGCGCCGAGGTTGTCCCCGAAAAGGCCGGGTGACCTGTCGCCATCTCGTACAGGACCACGCCGAAGCTGAACAGGTCCGTCCGTGCGTCGATCTCTTCTCCACGTGCTTGCTCCGGCGACATGTAGGCGATGGTCCCCACGGCCACGCCCGGGCTGGTGAGATGCTCGGGCTCGATGGAGACGGTGGGCAGCCCAGAGGCTCCCCCAGCTTCCGCCACCCGCCTGGGCCTTGGCGCCAGCTTAGCCAAGCCAAAGTCCAGGATCTTCGCCTGGCCGCGCTGGGTCACGAAAATGTTCGCTGGCTTGATGTCGCGATGGATGATCCCCTTCTGGTGCGCCGCGTCCAGTGCGTCGGTGATCTGGATGGCGAGGTCAAGCAGGGTATCGATTTGTAGGGGCGAACGGCGTTCGCCCTGGCCCGTTGGGCGCGCGCCGCGCGCCCCTACATCCACCAAATGCTTGAGGGTCTGCCCCTCCAGATATTCCATGGCGATGAACGGCTGGCCCTCGTGCTCGTCAATATCGTGAATGGTGCAGATGTTGGGATGATTGAGGGCGGAGGCGGCCTGGGCCTCGCGCTGGAAGCGCTCCAAGGCTTGATGATCCTTGGACATTTCCTCCGGCAGGAACTTGAGCGCGACGAAGCGGTGGAGCTTGGTGTCCTCGGCCTTGTACACCACACCCATGCCGCCCCCACCCAGCTTCTCGACGATGCGGTAATGGGAAATCGTCTTCCCGATTAAGGCGGAATTCGCTTCGGATGACCGGCGCAACCGGGCTTGCTCCTGAGCCAGCAGCTTCACCGCCGTCTGCAGCGCCGCCGCTTCCATGAAGTGCTCGGCTCGCTTATCGTAAGTGAGCAGAGATGCAACTTCGTCCCGCAAGGCGGGATCGCCGGCACAAGCCGCATCGAGAAAGGCAGCCCGCTCGCTCTCCTCCTGCTCGAGGGCGGCGTGATACAGGTGCTCCACTTGTCGCCAACGCTCAGGCTCCATCGCGATTCCCCTCGCTCAGCTCGCGCAGGAGCCAAGCTTTGGCCAGCCTCCAGTCACGCAGGATGGTTTCCTCAGAGACCCTCAGCACCTCGGCGGTTTCCTCCACGCTCAACCCGCCAAAGAAGCGCAGTTCCACCACCCGGCTTTTTCTCGGCTCGAGCGCGGCTAGGGCGTTGAGGGCTTCGTCCAGCGCCAACAAGTTAGCGGGCGCTTCCCGAGACACAACCAAGGCTTCCTCCAAAGAAACATGGGGGGCCTCACCGCCACGCTTCAGACGCCGGCGTGAGCGGGCGAAATCGACCAGGATTTGCCTCATCAGCCTCGCGCAAACCCCAAAGAAGTAGGCGCGATTCTGCCAACTGATCTCCCGGAAATCGACCAGCCGCAGGTAGACTTCATTCACCAGCGCCGTGGTCTGCAGGGTATGGCCAGGCGCTTCGCGAGCCATGTAACGCTGCGCAAGCTGGTGTAGTTCGTCGTACACCAAGGGCGTCAACTTCTCCAGCGCGCGCTCGTCACCGTCGCCCCAGGCCTGGAGCAGTTGCGTTACCTCGTGAGCGGAGGGCCGCGCCATAACCATCTGCCTTATGTGGGACTTCAAGGTTACCACAACCCCGTCGCACATTCCACGGGCTCAATCATCGATAGTGACTCAGGAGGTGGCACGGCCATCTTGGCCGTGACCGCTCACGGGCGGGACGCCCGTGCCCCATCAAAATGAGCCATTACCCATCATCCCAAAATATTTTTGGGGGACATTACAGTTTTCGAACTCATCTGTCGCCATGACTACTAGAGAGGGCCAGAGACAACTGTTCTGGCCAAATCTCTAGGTAGGGCAAACGAGAGACAGGAGAGTTGGCGGCCGCAGCTCGGGTGGCGAGGCGTAATGTCAGGCGTCCATCGCCAAGACGGAGTGTGTGGCGCCTTCTCAAGAATCGGATCGTCATGTCCTAACCAATTTCGGAAAAAAGGAAAAGCATCATGACAAAATTGAGTCCATCCAAAGTCCTCGGCCTCGCTCTCGGATGCGCGACCCTCGTCCTCGGCGCCATTTACGTGAGCGCGGACCCGAAGCCTTCAGAGTCGAAGCATTTTTACGCCAACGCGGGGACGACCTTCGTCCTGCTCCCGGCCAAAACTACCGGGGGGCCGCGTTCGCACAACATTGACGGCGTCGTCCGGATTTCGTCCGCGGACCTGTTGGGCCAGCCCGTGTACAGCCGCATCGCGGGCTATGAGGATGTCAACCTGGGCGACTGCTCGTTCCATGGCACGGCCAATTTGGTGGCAACGGCCAACCCCGATTTTTTCCTGATAACGGACGGTCTCTTCCTCTTCACTTCGGCCGATGGGAAGAGCAGTTTGACGGCCTCGGCCGAGGGCACTCTCACAGTGAATCCGGCGAATCCCTATATGGCCGACATCGAGTACGATGTGACGTTCACGGGCGGCACAGGCTCGCAGGCGGGCGCGCACGGCTCTGGCAAGCTTCACGGGTTCGTCATGTTCACGACCATCGATCTTGTCCAGCCTGACGACACCACAGTGCCGCCTGAACCTGCTGCACCTCCAGCAGGATCCAGCACCGGCAAAGCATGTTGGCTACTGGATGGTGATCTGGATTATTGATACTCGGCGCGCCGCGTAACTTATAGGCGTGGTATTCAAAAACTTTCTTCGGGTCTGACGCTCCCACCTTGGCCGGTTTCGAGCGCCTTTCCCTTTCTACCTGTGGTATACCAAATCAGCGGCGGAAAGGAAAGAGGAAAAATCTCACCTCAATGCGTACCCATCATTGAAAAAGCGGAGAAGTATTTTACTGGTCGGGCTAACACATTAGCTACGGCTCGATCGATCTTCAAAAGGGCATTCAGCCATTAAAGGATCATGGAACCTTCGAATGGCTAAGTGAAGCAGAGATTCAGGAATAATTACAAATACACTTTTACTTGAACCCAAGCACAGGCCAGGCTATATACGCCGGCTACCTGGTCCACATCAACGGAATTACCACCCCCTTGTTCAGCGGGGCGCCGGGCGAGGGAACCGCATACTTCACGTTCAAAACCCCAATGGTAACTGGGGCGACCCGGATACTTTCTCGAGCGGCCAGTTGATTGCCACCTTCGAGAGACAGCAGAGTTTGTACCCCGTAATCGGACCTATTGGTTTCCATAGTCTCTCAGAAAGTCTGCTGTCTAGCCAGAACTTCACGTTCAATGGGCAGACGTTCAATTTCAACTGCATTTCCCCGGACGGGATCACGTTCGCCCAGTTTTTCAGCAGCACGCCCATCCCCGGAGCCGAATTCGGGGACTATACAGTTGTCTATGCCGGCGCTGGCGCCGTCACCGCGGTTGGAAGCACGCTGTCCGTTGTGGGTCCGAGCGAGTGACAATCTTGAGAAAATCGCAAAAGAACTTTCGCCAGCGAGGCCCCTGGAAGTCGCAGCCAAAAAGAGATGTATTCAAGGTGGGAAGGAAACCGGTCTCATGACCGGGTTCCTTTCCATTCATGAGGAGTGTAAGTTTCGTCCTGGTCACCCCTGTGTCCTGTGCGTTTCAGGCGCTCAGGGTGGGAGTGATCGTCACGCTCATGACCTAACCTATTCTGGCTCAGAGCAAGAACTCAACCCAGACCATTCGTGGAACCTATGCCTGGAGGTGCACCGGCCAGGTCTGATACGTGCACTAAGCGCGCGGGCGGCGCAGCGAACGTCATAATCGTTGAGAAAAGACCAGCGAGGTAACCGGGACACTCAAACTTACCCTAAACAGGATGGGCGCACGCCCCTCCTGCTTGGGCCGGTGATGGAGCAGTTCGCGTTGAGCCGACTCCACCCAAGTCAACCAGGCCGACTGCTGGCTTGAAGCATCATCCTCAATTCGAATCGTGGGTCACATCCGACAGCGGCCTGATTCTTATGCCGGAGTCGGACGAGCGCTTGGCATTCGGAGAACTCAGCGAACAGCACTCGTCCCACTCTTACCGTGGAAAGAGCATGCAGCTACCCCCAGCCAGTCCGCTCCCCCATTGGCGGGCGGCGCAGACATCGTGGTGAAGGTGCGAAATAATCCCTGGATGAGCAAAAGCATTTCATCCCGCGAGGCGGGACAAAGTCGTAGAAGGCGCAAAGAAAACAAAGCAGTTGTTCTTTGCGAGTTTTGGCGCCTTGGTCCCGCTCTGCGGGATGAGATTGTTTATTTTTTCACAGCTTCGGTTTGATGTCTGCGGCGCACCGCTGTCGCCGCGCAGTAAAACGCGAGGATGCGACGGCGACGGCATTTCTACGGGCTCAACCATCTTCATTACCTCACCACCCGTACCTGTCGCTGCGCCCGCCCTTTCCACCGCCGCCTCGTTTCCTCTCCTGACCCCTGGCCGTGGTCGAGCTTCCGGTTCGGCTACCGGCAAGGTCCCTCCCTCCTCGCAATGGATTTGATGCCCTGAATCTCATAACGCAGACCCGCCGCGGCGGGTCTGCGCCACCCCGCGGGGAAAAGCCAGCGGTCAGAAAGCGCTGACCGCGGCTACCCGTTGACCTCACTGTTCCAGCGTCGCTGCTAACCGCACCTCCGAACCTGGCCCCACGCTGATTTCACGCGACCAGTCCTTGTGACCAGAGAGCTTGACGCTAACAGTATGCTTCCCGGGCTTCAACTTCAAGACCGCCGGACAATTTCCCATAAACTGGCCGTCGGCATAGACTTCGGCGCCATCGGGATTGGAGGTTACATTAACCGTACCCGTTGCCGTCTCTTGGGTTGGCGGCGCAGGCGGCTTTTCTTCCCCAGTCTGCGTCGCAGCAGGTTCCTTTGCGACGCTGGTGGTGACACCTACAGGGATGAACCCGCGCTCTTTTTCGCCGACAGCAACAGGAACACCAGTGACACCCTGCAATGCAACAAGAATGGCGCGATAGTTATCTTTGTCGCCTTGAAGCAGCAAACCGCCGCTCTTGCCATCGGCGGTTTTGTACTGGACACCGATGTAATGCAGCCGCGTCTTATGCAAGAGACCAAAGAGAGCCACCGGAGCCACAAGGACTGCCAGCGCGATCATTGTTCCGACGCGCCGGTGAGCCTCTTGGCCGTAGCTGAGCGATGTTACGGACTTAGGAGCGATTTCCGCCTTCTGGCCGTCTTTTAGCGTCAACAAGATCAGATCAGGGGTAATTGTGAGCTTATTATTCCAATCCTTCGGATCGACTTTCGTCGATACCGTGCCGCCGTTGTACCGGACCTTGTCGAATGTATTGCCTTGGGCGTACGCCAAGAGGGCCGTACCCAAGAGGATGGCCAATAGCCTTTTTGTGATTCCCATGATGCCTCCTGTGTGGGCGAAACTACGCGCGAGGGAACTCGTCGCGGGGGAGTCTATCAGAGTGGAACGCGTTCGGGCGCTTCCGCTTGCGTGGGTCATCTTATGTGGTATCCGCATAGTACGCGACGCGTCCTTGCTCAGAGGCCGTCCACCGGGCTCTTGACTCAGGGACTAGCCGCAATGGCGAGCGCCGATTCGCGGGCTTCCCACCTCCTGGCACCCTCTTAAAACAGGAGGGGAAATTGTTCATGACGCCTAGCCTCCCGGAAATCCTCGGGCTGGCGACCAGGATGGCTCAATTAGACTGCCATTCAACCTGCGATGCAACTCCAAAATCTCGCACTCCAAAATCTCGCGCGCCGGGGCCGCCTATTTCCTCATCCTTGGACATTGCCACGCTCGTTCCCCGACCCTGAAGGTCGTATTACCCTGAGCCGCGGGACGCAAGACCGGTGTGACGCCACCCGGATCCGACCCGTCCGCTGACGGGTCGGACCTGGTTGGGGGCGCGTTTTCCGGGGGCGTTGCCCCCGGCTACTCTATCGATCCCCTCCGGGGATCAAGGCTCGACAGCACCGAGGACGTACGGGGGGCGCAAAAAGCAGGTAAAAAGCTCTCCGGCCCGCTCGGCCTGAATTGCTCGACTGAGAGGAGTAATTCATCGACTTTCTGGAGGGCGGAGCCCAGCGTAGCGAAGAATCTGCTTTTGGTTGCGACCGCAGGCGACGCTGCAAAACTTGCATCCTCTACCGCTTCGTGAGAGCACAAAGGTGCGACCCACCCACAGCAAATCAGGTCTTTACGCACGATCCCTCTCTCCCGCAGGTAACTAGTAAATTCTACCCTGCCTCGTGTAAGACTTGCATCTGTTACCACTTCGTGAGAGCACAAAGGTGCGACCCACCCCCCAGCAAATCAGGTCTTTACAATTGAGTAATCGTTTGGCAGGTTGTGTGCACGGTAGTCAGTGACTAGCTGCCGACACCTCTGATTTGCACGCGGGGGCAGCCAGTAAATGAGCACGAGTACGACAGAGTCTCTCGCTCAGTGAATGACCAGGAGCGGCCCTCAACCCGCGAGCTGCAACCCCATCCGGGTTGTAGGAGGGAGCCCCTCGTAAACTGCGACCGGGCAGCGCGGCCCTTTTCCGTCGTGCAGTCTGGCGCATCGAAGGCTCACTACGTAATGAGCCGGGAGGACATTGGGACTCAATCCTCAGGATGTGTGTGTCCACGACGGATGCAGAAATCAACCTCTGAGAACAATTCGGAATCAGCCCGTTGCGCCACGAAACATATAAGGACTCGTGAATAGATATAGCACTCATGGGGTGGCGATCATGCTCTTACGGGGTCTTGGTGGCCTCATTACATAAATCATAATAAAGCGGGCAGCTCTTTCCTATATCGAGCCTTCTCTCACGAACTCTCAGGGTAACAAAGCATTCCGCGGATAACCAAATCTGGACGTGAAGAGGTTTGCCGTCCCCTGTAAGTGTGCCGGTTGCCTCGGCGATCGCGCCGAAGACTGGTGCACAAGCCTCTTGGCGGCTCGGAACCGTTGCTGAGCCCTAAGGGGAGAAGTATGCCTTGCCCATGTCATCTTGAGAACCGCCGGAAGTACGTATGCGCCGGACGCTCTGCGCAACTCGTCCTTTCTGTGCTCCTATTTTTCGTGGCCCTCAGTCTTGCTCAAGATGCCGTAGCGCGGATCACTACAAGTTCCAATAGTCTCAGCTTTGGGAGCGTCACGGTGGGGACCAGCCTTACCCTGGGGGTAACTCTCGCGAATAATGGAACTAGCAGCGTGAAGGTCTCACAGGCCACGGTAACAGGAGCGGGCTTCAGCGTCAGCGGGCTTGTGTTACCCCTTACCCTGAATGCCCGCCAAAATGCTACCTTCAACGTTGAATTCGCTCCCGCGGTCGGCGGCAGCGTCACCGGCGCCATATCGATCATCACTAATGCTTGGTGGAACCCTACCATCAGCATCTCGCTGTCAGGGACCGGTGTGGCACAACCCACGGCAAACTTGTCGCCCCCCAGCATGACGTTTGCAAGCCAAGCCCTCGGGACCACGAGTAGCGCCCAAGCTGTGACACTTACGAACAGTGGCGGCACGACGCTAAACATCACTAGCCTCGCGCTCACGGGCGTCAATGCCAGCGACTTTGCCCAGACCAACACGTGCGGCAGTTCGGTGGCGGCCGGCAGCAACTGCACGATCAGCGTGACGTTCAAGCCTTCAGCGAGTGGCAGCCGCACGGCCTCGGTGAGCATCACGGACAACGCCAGTGGCAGCCCGCAGACGGTGAGCCTCTCCGGCACGGGCGCGGCTGCCGTGGTTAGCCTTTCACCCACCAGCCTTGGCTTCGGCAACCAGTCCGTAGGTACGACCAGTACGGCTCAGACCCTCACCTTGGGCAACACGGGCAACGCCGCCTTGAGCATTACCAGCCTCGCGCTCACGGGTACCAATGCCAGCGACTTTGCCCAGACCAACACCTGCGGCAGTTCGGTGGCGGCCGGCAGCAACTGCACGATCAGCGTGACGTTCAAGCCTTCGGCCAGTGGCAGCCGCACGGCCTCGGTGAGCATCACGGACAATGCCAGTGGCAGTCCGCAGACGGTGAGCCTTTCCGGCACGGGCACGGCTGCCCTGGCCAGCCTTTCAGCCACCAGCCTTGCCTTCGGCAACCAGTCCGTGGGTACGACCAGTACAGCTCAGCCCCTCACCCTGAGCAACACGGGCAACGCCGCCTTGAGCATTACCAGCCTCGCCCTGACGGGTACCAATGCCAGCGACTTTGCGCAGACCAACACCTGCGGCAGTTCGGTGGCGGCCAGCGCCAACTGCACGATCAGCGTGACGTTCAAGCCTGCGGCCAGTGGCAGCCGCACGGCCTCGGTGAGCATCACGGACAACGCCAGTGGCAGCCCGCAGACGGTGAGCCTCTCCGGCACGGGCGCGGCTGCCGTGGTTAGCCTTTCACCCACCAGCCTTACCTTCGCCAGCCAGTCGGTGGGTACGACCAGTGCAGCCCAGACCCTCACCCTGAGCAACACGGGCAACGCCGCCTTGAGCATTACCAGCCTCGCGCTCGCCGGTACCAATGCCAGCGACTTTGCCCAGACCAACACCTGCGGCAGTTCGGTGGCGGCCAGCGCCAACTGCACGATCAGCGTGACGTTCAAGCCTTCGGCCAGTGGCAGCCGCACGGCCTCGGTGAGCATCACGGACAATGCCAGTGGCAGTCCGCAGACGGTGAGCCTTTCCGGCACGGGCGCGGGGACGGCTGGCGTGGCCAGCCTTTCACCTACCAGCCTTACCTTCGCCAACCAGTCGGTAGGTACGACCAGTGCAGCCCAGACCCTCACCCTGAGCAACACGGGCAACGCCGCCTTGAGCATTACCAGCCTCGCGCTCACGGGTACCAATGCCAGCGACTTTGCGCAGACCAACACCTGCGGCAGTTCGGTGGCGGCCAGCGCCAACTGCACGATCAGCGTGACGTTCAAGCCTTCGGCCAGTGGCAGCCGCACGGCCTCGGTGAGCATCACGGACAATGCCAGTGGCAGTCCGCAGACGGTGAGCCTCTCCGGCACGGGCACGGCTACCGTGGTTAGCCTTTCAGCCACCAGCCTTACCTTCGCCAGCCAGTCGGTAGGTACGACCAGTGCAGCTCAGACCCTCACCCTGAGCAACACGGGCAACGCCGCCTTGAGCATTACCAGCCTCGCGCTCACGGGTACCAATGCCAGCGACTTTGCCCAGACCAACACCTGCGGCAGTTCGGTGGCGGCCAGCGCCAACTGCACCATCAGCGTGACGTTCAAGCCTGCGGCCAGTGGCAGCCGCACGGCCTCGGTGAGCATCACGGACAATGCCAGTGGCAGCCCGCAGGCGGTGAGCCTCTCCGGCACGGGCACGGCTGCCCTGGCCAGCCTTTCACCCACCAGCCTTGCCTTCGGCAACCAAGCCGTCGATATGACCAGTACAGCTCAGACCGTCACCCTGAGCAACACGGGCAACGCCGCCTTGAGCATTACCAGCCTCGCGCTGACAGGTACCAATGCCAGCGACTTTGCGCAGAGCAACACGTGCGGCAGCTCGCTGGCGGCCGGCGCCAACTGCACGATTGTGGTGATGTTCACGCCTTCCGTCGCCGGGACCGAAGCGGCCTCGCTAAGCATCGCGGACAATTCCAGCGGCAGCCCGCAGACGGTGAGCCTCTCCGGCGCGGGAACGCACGACGTGATTCTATCCTGGACCGCCAGCACGACTGCCGGCGTAGTTGGGTACAATGTTTACCGTGGCACTACCTCGGGTGGGCCGTACCCGACGGAACTGAATTCCGCGCCTATTAACGGAACCACGTATACCGACGAGACTGTGCAAGCAGGGCAGACGTACTACTATGTGGTTACAGCCGTGGCGTCGAATGATGTCACGCAGAGTGCGAACTCGAATCAAGTTTCAGCGCCCGTGCCATGACCTTAGCCGCCGCTTGTCGCCTTCCAGCCCGCTGCAGCCGTTTCGGAAGACGACCAATCCCTGGTCCGAGGCGCGCCCGAGAGGGAGCGTGGGTGGGCGGAATCACTCCGCTTCAATAAACAGCCGTCGAAGTGGGATGCACAGCCCGCGAACCCTCGGCAGATTTGACTGGCAGCCGCGCCATCTCGCGGACGCCGGTGGGACCCATCGCAGGATGACATGAGCGCCTGTGCCATGGAGGGAGCGAAAGCTTGATTCCTTTGCCTTATCTCCTCTCAACAACAATGGTTAACCCGGGAATACCTCCGCTGCAGTTGCCGCAAATAAAATTCCTGCGGCGACAGCGGCTCTTCACCCCTCGCGAGAGTGTTGTTCCGGTAGCGCAGGTAATCGTTTTCTCCGGCCACCTCACGCAAGTACTCCCAAAGCGTGCGTAATTTGTTTCGAACTTTGCTCATCGTCCCTCCGGAAGGCTTAGTGCCTTGAGACACAAGTTATCGACCGCCGCCCTTCAAATCTGAGTTGGAGTTTTTCCCCACCTACCACCTACTACCTACGCTTACGGCCTGTGACCTGATCGTCGATAGCTGACCATGGGCAACCGATGATTGCCCCCTAAGCTGTAATTCTCGAAACCACCATGGGCGCCTCGTTCAAAACCGGCTTTCTTCGCCGCCGAGCGTAGAGCCACCATTGACGACCGGCCTCGGCAAGGATTAGTAGCACGAGGCTCGCGAATATCCCCGTGACGACGGCGTCCAACCGGTCATTGAAGATTTGGCGCTGCGACTCGGCGATCTGAGCGGCGGGGATTTTCGCTTCGGCGAGCTGCTCCCCCAAGTGGCGAGCATGGGACAGGAACCCAATGCTCGGGTCGGGATGGAATACTTTCTGCGCGCTCGCCGTGAGGGTCACGGTAGCCAGCCAAGTGAGAGGGAGCAGAGTCACCCACACGTGCTCCCATTTTCCCATCTTGATGAGAACGGTTGTGCAAACGCAAAGGGCTATAGTGGCCAAGAGCTGATTCGAGATTCCAAACAGCGGCCACAGGCTGTTGATGCCGCCGAGAGGATCAACGACGCCTTCGTAAAGGAAGTAACCCCAGGCGCCTACGATTGCCGCGCTGGTCAAGATAACTCCCGGGTACCATCCCGTCCTCCTCAGGGGCTTCCAAAAATGCCCACAAATTTCCTGCACCATAAAGCGCCCCACGCGCGTTCCGGCATCGAGAAGGGCCAAGATGAATAAGGCTTCAAACATGATGGCATAGTGGTACCAGAGGGCCATCAACCGGGACCCTCCCAAAACACGGGAGAAGATGTGGGCCATGCCAACAGCCAGGGATGGCGCGCCGCCAGTCCGATTAAAGAGGGTCTTTTCTCCGATTCTCAATGCCAGGTCCGCCATGTGCTGGGCGGTGACAGGGAAGCCCCAAGAGGAGATGAGCGCCGCGGCGTGCTCGGGAGCGCTCCCAACAACACCCGCAGGACTGTTGATCGCGAAGTAGACGCCGGGCTCGAGTCCGGCGGCCGCCACCATGGCGGTCAAAGCCACCAGCGACTCCATCAGCATGCTGCCATAACCCACCATGCGCGCATGACTCTCCTTGGCAATCAACTTTGGTGTAGTCCCCGAGGAGATGAGCGAATGAAATCCCGAAATGGCGCCGCAAGCTATAGTAATGAAGCAGAAGGGAAATACCTTTCCAGTGAAGATGGGTCCTGTTCCGTCGGTAAAGCGAGTTAAGGGCGGGAGCAACAAGGTCGGACGCGCCGCCAGGATGCCCAGAGTCAACGCCACAATCGTCCCCAGCTTCACGAAAGTGCTCAAGTAATTCCGCGGCGCGAGCAGCAGCCAGACCGGCAGTACGGAAGCTACAAAACCGAAGCCGATTACAATCAAGGCTAGAGTCGGGGCATTGTAAGTGAAAAGAGGCGCAAGCATGGGCGAAGCAGCCACGTAACGACCGCCCACCACCGCGCCCACGATCAGAACGAATCCCCAAATTGACGTTTCGAGGACCCTGCCGGGGCGCCAATAGCGCAGGTAGACTCCGATGAGGAGAGCGATGGGGACGGTCATGGCAATGGTGGAGAGCCCCCAGGGACTGCCTTTCAGAGCGTTGACAACCACTAGCCCCGCCGCCGCGAGAAGAATGACCATAATGCCGAGCACGCCAAACAAGGCGCAATAGCCGCCCAGCGCGCCGAGCTCATCCTTCGCCATCTCACCCAGCGATTTGCCATCGCGGCGGATCGAGCAGAACAGGGTGACGAAATCGTGTACCGCCCCGCCCAGCACGCCCCCAATCACTATCCAGAGCGTTCCCGGCAGGTATCCGAACTGCGCCGCCAGGATTGGCCCCACCAGCGGGCCAGGCCCTGCGATGGCCGCGAAGTGTTGTCCCAAAACCACCCATTTGTTTGTGACGACGAAGTCGCGGCCATCTTCCAGCCGTTCTGCGGGCGTGGCGCGCCGATCGTTCAGTTCCAGGACTCGATAGGCCAGATAGCGACTGTAGAATCGGTAGCCCAAAGCAAAAACGCAGCCTGCGGCGAGCATGAGCCAAACGGCATTGATCGGCTCTCCTCGCGAAACGGCAATCACGCCGAGCGCCAGGGCGCCCAGCGCGGTCAGAAGAATCCAGGCGAGTTTCTTGTACGCCTGCATTTGGGAATGACTCCGAAAGGAAGTGCTCACATTCTTGAACCCGACGAAATATATCACGTCCGGCCCCGTCGCAGGCCACAACCGGAGGCAGGTGGTGCGCTCGGGCTAAAGATTACGCCACCGCGAGGGACGGAAGGTGCCGGTGGCGACACGGGTCATTGTCAGTCGGTGCGCAAGAGGAGGCAAGTGATGTCGTCGTGCTGGCGGGTGTGACCCACGAAGGCGTCAACCGCGGAAAGCAGGTTCTTCAGCGTGGCTTGCGCGCCCGCGGCGTCGCTTGATTTCAGCACCTCCAGGAGGCGGGATTCTCCAAATTCGTGGTCGGCATCGTTCACCGCTTCAATCAATCCATCCGTAAAGATCACCAGGAGGTCGCGGGGGGCCATGGTTACGGCGCCGCAGGTGAAACGCACGCCGGCGTCGATTCCCAGCGGCAGGTCTCCGGTCTCCAGCCGCTCGAGGCTCCCGGAGGCGCGGCGAATGAAGGGCGCATTGTGCCCCGCGCGGACGTAGGAGAGTACGCGGGTCTCGGGTTCCAATTCTCCAAAGAACGCCGTCGTGAACCGGCGGCCACCCAGGCTGTGAGCGCAAGCGTAGCGGTTCAACCCTTCGACCAGCTCGAGGAGAGAAGTGTTTGCTTCTGCCAGGGTTCGCAGGCTGGCTTGAAACGTGGCCATCAGCAATGCAGCGGGAACGCTCTTTCCCGCTACGTCTGCCACAACCAGTAGCAAACGCTTCGAGTTGGATGTGGAGCTCGGGACGCCGCGCAAGAACGCGTCGTAGTAATCCCCGCCCACGGTGTTGGCAGGCCGCGAAACAAACGCAATCTCGACTCCCGGTACCTCGGGCGGCGACTCAGGCACTAGCCAGCGCTGGATCTCGCGGGCAATTTCAAGGTCGCGCTTCATGGTGACGCGGTCGGCGAGTTCCAGCGCCAGCAGAAAAAGCAGGGCCGCAACAGCCAGCAGGACGGGCAGGAAATTGTTGGGCGGGGCTGCCTCGTACCTGTTTTTGGAAATCGAAATCACGACCTGGCTCCTGGTCAAGGCAAGGATTGCAAAGAACAAGGCAATGAGCAGGAAGACCCGGCGTGCCGGCGAAAGCTTCGTCAGCATCGCCCAAAAAAGCGCACTCGTGGTCTTCCTGAATCGCCGGCCTCGCCTTTCCTTGCGCAGCGTCTCCCAGTCAATCTCCCGGAAGTAAAGGCTGTAGCTCTCCCGCGCTTCCGCCATGAATTGCGACCAGAGGACTTGCACCGCGATGCCTTCGGTCACTCGTTGCCAGAAGCCTTCAATCCTCTTTCCGATGCGCATGATAATGTCTCCCAAGCTCGCGACGTGCCTTTCAAAATCGCTGCCGGAATCGGAGGGCATGATAAAGGATTATAGGCTAAATAAGCCTCAGCCCGTGTCATTCTGAGGTCCCCGTTCTTTGGGGGCCGAAGAATCCCCGCAGTTTCTTTGAACGGCAAGCCAGTGAGTGTTCCTCGAGAACTGCGGAGATCCTTCGTCGTCCCGATCAGATCGGGACTCCTCAGGATGACATACCTAGCCCGCATTTCTCACCACGGGTCTGGAAGGGCGGGGCTTCAGCCCCGCCGTTACAAGGCCTTCCTGATTATTCCTGTATCCCGTGCCCCGCGCAGTCCCGCGCCTGCGGGACTGCGGGGGGACGGGACCAACAGAGGGTGGGAGCCGCGATTTCGGCGGGGCTGAAGCCCCGCCCTTCCGGCAGCCCCCTGAGAGCGTCCAAAACGTCGGTGAGAAATGCGGGCTAGGGTGTGCACCGTGTTTGCGCAGCTCCAGCTTCCCAGTCTGGGATGAATTGCAAGCGAATTGCCTTGCGTGCTTCCCCAGTTCCTAGCCGACGGAAGGGAGGCGCTTGGCGACAAGCAGGAGGCAGTGGGCAGCAAGCACCACTAAGGAAAGCAATTCACACTTTAGACTTCATAATTTAGAATTGCTTTCCGCCCCGTCTTCGCAACTGACCACTGACGACTACACAAAATCCCGTCCGATCAGCCGCTCTATGCGCTTGCGCATGGGCGGGTGGGTGGAAAACAGGCTGGAGAAAACCTCCCCGCTGGTGAGCGGTTGGCAGATGTACATGTGCGCCATGGAGGGTGAAGCCTGCATGGGGATCCGCTTCGACCATTGATCAATCTTGGCGAGCGCCCGCGCCAGACCTTGGGGATTGCCGGTAATGCGCGCGCCCGTGGCGTCGGCCTCGTACTCGCGCGAGCGGGAAATGGCAAGCTGAATGAGCATGGCCGCGAGGGGCGCGACAATCATCATGGCGAGCGCGGAGAATATGCCTCCGCCGCGCCGGTCGTTACTGCGCGAGCCGCCAAAGCCCCCAAACAGTTCGCCCCAATAAACCATTCGAGCAATCAAGGTGATGGCGCCGGCAAGCGTGGCCACAACCGCGCTGATCAGGATGTCGCGGTTTTTCACGTGGCCGAGTTCGTGCGCCAGTACACCTTCAATTTCCTCGTCGTCGCAAATATCCAGGATGCCGCCCGTGACCGCCACCGAAGCATGGCTGGGATTGCGGCCGGTGGCAAAAGCGTTCGGCGAATCGGTGGGGATGTAATAGATTTTGGGCACCGGAATGCCGGCCTTCGCCGCCAGGCGCTCCACGATCTGGTAAAGGCGCGGGTTCTCTTGGCGCGCAATCGGCTTCGCACCACTCATTTTCAGCGCAATCTTGTCAGAGAAGAAGTAGCTGCCCAGATTCATCACCGCGGCCAGCACCAGGGCGAACATCATTCCCCGCTGGCCGGCCCAATACTCCCCTATAACCAACAGCCCGCCGGTCATCGCCGCAAGCAGTATCGTTGTCTTCAAATTATTCCACATAACTTCAGGCTCCTATCGTCCTCATGACCGTACTGCGCTACATGCACTACATTAGATGCTCTGCCAACCCCACATGGCCAGCTTCAGGTCCAATTCCGGAGTAAATGAACCCAAGAAAAATCCTGTGCGAACGCCCTGTACAGTCTCTCGTCCGCAGTTACAAGCTCACCCGGCAGTTCTTCAGCAAGGGCCACATAAAGGCAGTCGTACACTGGGTGCCGGGAATCGATAGCGAGCTCCAAAGCCCGCAGAACAAGACCCTCTATGGGAAGCAGTAAGGGACAGATTTCTTCGAAACGCTCCCGGGTTTCGAGAGTCTTTCGCCGGTCCATGTCGCCCCGCCGCATCCTTTTCCAGAGCGCATTGGCGATTTCGGCGGGAAGAATCGTAGGCGCTACGAGCTTTAGCTTGTCCTCTCCCGCCGAGGTCAGCAACGCCTCAGCATGATCCGAGTCCTGTTCTTCGAACAGCCATTTGACGGCGACGCTCGCATCCACGACGAGGTTCATCGGCTTTCCCTATCCTCGCGGATCAGTTCAAGCATCTCGTATTTCACCGGAAACTTCTTGGCGATCTCCTTGCGCAGCCGACGTAGCTTAGGAATAGCAGATCGGATGCGAAACCGCCGGAGCGCCCAGGCGTCACGGTCGTTCAGAAGTTCAAGGAATTCCGCGTTCAGGCTTCGCTTATGCTGTCTCGCGTTTTCCTGTAGGCGCTTGTAGGTTTCTTCTGGAATGTTCCGCACTACAAAGTCTGGCATGTTTCCTCCGTTCTTAGAGCCCGGACGCTACCGGCTGTCCCGGTCTTCACGAATCAGGTCGACACTATCCGGCTGGTTGGGATACTCCCTGGCGATCTCTTCTCGTATCTTATCGATCCTCTTCATCACCCTGGCCGCATGCCGCCGCCGCCGGTCCATGGCAGCCTTGTCGGCGAGAAGACTCAGGATCTCGGCGTTGATACTGCGCCGATTTTGCTTCGCATCCTGTTGGAGTTCGGCGTAGTCTTTCTCCGGAATGTTGCGCACCGTCAAGTTGGCCATCGTCCCTCCATCATCATAATGATATCATTTTGATGTCATTTTTCAAATGGCCATGCGGAGGGGCCAAGGAGGGGGGGCGGTTTACGAACCGACGAGCCTTGCGGCGCCGCCAAGCATGGGCGGACGCGCGCCAGACGGAGTGGGATAGAATCAATCCAAATCGCTTTCCCGAAACCCTGCCATTTTGATAAGGTGTTTGAGCAGGCCGATCTTCAGGGGTTTGTTGCCATGGATGGGGATTGACAGCCGGACGATGTTGCCCGACTTGCCGTACACGTGATGGCTGCCATGAATTCGGAGGAGTTGCCAGCCATGACGCTCGACGAAGCGAGCAAGCTCCTTGCCGGAGAAGGACTTCATAGGGCGATTTCCAATATCTGGTCCTTGGGGGCGTGCTCTGGCGGGTCGACTTCAACGTCCAAACAGGCCTCAATGGCCTCGTGAACGTTCGCCATCAGCTCTTCCATGGTTTCGCCCTGCGTAGCACAGCCGGGTATGGCAGGCACTTCGGCCCAGTAGCCGCCTTCCTCCGCTTCGTGGACCACGACTTTGATTTTCAACGGGGTGCTCCTCTCTGGTTCGTAACTCTCCAAAATTATACCATGAGGCGAGAACGGACGACTTGAGCCGCCTCTTGAGGCTCCCGGTCCGCGCCGCGGGGCCACCCTCTCTCCCAAGGAGAGGGCTGTTCATCTCGTGTTATCGCCTCACCGCCTTCGCCGTGGCGCGCTCGAAGGTCATGGTGCCCTTCTTCAGGTCGCCGTCAACTTCCACCGTTTCGCCGGGCAGCACCTCGCCGTCCAGGAGCTTCATGGCCAACGGGTCCTGAATGAGGCGTTGGATGGCGCGCTTGAGTGGACGCGCGCCGAACTGCGGATCGTAGCCTTCGCGGAAGAGCAGCTCGCTCGCCCTGGGCGTCAATTCGATCTGAACCTTGCGCTCCGCCAGGAGGTTCTTGAGATAACCGAGTTGCAGTTCGATGATCTTCTTGATGTTATCCTTGCCCAGCGGGTTGAAGATCACAATCTCGTCCACGCGGTTCAAGAACTCGGGACGGAACTGCTCGAGCAGCGCCTCGTGGATTCGTTTCTTGAGGACTTCGGAAATGGCTGGGGGTTCATCGCCGCCGTGCCCGTTCATCGCCTCGTGAATGTAGGTGCTGGCGATGTTGGAGGTCATGATGATGACCGTGTTCTTGAAGTCCACGGTGCGCCCCTTGCCATCTGTCAGGCGGCCTTCGTCGAGGATCTGGAGGAAGATGTTGAAGACGTCCGGGTGCGCCTTTTCGATTTCGTCGAAAAGCAGGACGGAATAAGGCCGGCGCCGCACCTGCTCGGTGAGTTGCCCGCCTTCCTCATACCCTACGTAGCCCGGAGGCGCGCCGATCAGTCGCGCCACCGCGTGCTTCTCCATGTATTCCGACATATCAATGCGCAGCATGGCGCGCTCGTCGTCGAACAGGAATTCCGCCAGCGCCCGCGCCAACTCGGTCTTGCCCACGCCTGTGGGGCCGAGGAAGAGGAACGAGCCGATAGGCCGCTTGGGGTCGGAAAGCCCGGCGCGGCTGCGTCGCACGGCGTTCGAAACGAGCTTCAGCGCCTCGTCCTGCCCCACCACCCGGAATCGCAGGCGGTCTTCCATCTGAACGAGCTTAGCGACGTCGCCCTCGAGCATCTTCGACACCGGGATGCCTGTCCACTTGGAGACCACGCGGGCCACGTCTTCTTCGTCCACTTCTTCTTTCAGCATCCGGCCCGCTTTCTCCATGCCCTCGAGTTTCGCGTTCACGGCAGCCAGTTGCTTCTCGAGTGTCACCAGTTTGCCGTAACGAATTTCCGCTGCCTTGTTCAGGTCGCCTTCGCGCGTTACGCGCTGTTCGTCGACCTTGGCCTGCTCGATTTCCTGCTTGAGCCGCCGAATTTGCGTGATGACTTCCTTTTCAGATTTCCAGCGCAGCTTGAGCCTGGACGACTCCTCTTTCAGCCCGGCTAACTCCTTTTCAAGCGCCCCGAGGCGCTCACGCGAGGCCGGGTCATCCTCCTTGCGCAGCGCCTGCCGCTCGATCTCGAGTTGGGTGATGCGGCGCTCAATCTGGTCAATCACCGCCGGCATGGAATCGATTTCAATGCGCAAGCCTGACGCGGCCTCGTCAATCAGGTCGATGGCCTTGTCAGGCAGAAATCGGTCGGAGATGTAACGGTTGGAAAGAACCGCGGCGGCGACGATAGCGGAATCCTTGATGCGCACGCCGTGATGAACCTCGTAGCGCTCCTTGAGCCCACGAAGAATTGCGATGGTGTCCTCGACGCTCGGCTGGCCCACGTAAACCGGCTGGAAGCGGCGCTCGAGCGCAGCATCCTTTTCAATGTATTTCTTGTACTCGTTGAGCGTGGTGGCACCGATGCAGCGCAATTCGCCGCGCGCCAGGGCAGGCTTGAGCATGTTCGAGGCGTCAATGGAGCCTTCCGCCGCGCCCGCCCCCACCAGCGTGTGGAGTTCGTCGATGAAGAGGATGACCTGGCCGCTTGACTCCTCGATCTCCTTGAGTACGGCCTTGAGGCGGTCCTCAAATTCTCCCCGGTACTTCGAGCCGGCAACCAGCGCCCCCAGGTCAAGTTGCACCAGCCGCTTGGACTTGAGCGACTCAGGCACATCGCCTGCCACCACGCGCTGCGCGATGCCCTCCACGATGGCCGTCTTACCCACACCTGGCTCGCCGATCAGCACGGGATTGTTCTTAGTGCGCCGCGAAAGCACCTGGATAACCCGCCGCACCTCATCATCGCGGCCAATGACGGGGTCGAGCTTGCCGCGCCGCGCCAGTTCTGTAAGGTCGCGCGCGTAACGTTCCAGGGCCTGGTATTTGTCCTCGGGGTTCTGGTCGGTCACGCGCTGCGTCCCCCGGACGGAAACCAGCGCTTTCAGGATGGCGTCGTGGCTCACTCCGAGATGAGCCAGAACGCGGCCCGCAGCGTCCTTCGACTTCCTCGACAGGGCGAGCAGGAGGTGCTCGGTGGAGACGAACTCGTCCTTGAATTGCTCGGTCTCTTTGGAAGCTTGATCCAGGACTTCTTTGAGCGCCGGGGAGAAATAATGGTCCGTGGTTCCCCCGACCTTGGGGAGATTCTCGATGGCCCGTTCAGCTTCCTTTGCGACCGAAGCGGGTGGTACCCCGAGCCGGGCCAGAAGGCTTGGGACGATGCCCTCCTTCTGGTCGATCAAAGCCAATAGCAGGTGCAGAGGTTCCATTTGTTGATTGCCGAAACGGCTGGCAACATCCTGCGTCCCCTGTAAGGCTTCCTGGGCTTTTACCGTGAATTTGTCAAAACGTGTCGCCATATTGGAAACTCGCGATTGGAAAGTCGAAACTCGAAAATAGAAACTGGAAAATAGAAACTGGAAAATCGAAAACCGCCCGCCGAATGTACCAAGCGCCACTATACAGTTTAATGAGGCCAACGGTTCAGAAAAGCAAACCGCGCCGGGCCGCCTTGGCGACCCCAGCGCGGTTCAAGAATCCTGCGTGGGAAGGTCGTTGCCGGGGTCTTCGCTAGACCCTGACCGCTCCAACCGGACCACTTTAGCTCTTGGTCACGTCGATCTTGATGGTCTTCGGCTTCGCCTCTTCGCGCTTCGGCATCGTCAAGGTCAACAAGCCATCCTTGTACTCAGCCTTCACTTTCTCGGCGCTGATCGAATTGGGGAGC
>JBEKIZ010000064.1:0-30422 GCA_050011515.1 Terriglobia bacterium | reverse complement strand
CAGGCGTAGGTCACGGTAATTCTGCTCGACCTTGTAATCCCTCATGTACCCGTAGCCGCCGAGGAGTTGGATGGCCTCGTCGGCAATGCGCAAGGCAGTCTCCGTAGCAAACACCTTGGCCATGCACGCCTGCACCTTGAAGGGCTTGGATTGATCAGCTAACTGGGCAGCACTACGCACGGCTTGCCACGCCACCCACAAACCTTCTTCCATGCCGGAAAGTTTCGCGCGTGTAAGCTGTTGCTCGAAAAGTGATGCCTTGCCGATCTTTCGCGCCTTCGTGTAGCTGGTCGCCCGCTCGAGCGAGTCGCGGGCAAGACCCAGGGCAAGGGCCGCTACACCAATTCTTCCCCGCAAAAGGACGCGTCGCGTAACCTGTCCAGCGCTTCCAATTGGACCCAGAATAGAGTCCTCAGTAATAAAGACGTCATCAAATTTCACAGCCGCGGTGTCGGTGCGCCACATTCCCATTTTTCCATGGAGCGGCGAGGAGGCGATGCCGTTTTGATTAGCTTGCCTTTCGACAACGCAGCCGGTTGGACCTGCGTCTTGTCCGTCCTGGCCGATGGCCTGCGCTATGACGAGATAGAGATCGGCGTGACATCCGTTCGTGATAAAGGTCTTCTCTCCGCTTAGTATCCAACCTTTCGAAGTTCTTGAGAGCTTTGCTCTCATATCGTTAAAGATGTTACTACCTGCCTGAGGCTCAGTGAGACACCACGCGCCGATTTTCCTACCCGCCGTCAAGTCGGGGAGGTATCTCCGCTTTTGCTCGTCGCTCCCTGCCAGTAAAACATGCGTTGTGGCAAGTGATTCATGAGCAGCAAGCGTGAGGGCCAACGACCCATCATAAGCCGCGATACCCTCGATGACAGGTAGAAACCCTTCCAGCGTTCCACCTTGACCCCCGAATTCGCTAGGGATGGCCGTGCCCAGAAATCCACTCCCGGCAGCTAGCGGAATGAATTTGTCTGGAAACTGCTCCTTGCCTAACTCTCTAAGGTACGGCACAAGCTCGCGCTCACCGAATTCACGTACTGCCTTGGCAAGTAGCAATAGATCGTCGTCCTGAAAAATTTCTGCTAGAAGTCCGCGCGCCCCCATGCGAAGCCTCCCCCATACTTTATTAGAGCATAATGTGGGAGAATTGGTCTAATGGGATGCTGAAAAACGCCTCTGAACCCTGTTATTCCCTGTGCCAATCGGCGTGCGGACCAGCGAAGGAAAGGTGTGGGACACGCTCAGCCCCCACGGGGGACAGGCCCGGAAGCTGCGCAGGACGCGATAAACCTCAGACCAAATGTGGAAACTCGAGACTCCCGCGTAAGCGGGGCCCACGTCGATTCTCCGCCCGGCATCTAGGCTTGCAATGGATTCGTTATGATATTAGAGTGTGCTAGCAACTGTAGGTTTCTGTCAAGAAACGCCTCAGGAAGCTGTCTGATCGGATCTGGGCGGGTCCAGCGCGGCGAAAGCCGTCGCTGCGAAAGGCTAACAGGTAACTGACATGCTCTGGGCTAAAAAGCCACTCAAGGAGGTAGCATGAGCGAGCTGAGCTGTGGGTCGGGTCCACTATTTATGAACCCCGATAGCGAAGCCGCCCGCGCCTTTTTTCGGCAGAAGAACAGGGCACTGACGAACAAGCTGATGTCTGTGCAGGAGGCGGTGACAAGATTCGTGAAGGAGGGCGACTACATCGCCTCCGGAGGCTTTGGGACCAACCGAATCGCTACGGCAATCCTGCATGAGATATTACGACAAAAGAAGCGGAATTTAGGGTTCGCGGGACACACTGCGACGCACGATTTTCAGATCGTGGCCGCAGGGAACATGCACGGGGAGAGGCTTATAGCGCGCCTCGACTTGGCGTACGTTATCGGGCTTGAGGCGCGTGGCCTGTCCCCTCACAGTCGACGGGTAATCGAGAGTGGTGAGATAGAGATTTGTGAATGGACAAACTACGCCTTGGCCTGCCGGTTTCGTGCTGCCGCTGCGGGAATCCCCTTTATTCCCTCTTACACGATGTTGGGAACAGACACTTTCCGTTTCAGTGCTGCCAAGGAGATCGAATGTCCTTTCAGCCACCGCAAACTAGTTGCTCTCCCGGCTCTCTATCCGGACGTCGGAATTATTCACGTTCACGAGGCGGATTGCTATGGCAACTGCCGCATCCGGGGAAACACGGTCGCTGACTTCGACATAGGCCGGGCATCCAAGCGTGTGATTGTTTCTGTGGAACACCTCGTGAGTAATGACGAGATCCGTAGTCACCCCGAGTCCACTATTATCCCGGCTTTTTGCGTGGATGCGGTCTGCGAGGTGCCTTTCGGGTCTTACCCGGGGAACATGCCAGGCGAATACTATTCCGACGAAGAGCACTTGCGCCTATGGCTCGAGGTTGAAAAGGACGAAGCTGAATTCAGCAAGTTCCTGAAGAAGTACATCTTCGACACACCGGACTTCGAAAGTTACTTGCGGCTCTGCGGGGGAATGAACCGAATCAGAGAACTGCGCGCCCTGGAGTTACTGGTGCCACAGGCGGACTAGACATGGCTGACTACAATGCAATGGAGTTAATGATCTGTGTGGCGGCGAGACTGCTTGAAGATGGATCCACGGCCGCGGTGGGAACGGGCGCGCCAGTGGCCGCAGCCGTGCTGGCCCAGAAGACTCATGCGCCGAACCTCCTGATTGTCTTTGAAGCTGGGGGGCTTGCGCCGCTGATTCCATCAATGCCGATTTCGGTAGGGGACTCGCGCAGTTTCTATCGGGCTTTGATGGCAACCAGTATGAACGACATCATGGAGACTTGCCAGCGTGGGATGATGGATTATACCTTCCTGAGTGGAGCGCAAATCGACCCCTACGGCAACCTTAACTCCACAGTGATCGGTGAATACGCAAAGCCCAGGGCCCGCCTGCCGGGCAGCGGAGGCGCCAACGATTTGGCAAGCTTCTGTTGGCGAATCATGGTGGTGATGCTGCACGAGCGAAGGCGCTACGTTGAAAGGCTTGATTTTCTCACTACGCCTGGCTATTTGTCTGGCCCAGGGGCACGTGAGGCAGCAGGTCTTCCTGGCGGGTCCGGGCCATACCGGGTCATTTCAGACCTCGCCGTGATGAGTTTTAATAACGAGTCAAAGCGCATGCAAGTGGAGAGCTTCCACCCCGGGGTAACCTTTGCCCAGGTTCAAGAAAACACCGCCTTCGAAATACTTGCGGCACCTGGTGTAAAGCAGACAGAGCCTCCAGAAAAGGAGGAACTGCGAATCCTGCGTGAAGAGATAGATCCTTTGCGTTACATTATCGGCCGGTAACTAATGGGCTTTCAGCGCCGATAGAAGCAGCCCTCACTGGCCAAGAGCCTAACAATATGCGCTGAGCGGGTAGGGCAGACCTCCGTCCCGCGCTTGCGGGATCCGCGGCTCTTAGCCCGAAATCACCTATGTCGTCGCCCTGCCTGGCACTGGCCAATGGTCTGTGCAGCCCGGCAAGGAACGGCTCAGGATCAGGGAAATACTTGGCTTACGAATGTGGTCGATTTCAGAGTTAGGCATTCGCGACGTTGATGAACCACCTCAAGGAGGGAAGAAGGTTCGGATGCTTTGTCACCCGGCACAAAAGCGCGACAATTTCATCTGCCAGTATTGCGGGAAGGACGGCTTGCCTGGATAACTGGCATGATTCCACCATTGACCACGTCCAGCCGCTCAGTCGCGGCGGAAAACGTCAACTGGAGAATGAGGTAGCTTCTTGCAATTATTACAGCTCAATCAAGGGCGAAAGATTGTTTGTGAGTGTTGCCGAAGCGAAGGAATACGCGAAGAAGCGGCGTGACGAACTCCAGAAGGACTATGAAAGGGTCTACGCTGAAATTCGCGGCGGGAAGCCAAACGGCTAATTGTGATCCGCAGAGGGACGGGACCAGGCTCGCAACCCCCTCACCCGGCCCGTCCCGGCTGGAGAAAACGCCGGCGGCGGGCCACCCTCTCCCCCAAGGGGGAGAGGGCTAGCCCCTCAAGCTTAGGTAGCGCGGGCCTCCGTCCCGCGCCTGCGGGGTCGCGGCTCTTATCACGTTCAACGAGTCAGGACGTGGTCCCGTCGAAGGGAGCGCGGAACGCGATCAAGGCGAGTGATAGTTTCCAACTCGGGTTTATTCAGCACCAGCGTTCCCTCGACTACCAGATCGGTTAGCGCCGGGCTCTCAAATCCTTCCCCCATGCCTTCTGTACTATCGCGCAGCCACGCGAGGAGAACAGAGGGGTCCTTTACCCTCAAGATCAAATCCGCTTCTTCAGCACTCTCCTCTCGCACCTGCAACTTTCCCTTCTTCACAGCAAAACTGAAATTTCCACCGCCCGTCTGGACGTTGACAGTCCGATTCCAGTTGGCAAGATTGGCAGTCGCTCGCGCGCTTTGCGGGACCATTTCGGCAAGCTTTTGGAAATGGATCTTGACTTCTCGCAAGGCTTCCTGAAGTTGCGGAGTGGCCTGGCCTAGATCATGTTCAGCGAGCCGGCCCCACTCAATCTCGCTTTCAAGCAAGGGACTCTTGGCGAGTTGCTCAGCCGTAAGCTCAGACTGGGGCAGCGCAAAGATGTCTTCGATCCCGCCTTTTCTTTCGTCGCGGAATGCGATTTTGACAGGCGTACCCTTCTTATAGATCCCGGGCCGTATCGTTCCCCGTGTGGTTCGTACCCTGATTAGCATGGCGGTATCACTGAGCTTGCCGTCCAGAGTCTCGAGGAACACCCGGCCCGTGCCAAACGGCACCTGTCCCTTGAAACGGCTGGGAGCAAAGACAGTGATTACCGGGGTGGCAGCCACAACGCCCAAATCCTTTACATACTCCTTGCTCATCTCGACGAAATTACATGCCGGGCAACGCTTCATAAAAGGCGGGATGATCAGGTGCTTGCACTGCGGGCAACGGTGGCCGAAGACTTTGCCTTCATCTCGAAGCGAAAGAAAGAAATCAGAGAATTCCCCCTGAGCGTGCTGCATGGCAGTGAACATGACATCGTTTCGCAACAGGTATCTACTGCCTCCTGCTTGGACTTCCGTAATCGCCACCATTGGGAGCATCGCAGGTGAGATCACCGGCTCTTTCTTTCTCCTCGGCATGATCAAACTCTCCTTTCCAGCACTATAGCCACACCGTACATCGAAAGCGATGCGCCTGTGCCGTGGACCAGCCCGTGCTCCAGGTTCTTCCCACGCAGTTCCCGCATGACGCTCCAGGTCGACATCATATTGGACCCCCCAACGAAGTGTCCGCCGAACACGAGTCCGCCCGAAGGGTTCACCAGGAGTTTCCCGCCGGGCATGATGATGCCTTCCTCGACAAGGTCGTTGCCGCGACCCAGCGGCACCACGCCCATTTCGGCGAGTGTGATCATCGCCTGGGGGATGAAAGCATCGTGCAACTCAATCACCTGAATATCGTCAATGGTGAGCCGAGCCTGCTCCAACGCCTTTCGTGTGGCCAGGTAATCCGAGTAGATGCGATGGAGGACCTTATAGCGTGTAATGTCATTTCCGACGAAGTAGGGTTCATTCGCGGCCCCCACGCCCGTTATCCAGATCGGTTCTCGACCCGTCCGCTCTTTGATTCTCTGCGCCATTTCCCCTGAGGCAAAAATCAATGCGCAGGCGCCCTCCGTGTACACGCAGGTTTCGAGGGCTCGAATGGGGTAAACCACGTAACGCGAATGGAGCACCTGCTCTGCGGTTACTTTCTCACCCAGTCGCTGTGCGTAGGGATTGTTCTGCGCGTGTTCGCAGAAGAGTTCCACTATCTTGGCGCGCGCCCGGGGAGCGAGGTCTCCGGGATACTCATCCATATAGGCCTGGATAACCTCCGCATAGCTTTCGGAGGCATGTGCGCCAAGCGGCCGCTCGAACCACGGGTCCCACGAATAACCGATTGTCTGTACCACCGCAGGGGTGGCGCTCTCCGCTTCGAAGTCATAACAATCGAGTGCCTTCTCTACCCCGAAGACGAGCATGAGGTCATATTGGCCGCTGGCGATCATGTTGTAACCCGCCAGCATTGCATAGGCCCCGGTGGCGCCACCATTCGAGACCCTCAACAATGGCTTGTTCTGAAGCCCTACGATACCCTGCAAGCCGCTTTCGGGGATCGCCTGGAACTCGAAAATGTCGTTGTAAATCCCCGCAACGCCGGCTTCCACTTCCTGGACATGGATTCCGGCGTCACGGACCGCCTCACATACCGCCATTTGCGCCAATTCCCAAAATGTCTTTTCAATCCAGCGGGAACGGCACGGAGTCATCCCCGCACCCATGACGGCTACTTCTCTCATTTGCGTTGCCCCTCTAATCCGATGATACCACCAAAAGGAAGGCCTTCCTGCTCTTTGTTGGGCTTTGCAGAGGAGGGTAAGAGCTCAAGCCAGTACAATTCCCCCTGCTTCTCCAGGAAAGAGGTTGTGCGTCACCAATATTCGACTCGCTCTCAGCGCCAGCGACCTACCGCTCTCCCCTCCCATTATCTCGCCACCAGCACCTGCCGGCGTAAGCGCCCCGTCGACGCCGAGCAGGAAGTAGGAAACAGAAAGTATGAAGTCGGGGCAATCTGGGAAGGGTGAGTTGTGAATTCGGGGGCGAAAGATCCCGTTCAGCGTCTCCAAGACCAGCATTTGGTGGTACACTCATTCGCAACCGGGGGGCCAAAACGGCAATCCTGGTCAGGAAGGAGTCCTGCCATGAGTGCAAAAAAAGTTATCGGGCTTAGTTTCAAAACATTATTAGTCGCCATCGTGGTGGGCATCAGCTTCATTATCGGAGCGATGGTCTCCGGAATAGGGCGGGGAGTTCCGGCCCCGACCGGTGCGGCGGCAGCCACGGCTGCGGCGCACCCCGCAAATCCCCTGTTGTTGCTCTTCATCGCGTCGCTCGTTCAGGCCATTGTCGCCACCTACCTCGTGCTGGAAGCGAATTGGAGTGGCTGGAAGGTCGCGGGCGCGCTTTTCCTGTTGTCTCTGAACACATCGGTGCAGGCCGCGATTGAAGGCACCCCGTATCTCCGGGGCCGCTTGCCCTCGCATTTCATCCCCCATATGCTGATAATGGGATTGGTGGCCAGCGCCCTGTTTGCGCCGTTGACCGTGTGGATTCTGGGAAGCTTCCGGCGAGGCCCGCGGGAAGCGCCCGGCAAACGCGCCCACTGGTCCGCCGCTCGGTGGACCGGAACCCTCGCCGCAACCACCGTCGTCTTTATGGTGCTCTATTATCTTTGCGGTTACTACATTGCCTGGCAGAGCGCGGCGCTCCGCCAATTCTACTCCGGCTCGACCGCAATCAGGAGCTTCTGGGGACAGATGGCCTGGACCTGGTCTACCACGCCTTGGATGTTTCCGTACCAGGCGGTGCGGGCGCTGCTGTTTGTGGGGCTGACGCTGCCGGCGATACGGATGCTCCACGGCGGAGCCCTGCGCGTGGCTTTGGGAACCGCGTTAATGTACGTGGCGTTCGACGGGAGCCCGGGGCTGATCCTGCCTAACCCCATTATGCCCCCGCCCGTTGCGCACGCCCACGCGATTGAAATGGTCGTGTGGGGCCTGGTGTGCGGCGCGTTTGTGGGCTGGGCAATGAGCCAGGGCCGCGCCGCCGAACCTGCGGAGTCGCAGTTCGCCAAAGCCGCCTGAGTCGCCGTGCATCATGCAACGGCACGGTTTTGACGTGGTGGGTTACCCAAGCGGGATACGGGTCTTGTTTTGGGCGAGCCACGCGTCGAAGCTTTGCAGCGCGGGGTTGAGGGCTCGGGCGACCTCGAGGTTGCGCACGCCACAGAAGTATTCGTTGAAGTCGCGCTTGAACTGGAACATGTTGCCGAGGTCCTCGGCGCCCGGGAAACCGAAGCTGCGGTACACCTCGGGTGGCACGTTGTTGTAGCGCACCTCTTTACCCAACGCCTTGGTGAGCGCGGCAGCCATCTGCGCGCCGGTCAAATGCTCGCCGGCAATACTGACGGTCTTGCCGATGAACTCACGGCCCCTCTTGAAGATGCCGTAAGCGCAGCGGCCGATGTCCTCGGCGGCGATGCCCGGGAGCTTCTTGTCGCCCATGGGCATTGTGAGAGCCAGCTTGCCGTCCGGGCCCTTCTTGGGGCCCATGCCGAAGTAGATGAAGTTGTCCCAGTAGAACGACGTCTGAAGGAACGTCACCGGCAGGCCGAGGTCGGTGAACACCTGGTTGGCCTCGCCCTTGGCGTCCAGGTGCGGCACTTTGTATTTGCCCATAAGGGTGGGCATTCGGTTGTCGCTGAGGGGCACCCACTTGCGCGTGTCTTCGAGGGTCGACCAAATCACGTGTTCGATCCCGGCCTGCTTTGCCGCTTGGGCCATGTTCGTAGCCTCGGCTAACTCCTTCTCCGGCGAGAAGTGCGCCCAGAAAAACGTGACGCAGTACGCTCCGTAGGCGCCCTCAAACGCCCGCTTCAGGCTCTCCACGTCGTCGACGTCGGCGGCGACCACCTCGGCGCCCAGCTTTGCCAACGCTCTTGCCTTGTCAGAGTTGACGTCTCGCGTGAGAGCGCGCGCGCTGAAGCCACCCCTCTGGTCGCTCAAGATGGCGCGGACCAAGCCGCCACCCTGCGCACCGGTTGCACCTACCACTGCAATGATCCTCTTTTCAGCCATACGATCCTCCCTGCTAAATTGGAAAGGCAATGTTCCACGGCTAACGGGCACACACGTGCCCCTCGGCGGCGCCCCTCAATTAACGCTCGAGGATGGCGCGCCACCACCGCTCCGGTGCAGTGGGTGCTCAGCCAGCCCTGTACGTCATGACGACTTCTTGCCCAGTTCGTCCAGGCCGGCTTTTGCCAGGTCTTCCGGGGTCATCACAACACGGAACTCGCAATCCGCATTGAACGTGAGGAACCATGGCTCCGCGAACGTCGGAACCTTTGACGGATCATCCAAATTAATGATCATGATCCCCCCGCGGCGACCTTGGAACTCCCCGAAGTAGACCGCCTCTGGCTTCAGCTCGTCGAGAATGCGCCGTATCTTCTTTCCTGCCGTGCCGTCCTTCACCGCAGCGTTAAATGGCTCGTGCGGAAACTTGACATGGAGAAGCATTCGCATGTGTCACCTCTTTCAATCGAGATTAGATTCGTATGGCTAACTCTTGATATGTGCTGACCCGCATAAAACCCCGTCCCGGTGGGCAAAAGACCGAACCGCCCTCGACGCACAAGCTCGGGCGCGCTTCGAATTCAGCGACTTGTGTGCTCTTCGATGATTTGCTTGCGAAATGTTACGCGGACTGCCCCGCACCCCTGAATTTTCTATTAAACCGCCGCTCTACATAAAAGTCAAGCAGTCTGAAGCGATGGTGGTGTCCCAATTAGAATGTAGGGCCGCCCCCCGCCATGGCGGGACGACCAGGCCGGGGCAAGCCCCGGCCCTACGTCGCATATTAGGACACTACTGAAGCGATTGAAGGAAAAGAGAAATGTCATTTGCGCCTGCGTTTCGGGTATTCAGCCTGCGGCCATTCGGCCAGCGCGGACAGGCATGGTGCCCCGCTGCAACCATGGTAAGATACGAGGAACTGGAGAAGTGAAGGCAGGTTGGCATGGCTATCGACAAGAAATTGCAGGAGAGACGAGAGGAGATCCTGCAGATCGCCCCGCGCTACGGAGAAGCTGTATGCAGCGGGCAAGATGCCGTGCCCCAGTTTCGGTTGTTGCGGCGGGGATTTCGCCTTTTATTTTGGGGCAACACGCGCTAGGCTGGATGCTTCCAAAAGCATGTAATGACATCCCACGAACCGGAAGGTGACTTATGCTCAAGCAACGCACGCCGCGGTGGCTCGTCTGCGCCGCAGTAATCACGCTCCTGATGGGCGCGCAATCTTTCCCCCAAACCACGGTGACTTCCACGCAACAGGATCAGAAAGACCTGGCGGTGACCGTTTACAACTCCAACGTCGCATTGGTGCGGGACGTGCGCAGGGTGCGGCTTCCCGCGGGGACACTGGACTTGCGTTATATGGATATTGCGGCTCAGGTGAATCCGGCCACGGTCCATATCGTCTCGCTCACCACCCCCAAGGACCTGAGCGTCCTGGAGCAGAACTACGAGTACGACCTGCTGAGCCCGCAGAAGCTTCTCCAGAAATACGTGGGCAAAGAACTGACCCTGGTGCGGTTGGTGACCGAGAACAATTCCACCAAGGAAGTTTCCGTTAAAGCCACCCTGCTTGCCCTTAACGAAGCGCCGGTGTGGAAAGTCGGAAACGAAATCATCACCGGGATGGGCGCGGACCGCTACGTCTTCCCTGACCTGCCCGAAAACCTGTACAGCAAGCCGACCCTGGTGTGGCTGCTGGATAACAACAGGGCTGGCGAGCAGACCGTGGAAGCATCCTACCTGACCAACCAGGTCAATTGGAACGCCGACTACGTTCTCACGATTCGATCGGATGAGAAGGCGGCGGATTTGAACGGTTGGGTGACGGTTATCAACAACAGCGGGACTGCATTTCGGAATGCGCAGCTCCAGCTTGTGGCAGGAGAGGTACACCGCGTGGCAGGAGCAGGAGTGGGCGGTGGCGTTGCTGAGGGCAGGCTTATGAAGGCGATGGCCGCACCGGCGCCTCAATTTGTCCAGGAGCCGATCTCCGAGTACCACCTCTATACGCTCGAGCGTCGTACCAACATCCAGGACAATGAAACCAAGCAGATCAGCTTGCTCGATGCCACGGGGGTCAGCTTCAATAAGATTTTCGAGGTGGACGGACAGCAATACTACTACCACAATGCCCAGCGCCCCGGGGAGCCCATTAAGGAACCCGTCCAAGTCCATATTAAGTTCAAGAACTCACAGGAAAACTCTCTCGGCATCCCGCTGCCGGCGGGAACGGTGCGCGTATATCAAGGCGACTCGAAGGGGCGGGTGCAATTTATCGGCGAAGACCGCATCGGCCATACTCCCAAGGATGAAACACTCGATCTACACATCGGCAACGCGTTCGATGTGGTCGCGGAAAGAAAGCAGACGGATTTTAAAGCTTATGGCCGGGCTTTCGAGTTCGCCTTTGAGATTTCACTTCGCAATCACAAGCCGGAGCCCATTACCGTGGTTGTGAATGAACCTATTGGCGGCGATTGGACGATGCTGGACTCAAACTACAAGTACGAAAAGACGGCTGCTTTCGCCGCGCAATTCACTGTGCCGGTGGCGGCCAACACGGAATCCGTGCTGAAGTATCGCGTGCGGGTGCAGTGGTAACTCGGCGACGGAAGGCAGTCAGTCGTCCGTTGTCCGTTTCCTTGCCGCCTACTGCTTTGAGCCTTAGAAGAACCGCAGGCCCGGAGGGCCCGCCATTCTTATTGGCAGGCGCTACGCTTGCTGCTCGTCAGGAACCGTTGGCTGTTGTGCTCGAATTCCGCAACACGTCGGCAGCAGAGGGGACTGCCCTTGAACTTTCCGATCGTCGGGTGGGCGATAAAGTACCACGTGAAGACTTGCACAGGCTCGTGGAGGGGCGGGGGGACTTGTTCAAGGCACAAAACTCGAGCCTGTGAGCAGCCACTCCATGAGTTGGCGCCTTGATGGGTTCGGCAGGTCGCGCGGATTCACCGTTGTCCTCTGCGTGAGCGGCGGGATGAGTTATCACTCGCGAGAGCCAGGACATGACCCGGACATAGACGATGGCGGCTTGTTGCTGCTCCACTGTAGCGCTCGGAGGGGTGCGCGAGGCGGATGCGGGACGGCCAATCCACTCCCCCAAAGTGCTGGCGAGCGAGAAGAAGGTGGCGAAAATCAGGATCAACAGCGGCAATGGCAGCTTGGCTTTCTTCATAAACCGATACCTCCCTCCAAAGGCAACTTTTCCCTTCTGAATAGCTCACTCCCAAATCCAGTGGTTAAGGATTTAGACGCTTCACGCAAGTTTTAGTCACCAATACTGGAAAGCCCCAAGTGCCTGAAATTAATTAGATGTTCGACCTACTAGGCGGGTTGCGCGGAAGGCATGAGTGAATCCACTTTTGGCAGGATGCTGAACAAATGAATTGCCGTGGAAAATAGCTTTCTTCCGCAATCTGTCGGAGCAAGCGTAGCGCAGGCCTCGCGGTTCAAGCCCTGCGGTTCTTCGAGATCCCAGCTTTGCTTCGTCGCAACAGCCCGAGGTTAGTGACAAACCTCCAAAACCCGCAGGGCTCCCGCCAGGGCGGGACGGGCCCTGCGCTACACTTGCGTCGGTCCAGCGTGCACCAATGCACGGGAATCCCGAGCAATTGAGCGTGTGCCGCGCGGGTGGGACGCTGGTTCGAAGGCCGGTTGCTAAAACAGCTTGAAGGATACTGCCACCACGACCTTCACGGGCACGGCTTTGCCTCTTTTCATGGCGGGCTTGAATTTCCAGGTGCGCACGGTCTGCATGGCGCTCTCATCCAGTCCCTTGTCCACACCTTTCCGCAGCTTGACGTCGGTGACACTCCCGCTGACATCCACCACGATCCAGAGGAGGACGTCGCCCTGAAGCTTGGCGGCCTTCGCTTCTTTCGTATAAGCCGGCTCGGGCTTGTAGATGGGGACCGGCTCGGTAACGTCGCCGCCCACCTTATAAACCTGTGCGGTGTCGTTTTTCGTGGCGGGATGTGGCGGAGCCGCCGGCTCCGCGGGACCGGGGGCTGCGGAATTCACGGCGGGCGGAGTCCGCGCCGGAGCCGTGAGCGGGAAAGCCCGGACCACCAGCCCCCCCGCCACCAGGAGGATGGCCAGCGCGGTCAGCAACGAGGCAATGAGTCTCACCTTTGACATACGAACCTCCTTCACCAGCAGCGCGACGCGCTGCACCAACTGGGTCTCACCCAGAAAGAGCGGAGCCGGCAGGGGCACCGCGCGGGCCGCGCCCGCGATTTCAAGCAGGGCATGCAGGTAGGGCCTGCGCGCCCCGGTCAGTTCCACGACGTCACTGTCCACCACCTGCTCGCGGCCGAGCCGGATGTTTCGAATCGTCCACCAGATGGCGGGATGAAACCAGAACAGCGTCAAGACGAGTTCCTCCAGAAGATTCAGCAGCCAGTCGCGGCGCGCCACGTGCAGCAGCTCGTGGCAGGCAATGGCGCGCTGGTAACTCTCGTCCATCTGCTCGAACGGCGCCGGAAGGACGACCGCAGGATCGAGCCACCCGAAAGTCACCGGCACACTCACGCGCTCGGAGAAATAGAACGTCGGCTCGACGCCGACCAGAGCCTGCGCCTCGCGGAGCGCCCCCGGCAAGAGAGCGATGCGGAGCGCCGTGCGCCGATAGTGGCTGAGCCGGAAAAGCCCGAGCGCCAGGCGCAGCAGCCCCAGAACCCCGCCTGCCACCAGCACCAGCAGGATCCAGGTTTGAAACGGAAATAGGAACGCCGCCGATCCCACAACTTCGGGGTCGGTGCGGACGGTGGCCGTCGCGGCGCCGCCCGCCGGGCCGAAAGCCATGCGATGCCAGGGTTGAATGAGGGGCAGCAGCAGGCAGGCTGTGAGCAGCGCCTGCCAGTAAACGAGCATCACGCGCGGCTGCCGGAGGCGCAGCAGAACGGCCGCGAGGCCTCCGGCCGCGACCAGGGCCGCCACCTGGACGCAATACGACGCGAAATTTGCCAGCCAGAGCGGGTGCATCATTCGCCCTCCCGAATCGCCCGCGCGATCTTCTCGAGGTCCTTTTGAGACAATCGTCGATCCTTGAGGAGGTGGACCAGCAGCGGCTCGGCGGAGCCGTTGAACACCCGGTCCACAAACTCGCGCACCATGGCTTTGATCACATCGCTGCGCGGGCGCGTGGTCTGGTAGACGTAGGCACGGTCTTCCGCCTGCTTTTTCAGATATTTCTTTTCTTCCAGGATGTTCATCATGGTCATGACGGTGGTGTAGGCGATCTTGCGCTGCTCGCGCAGGGCCTCGTACACGTCGCGCACCGTGGCGCTCTGGAGGCGCCACACGATCTTCATGATTTCGAGCTCCTGCCCGGTGAGGGTTCGGCTTCGCGGTCTCATACTAGTAAATTAGTACTAATAATTTGAGCTTGTCAAGAGAAAAAATCGTGGCGGCGGGGCAGCAGAGGTTCACCCCGGAAACGAGAGCCAATGCGCACTCGGTCATTCCACGCCAAGCCCCGCGCCGACCGGCCCTGGGCGCAGCGAAGAATCCCGGCATGTCTGGAACCGCCGACTGCCGACCCGCCGCGGCGGGTTCGTCGTCCGCCAATAGGAATGGCTGACTCCTCGGGATGACCGTAAAACGGCTTTCTTCAGGGATCTGTTAGATCACAAGCATGCAGTCACCGTAGCTGTAAAAGCGGTAGCGCTCTCGAACTGCGTGCGCGTAGGCGCGGAGTGTGAGGTCGCGGCCTGCCAAGGCGCACACCAGCATGAGCAGTGTGGACTTAGGAAGGTGAAAGTTGGTGAGCAGCCCCCGAATCACGCGAAATTTGAATCCGGGATATATAAACAAGCTCGTTTCTCCTCTCCCCGGCTCGATTCTTCCGCCGCGCTCCTGCCCCACATGTTCGAGGGTGCGGACGCTGGTGGTGCCTACGCCAATGATGCGCCGGCCTTGCTCGAGCGCCCCATTCAAAGCGACTGCGGCGGCCTGGGAAATCTCATACCGTTCGGCTTCCATCTTATGTTCTTCCACTCGGTCCACCCGCACCGGCTGAAACGTCCCCAGGCCCACGTGGAGTGTGATCTCGCAAGTTTCAATCTTGCGCTGACGCAGCGCCTCGAGAACTCTTTCCGTGAAGTGAAAGCCTGCCGTGGGGGCGGCTACTGCGCCACGGACTTTGGCGTAGATCGTCTGGTAGGTCTCGCGATCCTGCGCTTCGTCGGCGCGCCGGATGTAGGGTGGCAAGGGAACATGGCCCAGGCGGTCGATCGCGTCTTCGATCGCACCCTCGTGCGCCCTCAGACGCACGCGGCGCACTCCGTAATCGCCTCGGCCAATAACTTCTGCCTGCAATTCTCCCTCGCCGAAGAGAAGTAGCTCGCCCGTTCTCACCTTTCGGCCCGGGTGGACAAGCCCCTCCCAGACGTCCCCGCTCTCCTGCCGAGTCAGCAACAACTCGACTTCCCCCTTCAGAAACTCCCGCGCCGCGGGATTGCGCTTTCCAATAGCATGGGAGTGGAGGCCCCGCCGCCGGCCGAGCAAGCGGGCTGGAAAGACTTTAGTGTTGTTAAAAACCAAAAGATCGGCGGGCTTGAGGACTTGAGGGAGATCTTGAAACACCTGGTCCCTGAAGGTCCCCGCTTCGCGGTCGAGCACCATCATGCGCGAGGCGTCACGGCAGGCCAGAGGCCGCTGGGCGATCAAGTCGGGCGGAAGCTGATAATCGAATTCCTCGAGAAGCATCGATCAGGAATTGTATCAGTGAGAGAGGTCCGTCGTCCGCAGTCAGTTGTCAGGGTTTGTCATGAAAGGACCCGAAGCCGGTGGGTCACACAACGAATCACTGACCACGGACAATACCTCCGTTGTGGTACAGTTTCAGTATGCCCACTCAGGCTGTCACCATTTCACAGCGGGGCGTGGACCGAGTCCTCTCGGGTCACTTGTGGATTTACCGCGCCGACGTCCTGGACGCGGGTGAGGCAGGTCCCGGGGCCGTGGTTCGTCTGCAGGACCGAAGGCGGCGTTTCTGGGGGCAAGCGCTTTACAGCAGCAAGTCTCTGATCGCGTTGCGCCTGCTTACACGTGAAGAGCGCCCATTCGACCGCGCCTTTCTTGCTGAGCGCGTAGCCGCGGCGGCGAGTTTTCGGCAGCAAGTGGTGGACGGCGCTCAAGCCTACCGCCTTGTCTGTGCGGAAGGCGATCTGCTTCCTTCTCTCATTGTTGACCGTTACGGCCCATGCTTCGTCATCCAGACCCTCAGCCAGGGCATGGACCGGCTGAAGCCGCAGATTGTCGAGATTCTCCAGGAGGCCTTTTCGCCACACTCGATTCTGGAGCGCAACGATGTGGCGGTGCGGGAATTGGAGGGACTTGCGGAGCAGAAGGGCACACTGGCCGGTGAAAGCATTAGCGAAGCTGAGGTGGAAGAGAATGGGTTGAGATTTTTCTTCGACCTGATGGGCGGTCAGAAGACCGGCGGCTTTCTCGACCAGCGCGAGAATCGCCTGGCGGCCCGCCAATACGCGCGAGGCCGCGCGCTCGACTGCTTTAGCTATGCGGGCGGGTTTGCGCTCAATCTGGCGCGGCAGTGCGATTCCGTCCTGGGGATTGACACCTCTCCGGAAGCGCTCAACCTCGCGCGCCGCAACCAGCAATTAAACAGCGTTACAAACGTGCAATGGAAGGAAGCCAACTGCTTTGACTTCTTGAAGGCCGCCGACCAGGAAAAACAACACTATGACACCATCGTGCTTGATCCCCCGGCTTTTGCGCGGCAGAAGTCCAACCTGGAGGCGGCGCTGCGCGGCTACAAGGAGCTGAACCTGCGCGCGCTCAAGATACTGAACCCGGGCGGATTCCTCCTCACCTGCTCATGCTCGCATCATGTGAGCGAGGCGGACCTGCTCGAAGTCATCGCCGGCGCGGCGCTCGATGCTCACCGCACTTTGACCGTGGTCGAGCGGCGCACGCAGTCGCGCGACCACCCGATACTGTTGACCGTGCCCGAAACACACTACTTGAAGTGTCTGATTTTGCGGGTGCTTTGAGTCGCTCGATGATTCCAGGTGCGGCGGTCGTATTAGATCGCCGCGATATCCTTGAAGCGGGAATGATGCGGCGACTGTTACGGGGGTGAGCCACCGATTCGACCAGTGCGACTCGAAGAGGTTGGACCGCTCCATGCTCCCCGAAGGGGAGCTACATGAGTAGCCGTGGGTGAAACCCACGGTAACGATGCATCGAAAACCCTGTCGGCCCTGGAGGGGCCGAACGGTTCGACCCTTCGGGGTCAACAAGGTTAATGGGGACGCCATCCGTGGGCGGCGGGCACAAAAACCGTGCCCTTGCCCACGGCTACTCACTTGCAACCCCTTCGGGGTTGAGACGCCCGCTTTTGGGGGGATGTCTAAGCTGTACCGGCTTTGCCGGCATCCGTCGCTACGAGGTAAAGGACAAAAATGTCTCATCTCAAAACAGCCGACACGAACCTCCGACGAATCTCGAGTCGTGTTTTCGCAAGGTGGGTTGTGCTCCTTGCTGCGGCATTGTTGCTGGCGCCGCTCCCAGGATCCTCCCCGGCAAAAGAAGCAGAGCCGCAGTTCACCTCCAAGGAGTTCCTGGAACCCATCAAGTTCCTTGCCAGTGACAAGTTGAAAGGGCGCGGAGATGGCACCAAAGAACTTGATGAAGCTGCACAATACATCGCGAAGCGCTTTAAGAAGTTCGGACTGAAACCTGTGGGAGACAACGGAACTTACCTCCAACGTTTCAGGATCACGGTGGGGGCGGAAATGGGCCCCAACAACTCCGTGACCTACCAAAGCGGCGCCACACGCACCGCCCTCACCCCCGCTCAGGATTTTGTTCCATTCAGCTTTTCGGAGGCAGTGACGGTTCAAGCGCCGCTGGTTTTCGCGGGATATGGAATCACCGCTCTCGAATTCAATTACGACGATTACAAGGGCGTGGACGCCAAGGGCAAGATCGTCTTGGTGCTCAGGCATGAGCCGCAGGAAAACGACGAGAAGAGTGTCCGCGCGGGAAAACAGCTCACGACGCACGCGGAAATTGTGAACAAGGCCATCAACGCAAGGAACCACGGCGCAGTCGGGATGATCCTGATAAATGACCTCGGCAATCACCCTGGCGAGCCTGACGAGCTGATCAAGTTTGGCACACTCACTGGTCCCGAAGAGATGCAAGTCGCAGCTCTCCAGGTGAAGGCCACGATCGTGGATGAGTGGCTCAAGCCTTCGGGGAAGAGCCTGGAAGACCTTCGCCAAGCCATTGACAAGGACCTTTCGAACCACTCCTTCGCGCTGGACCCCTCGGCGCAGGTTGCTCTGTCCGTGGACGTCAAGCGCGTTCGCAAGGAGGTGGCAAACGTGATCGGCGTCTTGAAAGGCCAGGATGAGAAGCTCGCCGGCCAGTGCATTGTCGTCGGCGCGCATTACGACCATCTTGGGCTAGGCGATCAACATTCGCTCGCCCCCAGCCAGATCGGTCAGATCCACCACGGAGCGGACGATAACGCTTCCGGAACCAGCGCCGTGCTCGAATTGGCCGACGGGCTCGGGCATGAGCGCCCTCGTTCCACGCACACGCTCGTTTTCGTAGCCTTCGCGGGAGAGGAAACCGGCTTGCTTGGCTCCAGCTACTATACCAATCACCCCGCCTGCAGCCTCGACAAGACGCTGGCCATGGTCAACATGGATATGATCGGCCGCGTCTCCAAAAACAAGCTCTACATCGGAGGAACCGGAACCTCTCCGGGATTCAAGAAGCTGGTGGAAGATGCTGACCGCGACCTGGGATTCGATCTGAGCTATTCAGGCTCGGGGTATGGCGCCAGCGATCACATGTCCTTTGCGGTCCGGAGCGTGCCGGTGCTTTTCTTCTTCTCCGGCCTTCACTCCGACTATCACAAGCCGTCCGACACTTGGGAGAAAATAAATGCCGAGGACGGGGCGAAGGTGGTGCGATTGGTGGCGCAGGTGGTCAACGGACTCGACCAACTGAAAGACAAGCCGCAATTCGTACGCGTGGCAGAGCCCACTCCTCCTGCCATGGGTGGCGGGGGCGGATACGGTCCGTACTTCGGTTCCATCCCCGATTTCGGCGAAGCTGAGCACGGTGGGGTGAAATTCGCGGATGTGCGCGACGGGAGCCCCGCCGCCAAAGCCGGCTTCAAGGCTGGAGACACCTTGATTGATTTCGGTGGTAAGAAAATCGACAACCTTTACGATTTTACTTATGCCCTGCGAGCCCACAAGCCGGGCGACAAGGTCTCGGTAACTGTTCTGCGGAAGGGAGAGAAGGTTACGCGCGAGGTGACGTTGGAAGTAAGAAAGTAGGCCGAACCCTTACCGCTCCCGTAGTTGCGGTGCGTGGCGCGGTTGGGGTGGAGTCTCGTGAATGAGCGCCAGTGTCTCGTGGTATGATTGATGCTATGAAAGCTGTTCAGCCCCGCCTGACTTACCCTGAACTGCGCCTCATGCCGGATGATGGCAAGCGGTATGAGCTGATCGACGGAGAAGTGTCTGTGACCCCATCCCCAAGTGAGAAGCACCAGCGTGTTTTGGGCAACCTGTTTCTTAGCATTTCCAATCATGTCAAGACCAAGAATCTGGGCAGAGTTTACATCGCACCCTTCGACGTTGTCTTTGGCGAAAAGACCGCCCTCCAGCCGGATTTGCTGTTTGTGTCCGCAGGGAGACTTGGCATCATAGGTCCTGAGTATGTGCTAGGCGCTCCAGACTTGGTGGTAGAGGTTCTATCACCCTACCGGCAGTCGTACGATCGTGTCACGAAGCTGGAGCAATATGCGCTACACGGTGTAACTGAGTATTGGGTTGTCGATCCCATTGCCGAAAGCGTCGAAATCTATACCTTGGCGGGCAGTGGGTATGAACTGAAAGGCGCCTTCGCTGGAGAAGAGATTCTGCAGTCTCCGCTGCTTCCGGGATGGGAGATTCCTGCTGGGGATTTGTTTTCCCTCTAGTCATCGCAGGGTCCAACGTTACCTGAATGGAAATGGGAAGATCTCGATCGTCGAGAGCTAGTTTTGTCAAAACGCTGCTGTTACTCGTGCCTCTCGCTCTGCCGGGTCAAGGAGCGGCAAGTGACACATCTCTCAAGCTCCTCATCTCCGTCGAGCAGCAGAACATCGCGGCGCCGTTCCCAGCACGCGTAACTCTTCATGTCCACAATGCCGGCAGCGAAACCGTCTGGCTTTACCGGCACGCGCGGGGCAAGCTACCAACCCCGAGGCTGCTGGAAGAGGATACAGGGCCACAACCGACGGGCGGCTCGATGCTCACGGTCAAACTCGAGCCGGTAAGCGCGGGACAGGCAGCCATCTCGAATCCCGCTCAAGGGGCGGTCTTCGAGAGCGTCGGTCTCCCCAAGCCGAAGCTGGTCAGGTTGGCGCCCGGCGAGGACTACGAAGAGAGGTCCACGATTCGACTGACGCCCGCACTTTCCGAGGTGCAGAAACCGATCTGGGGAACGTACCGGCTATCGATCACCTACAAGGCCCAGTATTCCAACGCGGCAGAAATCCAACGCACCCTGAAGGTAACGGTCTGGCAAGCCGAGGTCTCGAGCGACGCGATTGAAGTTCAGCTTCAACCCCCCGGCCCGGAGTCGCGTGGCCAAGTCTCCGGCACAGTCAACACCCCGGATTCATTTCCAATTCGCGATGCCATAGTTTCGTTAACCGACCATGCCGAACGCCTCATGGACCAGACGACGAGCGACCCAGACGGCCGGTATTCGTTCGCCAGCCTTCCACCCGGCCTTTACTGGATTACGGCGCGCCGCGACGGCGCCACGGAGGATACGACAGTATTCCGGCACGTCCAGCTCACGCCCTCTGAAGCTTCGGCAACTCAGGAGCTGGTCATGATCCCGTCGGAAATCTACGAGCACCAAAAGGTGCTCCACAAACCCGTGCTTTTTTGTATCACCGATAGCGCCGGGCGACCATTGGATCGGGTGGGCCTCGAGACAACCTGGTCGAATGGGACCGTCGTGGACAACGTGAAGGGAGAAACCGGCAGTGACGGCGCGGTGGCATTAGAACTCATATCCGGCCGCAATTTTGTGACTCTCAAGCGTCGCGGTTGTCCCAAGCAGGACGAGCGGGCGGACGTGGCAGCCGGCGAGGGCATCGACGGGTTTGAGTTCACGCTCGAATGCGCAAAGAAATGAGCGGCGCAGAGTGCGATTTATGGGTGCGCTCTATAGATGATGATGAACCTCGGGAACAAACCAACGAGGAACGAAGCTGTGACAAGACTGGAGCCAATACAATTGTTCGCCCTGCGCAAGCACGCGAGTGCATGGAGGGTCGCCCTGGCAAGTTTACTGCTGATTGTCGTGTTCGGGTTGGAGCTTGGCGGCCAACAGAAATCCGGGCTTTCCGGAACCGGCCCGGTCGTCCAGGGCACTCCGGACGACGCTCTGCGCGACCCGCGGGAGACGCACCTCCGCCACGTCAAACAACTTACTTTCGGTGGGCAGAACGCGGAAGCGTACTTCAGTTATGACGGCAAACGCCTGATATTCCAGACCACGCGCGAGCCCTACAAGTGCGACCAGATCTTCATCATGAATGCCGACGGCTCGGACCAGCACCTTGTTTCAACCGGTCAGGGCAAAACCACTTGTAGCTACTTCTATCCCGACGGGAAGCATATCCTCTACTCGTCGACTCACCTCTCGACCCCGGAGTGCCCACCGCGTCCCGATTATTCCCAAGGCTACGTTTGGGGGGTTTATTCAGCCTTCAAGATTTTCTATGCTACGGACAGCGGTAAGATTGTGAAACAGCTCACCAAAGGGCCGGGCTACAACGCCGAAGCCACGCTTTCTGCGGATGGAAAGAAGATCGTCTTCACCTCGTCGCGGGATGGCGACCTCGAAATCTATACCATGAACCCTGATGGCAGCGGGATAAAGCGTTTAACTCACCGACTGGGTTATGACGGCGGGCCTTTCTTTTCGCCAGATGGGGGATGGATCGTCTACCGCGCGCACTATCCAACGGCTGCGGATGAAGTGGCTCGTTACAAGTCACTCCTGGCTGAAGACCTGGTCGAGCCAATGCAGATGGACCTTTACGTGATGCGCGCCGATGGCTCTGAGCAGCGGCAAATTACCGGCCTCGGCGGCGCCAGCTTTGCGCCTTTCTTTTTCCCTGGCAGCCAGCGCATCATCTTCGCTTCAAATTACCAACATCCCGGCACAAGCGAGTTTGAACTCTATGCGGTGAATCGCGACGGCTCGAAGCTCGAAAGCATTACCTTCACCGGCGGCTTCAATGCCTTCCCGCAGTTCTCTCCTGACGGTAGGCGGTTCGTTTTCGCATCCAACCGCAACGCCAGGCAGCCGCATGAGGTTAATATTTTCCTGGCGGATTGGGTAGAATAACAAGAGGGCTATTCCATGGAAAAACAGCATTCCCCCGCATTTCTGGCACTCGTCCGGGACGCGAAACAGCGCGTCCGCGAGACCACTATCCCAGAGTTGAAGAAAAGGCTGGATGCGAAGGAAGAATTCCACCTCATCGACGTCCGCGAGGATCACGAATGGGCTGCCGGGCGCATCCCCGGGGCGAAACACCTTTCCAGGGGAATCATCGAGCGCGACATTGAAGAAAAGTTCCCGAACCGGGAGGCGGAGATTCTCCTATATTGCGGTGGTGGTTATCGCTCCGCGCTGGTCGCCGACAATCTTCAAAAGATGGGTTACAAGCGCGTGGTTTCCGTGGACGGTGGTTGGCGGGGATGGACCGGTGCCGGTTACCCGGTGGAGAAAGAAGACAAGTAACCACGCACACGCACTCGGCACGGGTTCCTTTCCCCTTCACAAAGGTGCAGTTTGAGGCCAAGCACGGTCAGGACGCAAAAACCAATTACATCAGCGCCTGCATGACCTGCTCGAGGACCTCTTTGGGCGGCCGCACTTTGGACTCAGGCAAAGTTGCCAGCGGCTCGTCGACAACATTCAGCAGGGTGAGGAAATTCTCCTGCTTGGTGTTCACGTAGAAGAGGCCGGTGATGATCTCACCCTTGTCGTGGGATTCTGTCAGCAAGCGAAGGGCCTCTATCTTATTGGTGGGATCGTAAGATTCCTCGAGTTTGCGAAGCAGGATGTGCGAGCCGTCGTGCATGGCGATGTCCATGGTTGAGCCCGGGTCGTAATCCACCGAGATATCTTCGAAGTAGGGGACGAAGCTCACGTCGGCCAAAGGCTCGTCATGGTCTTTCACATAGCTGTAACTCTTCGTTGATCCCTCGTGATCGTTAAAGGTCACACAGGGCGAGATCACGTCCAACATGCAAGTTCCGTGGTGGGCAAGTGCGCCTTTCAGCAAGGCTGACAACTGCCTCTTGTCGCCCGAGAATGAACGCCCCACATAGGTGGCGCCGAGCTGGATGGCGAGCGCACAAGTGTCGATGGGCGGCAGGTCGTTCACCACACCCGTCTTGAGCTTGGAACCGATGTCGGCCGTAGCGGAGAACTGACCCTTGGTCAACCCATAAACGCCATTGTCCTCGATGATGTAGATCAGAGGCATGTTCCGGCGCATCAGGTGCACGAACTGGCCGATCCCGATGGAGGCTGTGTCGCCGTCGCCGCTTACGCCCAGGGCAATCAAATTCCGGTTCGCCAGCATGGCGCCCGTGGCAATTGAGGGCATGCGCCCATGGAGTGAATTCACACCATAAGCGGTGCGCAGAAAATAGGCCGGGCTCTTCGAGGAGCAGCCGATGCCCGAAAGCTTGGCCACACGATGCGGTTCAACGCCCATTTCGTAGCAGGCCTCGATGATGCGCTCGGAGATAGCGTTATGACCGCACCCGGCGCAGAGGGTGCTCTTGTTGCCCTTGTAGTTGGCCATCTCAAGGCCGAGGCGGTTAACTTTGGCCGGCGATGCCGGAGGAACGGTTGCAGTTGCCATGTCAGTTCTGTGCCTCCTGGGAAACAATCTCGTCCGTGATGCTGCGCGCGTCAATGGGCAAGCCGTCGTAATGCCGCACGCTGCGCAATTTCTTGATGTCTTCTGCTTCCAGTTCCAGCCGCAAGAGGCCCAGCATCTGGGCGTCGCGGTTCTGGTCCACGACATAAACTCGGTCGTACCGGCGGATGAAGTCGCGGACTTCCAGGGCGAACGGGTAAGCACGCAGGCGGCAATAGCTAGCCTCAATATCTTGCTCTTTTTTTAGTTGATCGAGGGCTTCCAGCACCGCCCAGTGGCTTGTGCCATAAGCGATGATGCCCACCTCACGCCTGCCATTTTCCTGGATCACCGGCTTGGGGAGCTTCGCGCGGGCGGTCTCGAACTTCCGAACCAAGCGGTCCATGTTGTTAACGTAATCGTTCGGTCGTTCGCTGTAGATGGCCTTCTCGTTGTGGCCGCTCCCACGCGTGAAGTAACCGGCCAGAGGTTCGGGCGTGCCGGGTAGGGTGCGGTATCCGATTCCGTCGCCATCCACGTCCTTGTAACGAGCGAACCCGCCAAGGCGACGGACATCTTCGGCGCTGAGCACCTTGCCGCGCACCATGGGCTTCTCAGGGTACGAGAAGGGATCGGCCATCCAGCTATTCATCCCGAGGTCAAGGTCGCTCATGACGAAAACCGGAGTCTGGAACTCTTCCGCCAAGTCGAACGCCTCGATCGAAAACGTGAAGCACTCCTCGACAGAGCAAGGAATCAACATGATGTGCTTCGTGTCACCGTGGGAGAGGACGGCATTCTTCAGCATGTCACCCTGCGCCGTCCGCGTCGGCAGACCCGTCGAGGGTCCGACCCGCTGGATGTCGAATATGACGGCGGGAATTTCTGCGTAATAGCCGAAGCCCGTGAACTCTGCCATGAGAGAAATGCCGGGCCCGGAGGTAGCCGTCATGGCCCGCGCCCCCGCCCAGCCGGCGCCCATCACCATTCCGATGGCTGCCAATTCGTCCTCTGCCTGGACGATGGCGAACGTGGCCTTCCCGGTTTCCTTGTCCACCCGGTACCGCCTCATGTACTCGATCAACGTTTCACAGACTGACGAAGAAGGAGTGATGGGGTACCAGGTCACCACGGTGACCCCGGCGAACATCGCCCCAAGCGCGCACGCCGAGTTGCCGTCAATAGCAATTTTCCCGCGGGTCGCGTCCATGCGCTCGAGATAGTAGGGATCTTGCTTCTGGAAAGTCCTCGTGGCGTAGTCGTAGCCGGCCTGAGCTGCATTGAAGTTCAGGTCCACCGCCTTGGCCTTTTTCTTGAACTGCTTGCGCAGGGCGATCTGGATCTCTTCCATTTCGATACCCAGCAGCCTGGCGAGCACGCCGTCGTAAACCATGTTTCGGACTAACTTGCGCAACCTGGCATCGGGGCAGACGGGCGCCACGAGCTGGTCAAAAGGCACCGGATAAAACACCACATCATCGCGAAGCCGTCTCAGGTTTAAGCGCTCATCGTAAACACAGGCGGCGCCCGGCTTCAGGGCAAATACATCTTCTTCGGCGCTCTCAGGGTTCATCGCCACCAAGAACTCGCTGTCTTTCCGGCGGGCGATGTACCCCTCCTTGGAAGCGCGAATCGTGAACCAGGTGGGCAGGCCGGCGATGTTCGACGGGAACAGGTTCTTGCCAGCGGCGGGAATCCCCATCTGGAAAATGGCCCTCAAAAGGACACTGTTTGCCGTTTGGCTGCCTGACCCGTTTACGGTTGCGACCTGAATGCTGAGATCGTTTACAACCCTTCTCTGCTCGGCAGGCAATTCACTTTCTTTCAACTCAACATGAGTGGTTGCCATAAGATTCCTTGAAATATCCCCCAATTGAAACGTAAGATAGCTCCCAAGTCTTCTCGATTACCTAAGCCTGGGCACAGGGTTTCGCAGTCGAGTGCCAGGAATGCGGAGCTTTGGTCGGCCTTGCAGTGCGGAGCACAGGCAGACCAACGTCCATGTTCACGCGTGGCCGTGCTGGTGTCACCCGAAACGGATCGCCCTTCCACTGTCCCTCCATTATACCAAAAGAAGGCCCGTGATAATACGCCGCGCATCGAGTCATGTTAAATATTGCTGGTGAGGGGCCGTCAAGCCATTTAGAAATGTAACCCGTCAAGCCGTCCACTTCTGCATTTATGCGGGCTTGAACGCGACCAGCCCGCTCACGGGCCGCGCGGAGGGGAATGACGTCCAGCGAGAGGGGACATTCCAAAACGAGCTTGTGGGGTGTACACTCACACCTACGCAGGATCCCAAAATCGAAATCCTGGCGGAATCTCAGGCTGTTTGATTTTTATGAGCATACGAGGAGCAGGCAAAATGAGAAAACTCTGGCGTGGGTTCTCGGTCTTCATGGTGTTGGCATTATCTTGGCTTGTCATCGTCCCTTCTCAGACGCGCTTGAGCCCAACCATCGCCCTAACAACCTCATCACCTTCTTCCAATATCCCTGACACCGTCGCTTCCCCCAAGGATGTTGGTCTTTCGTCGGAACGCCTGGAACGCATCGCCACCACGGTCGAGAGGAGTATCAACGATGGACGTATCGCTGGTGCTGTCACCCTCGTCGCCCGGCACGGCAAGATTGCCTATTTCAAAGCGTTTGGCATGGCAGACCGAGAGGCAAAGAAGCCCATGCGCACCGACAACATTTTTCGAATCTGTTCCATGAGCAAACCTATCACCAGTGTTGCGGTCATGATGCTCTACGAAGAAGGGCGCTTCATGCTGAATGAGCCCGTCTCCGACTTCATCCCGGAATTCAAAGATATGAAAGTCCTGGACCCGCCCTATCCCCAGGACAAAACTTCTCCCCCGGGTGCCCTGGTCAATGCCAAGCGCCCCATCACCATCCTCCACTTACTTACTCATACAGCTGGACTCACTTATCCCTGGAATGCCCGGCTGGCAAAAACATACCGCGAAGCGGGTATCGGCACCGGGCTCCTTCAGCAGGAAGGGTCCACAGGCGATTCGGTGAAGAAGCTGGCATCTCTTCCCCTGCTGTTTCAGCCCGGTGACGCCTGGGAATACAGTTTGTCGGATGATGTGCTGGGTTACCTTGTCGAAAAGGTTTCCGGGATGCCCCTCGACCGGTTCTACGAGGAACGGATCTTCAAGCCCCTGGGGATGAGCGATTCCTACTTCTTCCTGCCGGACGATAAGGTTTCCCGGCTGGCAGCAGCCTACACCTATTATCCGGAAAAGGGGCTTCAGCTTTTTCCAGAGAAAATGGTTGAGAAGGAAGGCGAGTCCGCCTACTCTTCCGATTATCCCTACCGCGGGCCGCGCACCTATTTCTCCGGAGGTGCCGGTCTTTGCTCAACGGCGGAAGATTACTATCGGTTCTGCCAAATGATGCTGAACAAGGGCGAGCTCAACGGTGTGCGCCTCTTGAGCCGCAAATCCGTCGAATTAATGACCCAAGACCACGTTCAGGGGAAGCTGGAGGACATGGGTTACGGCCTTGGCTTCGGGGTGAATAGCGATGCCAGGTATCTGACGGAACTTGGTTCCATCGGTTCCTATTATTGGGGTGGTTTCTTTTATACTGCGTTCGTTATCGACCCAAAGGAAGACATGATTGCCGTCTTTATGGCGCAGCTTCATCCTACTGGGGGACTGAATCTTGACGCAAAAGTCATACGGCTGGCCTACCAGGCGATCAAAGACTGAGAAGATTCCTGGGGATGGCGCCCGTGGCGCAAACAAGCTGGGGCTTAACCCGGATTCCGAAGTTGGGGTCGTCTGTCATCCTGAGCCCGCCGTGCTTTCGGGCGGGCGAACCCGCCGCGGCGGGTCTGCAGTTGTCTTTTGCGCTCAGCATGACAGCACTCCCGCTCAGGGTTTAGCATGTCTGCCACCAGGCAAGCAGGTTTCTTCCTGGAGCGCGCGGGTGGCGCATACGTCCCGAAGGTTTTTGTCGGGATGTATGCGACCGGACAGAAGTCCACCCTCTCGCCTCGCCTGGGAGAAAGCTGATACCGAAAACACAGCGTGGGTTAATCCGAAGTGACCCCTCACCCGGCCCGCGTCCCGATGAAGTGCATCGGGATCGCGGCCCACCCTCTCCCCAAGGGAGAGGGCTGTTTCAGTTCAGCCTCCCCGAGTCCAACCAGCGGCGAGCGCGGACCTCGCTTCCACTCTTGAGGTCCGCGCTACCCCTGAAAACACGCACGTTCGGTTATTGGGTCCGCACGTCCTCGTCAGAAAGCTCGGCGGCCACGCCCGGAGCGGGAGCTTCTGGCGGGCTCGGAATAGTAGCTTCCGTGGGCGCTTCCTCTTCCGGCCGAGGCGGCTCCACCTCACTCAGCAGCTTGAAGTTTCGATAGAACTCCAGGCCCGTGCCGGCCGGGATCAAACGGCCCATGATGACGTTCTCCTTCAATCCCCGCAGGTGGTCCACTGCGCCGCGGATGGAAGCCTCCGTCAGCACACGGGTGGTTTCCTGGAAGGAAGCAGCGGAGATGAACGAGTCCGTAGCCAGGGAAGCTTTGGTGATACCGAGGAGCAAGGGCCTGCCGGCAGCGGGCTTGCCGCCCCCAGCCTTTGCCCGCTCGTTTTCTTCCCGGAACCTAAACTTATCCACCTGCTCGTCGAGGAGGAATTCGGTATCTCCAACTTCCTCGACTTTCACCCAGCGCATCATCTGCCGAACGATGACCTCGATGTGCTTGTCGTTAATATTGACGCCCTGTAGCCGGTAGACCTCCTGGATCTCGTCCACCAGGTACTTTTGCAGCTCTTTTTCACCCAGCACTGCCAGGATATCGTGCGGGTTGCGCGGCCCGTCCATGAGAGGCTCGCCGGTTTTTACCCGTTCACCCTCCTGCACGGACACGTGGACGCCGCGAGGCAGCAAGTACTCCTTGGGCTCGGCACGATCGGGCACCACAACGATTTTGCGCTGGCCCTTGACGACTTCTGCATACTTTACGAGGCCGTCAATTTCCGTGATGACCGCCGGCTCATGGGGTTTGCGGGCCTCGAAGAGCTCGACCACGCGCGGCAGACCTCCGGTGATATCTTTGGTCTTGGTGGTTTCACGCGGGATCTTGGCCAGCACGTCGCCGGCCCTCACCTCATCGCCATCTTGAACCATCAAGTGAGCACGCGAGGGCATCAGGTACTTCTTAGCTCCCTTAGCCCCACTTTTCTCGTCGCGAATCACCAGCCGGGGTTGATGTTCCTCACCCGGCGCTTCCGTCACCACCCACTGGGACATACCGGTGACTTCATCGACCTGTTCCTGGAGGGAAATTCCTGCCTCCAGGTCCTTGAATTGAACCGTGCCGGCGACTTCCGTCAAGATCGAAAAGGTGTAAGGATCCCATTCGACCAGGACATTCCCCAGCTTGACGGGAGCGCCGTCGGCAAACTTGATCCTGGCGCCGTAGACCACCGAGTAGCGCTCGCGTTCGTGGCCCTTGTCGTCAACCACCACCACTGCGCCGTTGCGGTTCATGGCCACATAGTTGCCGTCCCGGTTGATGACGGTCTGGAGGTTATGAAACTTCAGGAAGCCGTTGTTCTTCGCCTCCAGGGTGGTCTGTTCGCTGATTCGGCTGGCGGTTCCGCCGATATGGAAGGTCCGCATGGTGAGCTGGGTGCCGGGTTCGCCAATGGACTGCGCGGCGATGACTCCTACGGCCTCGCCCATCTCGACCACTTTGCCGGTGGCCAGATTTCGCCCGTAGCAGCGCACGCAAACTCCGCGCCGCGACTCGCAGGTCAGCACGGAGCGGATTTTCACCCGCTCGATTCCGGCAGCCTGAATGGAAGCGGCCAAGTCTTCGTTGATCTCCTGATTGACATCCACGATGACGTTGCCCTCGTAGTCCTTGATCTGCTCCAGGACGACGCGGCCCACGATACGGTCACGGAGCGGCTCGACGACTTCCCCAGCTTCCACGATCGGCTCGACGGTGATGCCGTCCAGGGTGCCGCAATCGAATTCCGAGATGATGACGTCCTGCGCCACATCGACCAAGCGGCGCGTAAGGTAACCGGAGTCCGCCGTCTTGAGCGCCGTGTCCGCCAAGCCCTTGCGCGCGCCGTGCGTGGAGATGAAGTATTGCAAGACGTTGAGGCCTTCGCGGAAGTTGGCGGTGATGGGCGTCTCGATGATTTCGCCCGAAGGCTTGGCCATCAAGCCGCGCATTCCTGAAAGCTGTCGGATCTGTTGCTTGGAACCGCGCGCCCCGGAATCCGCCATAATGTAAATGGGGTTCAACTGGCCGGACTTGTCCTGGGCTTCCATGGTTTGGAACATCTCGTCCGCCACGTCGTCGGTCACCTTCGACCAGATGGCGATCACCTTGTTGTAACGCTCACCGTGGGTGATGGCGCCTTCCTGGTATTGCTTCTCCACATCGATCACTTCCTGTTCGGCATCGTTCACCAGCTTGGCTTTGTTGAGAGGCACCACGAGATCGTCGATGCCGATGGAAATCCCCGCCTTGGTGGCGTAAAGGAAACCGAGGGTCTTGATCTCGTCCAGCATCTGCACCGTGGTCTCCAGGCCGAGACGCAGGTAGCAGTAATTGACCAGCCCCCCAAGACCTTTCTTCCTGAGCAGGCCGTTGACGAAGGGCACACCGCTGGGCAGATGATCGTTGAAGATCACGCGCCCGACCGTAGTGTTGATAAACTGGTTCTTCACCGTGATGGGCTCGGAGTGAAGCACGTCCTGGTCATCATAGGCGGTGGTCAGGTCAATCACGCGGCCGGTGAAGCGCAGGCGGATGGGTGTTAGCGTCTCAACCTCGCCCGCTTCCAGGGC
>JBEKIZ010000063.1:0-30739 GCA_050011515.1 Terriglobia bacterium | reverse complement strand
GAAAGCATTCGGTTTGGATGAAGTGCTTTCCAAAGGATAGCCTTGGCTCAGGCTCAGGAAGCGAGCCGCGGCATTGTCCACCTTGTTGCGGAACGAAGCCCCCGTTCATTTCAAATCCTCGGCAAATCCCCACCGGCTCCACCCTGTGGTTCCCCCCCCATTAACTGGGGTGAGCATTTTTGACCAAATACGTGAGCCTTAGTGAACTGACACCCATGCGCACAAACGGTATAAGAAGTGTGCCTCGAGAATCCAGCGAGAGGCGGAGGCTACACCTATGAAACAAAATCGAGTTATCAGCACAGCAGTTCTGTTTTTGCTTCTCGGAGCCGCCATTCCTGCATTAGCACAAAAAGGCGAGGAGGAAAAGGGCGGTGGCGGAGGAAAAGCCCAGCAGGCGCAACCGCAACGCGCAGAGAAAGCGCAGCCACAGCAGCGTGCGCAGAAAGCGCAGCCACAGCAGCGTGCGCAGAAAGCGCAGCCACAGCAGCGTGCGCAGAAAGCCCAACCGCAGCAGCGCGCGCAGAAAGCCCAACCGCAGCAGCGCGCGCAGAAAGCCCAGCCGCAGCAGCGCGCACAGAAAGCGCAGCCACAGCAGCGTGCGCAGAAAGCTCAGCCGGAGCAGCGCGCACAGAAAGCGCAACCGCAGCGCACCCAGCAGGCGCAACGCCAGCAGCCACAGCGCGCCCAGCAGGGGCAACGCCAGCAGCCGCAGCGCGCCCAGCAGGCGCAACACCAGCAGCGGCCACAAGCCGTTGCTTCCAACAGGGGCGGCGGCCACTATGGCCGCATTTCTGACGCCAGTTACCGTTCCCATTTTGGTCGGGGCCACTCGTTCCACATGGGGCGTCCCCAGATGATCGAAGGGTATAACCGTTTCCGGTACGGCGGCTATTGGTTCGGGTTCAATGAAGGATGGCCAGTAGGCTGGGACTACAACGACGACTTTTATGTCGAATACATTGATGGCGTCTATTATATGTTCAACCTGAGGCATCCCGGCTTCCGCCTTACCCTCAACATATTCTGACGATTCATCCAGCACACCTTCGGGGGAGGATTCAATCGGCACGGGCGGGGTGGGTCGCCCCGAGGGTGGTGTGAAAGGCGGTTAAATCCTTCTGCTTTCGAGAGCCACCGAAGTGGTAGGCGAAGGCAAGGTGACTACAAGGAAGTGGAAGTTAAACCCGAGAAAAAAATCTTAAGACCAAAGGAGAGCGCAACATGGCAGAAAAAATAGCGGTGTTGGGCATTTACCCCAGTTACTCGAGCGTGGAGAACGGCGTCGACGTCTTGAAGGAGGCCGGCTTTCGAAACACGGATATTTCCGTGCTGTTTCCGGAAAAAGTAGTCTCCAAGGACTTCGCCCACAAGAAACACACCAAGGCTCCAAAGGGCGCTGCCGCAGGTGCCGGAACGGGTGCAGTGCTGGGCGGAGCATTGGGATGGTTGGTGGGCATTGGCGCTCTGGCCATACCGGGTTTGGGTCCCTTTATCGCCGCCGGTCCTATCATGGCGGCCCTGGCGGGGATCGGCGTGGGCGGTACAGTAGGCGGGATAACTGGCGCGCTGATTGGCATGGGGATTCCCGAGCACGAGGCCAAGCGCTATGAAGTGCGGGTAAAAGAGGGTGGAATCCTCCTCTCGGTGCATTCGGACAATGCGGATTGGACGAAGCGCGCCAAGGAGATTCTGGTGCGCACAGGAGCGCAGGATATATCGGTAACCGGAGAGGGTGGCGCCGACTACGTCAGAGCCGACAGGCCGGTCCCGCGCAAGGCTACGGGTGGTGCGACGGAATAGCAGTCCGGGAGAGGCGCTTCCATCCCATGATCTGGTGAGTTGCAGATACTTTGACTCTCATGAGTGAGGTGATACAAAGGAGGCAACGTGATGAAGCGAACTACTAAGAACAAGGCAAAGGGCAAGTTTCACGAAATAAAGGGCGAGGTCAAGGAGAAGGCTGGACAACTGACGAAGAATCCCAGTCTGGAAGCCGAGGGTACAGTTGAAAAGGCGACCGGGAAGGTCCAAAAGAAAATCGGCCAGGTAGAGGAAGCCCTCGAGAAATCGTAACGCAGGCTCGTAGTCCGACAGTCCTGAACGTAAACAGCGGACACGCCGGTCAGTGGGAGTAAGTACAAAAAAAGAGCTTCAAATGAAAAGGGTTATTTTGGTTTTTCTGTTTCTAGCCTTCTGTGCGCCGGCATTCGCAGGCGAGAGCCAACTGCAAAAAGCAACCCACGTTCTCAACGAGAGACATTCTGATCAACGGCACGGCGCCCACCCCCCAGGCGGCTCGGGGCCTGGACAACACGTTGGCGAAATACCCTCCCAAGGGTGGACAATCGTTCGAGTGAGTGTAACGGTCCATCGGGCACGAAAGGCGCTCAAGTGAGGTAGCCCCTTATGAAAACTGCAACGCTGGTTGGGATCTTGCTCATTGTGCTGGGGATTATCTCTCTGGCTTTCCAGGGCATCACATACACGCGGCAAAGGAAGGTCGTGGACTTCGGCCCGATTCACGCAACTGCGGAAACGAAAGAGCGGATTCCTTTGCCTCCGATTCTGGGTGGAATCGCCCTGGTCGGAGGCATAGCCCTGGTGATCGCTGGAACGAGACGGAAGGCGTAGGTACCTTTTGGGCTCCCATTTTTCCGGCCTCACGGGAGGCAGGGATTGTCCTTCGAGAAATGTCATTGAGTTGCCGGAATCTCTCGCACGTCCCCCAAGACGCAAGTGGCCAAAGAGGAGGCCCGGGGCAATCCCAGCCACCGACGCACCCGCAGTGAGGTATGCCCCGCAAGGCATGAGGGGTTAGGGGCTGGGCCGGCAGCGCCGAAATCCTGCCCACCTCGGCTCCTAAGAGGCGCCGCGAGAGAGGGCTCTCCGCCAGGAGCAGCCAATAACATCGGGCGTGTTTGATCAAACGTACGCCGGTTTTCAACAGCCGCTGCTGCGAGCTGGTCAGCGACCGAGGAGCCCAAGCAGCCCAACCAGGATTAGGTAAAAGCCTACGATATATCTGAGGAGCTTGGGGAAAATCAGAATCAAGATGCCTGCGGCCAGAGAAACGATCGGCGAAAACGAAGTGTAGCGCAGCGTGAAGGAACCGCCCCTGGTCTGCGCGAGAGCCGTGGTGGTCAACAAGCTGAATAGCACTATAGAGACAACGCCTTCTTTGAGTTTCAATCCACACCTCCTGTTATGAAGAGAGCGTCCTAAACTGAGATTTCTTTTTTCGATTCTCGACCGACCAATAAGATACACGTTACCGGCACTGAATACAACTCTACTGATGCGCCACCAAGCAGTAACTTCGACCGGCCCACACTGTCGTTGGCCCTCATTAGCTGGGATGAGCAATTCTGACCAGACGTGCGAGCGGTACTGAGCAGACACGCGGATTACCTCCAGGGTATAACGAGTCTACCTCAAGCTGCCAGCCAGGATCTGGTGGGAGGCGAATGGCAGAAGGGGAAGGGTGCTTACGTTTCTCATCTTGTTTGTTGTGCTCGATCTGGCCTGGCTTTTTGGGCTACATCCCATGGAGCGACCGGATTATTAAGGAGGGGTGCCATGAAAGTTAATGTCTTGAACCGGATAGTGGTGGCGGCTGTAATCAGCGCGGTGTCGTTGGTGGGAATGAGCATACCGATCACCGCGCAGCAACAACCGCAGCGAGACCAGAAACAGCAAGAAAAGCAACAACCGCAGCCACAGCGGGCTCAGAAGCAACAACCACAGCCACAGCGGGCCCAGAAGCAACAACCGCAGCCACAGCGGGCTCAGAAGCAGCAACCACAGCCACAGCGCGCTCAGAAGCAGCAACCGCAGCCACAGCGGGCCCAGAAGCAGCAACCACAGCCACAGCGGGCTCAAAAGCAGGAACCACAGCCACAGCGGGCTCAGAAGCAACAAGCGCAGCCACAGCGGGCTCAGAAGGAGCAAGCGCAGCCACAGCGGGCTCAGAAGGAGCAAGCGCAGCCACAGCGGGCTCAGAAGGAGCAAGCGCAGCCACAGCGGGCTCAGAAGCAGCAACCACAGCCGCAGCGCGCTCAGAAGCAACAAGCGCAGCCGCAGCGGGCTCAGAAGGAGCAAGCGCAGCCGCAGCGCGCTCAGAAGCAGCAACCGCAGCCACAGCGCGCCCAGCAGCAACAGCAGGCCCAGCAAGGGCAGCAGCGGGGCCGTCTCCCACAACAGCGTCAGCAGGAGCTTATTGGGCAGCAGCAGCAACTGACGCAGTACCGTCAACATCTAGATCAGCAGCAGCGTGTGGGACAGCAGCGCACAGCAGCGCTACAGAAGCAAGGGCGCATGGCGCAGTACCGTTTTCAGCAGCAGTATTCAGAGCACCTACGTCAGCAGGACATGAGTCTCCAGAACGAGCGCCACGATTACAGCAATGATCCATACTTCTACACGGCTCCCAATTATCGTTACAACCGTGGCGGCCGATACTACGAGACGAATCGATACGGCGCAAATTTGCTTCGGCAGGCCGTGAACTACGGTTATGAGGAAGGCTTCCGCGCCGGACGGGCAGACCGGCAGGATGGCTGGGCCTCCAACTACCAAGACTCTTTTGCCTATCAGGACGCGAACTACGGCTATGACGGTTATTATGTAGCCCAGGACGACTACAACTACTACTTTCGCGAGGGTTTCCGTCGCGGCTATGAAGATGGCTACAACAACCGCTATCAATATGGCCGCTATTCTGGCGGCAACTACACAATCCTGGACGCCATTTCGGCGTCAATCCTCGGCTTGCAGCCGCTTCCCTAAAGACTGCGACGGTGCTGTTCAAAAGAAGCGCCCGGCTCCATTGACTGAGAAGAGGCAGTGGACTCGGCGCAAGTGGTCGCGCCCGAGCACACTGAAGTGCTGGACGATTCAGGCGAAGCAATCCTGACCCTGGTCACCTGTTACCCGTTCTATTTTGTGGGCTCGGCGCCCAAGAGATTTGTCGTCCGCGCCCACAGGATTCCTGGATGAGGGGAGACTGCATCCGCTTCCCCAGACTAGACCGTACGCTTCAAGTGACTCAGCAGAGTGGAGTGTGATCACCTGGATGAGCCCGCCTCGGGGTCGGTCCGCACGGGCCGACACCCAAACGGGGATGGTGCTTGTCGCTCGAAACCCCGTCACCCAACCGTAGAGTTTGTGGAGACTCCGGTGATCGTTGGGCGAAATTACCAAAGGTCGCCGTTCCTCAGGCAACTCTAATCATGGGCAACGCAAGGACTTTGGCGAACGGAACGATCTTGATTACTTCCTGCAGACCCCCGATAACATAAAAAGAAGAGGCCACTCTCTTTCGAGTGGCCTCTGGATGTAGAAGAAATTATAAAGCCTTTTGGTTGCGGGGGCTGGATTTGAACCAGCGACCTTTGGGTTATGAGCCCAACGAGCTACCAGACTGCTCCACCCCGCAAACACATCATATCGAAAGCCGGGTGATTTGACAATGGAGTTTTTGCTGGAACAACGCTTCGTGTGCGCGGAAGCTTCGCCTGTGCTAACATTTTAGTTCTTGGGATACGTCGGAATTTAAAGTGGAGCGTGTTGTGGGAAAGCTCGCGGATCCTGCCCCGAAGAACTTTGCGGTTAACCGCCAGGCGCCACATCTCTATCATTTGCTGGAGAGGTTCGAGAGCGGCGTCGAACTGACGGGGACGGAAGTGAAGTCGGTTCGAGAGGGCAAGGTCAATCTGAAGGACAGTTACGCGGTGGTCAAGAACCACGAGGTGTGGTTGATCGATTGCCACATCAGCCCTTATGCGGCGGGCAGCCGTTTTAACCATGACCCGCTGCGTGACCGGCGTCTGCTTTTGCACCGCCAGGAAATTGACAAGCTCACGGGGCGCACGCAGGAGAGGGGTTTCACGCTCATCCCCACGCGCGTTTACCTGAAGAGCAACATGATCAAACTCGAGATTGCGCTGGCCAAAGGCAAGAATGTTTTCGACCACCGGGAGACTTCTCGACGGCGGACCATCGAAAGAGAAGTCCAACAGGACATCCGCGAACATCGCAGGCGGCACACGTGAAGCAGGTGTCAGGTGCCAGGTTTCAGGTGTCAGCTAGGGACTAGGGGTTGGGGTCAGAAGAACAGGTTTCAGGTGCCAGGTGTCAGGTGTGAGGGAACCTGTGTTGGGTGTGCCCCCAGACCCCATCCCCTAGCCCCAAGCTCCTAGATCCCGACTGTGAACTGTCGACTGTTGACTGGCGACTGTTGAAGAGGAGTCAATGCGCCGTGAAGATTGAATTTCGACACGAGCCTCTGGCGCAACTCCGCAGTTCTGCGCTGGTGACTTTTTCTTTTGAAGGGTCGCCGGGGTCCAGTTCCTGACGGACATTTCAGAATAGACTTCACATCCGCTCGGGAATTTCAATCCCCATTAATTCCAAAGCCGAGGTCAGCGTCTGATTCACAAGGTGAACCAGGTACAAGAGAAACTGCTGTCGATCGGCATCGGGCTCACTCAGAATATGGAAGCGGTGATAGAAATTGTTGAAGGCTTGCGCGAGTCGGAAGGCGTATTTGGCGAGTCCAGCGGGTTCCTGGCTGGCGATGGCCTGATCGACAATCATCTCCAATTGCGCCGTCAGGAGAGTCAGCTCCCAATAGGCCAGTCCATCGTCGCTGGAGAAGAATCTCCTGAGCACCTCAGTCCCGACGGCGCGGTCAAGGCTCCGGGGTTTGAAGTCCGCATGAGTTTCGTGGAACTTGTTGAAGATGTTCCTTGCCCGGACAACACTGTATTGCAGGTATGGCCCCGTCTCACCCTCGAAAGCGAGCGCTTCCTTGAAGTCGAATGCAATGATCATGCGCCGCGAGAACTTGAGCAGGAAATAACGCAAAGCGGCAACGGCAATCATGCAAGCATAGGTTTGCTGCTCCTCCATGTTCTGGGTCATTTGGCGGGAGCGGACTTCCTCGAGCGCCTTGGCGACCAAGGTGTCGATTAAATCGTCCGCTTTCACCCCCAGTCCTTTCCGGCCGGAGACTTCCACATAGGGGCGTTGCCGGTCTTCCTGGCTCAGCTCCACTCCCAATTCCTCGGCGCAGCGCGGAGAAAGTCCCACCACTTCGTAGGCGAAGTGGTGCAGGTTGCCGGCTTGTTGGTGATAACCCAGAGCATGAAGCGCAGCGTTCACCAGGTTCTGGAGGTACGACTGGCGCGTGTCAATCACAGCATAGGCGCTGCTGGCGTGGCCGCAGGAGGGGGCCTCGGGCTCGCCCTGCAAGGTGGTTCGCCACAGCGGATGGCCGTCAGGGTAGCGATAAAAGAGCGCGTAACCGAAATCTTTTCCCAGCAGCGCAAACTTCCAAAGGTGGTAAGCGATGTCCTTGCCTACATAGGTGACAGTACCATTGGACCTCACGATGATTTTGACGTCTTCTTCGCCAGCCTCTTCTTCGCTCGCCTCGGGAGTGGATTCCGCCAGGCTCATGACCCAGCAGCCGGCATTCTTGCCGGTATCTTCGTAGCGAATGGCGCCGTTCTTCTTCAGCAGCTCGAAGGCGGACTTCCAAAAGTCCAGACGCAGAATCTCGCTCTCCTGCACCAGGAGATCGTATTGCACGTTGATGCGCAACATCGTTTCCAGATGCTTGCGCACAATGGCGGTGGAGATAAGGTCGGCCATGCGGGCCGGTTCCCCGTGGCCTTCTTCGATTTCTTTCAAGGCATTTGAACGGAGGCTGAGCGCGTCTTGATTTGCCTGGTAGAATTGAAAAACTCTGGCGTAGAGGTCCCAACACAAATAGTCGAATCTGACGTTTGGGTCCCGGACGAGTTGTTCGACGTCCTGGAGGTTTTTCTTTTCGAGGTGGATAAAGCCCACCACCACGTCAGCGACCTGCACCCCTGTATTGTCAATGTAGTTCTGCACTTCCACCTGGTTTCCTCGGAACTTGAGCAGGCGAACGAAGGTGTCGCCCAGAATCGAATTACGCAGATGCCCGATGTGGGCAGCCTTGTTGGGGTTGATGCTGGTGTGCTCCACAACGACCTTGCCTTGGCGAGAGGGCAGGGAAGGCTGGCCTGAGGTCCGCAGGGTAAATAATCCGGCAGCGGCTTGCGCTCGGTCCAGATGGAAGTTCAGGTAACCTGCGCCGGCGGTGCTGACACGCTCCACCCCCTGCATGGGCAGAAAGCGGGCAGCGAGTGTCTGCGCGATTTTGCGAGGCGGTTGCCGTAAGCGTTTGGCCAGCTCGAAGCAAGCGGCCAAGGAGAGATCACCCATCTCGAAAGAGGGTGGGGAGTCGAGTGCAGGTAGTTCGACATCCAGGTTAAACACCTCGCGAACCAGAGTCACAAATCGCTGCTGAATCCTGTGCTGGATGTCCAGATACAAGAATGGCCTCCCAAGAAAACGGGGCTATGTACTAGGTGCTAGGGGCTGAAGAGAATTGAGTGACTGATTCATTGAGTCATTGAATCATTGCCGCCTATTGCCTTCTGTCTCCTGAATTCTGACTCCTGACTTCTACTTTTTCGGCATCTTGCTAAGCCTGCGATTATAGCAGACTGAGTCCGAATAAAGTCCCGGCACAGCTTCGAGGGTGCAGGAGCGCCCAATTCGAACGTGGGGGCGCCCCTCGGGGCGGCCTGGCCGTGGCAAGCCCCGGCCCACCTAAGTGGCAGCGCTTTGGACGGGGTTCGGTAGTCTGTGCTAGCATAACTCGCGTATTCGAGAGCATTTGCAACGTCGGACCGTCTTATGTTTCACTGGACTCCTGGGAGGGGTTGGTTATGAAATTCGTCAAATTCTGCTTTTCAATGTTACTGCTTTTAGCTTTTTCGTTGTGTTCGGCAACGCCTGCTGGTACGAGCGCGGAGAGTGGTTTCGACCTCGGAAACCTGGATAACAGCGTGGCAGCCTGCACGGACTTCTACCAGTACGCTGACGGTGGGTGGATGGCCAAGAACCCCATCCCCGCCGCTTATCCGCGTTGGGGGACTTTTGAACAGTTACAGGAGCGAAATCAAGAAGTCGTGCACCAAATTCTCGAATCTGCGGCGAAGGACGCCAGCGCGCCGCAGGGCAGCAACGAACAAAAGATCGGCGACTTTTACGGAAGTTGCATGGATGAAAAGGGGCTGGAAGCGGCAGGTATTACCCCGCTTCAACCGGAGCTCGACCGGATCGAAAAGATCAACGACAGGAAGGATCTTGAGGACGCAGTTGCGCGACTGCAAGGTTATGGCGTCAGGGTTTTATTTCGCGTGGACTCTACCCAGGATTCCAAGAACAGCAGCCAGGTGATTGGGGAAATCGATCAGGGCGGGCTTGGGCTGCCGGACCGGGACTATTACACGCGAGAGGATGAGAAATCCAAGCAGGTAAGGGTGGAATACGTCAAGCACGTTACCCGGATGTTTGAGCTGATGGGCGACGACCCCGCGCAGTCTGCCGCCGAGGCTAAGACGGCAATGAGCATCGAAACGCAGCTTGCGCAGGCGTCGCAGACCAGAGTCCAGCGGCGCGACCCCCAGGCGGTTTATCACCCGATGAGCCCGGCGGCAATTAAGACGCTGGCGCCCGATTTCTCCTGGGACGATTATTTTGCCACGAACGCGCTGGGAGGGAAGGGCAACCTCAACGTTGCCGCGCCTGATTTCTTCAAAGAGATGGAAGAACTGCTCAAGTCCGTTCCCATCTCGGATTGGAAGACTTACTTGCGCTGGCACCTGATCAATACGGCGGCTCCCGCTCTTTCGGCGAAGTTTGTGGACGAGGATTTCCATTTTAGGGGCACCGTGCTGACGGGCACGACAGAGAATCTGGAGCGCTGGAAACGCTGCGTGCGCGCCACGGACAGGGCACTCGGCGAGGCGCTTGGCCAGGCGTATGTGAAGAAGACCTTTCCGCCGGAAGCCAAGGCCCGCGCGCTCGAGATGGTGCACAACCTCGAGTCGGCTCTCCGAGAGGACATTTCTACGTTGAGCTGGATGGGCCCGGAAACCCGCAAGCAGGCATTGAGCAAACTTGAAGCCATCCGGAACAAGATCGGCTACCCCGATAAGTGGCGGGATTACTCGGCGCTGAAGATTGAACGCGGCCCTTATGTGGAGAATCTGTTTCGGGCCGACCGCTTCGAGTTCAACCGTGACCTGGCGAAGATTGGGAAGCCCGTTGACCGTGACGAATGGGGTATGACGCCACCTACGGTGAACGCCTACTACAACCCGCAGTTGAACGAGATCGTCTTCCCGGCAGGAATCCTCCAACCACCCTTCTTCAACCCTAAGGCGGACGATGCGATCAATTATGGAGGGATGGGAGTTGTTATCGGCCACGAGATGTCGCACGGGTTCGACGACGAAGGCCGGCAGTTTGATGCGCAGGGAAATTTGAAGGATTGGTGGTCCCCTGCCGATGCGAAGGATTTCAACAGCCGGGCAGGATGCGTGATTAGCCAGTTCGACGGCTACTACGTGGAAAAGAACCTGCACGAAAACGGGAAACTGGTGGTCGGCGAGAGCATTGGCGACCTGGGCGGACTGGCCATAGCTTACCACGCCTTCGAAAAATCGCTGGAAGGGAAGCCGCGCCCGGCGGATATTGACGGGTTCACGTCAGCGCAGCGTTTCTTCCTGGGCTACGCGCAGATTTGGGCTAGTAACTTGCGGGCCGAGTACGCCCGCCTGATGGTCAATACCAACCCGCACCCCGTGTCGCGCTTTCGGGTGAATGGGCCGCTCTCGAACATGCCGGCGTTTGCCCAGGCCTTCCATTGCAAGCCCGGCGAGGCCATGGTCAGGCCGGCCAACGAACGATGCCAGATTTGGTAATGTCTGCTGCGCAAGCTTTGGAGTGCGGCAGCTTGCTGCCGCTTTGCTTCGCCGGAAGCTTGCTTCCGGCAGCGGATCGAGCAAGCTCGAGACGCAAAAGCGTGACCACGTTGGTCGCCCTCACAAAGGCGAGATTTCTGCGGTGTGCGCTGGAAATGGCTTGTTGGGTGTTTTGAAAGTGGGGGAATCGGCGAGTGGTACAATCAGGGCCATGCCAGTCGATATTCGTCATGCCCGCTACGGCGTTCAGGAATACTGGATCATCGATCCGTACGGCCCTTCCGCCGAGATCTATCGGCGACAAAAGAGGGGATTCGACCCCGTTAGAACACTAGGAGTCACGCATTCCCTGACTTCGCCTCTTTTCCCTGGGTTCAGCCTGCCTCTCAAGAACCTCGTCGAATAAGAAGGGCAGGTATCAGCCATCAGTAATCAGTCATCAGTAGTCAGTTTTCAGTATTCAGCCTATCTTGCAGGTCGCGGCTGTCGAGGCAGGTCGGCCGTTCCAGGGGGCATCGTGTCTCTTGACAAGTGGAAGTAGGTAGGCTAGTATAATAAGTGTGGTTGTGCGCGAAGCAGAAATCAGGATTCAGGAGTTAGGAATGCAGTGACGAGTGACGAGCGGAAGGGCAGGTTTCAGGTGCCAGGTTTCACGTGTCAGTCGCTGAATCAAGATTGGGGGTTCAAACTGGACAGGATGTCGCTTGGGTCGAGGGAAGAAGAAATAAAGTAACGTTAAAAATTGAACGAGCGACGCGCGAATGTTATTGAAAACAAAGGACCGCTGTGGAAAACTTGGCGACGAAGCGGGAATGTTGCAGAAAACAAAGGTGGTTACGCGTCGAAAGCGGGAATCTTATTGAAAAGAAAGGGCGTTGGTGCTGGGGGCTGGGGACTTGGGGCTGGATTAACCTATGCGGGACGACTGGAGACAATTAAGCGTGCTAGACACTGACAGGATGCTAACCCGGGTTTCTCACCACGTTTGGACGCTCTTAGGGGCTGCCGGAAGGGCGGGGCTTCAGCCCCGCCGGAATCGCGGCTCCCGCCCTCTGTTGGTCCCGTGCCCCGCGCAGTCCCGCAAGCGCGGGACTGCGCGGGGCGCGGGACACAAGAATAATCAGGAAGGCCTTGTAACGGCGGGGCTGAAGCCCCGCCCTTCCAGACCCATGGCGAGAAATGCGGGCTAAACGCTTGCCAGCGTCCGCTAGCCCGGATTTCTCACCACGTTTGGACGCTCTTCGTGGGCTGCCGGAAGGGCGGGGCTTCAGCCCCGCCAAAATCGCGGCTCCCGCCCTCTGTTGCTCCCGTGCCCCGAGCAGTCCCGCAGGCGCGGGACTACTCGGGGCACGGGACACAGGAATAATCAGGAAGGCCTTGTAACGGCGGGGCTGAAGCCCCGCCCTTCCAGACCCGTGGTGAGAAATGCGGGTTATGGACGGGAAGAGCTATGACCAGCAGGCAAACGGCAGAGGATGGGCGAATTCAGAATTCACCATTCACCATTCACAATTCAGAATTGCCCTTGCCCGCTCGTGAAATTTGACCCCCTTGGAACGGCTCTGTTAACATGAGGAATTAGACCCTTGGAGACATTCGCGTGAGAGTGGGTGTTCACACTTCGATCGCCGGGGCGCTGGAGAACGCGGCGCATCACGCCAAGAAGATCGGTTGTGACACCTTTCAGATGTTCTCCGCCAACCCCCGTGGATGGAGAGCGCAGGACCCCACGCCTGAGGAGTGCGAGCGATTCCGTGAAGCTCGTGCCGCTTACGGCCTGTCGCCACTGGTGATTCATGACAACTACCTGATCAACCTGGCGTCGGCGGACTCCTTCCTCAGGGAGAGATCGATTGCGGCCTTCCGCAAAGAGCTTGAGCGGGCGGTTGCACTGGGCGCGGATTATCTGGTTACACATCCCGGAAGCGCCAAAGACAGCACCGCGACGCAAGGAATCAGAACGTGCATTGATTCCGTGCGGCAAGCAGCGAACGGCCTGAAGCTCGACGGGCTGCGGATTCTGATTGAAAACACGGCGGGGCAAGGCTCGGCGATCGGACGGACGTTTGAAGAGGTGGCGGAAATCCTGGCCGGGGTCGAAAAGGACTTGCCCATGGGCGTCTGCATGGATACGGCGCACAGTTTCGAAGCTGGCTACGCGGTTCACACTCAGGCTGGCCTTGCCCAGACGGTGAAAAGCCTTGACTCGACGGTGGGCCTTAGGAACCTGCGGGTGATTCACGCCAATGACTCGAAGACGGGCTTTGGCTCCCATGCCGACCGGCACGAGCACATTGGGAAAGGCCAGATCGGGAAGGAGGGTTTCCGCCGGATCGTTTGTCACCCGAAGCTCAGGGCGATTCCATTCATTTGTGAGACGCCGATTGACCGGCCCGGAGACGACAAGCGGAATCTGCGCATGATGCGGAAACTAGCGGGAACAAAAGCCGTCAGCCCTCAGCGGTCAGCGAGGTAGCGCAGACCCGGTTTTCAGGGTCTGCGGCTTTTCGGTGGTTGTCGCCCAAGAACCGCAGATCCCGCAGGCGCGGGAAAGCAGGCCTGCGCTACACTTGCTGAGTTAGGTGGAAGAAACAATCAGAGCGAGATTCCTCTCCCGCAGGGCGGGATCGGAATGACACTGGTGAGTGCCGCCCTAAAGGGCGGCGCTACGTTTTCGACTTTCGACCCTAGACTCTAGACTGTTCTTATGGACTCCAATTACGACCCTCAACAAATCGAAGCAAAGTGGCAGAAGTCCTGGGAAGACGCAAAGCTCTTCGAGGCTGAGGCAGCTCCCGACCGAGAGAAGTATTACGTGCTCGAGATGCTGCCTTACCCCTCGGGTGACATCCACATGGGGCACGTGCGCAACTATTCCATTGGCGATGCGCTGGCCCGTTATATGTGGATGAAAGGCTACAACGTGCTCCATCCCATCGGGTGGGACGCCTTCGGACTGCCTGCCGAGAACGCTGCCATCCAGCAGCAGCGCCATCCCTCGGAATTTACCTTCAGCTATATCGACCGGATGCGGGGCCAATTGAAACGGTTGGGCGTAAGTTACGACTGGCGGCGTGAGATTGCCACCTGTCTGCCCGAGTATTACCGTTGGAACCAGTGGTTCTTCCTCAAGATGTATGAGCGAGGCCTGGCGTACCGCAAGAAGAGCCGGGTGAACTGGTGTCCGCAGTGCGAAACGGTGCTGGCGAACGAGCAAGTGGTGAACGGCCGTTGCTGGCGGCATGAGGACACGCTCGTGGTCGAGCGCGAGCTCGAGCAGTGGTTCTGGAAAACAACCGCGTACGCCGAGCAACTCCTCGGAGACATGAAAGAGCTTGTGCGCTGGCCCGAACGGGTTTTGGCCATGCAGCAGAACTGGATTGGCAAATCGCTGGGGACGGAAGTGGACTTCGGTGTTGTTGAACTGGGAGAGCCTCTGCCCGTGTTTACTACGCGCGTGGACACGATTTTCGGGTGCACGGCAGTTTTCCTGGCCCCTGAGCATCCCCTGGTGGAGAAACTCGTCGCCGGCTCGAACTCGCCGGAGAAACTGCGCCAGGAGGTGGAGCGGATTAAAGCCTCCGCCGTGCGTGCGCGCGTGGAAGTGAATCTGGAAAAGCTTGGGGTTGATACTGGATTCGGAGCGCGGAACCCGTTCAGCGGGGAGACAGTTCCCATCTGGGTTGCCAACTTCGTCTTGATGGAGTACGGGACGGGGGCGGTCATGGCAGTGCCAGCCCACGACCAGCGGGATTTCGAGTTTTGCTCGATGTTCGGGCTGCCCATTCGCACGGTCATCGTTCCCGAAGATTCAAGTGGGCACGCGCCCTCATCCATGCCCAAAGAGGCTTATGTTGAGTACGGGAGACTGGTGAACTCGGGCGATTACAGCAACTTCTCTTCGACCCAGGCCATCCTGCGCATGACCCAGGACGCGGAGGAAAAGGGCTTTGGGAGACTTACCGTCCAATACCGTCTGAAGGACTGGGGGATCTCGCGCCAGCGGTATTGGGGCACGCCCATTCCGGTTATTTATTGCGACCAATGCGGGGTTGTCCCTGTGGCGGAGGAAGACTTGCCGGTGGTGCTGCCGTCGAACGTCAAATTAACCGGCCAGGGCCGCTCGCCGCTCGCTGACGTTCCCGAGTTTGTCAACACGACGTGTCCCAAGTGCTCGGGAGGCGCGCGCCGCGAGACGGATACGATGGATACGTTCGTAGACTCATCCTGGTACTTTTACCGTTACACCGCGCCCCAGATCTCCACCGCCCCGGTCGATAAAGAGGTGGTCAAATACTGGTTCCCGGTGGACCAGTACATCGGCGGAATCGAGCATGCCATCCTGCACCTGATCTACATGCGCTTCTTCACCAAGGTGATGCGGGACATCGGCTTGGTGGAATTCTCGGAGCCGGTGGCGCGCCTCTTCACCCAGGGCATGGTGATCAAAGATGGGGCAAAGATGTCCAAGTCGAAGGGCAACGTCGTGGACCCCACGGAAATGTGCGCCAAGTACGGCGCGGACACAGTGCGGCTCTATATGCTTTTCGCAGCCCCTCCGGAGAAAGACCTGGAGTGGAGCGACGCCGGAATTGAAGGCGCCGCGCGCTTCTTGGCGAAGGTCTACCGGCTGGTTTCAAAGCATGCGGACAATCTCCGGCGTGTGCAGGCGCTGTCCAATGACGGAGACCTACAGGGTCAATTTACGCCCCAGGAGCGTGGCGTACTTCGCAAGGCGCACCAGACTCTTCGGCACGTCACGGAAGACATGGAAGGCCGCTGGCATTTCAACACGGACGTTGCCCTGTGCATGGAATTGGTCAATGAGCTGGCTGAGCTGCAAGGAGCGGTGGAGGCGGGCAAGGTCCGCCCGGAAGTGCACAAGGCCGTATTGGAACTTCTGGTCATGATGCTTTCGCTCTTTGCGCCGCACATCGCCGACGAGCTCTGGGAAGGGCTTGGTCACGCCCAGCCCCTGCTGCGCGTTCCCTGGCCTTCCTTTGACCGCGAACTTGCTGCCGAGGATGAACTGGAGATGCCCGTGCAGGTGAACGGAAAACTGCGGGCGCGAATTCGCGTCGCGGTCAGTGCCGGCGAGGAAGAAATTCTCGCCAGGGCGCAGGCGGAAGAAAAGGTGGTCCAGCACCTGACGGGCAAGGAAATTGTCAAAGTCGTGATAGTGCCACAAAAGCTGATCAATATTGTGGCACGGTAGAAGAACAGTGAGTGTTCGGAGATCGCCTGTACAGCGATAGGGGCATGTCATTCCGAGCGCAGCGAGGAATCTGGCTCTGCGCCCGGGTTGATGGGAACCGAGGGTGAGCAGGGCGAGATTCCTCGCTGCGCTCGGAATGACACCCCGAGGCTCTTGCGGGCCACCCTCTCCCCCTTGGGGGAGAGGGCTAGGCTTTCTGAATTTTGCCATTTGACTTTTGCCTTTTGACTTGTTCTTCGTTCTTTGTTGCGGCGGGCCGCCGTGCCGACCCCGCCCCTGCGAGGTCGGCGCTACGTTGTCCGGCTAATTAGCGTCTATTCAAATGGAACATCCTCGTCCAGTTGTCGTTCTCGATTTCGGTTCTCAATATACGCAACTGATAGCTCGCCGCATCCGCGAGATGCAGGTCTATGCGCTCATCGTCCCCTGCCATATCCCTTTCGATGAGCTGCTCGGGATGAACCCGCAGGCCTTGGTGCTTTCCGGCGGCCCGTCGTCTGTTTACGACCCTGCCGCTCCTGTCTGTGACGAGCGGGTCTTGAAGTTGAACATCCCGGTGCTCGGTGTTTGCTATGGGTTGCAGTGGATTTCCCAGAAGCTCGGCGGACGGGTGGAACCCGCCCGGAGCCGGGAATACGGGTTCGCCCAGCTCGAGATTTACCCATCCACGAAACTCCTGAAAGGCCTGGAGTCGCCGCTGCGCGTTTGGAACAGCCACGGCGACCATGTGGCGGAAGTTCCGCCTGGGTTCTCTATTACCGGGAGGACAGAGAACGCCATTTCGGTGATTGAGAACCCGACGGCGAGGATTTACGCGGTGGAGTTCCATCCGGAAGTCCGCCACACGGAACACGGCGCGGAAATCCTGAAACGCTTTGTACAGGATGTCGCCGGAATTCAGCCGAACTGGTTCCCCAGGTCTTTCATCGAGGAGACCGTGGAGCGGGTCCGCAGGGAGGTAAATGGCGGGCAGGCGCTGTGCGCGCTTTCGGGGGGAGTGGATTCTGCCGTTGCCGCCACGCTGGTGGGACAGGCCATCGGCGACCGCCTGAGCTGCTTGTTCGTCGATAATGGCCTGCTTCGGAAGGGGGAGTTCGAACAGGTGGCAGCAATGCTTCGGGAGCAAGCCCACTTGAATGTCCGCACGGTGGATGCCTCATCCCGCTTCCTGACCCGGCTCAGGGGGGTTACGGACCCCGAGCAGAAGCGCAAGATCATCGGGGAGGAATTCATCCGCGTCTTTGAAGTCGAAGCTCACCGGCTTGGCGATATACGGTTCCTCGTGCAGGGGACGCTCTACCCGGACGTGATCGAATCGGTTTCGGTCAAGGGTCCTGCCGCTACGATCAAAAGCCATCACAACGTGGGAGGATTGCCTCAGGACTTGAAGTTCCGGCTCATCGAACCGCTACGGGGACTTTTCAAGGACGAAGTCCGTGCCGTGGGCCGGGAATTGGGATTGGATGAACGGCTGGTGAACCGGCAGCCATTCCCCGGCCCAGGGTTGGCCGTGCGGATCGTAGGTGAGGTTACGGAAGAGCGATTGGAAATGGTCCGGAATGCTGACGCCATTGTGAGGGAAGAGGTGGAAGCAGCCGGCCTGGCCACGCGCTTGTGGCAGGCTTTCGCTGTTCTACTGCCTGTTTCAAGCGTCGGTGTAATGGGTGACGCGCGAACTTATGCCTCGACCATCGCCATTCGAGCTGTGGAGTCAGAAGACGGGATGACCGCCGACTGGGCGAAGCTTCCGCCGGCGCTTCTGCAAAGGATGGCTACCAGAATTGTCAATGAGGTGAAGGGAATAAACCGCGTCGTCTTCGACATTACCTCAAAGCCGCCGGGAACGATCGAATGGGAATAGACTACTCCCTGGCCGCCATGAGGGAAGCCAAAGACACTATACCTTTAAACGCTAGAGGGCGACGGCTACCGACTTGCCAGTTTCTGAGCCATATAGAGCAGGAGTTGCCGGTCCTTCTCATCAATTTTCGAGAGAAGCCGTTTTACCTTCTCGAAAAAGCGTACTTCCTTTTCCTGCTCCGCATCGAGAACCAACTCTTCCGTGGTTCGACGCTTGCTCAGGTTTGGCAGGACCGGTTCTCCGTCCCCTTCGAAGAAGAGCTGATAGAGGGGGATTTCCAATGCTGCCGCAAGCCGCTCCAAGGTTTCGAGAGACGGCACGGTGTGGCCGTTCTCCACTCTGGAGATATAGCAACGCAAGAGTCCGGTACGCTTTTCAATGTCGCCCTGGGATAGTGATCTATCTTCTCTTAACTTTTTAAGACGTGTTCCTATGACCATACTCTGATTTTTCCATAAAGTATTAACTCCGTCAATGGTTTCTATTGGCAGAGTGCAGATTGGCTTGGGCCGCTATCTGTAACCAATTGGCAACCTCCCTCGTCCCTGCTATTGAGGGAGGTCCAGACATGGAAGTTGAATGGCAAGTTTGGAGTCTGAGGCCACCCACGAAATCGAGTGCATTCGACGTGCTCAACAAGGGGAAGGGGAAGCATTCGGTCCCCTCGTGGAAAGGCACCAGCAGCGTATCTTTTCAATCGTGTTTCATCTGGTCCGCCGCCGTGACGAAGTCGAAGACCTCGCCCAAGAGATATTTTTCAAGGCTTTTCGCGCCATTCGAAGTTATAACTTTCAGTCTTCCTTTGCCACGTGGTTGTCCCGAATTGCGGTGAACCATTGCTATGACTATTTGCGCAAGGTTCGAGCCTCTCGCATCAGCTACTACTCGGATATGACTGAAGAAAGCGCGCGAGAACTGGAGCGCAAGGTGGAAAGCCATCTGCCGCAAGGTTTAGATCACGGAGAGAAGGTAGCCCTGAGGGATTTCGTCGGCAGGCTACTCGCTCGTGCGCCAGCGGATGACCGCGTCATTCTAACCCTAAAGGAGTTGGAGGACTTCTCCGTGGAGGAAATTGCAGACCTCTTGAATCTGAAGTCAAGCACCGTTAAGGTGCGGCTCCACCGTGCCAGGAAGAGGATGCTTGGAGACCTGGAGCGATGGCGGCAGGAGGGAAAATAGGATATGGATTGCGAAGCGATTCGGGATCTTGTCAGTGACCTGAGGGACGGCGAGTTGTCTGCGGAGGCGCGGGAGCACCTGAGCAAGTGCGCGGGTTGCGTGGGGTTTTTGCGTGACGCACGTCTGGTGCATGCCGGCTTTTGCGCCTTAGCGGAAGAGGCGGCGCCGGAAGCCTCCTTCGGGTTTGCCTCCCGACTGGTTCGGCGGCTGCAAGAATGGGAAGAGAAGGGAGCGCGGCGGGAATTTTTCGAGACCGTTGGCCGGCGGTTCGTTTACGCCACGCTTGCCCTGACTCTGGCCTTGCTTCTTAGTTTGGTGCTGCCGACCTCGGGGCCGGTCCGGGGAGTTGGCGGCGCGGATTTTCTCGGCTTGCAGAGCAATAGTCAATCGTCTCAGCCCGACGTAATCGGCGGCGAAATCGGTGATTCACACGATTGGATTCCGGGAAGGCTGCCCGACTAAAGTTGGCTAAGGAGATCAATGAGCCGAAAAGCCTACCTGTATTTCGCGTTGACATTCCTACTAGGTGTAGTCGTGGGGGGGACCTGCGTCTATTACTATGCCTGGAGCACGGGTTACTGGCGTCGGCCCTTCAATAGACAAACTTTTGTCAGCCGCCTCAAGGCCCAGCTCACTCTCTCCGACACCCAAGTCGTTCAACTGGATCAGATTTTAGAGGGCTCGACCAAGAAATTTAGCGCCGTCCAACAACAAGCGGATTCCCAGTCAAATGCGCTCCGGGAGGAGACGCGCAACAGAATTCGACAAATCCTTTCGCCACAGCAAACCCAAGAATTCGATGAGCTCGTTCGCCGCTGGGATGAGAGGAGACAGCGGCTCGCGCGCTGAAGTGGAGTCGCGTTTGCGAAAGGGCGAGAGCTATTGTTAGGCTACCGGAATCACAGGGGAGTGCAAGGAAGAGCGACACCCGCTTGGAATATAATATCGAGCCGCAGGGAACTCCCTATCTTGAGCGAAGATGCGTCGCCGCTCGGCGTTGGCGCGCCTCTCATTGATTGCTCCCAGCCAATCTTGACTGACGCCGAGTACTGACCACGGACCTGCGGTGGCGGGACAACGGACGTCTCTTGATCAAAACGGAACGTCTTCGTCCGTAATCTCGGGTTCGGCGGGTGGCTCTGAGGCTGGCGGCTTTTCCACGGGGGCGCGCTCCGCCGCTGGCACTGCTGCTGCGGCTGCCGCGGCACGATCGCTATCTGCCTTTGAGCCCAACATCTGCATCCTACCCGCCACGATGTCATAGGCGGTGCGCTTGTTTCCCGCCTGGTCTTCCCATTGCCGGCTTCGGATGCTCCCCTCGATGTAGACCAGCTTGCCTTTAGTGAGGTATTCCCCGCAGATCTCGGCCAGCTTGTTCCAGGCAACGATGTTGTGCCATTCGGTGCGCTTCTGCTGCTCGCCGCTACGGTCTTTGAAAACTTCATCCGTGGCCAGACTGAATTTGGCCACGGGTGCGCCGCTGGGTGTGTATTTTACTTCCGGGTCCTTCCCGAGGCGGCCAATCAGGATCACTTTATTAACGGAGCCAGACATAGGAACCTCCCTCTAGCGGCCCGTGTTTAAGCTGTACGCACACGGGTTGTCATGGCGAGGCAGCACAGAGAATGCGCAGGCTGGGAGTCAGTCGGAGCGTCGCCGCGCCGCGGTATAGCCCAGCTTCTTAATTCTTTGGCGCGCCAAATCGGCCTCGCGGGAGTTAGGATACTGTTCAATCAAGGAACGCAATTCCCGCAGCCCGGCACTCTTTTCGCCGAGCTCGATCAGTGCAAATCCCTTCTTTAGCTGTGCTGCCGCGGCTTTGTTGCCCTGGGGATACCTTTCGATGCACTTGTCGTATTCCCTGATCGCGTTCTTGTAGTTCTTCTGGATGTAATAACTGTCTGCGATATAGAACTGGGCGTTCGAAGCCCTGTCAGTCCCACCGTAGGAGCGGAGATAATCCTGAAACGCCTGAATAGCGAGGTCGTACTGCCCACCGTTGTAGAAACTCAAGCCTGAGTTGTATAGGCTATCGGGATCGGGAACATTTGCCTGGGGTTTCAATTCCCCGCCTGGCCCGGGAGCAGCAGCGCCTGGCGGTACACCCTGAGGTTGGCTGGGGGCGCTCAAAGTCTGGATGATGTTCTGAGTCTGCGTTAATTGCTCGCCGAGCTTGCCGATACGCGATTTGGCTTCATCGAGGCTTTCGCTGAGGGCCTGGATTTGAGTTGCCATGGAATCGAGGTGGGCGTTGGAAGTGGCCAGATTTTTTTGCATGGAGTCGTGCAGATCGTCCATGTTGACCTTCATTTTGTTGACGCTGTCGTTGGCCTGTTCGATCAGGGTCTTCAACACCGCGGTCTGGGTGTCGACGGTCTTCTGCAGGGTTTGGACAGCCTGTTGCAGGGCGTCCAGTTCCTGCATCATCTGGTACATCTCTTTGCTGATGGCATAGCCGGGCCGCGCCCCGGCAACCAGAAGGCTGATGATGAGCAGAGTCAGTAGGGCATGCTTTTTCAAAGGGCGTCACCCTCGCTGTTTAAATTAAACTCACGCCAGTGTACTCTCTCGCCCGCGTCTGGGTCAACTGGCAGGAATGGGCGCAAAGGCGGAAAAGGCCAGTGATGCCTTATGTCGGGTCTGGTGGATGCAGGCACAGTTCCCCCCTTTCCTGCGCCGGCTACCCGAGTCAGTGAGACATGGGAACGTGCGAGGAGAAATAGGCCGGGAGTCCCAAGGGTTCCCGGCCGGGTCGTCTTACTTTGTCTCAGTTCCGAAGTGGAAGTGAGCCCGACGATTCTTCTGCCAGCAATCCTCGTCGTGGTCAGTGCAAACCGGCCGATCCTTACCGTAAGAGATCGTGTTGATGCGGTCGGTGCTGACTCCCAGATTTACCAGGAAATCCTTGGCGGCGGTGGCGCGTCGGTCACCCAGACCGAGGTTGTACTCTTCGCTCCCACGTTCGTCGCATTGTCCTTCGATGGTGAACTTGATATCCGTGTGCGGCTTCAAGAAGTCAGCATCGGATGTCAAGGCCTGCTGCGCGTCAGGACGGATGTCGGACTTGTCGTAATCGAAGTAGGCATCCTTCACATTTTGTGTGAAAAGGTCCTCCTCGCTGACCTTAACTTCCGGTGGTGGCGGTGGCGGTGGTGGTGGCGGTGGAACCGTCACGGTAACCCTCGCGGTTGCGGTTTGGGTGCCACCTGGACCGGTGGCTGTCAACGTGTAGGTGGTGGAGTCCTGTGGGGTAACTGTGGTTGACCCCTGCGCTTGAACTTTTCCCACGCCAGGATCGAGGCTCAGGTCAGTGGCGTTTTGAGAAGTCCAACTGAGCGTGACGGACTGGCCTGTTTCAACCGTGCTAGGCTCGGCCGTCAAGGTAACGGTTGGCGCCGGCGGCGGGGGCGGTGGTGGCGGAGGTGGTGCGGCCACCTGCTTCTTGTGGCACGCGCCCGCCAGAAGAACAACTCCCAATAAACCGACGAGAAGCGCAAGACTGCGTTTCTGCTGTTGCATGCTAAATCCTCCTTGGTCGGTCAATAGAATTCTCGTGCTCCTGTGGACGAATCGAACTACCTGGATTACCCCTCTGGCGGTCGGGTCTGACGCAAGCGGCCTGCCCCGCCTCAGGCGGGATAATAACTTTGTAGAGCTTAGATACTAACATCAACTCAAAAAAAAACACAACCGGTTAATTACAAAAAGGCCGTGTCATGACCATTTTGTTTGGTTGCCGGTCTCTTCCCGGCATCAACAGAGTTGAGGCGATTATCCCCAGGAAAATGGCACCTTCTCTTGCTCTCCGAAAAACTAGTTCGACCAGTTGGGGTTCCAGTTCTGCCCATCCTTGGTCAGTGGCTCGGGGTTACTGCCATTGGCGAGCATCGTCCAGACTTGGCGCGTGCCGGAGCGGGTGGACTCGAAAGCCAGGTGGCGCCCGTCGGGCGACCAGGTAGGATGCTCGTTGCGTCCCGCGTCGTGAGTCAACTGGATGATTCTACCCGTGGCGATTTCCATAACGTAGATGTCGTAGGTCCCGGTTTCAGAGAGCCTCCAATGAAAAGCGAGAAACAAACCGTTGGGAGACCAGGAGGGGCCGCTGGCATCGCCGCCGCCTCCCGCGGTGGTGACGCGTCGCAGGTTGGTACCGTCCGCCGACATGGTGTAAACCTGGGGCGTGCCGCTTCGGTCAGAAACAAAGGCCATTTCAGTGCCCGTCTTGGGATTCCACGCCGGAGAAATATCCACCCCCCGAGAAAATGTGAGCCGCTGGAGGTTGGAGCCATTGACGTCCGAGAGGTAAATCTCCGGGTCGCCGCTCATACTGGAACAAAAGGCTATCTTTTTTCCGTCGGGCGACCAGGCCGGTGTGGTGTTCAACCCCTTGTAACTGGGAAAGGGAACGCGGCGGTTGGTCTCCAGTGAGAATATGTAAATCTCCGGGTTGCCGGAGGCGTAGCTCGTGAAGGCAAGTTTGGTATTATCCGGGGCCCAGCGCGGTGTCGTACAAAGGGAGCCGTAACTAGTAATGGGGTGCTGGTCAAAACCGTCGTAATCCATTACCCAGATCTCGTCGTGCCCGGTGCGGCGGCTCACAAACGCAATTTTGGTGAGATAAATGCCGGGAACTCCACCTCCAAGGGTCTGAATAATCTCGTTGGCAAACCGGTGCGCAGCCTCGCGGGTCGAGGTCTCGTTCAAGGTTGCGACGTAGCGCTTGGCAATAACGCTGGGATTAGTAGGATTGCCAAGGTCAAACAAGCGCGCCGTAATGACCAAATTGGAATTAATGATTTCGGTCTTCCCGAAAGCAAGCATCTGGGCAGAGACCGGGGCCGAGCTCCACGCCTTGAAGTCCACCTCCTGGGGCTCACGGGGAGGCGTCAAAGGGTAGTAACTCTTGCTGACCAGATCGAAGATGCCGGACTGGTCGAGGTCGTTCCACAAGGTCTGATTAAACCCCTGGGTGAGGCTGACGAGGTTCGGGTCCACTGAACTGGCAGGAAAGTCCGACACTGCCATCTTGATTTTGGGCGCGCCGAGGTTAATTCCGATGCTGAACCAGTCCTGACCCTGGCTGGTGTGGAAGGCCATCAAAAACAACGGAAGCGTGGTCACCAAGAGTAAAATGTAAACTCGGATTCGCTTGAAGAACAAGTGCATGGGGTACATGAACTCCACAGAGTATTAGATGCGCGCCCGTTGCCACACAGATGTCTCGCAGTGTGACATATTTCCTGCCACCTGACGAGAGGCAGTATATCAAGGCGGGTCGCAGTTCGCAATCCTGGCGAGATCATTCTGTGATGTATTCACCGCCCCTCGACGACGCGCCAGGCAGCGCCGGTTACCGGCGAAAATCAAAATAGAGATTCACCTTGACCCTGTTTCCTGCATAGTCGGAAGGAAGCGCGGGCAGCGGGTTGGAAGCCAGAACGGCCCGCAGAGTAGAGCGGTCAACTTCCGGTAAACCGCTTGATTGCGTAATCTCAACATCGGTGATCGTGCCGTCACGCAGAATAGTGAAAGTCATATAGAGGCGGGGCGCCCTCAGGATGCTTGGGCTGATCGTCGAGAGCAGCCAATTGCTGCTAATGCGGTTCCGGACGGAAGCGACGTACCACCCATAGCGTTCGCCAAAATCCCCGCCTTCCCCGAAGCTGAGACCACCTTCGCCGGCCCCACTGGCCATCTGGGTGTAGCTCATTGAAGGTTGACCCCCCAGGCCGTAGGGGACGGCATTCTCCGCATAGACTGGTTTTTCCTTTTGGATATGTGTATTGATGCGCTCCGCCTTCTCCGGCTTCACAGACTCTTTGAAATTGGGAATCTCGACAGCCTTGGGCGCCGGCTCGGCCTTCGGCTGAGGTTCCGTCTGATGCAGTCCGGGGTTATCGGTGGCCAGGGTATTATGCGTGGTGAGCATGGGGGCGGGCAGCGGCACGCCAGGCAGGGATGCCACCGCCCCAATGCGCGTGGACCTGCCACTTCCCCAGTTCTTTCCCCAACTGCCCCCAAAGGGCGAAGCCAAAGTCGTGTACCCGACCAAGAGCAGAAAAAGCAGAACGTGCATCGCGGCGGAGACGGCTAGCGTACCGCCCAGCCTTTCGCGCCGGGCGTGACCGATAATGGAGATGGCCTGAGCGTTCATCCTGATCCTGTCGATGTCACTCTAGTCCCATGCATTCGCTGCCATCAGCTATCAGCTTTCAGCTCTCAGCAAGAGCGAGGCGACGGTGACCCGCGCTTGCCATCCGGAACTTGAGGACTGCCTCTCGCCACTTGTCACTCGTCACTCGTCACTGCCCTTACTTCGTTTCCAGCGGCTCCGTCACCACGTTAAGGTTGGTCAGGTTGGCCTGCTTCAATGCGTCCACAACGGTCGCAAAAGCACCGAAGGGCGCCTTCTGGTCGCAGCGGATGAATACCGGTGTCTCACCCGCGCCTTTCAGGTGGTCCAGAACATAGGAGCCGAGCCTGTGAATATTCACCGGATCGTTGCCTACATAAATAGTCTGACGTTTGTCGATGGTCACCACCACTTTTTCATCCGAAATAGCCTTGACGGTGTGGGTCTTGGGCAGATCCACTTCAATCCCTGACTCGAGAATAGGCGCCGTCAGCATGAAGATAATGAGGAGCACCAGGACCACGTCCACGAAAGGCGTGATATTGATCTCGGCCAGCGAAGTATGCGTCCGACCTTTGAGTGTAGTAAATGCCATGGATTACCTCAGATTGTCCCTGGTCTCCCCACGGCGGGTCCGTCGTCAGTGGCAACAGGCCACGGACTACGGACACGTGACAGCTCTTCCACGCCGCAGCCAGAGAGATGCTCTTGCTACTTAAAATACCGCTCCGTGAGATTGAGGAATTCGAGCGCGAAATCGTCCATCTGGGAGCCAAATTCTTTGATGCGCTGAACGTACTGGTTGTACGCGATGACGGCCGGGATGGCGGCAAAGAGGCCGGCAGCAGTAGTGATCAGAGCTTCTGAAATTCCGGGTGCGACGCTACGCAGAGAAGCTGTGCCCGCCGTGCCCATTCCGTGAAACGCGTCGATGATTCCCCAGACCGTTCCGAAAAGCCCGATGAAAGGTGTGACGGACCCCGTCGTGGCGAGCCAAGTGAGCCACTGCTCCATCCGCGTGAGCTCGGTGGACGAGGCTATCTGCAAGGCCCTTTGCACCGCCTCCACACTTCGGATGTGGGGCTTGCCAGGGTTCTCGTTGACTACTGCCTGGCTTTCGATTTCACGATATCCGGCCTGGAAAACCTCCGACAGCGGGCTGAACTTCAGGCTCCGGCTGAACGTGCGGATTTCGGAAAGTCGCTTGCTTTGCCGGAACACTTTCAAAAACTCCTGGGACTCCCGGCGGGCCGCCTTGAAGTTCCTAAATTTGTGAATGATAATTGCCCAGGATAAGACTGAAAAGCCCGCCAGCAACAACAAAACAATCCTGGCTACCAGCCCAGTGTTCGCTAATAGTTGCCAGACTTCGCCTTGGTAAAAGTTCTGAAATAGCGCCAGCAGTGCAGGGAGCAATTAGCCTCCTTTACAAACCATGAACTCCCCCTCCCCTTAACCCTTCAACGTAACACAGCACCTGGGGTCAGTCAATGAACGGGTTGGCCAGGTAGTGGGTCAATTTGATGTAGAGGCGGCTTTACGCCGCCATTTGGCGAGATAAACTCGCCGCTACAGCATCAAATTGACCCACTACCGTTGTCCATAGTCAGTCGTCCGTGCTCCGTTCTAGGAGTTTGAAGTCAGAGCCCGGAAGTCAGAAATCACAGTTGCTGCACTCGTCTCTCCTGAGGCCACATAAGGTGGCGTATAATCGCGGGAGTGCGCAGCAAGCGCAGCGGACAACGGACGACTGACCTGCCGCGGCGGGACAACGGACTACCGACTATGCTCCACGAAATACATATTCAGAATTATGCGGTGATTGACACTCTCAAGGTCGAATTCTCCCCGGGGCTGAACTTGCTCTCGGGTGAAACGGGATCCGGGAAATCTATCCTGGTGGATGCTCTGGGCTTGGCGCTGGGGGGAAGAGCTTCGCCGGAGGTGATCCGGACCGGCCAGGAGCGCGCGCTGGTCACCGCAGTGTTCCGCACGGAGGGACGGCCGCCCTGGTCAGACTGGTTGGAAGAATACGGCTTGGCTGGAGGTGACGAACCCGAAGTCATTCTGCGGCGGGAAATCCAGGCGTGTGGAAAGAGCCGCATGCTGGTGAATGATCAGCCCGTTACCTTGGCGGCGGTGAAGTCGTTGGCCAGGTTGCTGGTGGAGATGCATGGCCAGAACGAACACGTGGCCCTGTTTGCGCGCGACGCCCAACTCGACCTGCTGGACCAGTTCGCAGGGGTCGAAGACGAGCTTGAACGAGTGCGGGAGCTACACGCCCAGCGCCGGGAACTGGAGTCAGAGTTCGAAAGCCTGAGCCAAAACGAGCAGGCGCGGCTGCGGACGATTGACCTGCTGAGCTTTCAGGTGCAGGAACTGGAGCGCGCCAGGGTTCAGCCCGGCGAGGACACGCACCTGGAAGAAGAGAAGCGCATCCTGTCGAACCTGGAGCGAATCCGCGCCGCCGCGGCGGGGGCCTTTTCCGAACTCTACGAAGAAGAGGGCGCCGCGTGCTCGCGCCTGGCGGCGGCCATGCGGCAACTCGAGGACCTCCGGCGCTACGACGCGGCCGTCGAACCTTACCTCGAACCGCTGGCGGGCGCGCGGGCCACGCTTGAAGATGCAGCCAATTTCCTGAGCCATTACCTGGGTAAGCTGGAAGCCAACCCGCAGCGCCTGGAGGAAATCGAGGACCGGCTGGCCTTGCTTGACCGGCTGAAGCGCAAGTACGGGCAGACGCTGGAAGAAATTCTCGCCTACGGTGAGAAAACGCGGCAAGAGTTGGCGAAGATGGAACATGCCGACGAACGCCGCGAAGTGCTCCAGCGGCAGCTTGAGAAGGTGGCGGGGGATTTCCGCAAAGCTGCTGAGGCGCTCTCCGCCAAGCGGCGAGAGGCGGCGCGCAAACTCACCCGGCTCGTGCGCGAGGAATTGGCGCAACTGGGCATGGAAAAAACCCGCCTCGAAGTCCACTTTGAGAGCTTGCTGGAAGGGCGCGGTGGGCCGCGTGGCATTGACGAGGTGGAGTTCCGAATTTCTCCCAACCCGGGGGAGGAATTGCGCCCCCTGGAGAAGATTGCCTCGGGCGGGGAAATCTCGCGCCTTATGCTGGCGCTCAAGACCGTGGTGGGGACGAATCGGCCCGGAGCCACCCGGCGGGTCGCCCGCACCTTTATCTTTGACGAAGTTGATTCCGGGATCGGCGGGCGAGTGGCGGAATCTATCGGGCAGCGCCTGAAGCGCCTGGCCCACGATGGCCAGGTGCTGTGCGTCACGCACCTGGCGCAAATCGCCTGCTTTGCCGATCAGCACTACTACGTGGAGAAGTTCGAGCGCGCCGGCCGCACCCTCACCGCCGTGACGCACCTTGCCGCCGAGAAAGAACGAGTGCGGGAATTGGCGCGCATGCTCTCCGGCAGCCAGATCACCGATGCCGCGCTGAAACACGCCACCACGATGCTGAGGCAGGCGGCGGGGTAAGGGATTTCGATGATTCATTCAGCGTCTTGCGTGTCTCAAAAATTTGCGGGCTGTCCGACGAGGAGGCTGGAATGATGAAGCGTCTGTGGGGAAGAGGAGCTGCGGATTCACCGTGGGTAGGGCTAGTCGCAGTGGGATTTTCCCTTGCCTGCGTGCAAGGGATGGTGGCGCAGGATCAGAAGCCCGACGCCACGCAGTTGGTCCTTGAATGCATGAAGATTTCGAATGTGGATGGTGAACTTAACCTACTTTTTTGGCTGCCCGAAGAGTTCTGGAGGGTGGCCTCGGCATCGAACCCCAATGCGTCGCAATCACAAGTGGATCTGATCATCAAGGTCATCCACCCTTACACTATCGTGGGGGTTTCGAGTGGAAAGACCGGCCCCTTCGCAGTCACCTATCGGACGGAAGCGGAGGTTCGAGACCTCGTCCGACTGAAGGACAGCAAAGGGAATACTTACACCCCATTACCAGAAAATCAACTTGACCCGAGTGTGCCAGGCTTGTTCGCTTTCCTTAAGCCCGGCATAGCAAGGACGGCGGGGTCTGCGGCACAGAACATCTACTTCTACGCCTTCCCCGGGAGCACGAAGGACGGCACACGGGTCTGCGATCCCACAAAGGAAGGTTCCTGTGAGGTAGAGGTGGGCACCCGACAGTTCAAATGGAGGCTGCCGCTGGGTTCCGTGTTGCCGAGGCAGAAGTGTCCGACTTGTGGTGAGATGCTGAGTGGAGCTTACAAATTCTGTCCCTATGACGGGACAAAGCTGGCCGGGAATAAATGAAGCCTCGCACTACGTCGCCCGCACGACTGGTGCTGCTTTCCGTGGACGGGGTACGACCGCGCACTATCGCGCGCCGGAGTGCCGCCACCCCTTCCCGAATCTCCTGGCGCTTGAGAAAGCCCACGCGAGTGCGGAGGCGGTGGAGAGCATCTATCTCCTGCCTTTGGGACTTGCAGATATCCCTTTGCTGTGCTACGTTTTCTGAGTTTCCAGCGTGGACTCACACATGCAGGCCCCTGTGAAGACAGAATCTTCTGAATCGAGTCTTCTGGCCCAAATCGATCTCGACCGGCTGCCCAGCCACATTGCCATCATCATGGATGGGAACGGCCGGTGGGCGAAGAAGCGTCGCCTGCCGCGGATTGCGGGGCACCGCGCGGGGATCCGAGCCGTCCGGCAGTCTGTCGAGGCGTGCGCGCGACTGGGCGTGCCCTACCTGACCTTGTATGCCTTTTCAGTTGAAAACTGGAAACGTCCTCATACCGAGATCACGCTTCTCATGAGCTTGCTGCGCGAGTATCTGAAGAAAGAGATTTCGGAACTCAACCGGCAGAATATTCGCCTCTCGGTCATCGGCAGAATTCACGAGCTGCCGAAACCCGTGCAGCGCGACCTCGAGAGTGCGCTGGAAAGCACAAGGCAGAATACCGGGCTGCGCTTGATTCTGGCGCTCAACTATGGCGCGCGCGCTGAATTGGTGGATGCGGTCCGCGAGCTTTTGTCCAAGACAAAGCAGCATGGGGACGTAACCATTGACGAAGCCACTCTGAGCAGCCATCTTTACACCCGTGATTTACCTGATCCGGACTTGCTCATTCGGACCAGTGGCGAATTGCGCTTGAGCAATTTCCTCCTCTGGCAGGCCGCCTACTCGGAGTTTTGGGTGACGGAAACCCTTTGGCCGGACTTTACCCAGGCGGACTTGTTCCAGGCCATCATCGATTATCAGAAGAGAGAACGCCGATACGGAGGCATAGGGCTGGGGTAGAACCCCCGGGCGTTGGAAGTAGGCGCACTGCTGTGCAGTGAAAGCCGCAGGCCTACTGAACAGGTCGGCGGTATGTGCTTGTCTTAATGAGACTCCGAATTCTCACCGCGCTTTTGTTGATTCCCCCGGTAATTTATCTAATCGGCTGGTCGCCGAAATGGCTCTTCCTTGCGGCCGTGATTGTGAGTGTGGAGTTGTGCCTCTACGAGTTCTTTAAGATTTGCCAGCACGCGGGTTTCAAACCCTTGTCGGTGCTGGCGTATCTGGCCAGTGCGGCGCTTTGCGCG
>JBEKIZ010000062.1:0-30928 GCA_050011515.1 Terriglobia bacterium | reverse complement strand
TCACCCCATGGCAGATCATCCACCAACTCGATCCCCGCCTCCCCCTTAAACTCTGCTTGCTTCCCCCTGCCTTCCTGGATTACCGTCTCGACAGCCAGGGGGGATACGATGTACCCCGACTTCCCTATTTCCGAGCTTTCTATATGCACCTACAGGCGCGGGGCAAACTGAATGTTAACGCCAACATAAAAATCCCCAAAATTGGCGGATGAAAATCCCTCAGATGGGTACCAGGATCGACAGGTCCTGGAGCACACTGACCATCGGAGGGGAGGCCGACCGTTCACTTGGAGCGTCGGCTGCTCCACGGCTGGCGCGAAGAGGAACGGAAGCGCCCCTTTGTCCACTTTGGACCGCCATTGGGCCGATCATTCCAGCCAAGAGATCTCCTTTTCGGTAAGCTTCACCTTTGCGCACCTGCTGAGAAAGGGCTTGGCCGCTTTCCTCCAACTCCTGGCATACGAGTAACCCTACACCGCTACCTATTCTATTACACTGTTAGGTCATATGGGGCATATTAGGCGCCTGCGCGCAAAGGTCGCAAAAAGACTTGTTGTCGTGTTCATGGTGCTGCACCCAGCTCTTGAAAGAGGTCTCCCACCTCTCGGCGGAGGTTTTCGTAGCGCTGGTGAGGGATGTCCGGGTCTTGGGTTTGCGTCCGGTTTTGAGAATGCAGGCAGCCGCCAGCAAGGGCATGATGACCTTGTCGCGCAGGACCAGAAGCGCCGCAAGGGCCCGGAGACCGGTAGGGGTGGCAGCGTAGCGTCTTCGGTCTTGGAGATGAGCTGTCTGGCGCGGAATTCCTTCAGGTCGTAGGCGGCGCGCCGGGCCCGTATGCGGAGTCGCTGGGACTGCTGGGAGAGCGAACCTGGGCGGCCGACTGGGAAGATGTGAGTCCGGAGGGAGAGGCGGCAAGAGCCGGAAGGGCCTCTATCATCCGCCCCATGCGGAGCGGGGTTATGATTAATCTCGTATCAGATGCGTGTTGTCCAGCGTCTGGTCCGAACCGAACAGTCGACGCCAACAGAAGCGAAAGCCTCCGGGGCTATGGCCAAGGGGAAAATAAGCGTTCAGCACGATCCGATCCACACAAACGTAGCTGCCTTGCAACAGATCACTGTAGCGCTCACTCAACGCATCTGGCATGACGCATGCCTCCGAAGTTGGCCACGGCCTTTGGAGGTTAACCGGTCGAGGAATTTTTGGCATCATCGTGCCGCTAGTTGCCCCGCAAGGGGCCACATTGTCCGAGCGCATTCTCGGAAAAAGCGCAGTACTATAGTCCACCGTGTGGGATAGCGGTGATTAACGAGGCGCCGGGTGATGCCTTGTTCCGGATTATCTGAAGCGACTTGTGGGAAAGGGAAAATGGAAGACGCATCAGCTCTCCATGGCGCTCAACGTTGCGCACGCCGCCACAACACTGCGCGGGAAGCGGTACGCCCTTAGGGGGCGGACCACGAGCGGATCGCGGCCCTTTTGAGGAGCACCTGGGAGGGCCGCCGCTCGGCTTTGAGGGGCGGCGGAGATGCGGGATTGCTCCTGGGCGTGTCCAGTACTCAAGTACTACGCGACGGCGTACCTCGCCGGAAGCGACCCACAAACCGCAGCTTTGCGCCGAGGGTCCACTCCTGGCTCAAAACGAGCTGCCCTTTCAGGGCAAAAACCCCCCATCAAAGCCAATAACACGGCGAAAAATCCACCACTTGTGGGGCATTTTCCTTTCTGCGCGGCCCCCCATGAGCAGGCACACCCTTGACGGCTACTCCACATCAACGTGCGCGTTGCGCGCTAGGAGCCTGCAATCATTCTCAAAATGTCCGCTCAGTCAGCAGCGGCGCAGGTGGGGGGTTGGGTTGGCATCACGCATGCACTAGAAGACGGTTCGGGGGAGTGTGTACAGCAAGACACGGGGCCCTAAGGGGCAAAAGCATGCAGGAACCTCCCTTCTTTGGCGCGCCCATCTCAAGCGGAGCGGCGCTGGCGGTGACGCTGCAGCCGGCGGAGCAGGGCGACAGCGAAACAGTTAAGGAGACGCTGGCGAAGGCGGGAGAAGAAGTGGCCGCAGAGGCGAACCGAAGTGGGCAAGCGTTGGAAGCGGTTACTGTGACACCCCCGGGAGAAGCTTGCGCGCACCTTCGTACACCTGTTGAGACCGGTGGCATACAACGGGCGCGCCAGCGGCAACCGAACATCCTCGAGCGTCTGCTGGTGCACCTACTCCCGTTTAACTTTGGCTTGGCGATCAGGAAAGTACCCGCCAGGGGAACACCGCGGGGGCTGCCAGGAAGCCCGTCGACTTGGCTGTGATCCTTTTGTGCCTGCGGAAGGAGGCCTGGGCCTTGAAGCTAGCCTCTATAACTTGCCCAAGGCGCTCGGACGGTCTACATGCCTTCCCGAGACTTCAATGTTCTCTCCCTCGACAACTTCCCAAATCGCTATTCTTGCTACCACCTGATAGGCGACGCAATCCAGCCTGGGTGGATCTCGTGTGGCTGAATGGAATGCTGCCCTGGCAAACCGATAGTAGCCGGGTTTTCTCTGACTCACGCCCCCCAAAGTTGCCGATGCGCTGGCCTATCTGGTTCTGTGGGCGGAAATCTTCGGGCTGGAGGTTTACCGCGTTTCGCAGTGACTTTTATCCCTTTCGGCAATTTAGTCACTCCTTTCTTCTCGCGTCACCCGGAAAAGCAAAAAGGGAAGGACATCTGACATTGTCGAACGCCAGTTGAGAGCAGAAGGCCTAGCCTTCCCTTTCGGCACAAAGGGTTAGTTGATCTAAGCGAATATGAAGGGCAAGAACTCGACCCGGAATTGGTAACACGTGTGCGCAGGAGGCATCTCCCATGGAAACCAAAGCAGTGCAACGACAACGTGCGAACGCAGTGATTCTCTCCACCGCCTGCATCGCACTTGCCTTAAGCATCACGGACAATGCCAGTGGCAGCCCGCAGGGGACTATCTTTTTCAGGAGAGGCACGCCCGCGGTCAGCCTTTCACCCACCAGCCTTGCCTTCGGCAGCCAACACGTAGGTACGCCCAGTACGGCGCGGACCGTGACCCTGAGCAACACGGGCAACGCCGCCTTGAGTATGACCAGCCTCGCGGTCAAGGGTACCAATAGCAGCAACTTTGCTCAGACCAGCACGTGCGGCAGGTCGGTGGCGGCCGGCGCCCACTGCACGATCAGCGTGACGTTCAAGCCTTCGGCGAGTGGCAGCCGCACAGCTTACCTGAGCATCACGGACAATGCCCGTGGCAGCCCGCAAAAGGTGACCCTCTCCGGGACAGGCACGCTCACCGCTGCCGCGGCTCCCGTGGACGGCCTTTCACCCACCAGCCTTGCCTTCGGCAACCAGTCCGTAGGTACGACAAGTACGGCGCAGACCGCCACCCTGAGCAACACGGGCAACGCCGCCTTGAGCATTACCAGCCTCGCGCTCACGGGTACCAATGCCAGCGACTTTGCCCAGACCAACACCTGCGGCAGTTCGGTGGCGGCCAGCGCCAACTGCACCATCAGCGTGACGTTCAAGCCTTCGGCCAGTGGCAGCCGCACGGCCTCGGTGAGCATCACGGACAATGCCAGTGGCAGTCCGCAGACGGTGAGCCTCTCCGGCACGGGCACGGCTACCGTGGTTAGCCTTTCAGCCACCAGCCTTGCCTTCGGCAACCAGTCCGTAGGTACGACCAGTACGGCGCAGACCGTCACCCTGAGCAACACGGGCAACGCCGCCTTGAGCATTACCGGCCTCGCGCTGACGGGTACCAATGCCAGCGACTTTGCTCAGACCAACACCTGCGGCAGTTCGGTGGCGGGCGGCAGCAACTGCACGATCAGCGTGACGTTCACGCCTGCGGCCAGTGGCAGCCGCACCGCCTCGGTGAGTATCACGGACAATGCCAGTGGCAGCCCGCAGACGGTGAGCCTCTCCGGCACGGGCACGGCTGCCCTGGCCAGCCTTTCACCCACCAGCCTTGCCTTCGGCAACCAACCCATCGATGTGACCAGTGCGGCTCAGACCGTCACCCTGAGCAACACGGGCAACGCCGCCTTGAGCATTACCGGCCTCGCGCTGACGGGTACCAATGCCAGCGACTTTGGTCAGAGCAACACGTGCGGCAGCTCGCTGGCGGCCGGCGCCAACTGCACGATTGTGGTGATGTTCACGCCTTCTGTCGCCGGGACCGAAGCGGCCTCGCTAAGCATCGCGGACAATTCCAGCGGCAGCCCGCAGACGGGGAGCCTCTCTGGCGCGGGAATGCACGACGTGATTCTATACTGGAATCCCAGCACGACTCCCGGCGTTGGGTACAATGTTTTCCGCGGCACAGCACCGGGAGGGGAGAGCACTACGCCGCTCAACAGCTCTCCTGTGGCCGCCGGTTGCGCGAGCACAACGACCTGCAGCTACACTGACGCAACGGTCGTTGCTGGGACGACTTATTACTACACCGTCGCAGCCGTGGCGTCGAATGATGTCACTCAGAGTGCGAACTCGAATCAAGTTTCAGCGCCCGTGCCAGGACCCTAATACTATAATGTGAAGTAATTGTCCTGATTAGCCTTGACCGCGTAGAGAGCAGCGACACGTGGGAGGGCTTGCCTGTCCTTGCAGGGGTTTCGCACGGCCACTTTAATTCTCAATAATTCAGGGGGATAGAGGGGAATTCGGAGGGAGCATTTTCGCGCTTGCTTCCCAGGATAAATGTTGGAAGAATCTTACGCGTATATGAAGGAAAGAAACCCTCTCAAGAAACTCTCGACGCTCGCCTTGCGCAAGCGGCGGCAGGGTCTGGCGCGCTTGCTGCCGCCCGTGGGGGAGACCTTGCGGGGCTCTCTGATCGAGCGCTATCTGACTTGTGGCCACCTGGGCTGCCGGTGTGCCCGGGGCAAGCGCCACGGCCCGGTCTGGTATTTGACCGTAACCTTAGCGCCCGGGCGCACCACGGGCGGGGTGGTGGCGGCGAGCCAAGTGGCAGCGGTGCGCCGCTGGATCGCCAACTACCGCCAGCTCAAGCTGCAGTTGGAAAAAATCTCCGCCATCAACCGCGAACTGTTGCGCCGGGAGCGCCGGAAAACCTTGCCTTAGCGAGGCAGGGCGAGTAAACCTTTGAGTTTCTCTCTGCTTTCTTACTGTTAAAAAGACAGACCAAACCGCACCCTGCCTTCCTTCTCCCACTACCTAAACAAAGTGTTCCTTTTTTGCCCCGCCGTGGGGCGCTTGTCGGATGCCCGCCAGCAGGTCCAAGTCTTCCCCCAGGGCTTTTTCTTGGCCCTCTTCTACGGCTTCGTCTTTCGCCTCTCCAGCTTCCAGCAACTGGAACCGGACTTGGCTGAGCCCAGCCGGCAGCGTTGGCTGGGAGTGCAAGAGGCTTTCGGCGATGACGTCTTACACTACAGTTTGTGCGGCTTCCACGTGCCGTCCCTGGAAGGGACGCGGGTAGAGGTCAACCGCCGCCTGAAGCGCAACAAAGTCCTGGACCCGGGCCGCCTGCAGGGTCGCTGGCTGGCCGCTCCGAATGGCCTCGAGATCCTTTCCAGTCATAGCCGCTGTTGCGTGTTTTGCCGGCAACGCCGGGTCTCCGGCTTCACGATGGCGAGCGCAGAGCGCCAACCTGACCAAAGGCGCATAAGCCAGATCCAGAGCAGCCGGACCGTTGAGCTCAGCGGAGCACGCCCACGCTGCGACCTTCGCAGCACATTGATCTGGTGGCGCAGAGCGAGGATCGCCAATCGCAAAGCCGCCCGAGTCCGGAAGGAGAGCCAGAGGGCGGTAAAAACGGAAACAAACAGACTGGACAATGGAATGAGTGCTTACCAGCGGAGCCGCGCCGACATCAATTGATTCAATGTGGACGAGGTTTTTGGTAACCATACGAGGCCGATCGTTCACTTGGGGCGTCGGCTGCTCCCCGGCTACCGCGAAGAGGAACGGAAGCGAGCCCTTGTCTGCTTCGGACCGCCGCTGGGCCGATCGTCCCAGCTAAGAGCTCTCCTTTTCGGTAAGCTTCACCTTTGCGCGCCTTTTCAGAAAGGGCATGGCCGTTTTCCTTCCACCGATGGCATACGAGTAAGCCTACACCGCGACCTTTTCTATTACAGCGTTAGATGATATGCGGCAGATCAGTACCGAAGTACTGTAGACAGGCGTGGGGGATAGCGGTAATTAACAAGGTGCCGGGTGGTGCCTTGTTCCGGATGATCTGAAGCGACTTGTGGGAAAGGGAAAATGGAAGACGCATCAGCTCTCTATGCCGCTCAATGTTGCGCACGCCGCATCAATACTGTGCGGAAGGCGATACGCCTTTGTGGGGCGGACCACGAGCAGATCACGATCACGGCCCTTTTGAGCAGCGCCTGGGGGAGTCGCTGCTCGACTTTGAGGGGCGACGGAGAAGCGGGATTGCATCTCGGTGTGTCTAGTACTTCGGTACTACTCGACGGCGTACCTCTCCAGAAGCCGCCCACAAACCGCAGCTTTGCGCCGAGGGTCCACTTCTGGCTTGCTGCTGATCGGATATTTCAAGGGGACCGACTCGGAGCGTGGGATCGGCTGGCGGGCCAACGATTTGCTGGCCCTGCGGCAGTTTCTGCGCATCGGGCTGGAGCAGTCAGAGCCGGATCATTCCACGATCTCGCGCCTGCGGTGCGGATCGACACCACGACGCTGGGGGCTAAGGCGGGGCTGCGTTCTATTGTGCGGCGGGATATCAAGAAAGGTCATTTGAAGGGCAAGAACCCGACCCGGAATTGGTAACGCGCATGCGCGAGAGGCATCTCCAATGGAAACCAGACCAGTGCAACGACGACGTGCGAACGCAGTGATTCTCTCCACCGCCTGCATCGCACTTGCCTTAAGCATCTCGGACAATGCCAGTGGCAGCCCGCAGGGGACTATCTTTTTCAGGAGAGGCACGCCCGCGGTCAGCCTTTCACCCACCAGCTTGGCCTTCGGCAGCCAACACGTAGGTACGCCCAGTACGGCGCGGACCGTCACCCTGAGCAACACGGGCAACGCCGCCTTGAGTATGACCAGCCTCGCGGTCAAGGGTACCAATAGCAGCAACTTTGCGCAGACCAACACGTGCGGCAGGTCGGTGGCGGCCGGCGCCCACTGCACGATCAGCGTGACGTTCAAGCCGTCGGCCAGTGGCAGCCGCACAGCCTACCTGAGCATCACGGACAATGCCAGGGGCAGCCCGCAGGCGGTGACCCTCTCCGGGACAGGCACGCTCACCGCTGCCACGGCTCCCCTGGTCAGCCTTTCAGCCACCAGCCTTGCCTTCGGCAACCAGTCCGTAGGTACAACCAGTACAGCTCAGACCCTCACCTTGGGCAACACGGGCAACGCCGCCTTGAACATTACCAGCCTCGCGCTGACGGGTACCAATGCCAGCGACTTTGCTCTGTCCAACATGTGCGGCAGTTCGGTGCCGGCCGGCGCCAACTGCACAATCAGCGTGACGTTCACGCCTGCGGCCAGTGGCAGCCGCACGGCCTCGCTGAGCATCACGGACAATGCCAGTGGCAGCCCGCAGGCGGTGAGCCTCTCCGGCACGGGCACGGCTCCCGTGGACCCCCTTTCACCCACCAGCCTTGCCTTCGGCAGCCAGTCGGTAGGTACGACCAGTGCGGCCCAGACCGTCACCCTGAGCAACACGGGCAACGCCGCCTTGAGCATTACCGGCCTCGCCCTGACGGGTACCAATGCCAGCGACTTTGCTCAGACCAACACCTGCGGCAGTTCGGTGGCGGCCGGCAGTAGCTGCACGATCAGCGTGACGTTCAAGCCTTCGGCCAGTGGCAGCCGCACAGCCTCGGTGAGCATCACGGACAATGCCAGTGGCAGCCCCCAGACGGTGACCCTCTCCGGCACGGGCACGGCTGCCCTGGCCAGCCTTTCAGCCACCAGCCTTGCCTTCGGCAACCAGTCCGTAGGTACGACCAGTACAGCTCAGACCCTCACCCTAAGCAACACCGGCAACGGTGCCTTGAACATTACCAGCCTCGCCCTGACGGGTACCAATGCCAGCGACTTTGCGCAGACCAACACGTGCGGCAGTTCGGTGGCGGTCGGCAGCAACTGCACGATCAGCGTGACATTCACGCCTTCGGCCAGTGGCAGCCGCACGGCCTCGGTGAGCATCACGGACAATGCCAGTGGCAGCCCGCAGACGGTGAGCCTCTCCGGCACGGGCACGGCTACCGTGGTTAGCCTTTCAGCCACCAGCCTTGCCTTCGCCAACCAGTCCGTAGGTACGACCAGTACAGCTCAGATCCTCACCCTGAGCAACACGGGCAACGCCGCCTTGAGCATTACCAGCCTCGCGCTGACGGGTACTAATGCCAGCGACTTTGCGCAGACCAACACCTGCGGCAGTTCGGTGGCGGCCGGCAGTAGCTGCACGATCAGCGTGACGTTCACGCCTGCGGCCAGTGGCAGCCGCACGGCCTCGGTGAGCATCACGGACAATGCCAGTGGCAGCCCGCAGACGGTGAGCCTCTCCGGCACGGGCACGGCTGCCCTAGCCAGCCTTTCAGCCACCAGCCTCGGCTTCGGCAACCAGTCCGTAGGTACGACCAGTACAGCTCAGACCCTCACCCTGAGCAACACGGGCAACGCCGCCTTGAGCATTACCAGCCTCGCGCTGATGGGTACCAATGCCAGCGACTTTGCTCAGACCAACACGTGCGGCAGTTCGGTGGCGGCCGGCAGCAACTGCACGATCAGCGTGATGTTCACGCCTTCCGTCAGCGGGACCGAGGCGGCCTCGCTAAGCATCGCGGACAACGCCAGTGGCAGCCCGCAGACGGTGAACCTCTCCGGCACGGGCACGGGTGCCGTGGCCAGCCTTGCACCCGGCAGCCTTGCCTTCCTCAACCAACCCGTCGATATGACCAGTACGGCGCAGAGCGTCACCCTGAGCAACACCGGCAACGCCGCGTTGAGCATTACCAGCCTTGCGCTGACGGGTACCAATGCCAGCGACTTTGATGAATCCAACACGTGCGGCAGCTCGCTAGCGGCAGGCGCCAACTGCACGATTGTGGTGATGTTCACGCCTTCCGTCGCCGGGACCGAAGCGGCCTCGCTAAGCATCGCGGACAATTCCAGCGGCAGCCCGCAGACGGTGAGCCTCTCCGGCGCGGGAACGCACGACGTGATTCTATCCTGGACCGCCAGCACGACTTCTGGCGTAGTCGGGTACAATGTTTACCGTGGCACAGCATCGGGAGGAGAGAGCACTACGCCGCTCAACAGCTCTCCTGTGGCCGCAGGTTGCACGAGCACAACGACCTGCACCTACACCGACGCAACAACGGTGGTTGCTGGGACGACTTATTACTACACCGTCACAGCCGTGGCGTCGAATGATGTCACCCAGAGTGCGGACTCGAATGAAGTTTCAGCGGCCGTGCCATGACCCTAATACTACAATGTGAAGTAATTGTCCTGATTAGCCTTGACCGCGTAGGGAGCAGCGACACGTGGGGACGGCCTGCCCCCTAACCCGATTATCTCACCAGACTATCGGGTAAGTGTGGGAGCCGTGGGAATTTGGCTCCTCAGCAGAATCTGTGGGGGCATTCTGGTTCAGGGAGCGCGCCCACACTGCAAAGCGGTTCACCCGCAAACCCAAGAGGTGAGCTGGGCCTTCCCCGGCTTCAAGGACAAGAACCGCTCGGACCGTCAGACGCCCTGCCACCAGGACTTCTTGCGCAAGTTCGCCCGCGGCACCGATGCCCAACGCCTGCCGGAGTGGTTCAACCGCGAAGTGCTGCGCTGCCTGCGCGCCCTGAAGGTGTTTGATGAAGAGGGGCTATTCATTGGCGATACCAGCTACTTGCCAGTGCCTGTCTCACGACACGCGCAGGTCTTACTATAAAAACTTCCAACATCGGTGACAGGGACTTCTCCGTTTTTCGCTCACGTTCCCCCGACTCTGCGCCCCCAACTGTCTTCTCCCTCCCCTACTGTCTGAAACGCAATTTTATGGTGACAATCCACACAGGGTGCGGCGACCCGTGCTAGAATTGCGCTCCAGCGAAAGAGGCAAAAGAAAAGGAGAATGACGATGAAGATCCACTCACTGCTGGCAGGCCTGATGCTGCTCTTTACGTTGGCTGCTGAGGGGCAGCAGCAAAGGCCTAAGATTGTGGCGGAGGGCGGCACGCCGGATGATCGGGCCTCGGTGCGAGTGCTCTACTGGAACACCCAAACCAATGCCGCTGCCGGGCAGTTCGCCATCGACTATGGCCGGCCCGTCTGGAAGAAGGAATACGAAGACCCCGCCAAGTTCGACGCCATGACCAGGGGGAAAATATGGCGGATGGGCAGCAACTTCTGGTCCATTTTGGATACACAGCTTCCCTTGTCAATTGGCGGGAAAAAGGTTCCGGCGGGGTTCTATTACCTGGGCCTGCATCGCTCCGAAGAGGGCTCCGAGTGGAGCCTGGTTTTTCTTGACCCTGGCAGGGTCCGCAAAGGGCGACTTGACGCGTTTCAGATTGAGAAAGCTCCGGTAGAATTCGAAGCGTTGATGTCCATTGCCAAGGCGGAGACCCAGACTGAGAAACTGACCATCACGCTGTCATATCCGAAGGACGACATCAAGCATGTCACAATGCGAGTTGCCTGGGGGAACCTGGCACTCAGCGCAACGATTGAAGTTGCGGTGCCGGAGTAGCCGCGGCCACCGGCTACAATCGGAATCTCGAAACCACCTTCCTTCCTCCGGCCTTTGGGGATTGAAAAGGTGTTATTGGAAAGGCCAGGGAAGAGCCGCGGGACCGACCATCGGCTCCTGGAAGAGCCGCCGACCTCCCAACGTGTCGGAATACGCTTTAGCGGCGCTCTAGCGGGGAGAGACAACAAGTGGCATCCCGGATATAATGAGTTGCTTGTTTCACGACGTGCCCCGTGACGTGCTGCTGCCCGGCCTACGCCGAGGCCAAGATGGCTGGGCAGTTGACACGCGGCGGTTAACCTGACCCAAACCTCGTCCGAGGCGACGATGCCGATTCATAGCATTTACACACTCTCGAAAGATGATCCCGAGGCCCGTAGCTGGCTAAGCTTCTTTCACTTGCGCGGTTACCCCCAACTGAAGAATCTAGTGATCGAGCGCGTCTTTTGGCTCGAGGGATCGGTGGACCTGGAACGGCTGATGCCGCTTCTGGTGAATCCGCTTTACCAAGTGGCTGCTCAATGCTCCCAACTCGAGCCTGGGCTGGGGCCTATTGTTGAAATCGCTTATCGGCCCGCCGTGACAGACCCGGAAACGCCCTCCATTCTGGCAGGGGCGCGGGCCTTGGGTGAAGGAGGCTTGGAATTCGCACGACTCAGCAGGCGCTACCAATTCTGGGGCCTGGACGAATCCGAGGCGCGGGGAATTGCCGCCCGTTTCCTCTACAACCACGTCGTCGAGCGCATCCGCGAGCCGAACGAAGTCCTAACTACGCTTCGTCCCACCGGGAATCCCGATCCTGTGGCGACGATTTCTCTCCTGGATTTGACGGACGAGGAACTGGTTGCGCTCTCGAAGGCCCGTTCCTGGTATGCGCCACTTTCCCAGATGAAGGCCATCCAGGCGCACGAGAAGGCCCAGGGCCGGCCCCACACGGACGCCGAGATCGAGATCCTGGCGCAATCGTGGAGTGATCACTGCTACCACACCACCTGGAAAAGTCTTGGACTCCTGAGGAGGTTGAGTGACGCGACGGCGCGAATCAACCATCCACTGGTTGTTTCGTCCTTCAAAGACAATGCCGGAGGCATGGAGTTTTATGAGGACTGGGTGGTGACCATCAAAGGTGAAACCCATAACTTCCCCAGCTCCATAGCTCCTTTTGGGGGTATTGCGACGAAACACGGCGGCGTCATCCGCGACACGCTGGGATTTGGCAAAGGGGGGTACCCCATTGGCGGCACAACCGTGATGGGAACCATGGACCCCAGGATTTCGGAAGTTCCCCCCGGGGCTTTACATCCACAGTTGATTGTTTCGGAATCGATCAGGGCAACCGCCTATTACACGAACCCCATGGGCATTCCCATGATGCACCCGGTTTACCGCATCCATCCCGGCTACGCCAAGTGCTTTGCCCTTGGGCATTCAGTGGGATTGATTCCCAGGAAATATGCTCTCAAGGACGCTCCTCGTTCAGGTGATGTGGCGCTGCTCATCGGCGGCGAAACCGGCCGGGACGGGATACACGGGGCCACGGCCAGTTCCACGGGCATGACCGGCGAGACTCTGCAAAAAGAATCAGCCGCGGTGCAAATCGGTCACCCCATTACAGAGCGCAGGTTCACTTCGGCAATCCCTGTTCTGCGCGACCAGGAGTGCATTCGGGCAATCACCGACCTCGGAGCCGGGGGCATCTCATGCGCTGTGGGGGAAATGGGGTCTGAGACCGGCGTGCGCATTGACCTCGACTCTGTTCCGCTAAAGGACAAGAGCCTGACAGCCTGGGAAATCCTGCTCTCAGAATCGCAAGAACGCATGCTGCTAGCGGTCCCGCCGGAGAAAGCTACGGAAGCCCGCGCCATTCTCGAGAGGTACGAGGTAGGGTATTCAGTCCTCGGCCACTTTACGGAGACCGGTTGCCTGGAGGCGATTTGGCGCGGCCAGAAGGTTGTGGACCTCGAGATGGGTTTCCTTTGGGAAGCCTGCCCCATCGACCCGTTGCAGGTCGCTAAACCGCAGCGAAACCTCCAACCCTTACGCATTCCCGAACCACACACCGAAGCAGAGTGGGCTGGCGCCATTCGGGGCGTGCTTGGACACTACCACTGCGCTGACCAGAGCGCTGCCGGTTCGCGGTTTGATACGACGGTGCAGGGGCGAACTGCCATGGGGCCTTATGGGGGCAAGAATCATCGGATGCCGACAAATGTTTATATTTCGGCGCCCCTGCGTGGCAAGCCGTACGGCCTGATCACCACCTTAGCCTTCAATCCCTTTTATGGGGAAATTGACCCCGCGCGCATGGCGCGCCTGATGATCATTGAGGCAATCAGCAAGGCGGTGGCGGCGGGTGCAGACTACCGGCAAATGGTCCTTTGTGACAACTTCTACACCCCGCGCGTGCGTCCGGAAACAGCCTGGGATTTGCGCGAGATGGTTGAGACCATCGCAGACGTGTCGGTTGCCCTCGGGATTCCCTTCATTTCAGGCAAGGATTCAAGCTCCGGGACATTTGAGACCGAAGGCCGAAGGATCGATGTACCCGCCACGCTGGTGGTGACGGCCATGGGGCGTTTGCCGGATGTCAGGGAGGTGGTGAGCAAGAATTTCAAGCGGCCCGGAAATCGCATTGTCCTCGTGGGCCGGTTCGATTGCGAGGCGCTGGGTGGCAGCGTGTACGCCGATAGCCGCGGGCAGCGCGGCGAGCGCCTCTTCGACGCTTACGATGCCAGTGCGATCCAGTCGGTGTGGGATGCGCTTCTGGGGTTGCACGGGAAGGCGGGTTACGTCTCGGCCTCCGCCATCGCCGAGGGCGGAATCCTTTTGCGCCTTTTTGAGGCGGCCTGGGGATCTGGATACGGCGCGCGAATCACGCTTGACGCTTTTCCAGAGGGCCGGAAGGACGGCTCGATTTTCGGTGAATTCGTGGGATCGGTCCTGCTTGAAGTGCCTTCCGAGTGCAATTTGAACGGACAGTTAGGAGACGTGCCTTGCCGGGTCATTGGAGAGGTCTTACCGGAGCCGCAGTTGATTCTTCTTGACGGCGGGAAAGCGGTTTGGCAGGAACCCACTGCGGCCCTTGGCGAGGTCTGGAGTAAAACGTTTCGGGAGGTCATCGAATGAGTCGGAGCGTTACTGCGATTCTTTACAGCCCAGGCACCAACTGCCATGAAGAGACTGCGGCCGCCATTGAATTCGCAGGTGGAAGGACTGAACTTGTTCTGCTGCGGGATCTATTGGACGGCCGCACGCGGCTTCGGGACTACCAGGCGGCAGTCATTCCCGGGGGTTTCTCCTATGGCGACCACTTGGGAGCGGGACGCATATTTGCCACGATGCTGGTGGCCCGCCTGCGCGACCAACTGGAGGAGTTCCTGGAAGCGCGGAAGCCATTGCTGGGCATATGCAACGGTTTTCAGGTTTTGACCGAATCGGGGATTCTGCCGGGCCGCACCCCGGGAAAGCGGAGCATGGCTCTGCTGGAGAACCAGTCTGCCCACTTTGAAGACCGGAAAATCCGGCTGCTGGTCTCAGCGCAGAACTGCGCCTGGACTGAAGATCTGGGGGGTGAGATTCTGGAGATGCCGACTGCCCACGGCGAGGGCCGTCCCCTGTTTTGCGATGCTGCCAACGCGGCCGTGCGCGTGGTTTTCCGTTACACTGACGCCCAGGGGCGCCCCACCATGGAGTATCCCAGTAACCCCAACGGGGCGCCGGGAGCCGTTGCCGGCGTCACTGACGAGACGGGCTTGGTCTTGGGTCTTATGCCTCATCCGGAGCGAGTTTCGTTGCCGGCGCATTATTCGCAAGACGGGCTTAAGATATTCGCGAATTTGGTCAAATGCCTCAACCGGTGAAATCACTTCTGCTGGTTGAGCTGAAAGGATAGGGAGACAAATTCACGCTTGCTTTCCGGCCGCCTCTTGTAAAGAATTTACCGTACCATGAAGATTCTCCTGGTGGACGACGAACCCGAAGTGTGCAGATTGGTCAAGACCATGATCGAACCCTTGGGAGTGGAAGTGCGCACATCCTCGGATAGTCAAGAAGCCGCTTTAATTCTGGCCAACGAAAAGTTCGACGGCATAATGCTGGACGTCGCCATGCCGAATCTGGATGGCTTCGAGCTAACCCGGAGAATCCGCTCGACTCCGCCTAATCAGCAGGCTCCCATCATCATGATAACCGGCTTTGACGACGTCGATACCATTCGACGGGCATTTGAAGCGGGAGCGACATTCTTTATTGGGAAGCCATTTTCTCGCGAGAAGATTTACGCGATCCTCCGCACGGCGCGCGGCGCCATGTTGGCGGAACGACGGCGGTCCGCGACCCTTCCTTACCGCACCTCCGTCACCTGCGCACGGGAGGGGGAAAGGTTCAATGCTACGAGTATAAATATCGGTGAAGTCGGCATGGCACTCGAAAGCTCAGGCACGGCGCAGGTTGACGACGTCCTTTCATTAGAGTTCAACATGCCGGACGTTAAGAAGCCCGTCAAAGTCACCGGCAGGATCCGGGTCAAAGAGGCCGCCGGCCGGACCTCGATAGAGTTCATCAACCCTTCGGATGCCGGCCGTGACGTGATTCGAGAGTATATTCACGACAAGGTTACGGAATGATCGGCTTAACCTGCCAGGCCTGACCAGCGGAGATAAGCCTCCAGGAGGCGCGTGCCGTCGAGGGCCGAGTAAACGGCGGCGATTCCAAGGAATGTCCCGTAAGGCCAGTGATAATTGCGGAAACGCGGCGCAGCCAGGGTGAATGACAATGCGATGATCGAGCCTCCAAGTGAGCCCAGGAGTATAGTGAGCAACGTCAGGGGCGCACCGAGAAAGGTCCCAACCATGAGCATCAACATCACGTCGCCGAACCCCAGGTACTCCTTCTCCCGTCCGCCCAAAATGTAAAAAGCCTCCCCGACGGCGTAGAATAACCCGCCTCCCGTAACTGCACCCACAATTGCGCCCAGGACCGACGCAAGTGCTCCCGGAAGGAACAAGCCCATCCGTTCCGCTAACCATTCCACTGGACGGTTGTCAACCTGGGTAAAGAAGCTTAACGCCAAGCCGAGGCTGATACCGAACACGGTGACGGCGTGGGGGATTCGCCGCTGCCTCAAATCTGTGAAGATGAGCACAATGAGCATCATCACCAGGGCGGAGTATTTCACGAATTCGGGGCTGAGGCCATAGCGGCGGAACGTGGCCATGAGCAAGAGCGCGGTGAGAGCTTCGACGACGGCATAGCGCGGGGAAATTCTCGCCTGGCAATCGCGGCAGCGGCCCCTCAAGAAGAGATAACTCACCAGTGGGATGTTGTCGAACCAGCGAATGGGATGTTTGCAGAGCGGGCAATGGGAGCGCGGAACCAGTATCGATTCCTTGTTGGGGAGCCGAACAATGCACACGTTCAAGAAGCTCCCAAAAACCAATCCCAAGATCCCGACCACAAAGTAGGACATGACCGACCGGCAGCTCCCCTCCACTTTGATTGAGAAGCCTGACCAGGCTTCTAGATTATCCAAATAACAAGCGGCAGTACAGGGCTTCCGTTCGCTCCACCATGATCTCCACGGAGAATTGGCGGGCGCGCTCCCGTCCGTTCAGGCCCCATTGCTTGAGGCGTGCCCGGTCGCTAGCCGCGGCTAAAATCGCGTCGGCGAGCGCGGAAGGTGAAGCAGGCTTAACTAACCATCCCGTGCGGGCTTCCTCAACAACCTCCGGCAGGCCGCCCACCCGGCTGGCCACCACGGGCAGGCCATACGACATGGCCAGGAGAGCCGATGAACCCAGCCCCTCGGACTTGGACGGCATGACGAACAGGTCCAGGGCAGGGAAGAAGTCTGCAAGGTTCTCGATCGCGCCGCAAAGTCGGACTCGGTCGCCGAGTGCCTTGCACCTCTGAGTAATCTCCAGGTCTTTCAGGCTTGGACCTTCTCCCGCCAACAAGAGTCGTGCCTGCGGCAAGTGTTTAATTAGTAGTCGGAATGCTTCAAGCGCAATCTCTTGACCCTTTTCGCGTGTAAAGGCCCCTAGGTGGCCAACCAGAAACTCGTCTTCACCAAACCCCCACCGTGCACGCGCTTCGGCTCTTCTGGTTATCGAGGGCAGCTCAGGTGGAATCTCGATTCCGTCCGGAATCAGCTCGATCATCGACTCCGGCACCTGCGAGCGAATCAATAACTGACGAATGAAATCCGAGACTGTAACCACGGCATCACAGGTGTGTGCATACTTCAGGCGATGGACCCACCGGTGCCTGGGGAGAAAGGGCACGCGGCGGCTCGCTACTCGTCGAACGCGCATTCCGATTGACGCCAGCCAGGCCACCGTCTGCCCTCGTCCATCATGGGCATGAAGAATGTCGCACGGCGCCAATTGCAGATGCTGGCGCAGTTGCAAGATTCCGTAAGCATAGGCGGGATCGTGGAGTGGAAGCGCAAAGCAGGAGAACTCTTCCGCCCGGGCGCGGGTTTCCAACTCACTCTCTTCTCGGCAGACGATGATCTGGCCGTGACCTCGTTGGCGAAGCAGCCGCGCCAGGTTCAACAACTGCCGCTGGCCGCCGCGCAGACTCAGGCCTGTGTCGACATGAACGATCTTCAAGGGCCTCGAGGAAATCATTGGCGATGGCCGACGGTAGCGCCTCTGCTGGCCAGCTTGGTGTATTTCCTGCTGACGTAGCGTGCCGCCATGGTGGCGATCAGAAACCCCTGGTGTCCGTCCAGGACTCCCAGGCGGAAAAAGTAAGTGTGGAAGAAAACCCATAGGGGATCAAACAAGCGCTCGAGGATGTTGACGTTTTCGCCCCGTTCGAACATCTCCTGCGCTGCCAGGTCGGTGTAAAGCTCGATCCTCTGACGATGTTCCTGCAGCGTGTCGCAGGTGTAGTGCAGGATTTCACCAGGCATGGTCTCCACGCGGCCGTTCACCGTCACGGACTCATGAACGTATTTCCCGCCCCACCCGCCCTTGCGCCGGTTGAAGAGGCGAACCTTGTAATCCGGGTACCAGCCGGAGTGCAGGATCCAGCGGCCAAGATAGCGGGCGCGGCGAGCAAAGCGATATCCGTCCGCTGCGGGTTCCGAGTCCTTCCAGCTACGAATTGCAGCCTGTGCTACGGCATCAAGTTCCTCATCCGCGTCCAGGCTCAGGATCCACTCGTGCTGGGCGTGGCCTGTGGCAAGGTTTTTTTGCGCCGCGTATCCCTGCCAGGGTTGGTTGATGACCCGCGCTCCCAGGCGCGCTGCGATAGCCGGCGTCTCGTCGGTCGAGCCGGAGTCGAGCACCACAATTTCATCGGCACAGGCCAGCGATCGAAGGGCGCGGGCGAGGTTTTTGGCCTCGTTGCAAGCGACAATTGTGGCTGAAATACGAGGCATGGAAAGATCAGTTACCTGCGCTGTCATTCCGAGCGAAGCGAGGAATCTCGCCCTGGTCTGTGCGGGAACGATGAGAGCGAGATTCCTCGCTTCGCTCGGAATGACAGTCCGCGCTGGTTTTCAAGACTGCGGCGAACGCGCCCTCGGAAACAAGCTGCGCCACGCGGGCGATATCCTTGTGCAATGGTCTATCTTTGGTTACGGGGGATGAGACGGCCCGAAGCATCGCCTTGGCTTTTTCTGCCAGACGCCCGGTCCTGAGCGGAGCCAGCAAATCAATGGCTTGGCAGGCCGCCAGCAGCTCGATGGCGATTATGGCGGTCAAGTTAGAGAGGAGGGGGCGCAGCTTCAGGGCTGCTGCCATGCCCATGCTCACATAGTCTTCCTTGTTTCCGGAGGTGGGGATGGAGTCCGCAGAGGCGGGATGGGCCAGGACCTTGTTCTCCGAAGCCAGAGCGGCAGCCGTCACTTGAGTGAGCATGAATCCCGATTCGAGGCCTGGTGACTTTGTCAAAAAGGGCGGCAGGTCGGACGTCAGGGGATTCACCATGCGGTCGATTCGCCTTTCGGAGATGCCGCCCAGTTGCGTAAGCGCCAACGCCATAAGGTCAAGCGCAGTGGCCAACGGTTGCCCGTGGAAGTTGCCCCCCGAGATAACCTCGCCTTCGGCCACGAAGACCAGGGGATTGTCCGTGGCGCTGTTCATTTCCCTTTCAAAGGTTTGTCGCGCGTAATTGAGCGCATCGCGTACAGCCCCGTGAACCTGCGGCATGCAGCGCAAACTGTATGCGTCCTGGACGCGCGAGCACGCCTGGTGCGACCTGTTAATCTCGCTTCCCTGCGTAAGGCACCAGATGTTCTTGGCGGTCGCCATCTGCCCGGGATGTGGGCGGGCTTGATGCAGGCGTTCATCAAAGGCCCTGCGGGAGCCGCGCAAGGCATCCAGCGAGAGCGCTCCCGCCACGTCTGCCGTATCCACGAGAAGTTCGGCAGAACGTAGCGCGAGAAGCCCCACAGAGAGCATCGCCTGAGTGCCGTTCACGAGTGAAAGACCTTCCTTGGCTTCGAGCGCCAGGGGCTTTAACCCTGCCTCCTGCATGGCGGGCAGCGCGCGCCTGCGACGGCCCTGGTAGAGCACGTCGCCCTCGCCCACCAACGCCAGCGCCACATGGGCCAGAGGAGCAAGATCGCCGCTCGCCCCGACTGACCCGCGCGCGGGTACCACGGGATGCACCCCGTTGTTAAGGAACCCACACAGCAGTTCGGCCACCTCCGGCCGGACACCCGAAAGACCGATGGCCAGCGTATTCGCCCGCAGCAGGAGGAGCCCGCGGGTCTCTCGCACGTCAAGCGGCTCTCCCACCCCGCAGGCGTGGCTGCGCACCACGTTTAATTGCAGTTCTCGTGCCTGCGCGGGCTCAATCCGTTCCGTGGAGAGGCTTCCGACCCCGGTCGTAACGCCGTAAACGGCCTCTTTTCCCTGCATGATCTTCTCCACGAGTTTGCGGGACTGCGTCATGGCATGGCGCGCCTGCGGCGAAAGCTTGACGCGACGATTTTCCCGCACCACTTGGTAAAAGTCGCGTGGGGTCAGGTCATGTCCGGTGAGCTGCAAATTGCGGAGCATCAAGTTCTCACTAAATCAGAAATCAGAAATTAGAAATCAGAAAATGGAAATTAGAACTCCAAATTTGAAATCCGAAACTCTGAAACTCGATTCGAGACTACCGCTCTTGTTTTCGAATTTCTGATTTCTGATCTCTGATTTCTGATTTCCCCAGGAGCAATTCCCGGTACTTGTCGGGCAAGGTGCGCGGGCGGCCGTCGCGGTCGGTGATGACGTGTACCGTCTCGCCTTCAGCAATGAGTTCATCCGTGCGCGGCTTGTAGATTTCGTAGCCGAAGATCAGCACCCGCCTCCGCATCCCGGTCAAGCGGGTGCGAACCTCGAGTTGGTCGTCGTAACGCGCGGGGGCTTTATAACGACAACGCGCTTCGGCCACCATGATGTAAAGCCCGTCCTCTTGCTCCATATCGTGGTAAGCAAAACCGTGCTGCAAGCAGAAGTCCGTGCGCCCGATCTCGAACCAGACCAGATAATTCGCGTAATAAACCACGCCCATCTGGTCCGTCTCCGCGTACCGGACGCGGACCTCGGTGGACGTCCAATTGCTGGCTACCGTTTCCTCAGTCATATGATTCGATGATATGAACACTCCAGAAACAAACAGTCTACCGTAAATCTCAATTTCCACAAACCTCCGGGAAGGCGGAAAGTGGAAATTAGAAACTGGAAACTGGCAGCCCTAGTTTCCGGTTTCCGGTTTCATTTAACCCTCTGCAACCTGTCATTCTGAGTCCTAGTTTCCAATTTCCAGCTTCCGGTTTCATTTAATGCTCCGAAACCTGTCATTCTGAGTCCGCCATTCTAATTGGCGGACGAACCCGCCGCGGCGGGGCGCTCTGGACTTTTCCGCCGACCATGAGCAGCGCGATCCCGTTGTAGCAGGACCGCAAGGCGGGAACAGAATGGCAAAGCAGGGGCGCGCGGCGTCTACGCGTCGGTTTTTGGCCATATTTTTGGCTTTGATTGGCATTTTTTGAACTCAAAAGACAGTTCGTTTTGGGGCTCCGAAAACGCTAAGTCCTGTATTTTCAACACAATCTTAGGTTCGTTCCGTCTATTTAGTATCTTTTTTGTATTTTGCCCCAATTCTTCGCCCTCCACGGGCTGATTCAGAACCCCTTTCACACGCTCTGTTGCCGCGTTCCCCATAGGTCAACCAGAGTAGCCTATCATATTTCCAATTGCCTGTCAAGCGAAAGAATGCCGAAGCAGGATTCGGTCACCCACGGCGGGAAGTATTCCCGGCGGCGCGCTCCCGGCTTTTCCCTGACTCCGTCCGGCCCGTGTGCCTCGCCGCCTCCGCGTCTCTGCAATCTGAAATCTGCAATCTCGAATTACCACCAGGTGTCACGAAGCATGGGCCGCCGGCCCTGCGCGGGCATGGGGTACTTCACCCCGCACGTGGTGATGCGCAATCTGACGGGGACGCCCCAGACGGCAATCGTCATGTTAGAGTACCCCAATGGGCCGGGATAGGTACGAGCGGGAGTTTCACGATTGCCAACGGCGCTTGTCCAACATGGAACGATATATCAACCCGAACGTGCCAATGAGGAAAAGTGGAGGGAATATGCGGATTCTCACTGCCATGGTTATAGTTGTGGCCTTAGCCGTGCTTGCCCCTTGTCAAGATCGGCAGGCTAGAAAGCCTTTTACCATCGCGATTAGCGCGGGTTCGTCGGCGACAAAGGCCGGCTCAAGCGTGGACATAAACATCCGACTCACGAACAATTCGAGTGAGCCGTTGGACTGCAGCGGCAGCTTCTACGACCTGACTGGACAAGACTCAAATTTCATATACGAGGTGCGGGATGAGCACGGCCGTATGGTCTCCAAGAGGGCGTATCCACATCCGGAACTTGCGGCCGGGAAAGCGATTCTCGGCCGCACCATAAGACCGGGCGAGAGTATTACCGAGAGCCAAGACGTAGGTAGGATTTACGACATGACCAAGCCGGGGAAGTATGTTATTCAGGTGTCTAGACCTGTCTCATTTACCAATCAAAAGGCCGGCGTAGTGAAATCCAACAAAGCCACGATAACCGTCGCCCCCTGAGGCTGATGCGAGCGCTCCCTTCGCTTAACTCCCTCGGTGGGGAAGGTGCGGGCAGTGTGGACGTTCTTGCTTCGCTACTGGTCGCAGCCCCACCGGGTCGGGATAAGGGGAGCGGTTGCCGGCTCACCCCTCCCAGACCACCGTATTCGGGTGGCGCAGGCATGGTTTCGAAGCTGTGAAAATATTGAAAAAACCGGATTTTTTCTCCTGCAAATAACTGAAAACACGAGGGCGAAAAAAGCCAAAATCAATATTTTCACAGCTTCTTCGTGATGTCTGCGATTGCAACGGGGTACGCCATGACCCGGGACCTGCCGCTGCCACTCCCCCTTCTGCTCGCATCCAATATAGTGGGCCGCCGGGATCGCTCCAGGCGGGGGTCTCGAGCATCAAGTGGAGAGGTAATCTCGTGGTGGACAGCCACGTGCAAAACGAAGGCAACGGCTGGGCGGGGTCGGGGGCGAACCCCTGGCATCTGGACGCGGATACGGAGAGCTACGCTTTTCTTGCCAACCTGGGGGACAAGCCGGCGCGGATTGGCTTCAAGGTGTGGGCGAACGGGCAAATCTATTATCTGGACAGCCTCCAGCTGGTTCCCCACGAGACGCGCATGATCGACCTGCGCAAGCTGCGGGACGCGCAGGAGGCGGATTTCAAGAAGGACACGATTGCCGCCGAGGCCACGGACGGCAGCGTGCTTTGGCTGGGCCTCGATAACGTGCCGGTGATGGGCCGGCTGGCGGTGGTGACGCGGCACGGCGGGTTGGCTTCGAGCTACGACTGCTGCACTTGCCAGTGCGCCGCGCAGTACAGTGGAACCGAAATCGAGCCCGTAACTGCCTGCCCCATTGCCGTCACCAACACCGACCAGGAAACTGCCGAGATGTACATGGCCCCGCCTTGCGGGGGGAGCGGGTACTATTACGACATCACCTCCCAAGTGAGCTGGGGTTCGAGCAACACGGGAATTTTCACCGTGAGCAACTCAGGTCTTCTGACCGGCGTGGGCGGCGGCTCCGCCCTTGCCAACGCAAATGACGGACCCTACGAATGTGGGAATTGGGCAGGGAATGGGGGCTACTGCAATTGTACTTACTACACAAATGCCAGCGGCAGCGGCCCGTGCAGCGTGCAAACGCCCACCAGCCTAAAAGTCCTCAAGCATCCTACAATTTCGATGACATATATCGGCTCGCCCTGCGATGACACATCAAGCTATTATGGGATCGACATTGCAGTCCTGTATCAGGTATTGGATCAGAACGGTCAACCTATGAACAACAGCAATATGGAGCCCCAGGAGGAGGTCCTCAACGTCGTCGACAACGGCCAATCCGAAGATAACACCACACCTAACTGGGCCGACGTCGGGCCGACAGAATACCCCGGTACCTCCCAATTCACCAATTCCTCTGGTCAGTTCTACGATGCCCCCTTCGGCACTTGTTCAACCGCGCCAGTAGTGTTTACCCAGACACAAAAGATCGGGATTCTTCTGAGTGGTGCAGTATTCCCGGTCCGAACCAAGAATTGGACCACGTCTTCGTCATCTGGCGGCCACGGTTCTATAAATAACGGCACTGGGGGCGATATAAGCAACACCAGATGACGGGAAACCCGACCGTGGGACTTGGAGAGAACAGACATGAGACCGTATTTGCAGATGCTCCTTCTGCCCTTTTTCGCTGTCTTGATCATGCCGACCGCGGAGGCTGGCGAGGTTCAGGATAGTTACTCTTTGCAGCTGGTGAGAACGTGCATTAAGGAACGTTCAATGGGTCTATATACGGCCACTGCGGCAAAGCACCTGCCTAGGCTCGGTGACAAAGTCGGAATCGCAATCGTCAAAATCTACACCAGCTCTGACATAATGGAGCCGAAGACAGTAAGGCTGTTCTTACCGGTCATTCAGATGGCGTTTCAAGACCCTCGGCTGATTTCGGATGAGGAAGATCGCAAGCCAGCAGTGACCGTGCTCCTCTTGAATTACTTACGTGGCAACATCAGCGATGGCGCACTCAAAAAGGAAATCTCCAAGGTCGAGGAGCAGGTGCTTCAGATGACCGCGAAGTCTCCACCAAGCTAACGGAAGCGGCGGGCGCAGGCGGTCACTTTTTAGCGTCTGCGATCCCCCGAAGGGACTCTCATCCGGCAAGGGCTGGGCGCGGATATACTCTCCGGCAGCCTGCCGTTCTACAAGCGCACTTGCCGCCCGTGACAAATGCAGTTCATCACCACCCGCGGACAGATTAATTTCACCGCCTCAATTCCCGCGACCACGCCGGCCGAGATGGCCGGGCGGCGCAGACATCGTTTTGAAGATGTGAAAAAATCCTAAAAGGGGCGAATTGACCCCGTGTATCCCATTGAAAATTCAGGTAGGGGCACGCCATGGCGTGCCCCTACGACGATTTTTTCACACCTTCTTTGTGATGTCTGCGATTGCGACGAGGTACGCCATGTGTCCCGACCTGCCGCTGCCCCTCTCCCTTCTGCTCGGTTCGCATCCAATACGGTGGGCCGCCGGGATCGCTCCAGGCGGAGGTCTCGAGCATCGAGTCGAGAGGTAACCTGCTGGTGGACAGCCACGTTCAAAACGAGGGCAACGGCTGGGCGGGTTCGGACGCCAATCCCTGGCACCTGGACGATGACACGGAATCGATCCTGTTTCTCACCAACGAGAGTGACCAGCCAGCGCGCCTCGGCTTTAAGGTTTCGGCCCACGGCGTGATCTACGAAGTTGCTGAGAAAGGCCAATCTACCGTCATCCTGATCGCGCCACGGCGGGACGCCATTCTTACTGGCGGACGACGAAGGGTCTCGGCGGTCGTTGACTGCGGAGATTCTTCGCTCCGCTCAGAATGACAGGCCCTTGCCTTTATTTTCAGCAAGCTGCCACTACCTGACGAACCTGCAGCTCGATCCGGACGAGCTGGACTTGTCAAGAGGCGGTCGCCTGAAGTGAGCGCATCAACAACAATTTGTATTGGCTTCAGTCTGAAAGAGCGGGGCTATCGCTTAGCGCCGCCCTCAAAGCAAGCTTTCTCCGGCGCCATCCACAGGGTTCCGAAGCACGTGTCCGAGGTGGCCAAGAAAACATTTGAGCAGGTGGTTTGCAAAACGTCGCAGCTCGATGTTCCCAGCCAGCTCCAGTCTGCTTTCTGGTGAGGCGGTTTCCCTGGCACAGGAGAGGAATTCATTTGCGGTTTGCCAACGGATGGTCAGGTCCGGATGCTTGGCTGGGCGGCGCTGGAATGCAATTTTCCCGCGATCGATAGTTACGGTCCAAACCAAATCCCAGTCTTCCACAATCCACAGGGTTGTAAGGCGGGCCTCACGAAGGTGCTGGCGCAGTTGCCTGTCACGTCCGGTAAGAACAAAGGCGCGTTGTATGATGCGACGGGCGGCGCGTTTGGAGGGCGGCAGGGAGGATTCGTTACTGCCATTCTCTCTGTGAGTCATGCTTCTGGATATATTTCACCTCGAAAGAAGAAACGGGAAATTGGAAACTAGAAACTGGAAATTGGAAAATGGAAACTAGAAACTGGCCGCGGCCACCCTTACTTGAAACCTGCCGGGTTATTGTTTCCATGCAACGCAAGAGATGAGGGCCTTTCACCATTTCCCATTCTCCAGTTTCCATCTAGCATTTCCGGCATAGATTACTGCTCATACGCAATGCCGAAGTTGGGCCTTTCACCAGTTTCCAATTTCCATTTTCCAGTTTCCTTGTCGCATACCCGGCATAGATTACTGCTCATGCGCACTGCCGAAGCCGGGCCCTTCACCAGTTTCCAGTTTCCATTTTCCAGTTTCGAATCATTCGTGCCGGATTGCGGGCCGCAGACAGGGCGCGGCGCGCCGCCGCCTCCACCAAATCTGTAGAGGGAGCCAGTTCATCGACCAACCCCAGCGTCAGGGCCTGGGTGGCCGGAACGCGTTCCGCTGTCAACAAGAGTTGCGTCGCAGCCGCCCTGCCGATCAAGCGAGTCAGTCGCTGAATCCCTCCCCAACCGGTGATGATGCCGAGGGAAGCTCCGGGGTGGCCAAAAGAGGCATCGTAGGTGGCGATGCGCGCGTGGCACGCTAGGGCCAGATCCAGGCCTCCTCCCAAACAATAACCTCGGATGGCCGCAGCGATGGGAAGAGGGAAGTTCGCCACATGGTTAAGGAGCGATTGTCCCGCCCGTGCAAAATCGCGGGCGGCTGCCCCTTCAACCGATGCGACCTCCTCGATGTCGGCGCCAGTTGCGAAAGAGTGAGAGTTGGCGGCAATCACCACGCCCTGGAAAAGGCTGGCGAGCTTGACTTCATTTAGGAGGTCGCCTAGTTCCGCAAGGACTCCCATCGTAAGCCGAGGGTATCCAGCGTCCGGCGGAAAACCCAGCACGGCGACCGAATTGTGGCTGCTTAGCTCCATGGGCAAGGATTCAGGAGTCAGGATTCAGGGAAGCAGGTTTCAAGGGTCGCAAGGGAGCAGGCACGAGGGCCGCACGCCCTGAATCCCGACTCCTGAATCCTGAATCCTATCTCACGTGCGACCGGATGAAGTCCACAATTTGCTGAGTTGACGCCCCCGGCTGGAAGACTTCCGCAACGCCAACCTTTTTCAACTCCGGAATATCTTCATCGGGAATGATGCCGCCGACGACCACCAAGATATCCTCGAGACCTTCTTCATGAAGCAGCTCGCAGATACGCGGGACGATGGTGCGGTGCGCCCCGGAAAGAATAGAGACGCCGATAGCATCCACATCTTCCTGGAGCGCTGCGTTGACGATCATCTCCGGCGATTGCCGGAGGCCGGTGTAAATCACTTCCATTCCGGCATCGCGTAGGGCGCGCGCCACAATTTTCGCTCCCCGGTCGTGGCCATCCAGGCCAGGCTTGGCAACGAGAACTCGAATCCGACGGTCCATAGATTGGTGACGAGTGACAGGCAAGGATTCAGGGTTCGGGATTCAGGACCTGCGATCCCCGCGTCTGGTCTCTCCTGACACCTGAAACGCGCTCTACTGAATCCTGACTCCTGAATCCCGACTCCTGTTTGTCACTACTCCTATCGAAATGCCGGCTCCTCGTAGGTCCCGAAAACGCGCCGCAGGACGTCGCACATTTCGCCGAGGGTGGCATACGCGCGCACAGACTCGAGAATGTAAGGCATCAAGTTGGCATCCGTGGCGGCAGCGTTTCCCAAAGATTCGAGGGTCGCCTGGACGCGGGAATTATCCCGCTGCTTCTTCAACTGCTCCAACTTCAGTCGCTGATGACGGGCAACGTTCTCATCGATTACCAATAGGGTGATGGGGCGCTCTTCCTCGGTTACGAAATCGTTGACACCCACAATGACCGCCTCTTTCCGTTCGATTGCCTGCTGATAGGCGTAAGCAGCATCGTGAATCTCTTTCTGTGGGAAGCTTTTTTCGATTGCCGCCACCATGCCCCCTAGGGCGTCAATCCTGTCAAAATACTCGTAACAGGCGCGCTCGGTTTCGGCCGTCAGCTTCTCCACGAAATACGAGCCGGCGAGCGGATCAACGGTGTTTGTTATGCCGCTTTCGTGAGCAATGACTTGCTGCGTCCGGAGCGCAATCGTAACCGCCGCCTCGGTGGGAAGAGCCCAGGCTTCATCAAGGGAATTGGTGTGCAAAGACTGCGTTCCCCCCAAAACCGCCGCGAGAGCTTGCAGGGTAGTGCGCACGACGTTGTTGTAGGGTTGTTGCGCGGTGAGCGAGCAACCCGCCGTCTGGGTATGAAAACGGCAAAGCCAGGAGCGGGGATTCTGCGCGCCAAAGCGCTGGCGCATCACTCGCGCCCAAACTCTGCGCGCGGCGCGGTATTTTGCCACTTCCTCGAACAAGTCGTTGTGCGCGTTGAAAAAGAAGCTGAGACGGGGAGCAAATTCGTCCACGCTTATGCCTGCACGTACCACCCACTCGACGTACTCCATGCCGTCGCGCAACGTGAAGGCGAGTTCCTGCACTGCGGTCGATCCTGCCTCACGAATGTGGTAGCCGCTAATGGAGATGGCATTCCAGTGGGGGACTTCCCTGGCGCCATACACAATAGTGTCCACCACGAGGCGCATCGATGGCTTGGGCGGAAAGATGTATTCCTTTTGGGCGATGTACTCCTTGAGAATGTCATTCTGTGTTGTTCCTGAGATTTTCTTGAGCTCGGCCCCGCTCTTTTCTGCCACCACCAGGTACATTGCCCAGATGATGGCTGCGGGCGAATTGATGGTCATGGACGTGGTTATCCGCTCGAGCGGCAGCCCGGCAAGCAGGGTCTCCATATCAGCGAGAGATGAAACCGCTACCCCGCATTTGCCAACCTCGCCCTCAGCCAGAGCGTGGTCGCTGTCGTAGCCCATCAGGGTAGGCAGGTCAAAGGCGATGGAGAGCCCCGTTTGCCCTTGCTTCAGAAGGTAATGCAGGCGCTGGTTGGTGTCCTCGGGGCTGCCGAATCCTGCGAACTGGCGCATGGTCCAGACCCTGCCCCGGTACATAGTACGGTGGATGCCGCGTGTGAAAGGGTATTCACCCGGCTCTCCGAGGTCGCGCGAATAATCGAAATCAGCCAGATCGGATGGGGTGTACAGTCTTTCGACGGGCACGCCGGAAAGGGTCGTGAAGATTTCTTGCCGCTCGGGGGAGCTCTCGAGGGCGGGCTTGAGTACCTTTTCCTCCCAGCGGGCTTGGGCAGTGGAGGGTTGGCGTTGAGAACGCCCCGTCTCGAGTTCTGTGCCCGTTTTTCGCCCTCTCTGCATCGTACACTGCGACCCGGAGGGCATCTTAGTTCAAGGCCAAATGCAAAGTCAAACTTGTGAAAGAATGCAGAAACTCAAGTCCCTCTCCCTTGGGGAGAGGGCACGACTTCTACACCAGTGTCCGGCCGAAAATATGGGCGAAAATCAGGCCCCTCCCGCTTATCCTTGTGGGTTTGGAGGGGGCGTCTGAATGGCCGGCTCATCGTGCGTGCCTGGAATGTTCGGCGAGCGGGTCACCTTCCCCTGAAGCGCGTCGTTCAATTCGACATGGTAGTCAGCCAGAATCGTGGCGGTTACCTGCTGAAATTGCGTGAGGGCTTTGGCGTAAGTCGAGCGCGCCTTCACTTCGTTGCCCTCGGCCGTGGCCAGGTCGCGTTGCGCCTGAATCACCAGGAAGACGGTGGACTCACCCAACTGAAATTTCTTCTGTTCCGCGTCGAGGGTCTTCTGCGCCAGCAGGACCGCCTTTACTGCGGCCTCGATTTGGGCCTTGGCCTGAATCACCCCGATTTCTGCGCTGCGGACGTCCTGCTCAACTTGATTCTTTTGCCTCTGAAGTTGTTCCTCCAGTTGTCGTTGTTCGAGGAGGGCGCGCGCTACGTCGGCCTGCGCGGCGCGGTTGCGAATAGGGAATTGCAAGGTGAAGCCAAAAGAATAATCCGGATAATTGGCGTGGAACAATTGGGACAAGGATTGCGAGATGCCTTGGCTGGACACCACCATCGGCCGCGCAATTGGTTCGAGGCCGGTTCCCACGCATTGCTCCCCACTCGCCGTGTACCCGGACGGGCAAGGCCCGAGCACCGAACTGAGACCTGAGAGTCCCGAGGGGGAGTAAGTGGCAAACAGGTCGAGGGTGGGCAACAAGGCATTACGATTAGCCTTGACCACGATTGACTCGTAGCGCACGTTGAGGTCAGCCTGTTCGACTTCCGGGCGGTTCTGGAGTGCTTGCTTCAAGGCTTGATCCAAGGGTGGAATATCGTTCGGCGTTGGCTCCGGGAGTTTATCCAAAGCGTCAATTTGAGCGCTTATCAACTCGGAGTCGACTTTCCTCGAGAGCGCCGTCTTGATCAACTCTGCCTGTTGTTGCAGGCTGGTCTGGGCAACAATCAAATTCTGTTGATCGGAAGCCACCTCGGATTCCGCTCGCACGACTTCAATCGGCGCCAGGGTGCCAATTTCCACCTGACGCTTATTATCGGAAAGGAGTTTCTCAGAGTAGGCCAGGGCTTGTTCGGCTACACGGACGTTTTCCTTATAAGACAGGTAATCCCAGTAAAGATTCAAAACCTGAGCGACCGTCGTGATCACCTGTTGACGGAAAACACTGTTTGATATTCTCATGTCATTTTGTGCGATGCGAATGAACTTGGCATTAGCTCGATAGCCGAATCCGTTCAGTAGTTGCTGGTCGAAGCCCACGGTCAGGTTTGTAGGGACGGCGGGGTTGAACAGCGTGTTGAGCGAAGTTGTGGATTGGCGGTAGCCGCTCACTGCCACTGCGTAGCTGGTACCCGTCAGGAAACCCTGGCCAAAATAGGCGACGCCGTTGGTGGTTTGAGTGATGACCGTGGGAAGACCGCTGACTACGGTGTAATTAAGTGGGGAGGTTCTGCGGTCCCATCCGAACTGGGCCCCTGCGACTGGGTCGCAGCAGCCAATTACGCCGACGTTCGTAGCGCCGCCACTGCCCGTTACTGTGCTGGCGCTAGTCGTGCTGCTGCTACTGATACTACTGATGCCGCCGCCGATCGCTCCTGCAAACAGCGCCGAGGAGGAGAATGCGCCTGGAACCCCGCGGGTTGCGCCGCCGCTCTTGGCGCGCAAGAGGTCCGTCTGCGCATAACCCAGGTTATAGCGCGCGACGGAGATGTCGAGGTTGTTCTCGAGCGCCAGGGCAATCGCATCCTCGACAGAAAGGCGCAGCTTACCGTCACTGATCAACGAATGAAGCCGCTCAGAGTTGCTCATCTTTGGCTGGGGAACATAGGGCGAGGCATAAGGCCCCCAGAAGGCCGGAAACAATCGGGTGTTTCCATACTTCATGGTTGCAGGGTCGGTACTCCTTGCTTCTTGGCCATTCACGCTCTGTGACATGAGGAGCGATCCCAGAGCTACAGTTAGGGCAAACCAACGCAGGTTCTTATGGTTCATCGCGAGTTGTTCTCCCTGCAAATGGGATTCATTGAACTTACTGGCATAGAATCATACTTACGCAATATTTGGACGTGGAGTTTCATAAAAGGTCATCACGGGTTCTGGATGGTAAGTCGGAAATAACCGGCCAATCTTTATAATCACACCTCTAAGCGCTGTAGCTGAGAAGCGTTATTCTTCTCCAGTTGGGATTTTTCTCTTCAGGAGGAGGGGCTCCGCTTCCGGCTGAGATCTTGG
>JBEKIZ010000061.1:0-31697 GCA_050011515.1 Terriglobia bacterium | reverse complement strand
TTTGCCGGCTGGAGGATTACTCGCAGAGGATCGTCCACCCGCATGAGGAGACTCTCTCGGCGCCCAAGACCGACCGGTTGGAGCTATTGAAGGCCACTCGCGCCCATTTCGGGCAGATCTTTGTGCTTTACAGCGACCCCACCGGACTAGTTGAATCCCTGCTGGCGGAGGAGGCGCAACAGAAACCGTGGGAGCAAGTCAGCGACGAACACAACACGCTGCATTCCGTTTGGCGCATCACTGAGCCGCGGGCAATCGAGCGAGTGGTGTCGGCGATGGCGGCCAAGAAACTTGTCATTGCCGATGGCCACCACCGGTACGAAACCGCGCTCGCTTATCGGGATTACTGCCGAATCCAGGGAATCTCCGATAACCGGGCTGATTACGTGATGATGACCTTCATCCGAATGGAGGCCGACGGCCTCACCATCCTGCCCACTCACCGCCTCGTTCACAGCCTACCGGCTTTCAATTGGGCAGGGTTCTTATCCCAGGCCCGTTTGATCTTCGATGCGGAAGAGTTCGCGGACCAAAGCGACATCCACGACTGGGCGGAGCGTTTCTTCGAAACCCTGGCGCGAGCGGGGCGTGAAGGGCCGGCGTTCGGCGCTTACGCTGGACCCAGGAAGCTGGCCCTTCTCCGCCTGCGCAGCGACTTCAACTTGGACGGCGCCCTGAACGACCTTCCCCCAACCCTCCGCCGGCTCGACGTCATACTGCTGCACCGCCTGATTCTCCAGCAGATCCTCGGCATCGACCCTCAGGCTGTGCGCGAGGAAAAGAACCTGACCTATTGTCGGGGATTTCCCGCTGCGGCTGCGGAAGTTGCAGATGGCGAAGCGCAACTCTGCCTTCTGCTGAACCCCACTCCGGTGGAGGCTGTGCGAGACAATGCCCTGGCCGGACTGGTGCTTCCGCAGAAGTCCACCGACTTTTACCCCAAGCTACTCTCGGGACTCGCCATCTACTGGCTGGATAACCCGGCGGGACTGTGAAGGGCAGTCCGCAGGATTAGGTGGTCAGTTGTAGAAGACGATGCCATCCGCGTATATCTTGTTGCAACGGACGACGGAGGACTGGCTGGTCCGTTGTCCGTCGTGAAAACAGCGCCTCGCTACGCGCCATTTACAACGGGCAACTGACCGCTGACGACGGACGACTGCTCTTCAGGCACCGAAGGAGGTTATAGCGTCTGTGACGCTATTGAACACTTCGAATACTGTGACAAGTTTAGTGATATTTAATTGCTGGCGAAACCTCTTAGTGAGGTTTGCCAGCTTCATGCCGGCTCCCTGGTTCTGCGAGGAAGTGTAGCCGGCGACCAGTGTGCCCAGGCCGGCGCTATCAATGTAGCTGACATTCCCAAGATCCAGCACCAGGCGCTTCTTTCCCTGGGCCAGAAGATCCTTGATCTTCGTGCGGAGTTGACTGCTCTCTTCGCCTAGCGTCACGCGCCCGGACAGCTCCAGCACCGTAACCCCGCTGGTTTCTTTCTCAACAAATTGCAACGCCATAATCGGCCTCCTTGACATGCATCCTACAGTCCCCGCCCCCTGCAACTCGCTCGGCACTCGCTTGCCTCGCCTCCTGAGCGCCCCCCTTCGGGGCTCAAACCTGGCTCATTGCGGTGTCGCGGAAATCTCGAGCCGCGTTGCAGCACGGCCCTCAACGTAGTCCTGCCCTCCCGCAACGGTGCCAGGAAGTTCCAGATTCTACAGAGGATTTGGGGGAAAGTAAAGTGGGATGGGGATTTCACAACAGCTACACGAGCGGCAGCACGTTTCGCTATGCAACGTCTTCTGTGAGTCATTCGTGGGTCGGAGGTGCATCAGGCTGGACTACTCGACCTTACAGATGAGCGCCATGATGTCGTCCAGTTGGGGCGCACCACCGGCGAAGGTGCGGACAGCCCGATAGAGCCCCTGTACAAGCTCGCCCGCGGTGCTCTGCTGCTGGCATCTGATGAAGTCCAGTGCGCCCTCGGTGCCAAACACGGCGCCATCAACGTCCGTCGACTCCGTGATCCCGTCCGTCAACAGCAGGATTGTATCTCCGTGCTCTAGCGGAACGACGGGACCCGAATAGAACTGCTGATCAGGAAAAATTCCCAGAGGTATCGCGGTGCTGGCAAGCACGGCTCCGATATCACCGGAAGAGCGCAGCAGATAACCCGACTCATGTCCCGCACTGGCATATTCCAGTGACCGTTTCTGTGGGTCGATGCGGCCGAGGAACATCGTCACGAATCGATTTCCACCGAGGGTGCCAGTGAGGGAGCGATTGACGCAGTTGAGGAGAGAAGAAATGTCTGGCACCATTGTCGCATAGGCCCGCAGAGATGCGCGCACTTGCGCCATCAGAAGAGCGGATCCGAATCCGTGACCCGCGATATCAGCGACGACGATGTAGAGCGAGCCGTCGAGTTGTGGAATGAAATCGAAATAGTCACCCCCCGTCTCATCTGCAGGATAGGCCGCGGCAGCAATATCGAAGCCTGGCAGCGAAGCCGTGGTGTTGTAGTACCGCTGTTGGAGTTCCCGCGCCAATGCCATATGAAACTCCTGTTGTTGCATGTTCCTGAGCGCGGTCATGTCCTTCAGCACAGAGACAAAGTGGGTCGTTGCCCCGGCCTGATCCTTGATCGGACTGATCGTCTGTTCGGACCAAAACAGCTCACCCGACTTCTTGCGGTTGATGATAGTCCCCTTGAACGAATCGCCGGAGGTGAGCTTCCGCCAGAGGTCATGGTAGAACTCGGCGTCGTGCTGTCCTGATTTCAACACACTGGGCTTCCGCCCCAGCACCTCGCCAGCGGAGAACCCGGTTATCTTCTCGAAGGCGGGGTTCACGTATTCAATGATTCCCCGGCTGTCAGTAATCAGAATGCTGTCGGCTGTCTGCTCGACCGCTCTGGCCAGCTCGTCGAACATCGTCCGGAACCGGGCGAAGCGTTCAGAAACCAGTTCGTGCCGATCCTCAGCCGGATCGCATGGGGCTCGGACTGGTGTCAGGAATGCCTCAACCGCTGCTTCGTTGCGCAACAGATTTTCAGGTACGCTGACATCAGAAAAAACCACAACGCCACCGCAAACCGTGCCCGAACTGTCCCGCAGCGGCGTCCCGCTGGACTCTATCCAGAGCCCCGCGGGCCGTTGCGGGTTCCTGATGAAAATCAACTCGTGAAGCGCTTCCTCCCCCCGCACGGCCCGGCCGAGCGGCAGTTCCTCTGGTGGATACAGTGTCACCATGTCGGGCCTGTAAAGACCGTAAGTAGCAGGCCACGCCACGAAATCCGCGTGCATCGCGCCGATACCAAGTATCCGCTCGGCCTCTGGGCTGAAGAAGAGAAAATGCCCGTCGGGGTCACAAACTACCACACCCACGGCGAGGTTTTTGAAAACCGCCGTCAGAACGTCGGTGGTTCCAGGCATACCTTGTCGTGCAGAACGCGACAGGTGGGTTCGTCTAGGGAGGGCGGAGCGTGCCTTCATAGAGCACCTCGGGGAGAGATTAGCAAAAATCATACCACGCAGTGACCCAGTTTCCCTGTCGCGTTCAGCACGACAATTGAACCGGGTACACCTGCGGACGACGAGTCCATTTTGTATCCCGTTACTTCGCGCAGCGAGGTCACGTTTTACCGTCAGGCTTGGCGGGATGGGAAACTGGTTGGCAAGCCCCAAGTCGCCCTCAAGCTCCCCTTTGCTTTTGGCTTAACGTACCAAGGCAACGCCTACGACTTTTCGCGCGACCTTTCCACCGTCGTCTACGCCCGCCCGGGCGGGCAAGCCGACCTCTACCTCCTCAGCCACCCACAGTAGGCCTGGAGCGTGCGAAAACCCTGTGGTTTTGGACGAACCCTCGGTTAGGGATTTACCGGGAACTAGTCTCGACTGAATCAGCATGTCGTTCCTGGCCTAGCGAAGGATTTCCTCAACGATAGCGTTCACGAATGAAGTCAGCGATACCTGCGTAAGCGCGCGCGAGCGTCGGCTCGTCCGGCAGGAAGACAATGCGGAAATGACGCGTCTCTGGCGCCTGCCCAAACCCGCTGCCGTGCACCACAAAAACCTGCTTTTCGACCAGGAGGTTGCGCACGAAGTCCTCATCGCTCTCCGGGATTTCGAGCCGCGGAAAGGCGTAGAAAGCCCCCAGAGGTTTCACGCAGTTTACCCGCGGAGTGGTGTCGCACCATTCCATGGTGAGGTCGCGGCGGGCACGCAGTTTCCGCCGCACCTCCACCAGATGGTCTTGCGGGCCCTCGAGCGCCGGCCGCACCGCATACTGTTGCGGATGATTCGAGCAAAGCCGCGCCCGCAGCAACTTGTGGACCCCCTCGACATAAGGCTTCAGCGCCGCGGCGGGGCCGCTCACCACCGCCCAACCCACGCGCCAGCCCGGAGCCAGATAAGCCTTGGAAAGGCCATTGAACGTCACCACCGGAACGTCGGGGGCCAGCGCGGCAATCGAGGTGTGCGGCCGGCCGTCGTCCAGAATTAACTTATCATAAATCTCGTCGGCGAAAATCAGCAAGTTGTTCTGCCGGGCAAGTTCCGCGATCGTTTCGAGGGTCTTTGGCGAGTAAACCGCTCCAGTGGGGTTGTTGGGATTGATGACGACGAGGGCGCGCGTCCCCGTGAACATGCGGGTGGAAATGTGTTCCAGATCGGGTTCCCAGCCGTTCGCTTCGTCCAGCATGTAGGCGTTGAGCGGGGCGCCGGCCTTCGCCAGCACCGCCGAGTAGAGCGGATACTCGGGGCTGGGCGTCAGAACGTTTTCGCCCGGGTTGATGAGCGCCGCGACGCAAACATCCACTGCCTCGCTCACGCCTGCGGTCATGAAGACGCTCTGAATGTTGCGGATGCCTTTGCGCTCGGCCTCCGCGCGGGCGGCTGCCACCGCTTCCGGCACTCCCAGCGAGGGCGCGTACCCATCCAGCCCATCTCGCATCGCCTTCACCACAGCCTCGATCAGGTGGGGCGGCGTTAAGAAGTCGAATTGAAGCGGGTCGCCGATGTTGAGCGGCAGGATTTCCTTGCCTTGCCGCGCAACCTCGTCGGCCAGCACCGCCAGGTCGCGGATGGCGTAACGAACGTGCGCCAGCCGCGTGGCTGCGAGCACTTCCCGGATTTTGTTGGCAGGAGCCGCCATAGCCAGACCTCCTTTACCGCTCTCCCCACTTCAGTTTTTGCTGCAGGATTTTGAAGTAGTCCTTGTTGGGTGACTGGATGAGTTCCACGTAAGAGTCCGCTTTCTTCAGGCGCACCCGGTCTTCGCTATGAGTGGCGATTCCGACCTGGCCGTCCACGGTGAGGTAGGCGGCTTCGCGCTGAGTTGTCACGGCTATTTCAATGCTGGCGCTGTCGGGAAGGACGAGGGGACGGTGTGTTAGGGTGTGCGCGCAGATGGGAGTTACGATAAACGCCTGCACGTTCGGCATGGTGATGGGACCGCCTGCGGCAAGGGAATAAGCGGTTGAGCCGGTAGGCGTGGAGACGATCAACCCGTCCGATTTATACGAGGAAACGAACTGGCCATTGACACGCAGTTCAAAATCCAGGATGCGGGAGATGGCGCCCTTGTTCAACACCGCGTCGTTGAGCGCCAGGAAAGAGGTGATCACTTCATCGGCGCGGATCAATGAGCCTTCGATCTGCACCCGCCGCTCGCTGCGGTACTCACCCCGCAACACACCTTCCAGGGTTGCGTAAAGCTCCTCCTGGGTAATCACGGTCAGGAACCCCAGCCCTCCGAGATTGACCGCCAGGATGGGTACCGGCTTGCCTTTCAGCGCCCGCGCCGTAGCCAGAAGCGTTCCGTCGCCTCCCAGGACCATCAGCAAGTCCACCTTGCCGGGCATTTCGTTGCGCGTCAGGCAGGGTTCGGAAGTGTTGATGATGGCCCCCGTTTCCTTGTCGATACACACGTCGATGTCGCGTTCGCGTAGCCACTTGAGGAGCGGTGGCACAATCTCACGGATCTCGAGCTTCTTCGGCTTTGAAATGATCCCAATCTTCTTGATGCTCATTGGCCTGGGCGGTCCTTTAAAGGATTTTCGGGCGCTCCCCGCAACCCGGTTCGCCCGCCCGAACCTGACGGGTGCGCGCGCCGATTTAGACTGAAAGTGGCAGTTATTCTAGCCGGATTTTCGCCAAACTGCATGCAGGAAATACTCGAGGTTTCCCTCCGCGCCGGGCAGGATGCTTTCAGCCTGGGCAAGATCGCTAAAGCCCAGTTCCAGCAGCTTGCGTGAGACCTTGGCCACCGCTTCCTGGCGAAGCGCCGGCTCACGTACGATGCCGCCTTTGCCCACCTGCCCTTTCCCGACCTCGAATTGCGGCTTTACCAGCACCAGCACATTCGCGGGCCTTTCAAGCAAGGGCGGCAGCATGGGAAGAATCAGCGTTGCCGAGATGAAAGAGACATCCATCGTCACCAGTTCTACACGGGTTCCGATCATGTCAAACCTCAGGTTTCGCGCGTTGGTTTTCTCGAGCGAGAGCACGCGGGAGTCGCGGCGGAGTTTCCAATCCAGTTGATGGGTGCCAACATCGACGGCGAACACCCGGGCGGCGCCGTGCTGCAAAAGGCAGTCCGTGAACCCGCCCGTCGAGGCGCCGATGTCCAGGCAGATCTTCGTCTCAGGGTCAATGCGGAAATGCGCTAGCGCGCCCTCCAGTTTCAGGCCCCCACGACTCACGTATTTTAGCGCTTCGCCAACCAGGCGAAACTTTGCCCTCGCGCTCGTCAATACGCCGCATTTCTCCACCTTCTGCTCGTCCACCAGCACTTGCCCCGCAAGGATCATGGCCTGGGCCTTCTGGCGCGTGTCTGCCAGCCCCCGCTCAACCAGCAGCCGGTCCAGGCGAATTTTTTCGGGGCGCGTCATTGGCATCACTGGAAGAGAGTAACGCCAAAAGGAAGGGAATGAAAGTCTAAGGCATGGGAGGCGAGAACGGGAGACCGGTCGATGTTGCAGGGCGTCAGTTGCCGAAATCGGCACCGTCGCGTACCACGCTTTCATTCATGAAACGTGCTGGGCTATGGGGAATTGCTGTCACCTGGCTGCTAATGTCTCAGGAAGAAGTACACCGACATGGAAATGCCGACGGCGATGACGAAGCGACGGACGATTTGAGGGTCGAGTTTCTGGGCGTAATGGGCCCCCCCATATCCGCCCAGGACGGCGCCCAGGAGCATCACCAGGGCCTGTGGCCACAGCACTGCGCCTGCCGCGATGAAGGTAACCACGGCCGCGCCATTGATCGCGGCATTGAGGAGCGTTTTCAAGGCATTCATGGCGTGAACATCTTCCATCCGCAACATGGTCAGCAAGGCGAGCATCATGATTCCGATGCCCGCGCCAAAGAATCCGCCGTAAAGGGCAATCAAGAACTGGAAGAAATTCGTCCCTAGCACCATCAGCCAACGCGGCTGTTTGGAGGTCCTGAAAGTGGCCTCCATCCACGTCGCGAGCTTCTTACCAAAGATGAGCAACAGCGTGGCCAGCAGAAAGAGATAGGGTACGAAGCGCATAAAGGTGTTCTGAGGGGTTCGAAGCAGGACCAGGGCGCCCAGCGTTCCGCCGGCCAGGCTGGTTGCGATCATCTCCAGGAGAATTCGAAAGTCTTTGGGAAAGCGCTTCCGATAGGCGCCCACGCTGGCTACGGTGCCCGGCCATAGCGCCACCGTTGAAGTGGCATTGGCCGGGATGGGAAGCACGCGCGTAAAAATCAGAGCGGGAAACGATATGAAGCTGCCACCACCGGCAACCGAATTCAGCACGCCTGCGAGTCCTGCAGCGCCGAAAAGCAACATGGCATTTGCCAGGGTCATAGAATTAGCAGGTCGTTGAGAAAAGCAGTTGACAGTCGGCAGTCAACAGGCGACAGATAACAGTCAGAGTCCGAAAATACTCCTCTTAGGGTTTAACAAAGCGGCCAAGGTTTTTCGGCCAACGGCTAAGCACGCAGGATGGAGCGATACTTCACGGGCGCACGCCCGGGCCACTCGTCCGCGAAAGCCTTGATGCGGTTCACGATGCCGTCAACGTCCAACCCATACTTGGCATGCAGCAGGGCGGGCGCGCCGTGCGGAATGATGCGGTCGGGCACCGCGATCCGCAAGATGCTGGCTGGAACCCTTCGGTCATGAAGCAAGGCAGCCACCTGAGCGCCAAAGCCACCTGCTTCCGTCCCTTCCTCGGCAGTCACCAAGAATTGCTTCTCAGCCGCCAGGCAGCAGATCAAATCCTCATCGAGCGGCTTCATAAAGCGCGCGTTGATGACGGTGGCGCAGATGCCCATCGCCTCCAGCCGCGTGGCGGCTTCAAGGCAAGGATAGACCATGCTGCCGAGGGCGAGAATGCCGAGATCTCCTCCTTCCCGGAGTATCTCACTCTTGCCGATCTCCAGCTTCTTGAACTCCGGGTCGATGGGAATGCCGATGCCACTGCCTCGCGGGTAGCGTAGCGCGCTGGGGCCAGCGACCGTGAGCGCGGTGTAGAGCATGTGGCGCAGTTCGTTTTCGTCCTTGGGCGCCATCACCACCATACCGGGCAACGCGGAGAGGAAGACCAGATCATAGAGCCCATGGTGGGTTGGTCCATCGGCGCCCACGATGCCGCCGCGATCGAGGGCAAAGGTGACAGGGGCTCGCATCAGGCAGGCATCGTGCAGCACTTGGTCGAAGGCGCGCTGGAGGAAGGTGGAATAGATGGCTACGACGGGCCGTATTCCTTCACAGGCCAGGGCGGTGGCGAAGGTCACAGCGTGCTGTTCCGCGATGCCAACGTCGAAGAAGCGTTCTGGAAAGCGCTTGGAGAATTCATCAAGGCCTGTGCCCTCGCTCATGGCGGCGGTAATGCCGACGATGCGGGAGTCTTTTTCCGCCAGCTCGCACAGGGCCTTGCCAAAGACGGCGGTGTACGTGGGAGCTGTGCCGGGGGCTTTGTGGAAAGCGCCGGTGGAGACGTCAAACTGCGTCACCCCGTGATATTTCACCGGCAGCTTTTCGGCGATGGGGTAACCCTTGCCTTTCTGGGTGACGATGTGAACCAGCGTGGGCTTGGCATGGTTCTTGACCTTGGCGAGTACGGCCAGAAGTTCATGGATGTCGTGGCCGTTGATGGGCCCAAAGTATTCGAAACCGAGTTCTTCGAATACCAAGCCCGGAATCAGCACCGTTTTCATGGACTCCACCATGTCCTTGGAGATCCTCAAGAGGCGCGGTCCCACGCGCGGAACCGCCAACATCAACTTCTCAACCTCTTCCCGCAATCGGTGATATGCCTGGCCGTGGACGATGCGGTTCAGATACCCGGCCAGCGCGCCGACGTTGGGCGAAATCGACATCTTATTGTCATTGAGAATGACCAGGACTTTCTTCTGCAGGGTGCCCAGGTTGTTGATTCCCTCCAGCTCCTCACCTGCGGTCAGACCTCCGTCTCCCACCACGGCGACGACATGGTAATCCTCGCCCTTCAGGTCGCGAGCTACGGCCATGCCCAACGCGCCGGAGATGGCCGTGCCGGCGTGAGCCACGTTGAAGGTATCGTAAGGACTTTCCTCGCGCGACGGGAAGCCGGAGATTCCTCCGTACTGGCGGATGGTGGGAAAGCGGTCGCGCCGTCCCGTCAGGATTTTGTGTCCGTAAGCCTGGTGGCCAACATCCCAGACGATTTTGTCCTTGGGCGTGTCGAAGGTGTAATGGAGCGCCACCGTCAGCTCGGCGGCGCCGAGGCTGGAGGCGAGGTGGCCGCCTATTTTCGAGATCACGGAGACCATGTAATCCCGCAGTTCATCCACCACCAGGGGCAGTTCTTCGCGCGGGATTTTTCTTAGGTCGGCGGGTGAATCAATGCGGGGAAGGTATTTGTATTCCATCAGTTCTTCCTCACGAGCAGGTATTGAGCGATGCCTTGCAGGGTGCGGGCACGGTCTCCATAGGGTTCGAGAACTTCGCAGGCTTCTTCGACAAGCTGGAAAGCCATGCGCTGAGACGCTTCGATTCCGTGGATGGCGGGATAAGTGGCCTTATGTTGTTGGTCGTCCTTGCCCACCCTCTTGCCCAATGATTCCTGGGTGCCAAGCACGTCAAGCAGGTCGTCCACAATTTGGAAAGCCAGTCCTACTTTCTCACCGTAGGTGGTGAGGCGGGCCAAGTCTTGTTCCCCGACCTGCGTGTAAAGAGCTCCGGACCTTACCGCAGCGCGGATAAAAGCACCCGTCTTGGCGGAGTGAATATATTCCAGTGTGGAGTTGTCAACCTTCTGCCCGGTCATCTGGAGATCAATCACCTGGCCACCAATCATGCCTCTTTCTGTCCCGATGGCGTGAGCCAGTTCATGGATCACCCGCAGCTTGCACGCTGCGGGGGGCGGACCCGGAGAGGAAAGGACTTCGAAAGCCAGGGTCAGAAGCGCGTCGCCTGCCAGGATGGCAGTTGACTCGCCGAAGGCGCGATGCGAAGTAGGCTTGCCCCGCCGCAAGTTGTCGTTATCGAGAGCCGGCAAATCGTCGTGGATCAGAGAGTAGGTGTGGATTAACTCCAGCGCGCTTCCGAGGCGTACCAGCGTGCTCTCGTCACCGCCCAGCAAGCGTCCCGCTTCCAGGCATAGGATCGGCCGCAGTCGCTTCCCTCCCGCAAACACCGAGTAGCGCATCGCCTGGTGGATGCTCGGCGGGAAGTGGTCGGCGGTCGGGAGCAGGCGGTCCAACTCCTTATCGATCTGGCTGCTCGCCGTCTCGAGATACTGTTGGATGGATTCTGTAGAAACTGTGTTCAAGGTCCTTTGTGTGGCGGCAAATGCCCGCTGGCGCTCACCGCCTGCCAACCTTAATTGTGACCTGAATTGGCTCGAAGGGGAAGCACTATCAGCTTTCAGCCCTCAGCTATCAGCCATCAGCAAGAAGCAAACCCATTGATTCCAGGAGCTGAGAGCTGACGGCTGACCGCTGACAGCTTCTTCTTGCTCGTCACTGCCCTTCAGCCCTCAGCTATCAGCCATCAGCAAGAAGCAAACCCATTGATTCCAGGAGCTGATAGCTGACGGCTGATAGCTGACAGCCTCTTCTCGCTCGGCACTGCCCTTCAGCCTTCAGCGATCAGCAAAAAGCGACCGGAATGATTCCAGGAGCTGATAGCTGACGGCTGACCGCTGACAGCTTCTTATCACTCGTCACTCGTCACTGGCTACTTCGCCTGGCTCGAAGGGTTCAGCGACCACCTTGCCCCCGGCCTTTTTTGTGAGGATCTCCACTTTCCCTTCAGCTTCTTCTAGTTGCTTGTGGCAAGTCTCGGAGAGTTTCATTCCTTCCTCATAAAGCTGCAAGGCCTTCTCGAGCGGCAAGTCTGCGTCCTCGAGCTCATGCACGATTCCATCCAAGCGTTCCAGGTTCTTTTCAAAGGAGTCGGATTTAGCAGGTTTTGGTGTTGGAGTCATTTTAGAGCCTCCAGCATTCAGCCATCAGCCGTCAGTTGTCTTTGCGCTCGCTGAGAGCTGAGTGCTGACTGCTGACGGCGCCTCTGGTTGCAGTGCGTTCCCCCAGGACTTCCGCCACCTCCACCGCCATGGCGTAGCGGCCGAAGGGAGGGGCGATCTCCACGCCCTGGACCAAGCCGCGGATTGAGAGCAGCGTCTCCTGGGCAATTCTAACACCTTCCGCCCGAGCGCGCTCTCCCGTATCCACCGCTCTCATCCGGTCCATGACGGCCTGCGGGAGAGAAATTCCAGGCACTTCATTGTTCATGAATTCGGCGTTGCGGTAACTGGTGAGCGGGTAGATCCCTGCGATCACCGGAATACGGCCCGTGGTGGACTCCATCCGGTTCAGGAAGGTCTCCAATTGCTTCACGTCGAAAACCGGTTGTGTGACCGCGAAATTTGCGCCCGCTTTCAATTTGAGTTCGAAGCGGTGAAGTTCTTCATCCGTATTCACGGCGTAAGGATTCAACCCCACGCCGATTAGGAATCCCGTTTGCTTACTCAAGGGGTTGCCCCCCACATCCAGCCCTTGGTTCAGGTTATTCAGGAGGTTGACCAGCCCAATGGAATCGACTTCGAAGACGGCGGGTTCCAGAAGCGTGGCGAACTGGGCAGTGTCCCTGGTGATGGCCAGGATATTCCGGAGCCCCAGCGCATGCGCTCCCAGTGCGTCGGCTTGAATGCTCAGCACATTACGATCGCGGGCACTGTAGTGGAGGAGGACGTCGATGCCCACTTGCTGCTGCAAGAGGGCGGCGAGCGTGAGCGGGCTCATGCGGCCCGTTACCCCCGTGCCGTCGGGAATGTTGATTGCGTCCACTCCCCTTGCCAGGAGAAATTGCGCGCCTTCCACCTCCTTGGTGGCGTCGCAGCCCTTGGGAGGAACAACCTCCGCTAGAATTGGAAACTCACCGCGCGCCAGCTTTTCAGACAGCCGCGAGCGCTTCTCGAGCGGAATGGGTTCCAGGGTGCGCCCCGGCCGCTCCAAGACCTCAATCGCAACGCGCGCGCGCTGCGGGCTCAGGGAGCGGACAGCCGCTTTGATCGCCTTGATATGCTCCGGTGTCGTCCCACAGCAACCACCCACAAGCCGCGCTCCGCTCTGGGTGAAACGGCGAGCGTAACTGGCCAGGTATTCCGGCGAGCTGAGGTAAATGTTCCGGCCCTCGACCGTGCGAGGCATTCCCGCATTGGGCTGCGCGGAGAGCTTTTTGCCCGTCACTGCTGCCATGATCTCGAGCGCCTCCAGGATGGCCGCCGGACCTACGCTGCAATTGAGCCCAATGATGTCCGCGCCCCACTCGTCCAGTTTGCGGGCGAAGTCCTCGGGCAATGCCCCGATGGACGTGCTGCCGTCATCCTGCACCGTCATTTGCACAACCACGGGCAGGGAGCACACGTCACGTGCGGCGAGCAAGGCCTGGTGGGCTTCGTTCGGGTCGCTCATGGTTTCCACAATGAGCAGGTCTGCGCCGCCCTCCGCCAGCGCTGCAATTTGCTCACGAAATGCCTCCCTCGCTTCCTTGAGGGAAGTCGCCCCCAGGGGTTCAAGACGGATTCCCAATGGTCCGACGGAGCCCGCGACATAGAGATCCTCTCCCGCCACTTCCCGAGCCAGGCGCGCCCCGGCCAGGTTGATTTCGCGGACTTTCTCACCCTGATGGTGTTTTTCCAGGCGCGGCCGCGTGGCCCCAAAGGTGTTGGTTTCAAGGATTTCCGCTCCGGCCTTCACGTAGGCGAGGTGGACCTCCTTGACGAGCTGCGGCGAGCTCAGATTCAATTCATCGAAGCAGCGTGTCAGAGAGATGCCTTTTGAGTACAGCATCGTCCCCATCGCCCCGTCGCAGACCATGGGCCGGTTTTCGATTTTTTCCAGGAAGGGTTCCCGCATCCCTCGCTTAGTTTAACACGACGAACTGGTGGAAACGAAGCGGGTGTGAATTAATTATGCGCTTTGACCGATTAGGATTTTGCCACGCGAAGGCCGAAACCACTAAAAGTATCCCCATAGACGGGACATTCGTGCATAATTCCATAACCCGTGATTGAATCGATCTTTCAGACCTTAACGGAGTTCTTCGCCCGGTACGGGTACTGGGTGGTGTTTTTCGGCGTGATGCTGGAAAACGGTGGCCTGCCCTTGCCGGGTGAAACCGTCCTGCTGTTTGCCGGGTTCCTCGCTTACCAAGGCCAAATTCACCTCGTTTGGGCGATCGGGGTAGCGATTGCCGGAGCCACGCTCGGCGACAGCCTCGGCTACACGTTGGGTCGTTATGGAGGGAATGCCTTCTTCGATCGCTACGTGAAGCGCTTCAAGTTCCTGGCGCGCCGGTTTGAGGACGCCAGGGCGCTCTTTTTGAGGCACGGTCACTGGGCCGTGTTTACCGGTCGCTTCATCACCGGGCTGCGGGTATTCGCGGGTCCGCTAGCCGGGCTTTTCAAGATGCCTTACCTGCGCTTCCTCCTCTTCAATTTCATGGGGGCGGTGATTTGGGCCACGGCGATTGGTTGCGTAGGTTTTCTTTTTGGAAACAGTTGGGACGACCTGGCTCACGTCATCAAGGATTTCCACCGCGTCACGCTGGGCCTGGTTGCAGTGCTCGCCTTGGTGGGATTGATCGTCTATTTGAAGCGGCGCGCAAGAAGTGGCTAGCCTTATCGCAAGCCGCTCTTTACTCTCTTCAGATCTTCTCTCGCCGCTTTGAAGCGGGGATCCATCTGAACCGCAGCCTCGAGCTCGGAAACGGCTTCCGCGCTTCGGCCCTGCTTTTCCAGAATCAGTCCCAGCAGCCAGTGAGCATGAGCTGCGTCCGGCTCCTCTCCTTCAGCCTCCTGCGCAAGGTATTTCCGCAAATAGGTCTCGCCTCGTTTGAGGTCAACTCCTGATTCCAGCAAAGCGTTCGCAGCCTCAAAGTAGGGGGAGAGGTCGTCGGGGACATTTCTTTCGGAGGTGGAGAGAACGGCTTCGAGTTCACCCCATCGCTGCTCGAGGGCAAGAACCTTCGCCAGGATGGAATAGCCCTTCGCCCGCGAGGGATTGAGCTGCACGGCTTCCCGCGCATGCTTTTCCGCCCATTCGGTCTTCCTGTAAGAGGGCTGCGTGTAAAAGCCTGCGAGCGCGGTCTGCGCCTCGTAGTTCTTCGGATCAGCTTGGACGGCTTTGAGAAAACACTCTTCGACTTTGGCAAAGTCTTTTGCTTCTCGGGCCAGCTCAGCCTGCGCCAGGTAGCCGCGCACGGGGCTGAGTTGCACCAGTTTTTCAGCAATGGCGTGGGCCTTTCCCTTGTCGCCCCCCATGATTCCGGGCGCCTGAAAGCTGTACTGCATCAAAGCATCCAGCGCCTCCAGGTTTTTGGGGTCGCGGGCGAGGGAAGCGTCCAACTCGCCCTTGAACTTTTTGGCCAAACCTGCGGCCGCAAACATGCTGGCGTTTGCCGCCATCTCCCCGTAAACTTGCGCAAGTTGGAAGTGATAGTTCGAGTTTCCGTCCTCGAGCGCCACGGCCTGCTGGGCGGGTTTCAGTGCGCCATCCAAATCGCCAAAAGCCAGCTTTATTCGTGAGAGCAGGCAAGCCGCCTGGGCATCGCGCGGGTTGGCGGCGACGCGCGGCTCCACAATTGCGCGGGCCCGTTTCCAGTGGCCGGCATCTTCCAACGCTTCGGCAGAGTCCGGATCGGGAGCGGCGGCCTTGACGGGCAGTGTCGGGAGCCATATCAAGGAAACCAGAAAGCAGAAACTGGAAATTAGAAAATGGAAATTGACAGCCTTGGGTTCAAGTTTCTGATTTCCAGTTTTTAGTTTCATCTCTCGCTCTCCGCGGCGCCTAATCCAAAATCCAAAATCTAAAATCCAAAATTCATTTTCCCTTGAGCCACCGATCGCGAATCGCGGTCTGCATGGGCGTGGCGGCGGGCAGTTCCTGGATCGAGTACGAGTTCGGAATCGGTGGCTCGAGAGTCACATTGATGATTTCCTGTCGTCCGTGGCGCTCGACTGTGAAGAGGACGCTCGCCCCCGGCGGATAGGCTCTCAGGCGTTCACTCAAATCCGCCGTAGCCAGAGATTGGTTATCGACTGCAATCAGGAGGTCATCGCGACCGATCCCGGCGCGGTCAGCGGCCCCACCCGGACAGACGGCGAAGACCCTGACGCCGCGATTGTCCGGCAGGGCGGTTATGCCGATTCTCGGCAGCGCTCCTTCGGGAACACTGATCCGCAAAGCGAGTCCGGCCACACCGAGCGCCCTGCCGTACGCAAGCGGCGCAGTCCCTCGAACGTAGCTTTCGAAGAAGGGTGTGAAGTCGCTCCCCGCAACTTCATTCACTGCTTCGAGGATGTCTTGCTCGTTGTAACCGTGGCCGGGGCCGTAATAAGTTGCGGGCGGCGTCTCGTAGAACTTGTGGTAAAGCAACGACAACACATCCAGGAGGGATTTTGCGCCCTGTGTCCGGGACAGCATCTCCAGGTCCAGAAGCATGCCGAGAAGCGCACCCTTGTTGTAATAGGAGATGGTGGAATTGGCGAAGTTGGTCTCCTGCATTTGCGGAGAGCGGTCGTAGAACCAGGCGTGGAAGCTGGAGCTCTCGGCGGACATCAGCGTCCGTCCCGGTTCTTCTTCCAGGGCACTGATCTCATCGCACAGGCGGCTGAGGAACTTCTCCCGTGTCCACAGGCCTGAACGCAACAGGCTGAGATAACCGACATAGGTGGTCACCCCTTCGGCAAACCAGAGGGATGGCGTGTAGACTTCGCGCGTGTAATCAAAGGGTCCGAGTTCGGCTGGCCTCAGGCGTTTGACGTTCCAGAGATGAAAGAACTCGTGCGCAGCGTTCTCGAGCGCCTCGTCAAGGCTGCTGCTAAGGCTTCCCCGCACGATGATCTGCGTGGAGTTCAGATGTTCCATCCCGTCACCCATCGAAATGTCGGGAGCGAAGTGGAAAATAAAAGTGTAGCGCTCGAAATCCGGGGCAGGCATCAGTGCCATTTCCGCATGGACAATCTTCTTGAGGCCCTCGAGGAGCTTCGAGGTGTCGGTGTCATCCTCGTCATAAGCGTGCACAGCGACGCGGATCGTCTTCCCCTGCTCCTGGAATTGCGCCAGCTTCATGTGGGTGGAAGCTTCGATGGGAGTGTCAACCAAGCGGTCGTAATTAGGCGCATGGAAGGTCCGCTCGCTTGTGGACTCGGAAAAGCCGCTTATCAACTGCCAGTCCTTCGGTGCGTCCACGGTGAGCGTGAGCGGGTCGGACTTGCGCCCGGCGATATACATGAAGATGGAAGGGCCATTCAAGTTGGCGTGCGTGTTGTCAAACTGCGAAAAGGAACCGTTCAGGTCGTTGGCGAAAACGCGGTAGCGCGCCTTGACGATTCCGCCAGCCCGGCGGACGTCCACGTGCCAGGTCTGCTTGTCGAGGTCCGTCCAAGCCAGCGCCTGGCCTTGCGCGCCGGTGGCCTCGAATTCCTGCACGTTCTTGGCGAAGTCGTAAATAGCGTAACGGCCTGGCGACCAGGCAGGCATGACGAAGTCGAGGGAATCGCCCGAGACCTTGCCGGCTGTGATCTCGACGGTCACAAGGTGCAAGTTGGGATGCGTCAGGACGAGGTGATATTCCAGTTGCAACGCCGGGGAGGCGGTTTCTTCCGCCGCCCCCAGCGCGCCAGCCGCACTGGCCAGCAGGAAGATGATGAGGAGAGCCACCCGGCGCAATCCGGGCCTACCCTCGGTTACTCTCTTCGATGAGTATAGTGTAGCGCCGCCCTTTAGGGCGGCACGTGCCGGTCCCGCATGCGGGACCGGCGCTACGTGCGTTGGCACCCGAGTCTGAGCGATTACCTTCTCCGATATCCTGGCGCGCATTGAACTCTCACTGTTGCCCTAAGCTTAGGGATTGACGATGACGCCTCCCGCCCCCCATCCTCCAAATTTCTTGTCGGGCCTTAAAACCAGTCTGTGGACGGTGGCCTGCTCAACCGCCGCATCGCTGAAGGACATGGGAAAGCTACGGCCGTTGTACCAAGCGTCGAACTGGTCCTGGTAGTAAGGGCTGGACACTTGGCCGGATTCGCCGAGAGTAATGTTCTGAACCGAATGGTCGAGGGTTGAGAGATCGACGACCATGCGCATGGAAGGACCGTGACGGCTGGTTGTCGCTTTCACAGTGGTGGCAGTCCCTGCCTGCGGAAAAGCGCCGACATCCAGCAGCCTGCCCAAAAGGGGAAAACCTTGACCCAGCGGATGGTAAAAGGTCAGGGGGATGGTATTGCCCCACTTCCAGGCGTCGTGACTTCGACTGCCCACCCGGCTGGGGATTTGCTTTACACCCTCTTCAAGACTCTTTATCAAGGTCTCCTCGAGAGAGGAATCGCCGCGCGGCAGCCAGCGCGTCCAGTTGTTCGCCAACACGTTCTCGAGGAATGTCGTACTCATTCCCCAGTGGTAGCCCGAGAGGTCGTCGCCCAGTCTGGGTTTGAGGATGCGTTCGAGCAGGGCTTGGCGGGTGACTTCGCAAACCAAGGTAGCGGCAGAATCCATCCTGGCCTCTCCATCCCAATGCCTCAGGAGGCTGACGGCGTACTGGGCCTCGGGGTCTTGCGGGTGATGGTGGAAGTCTGCTTTAAGAAGTTGCCCGGCGAGCCAACTGTCTTCCAGAGTGACAATGTCGGTCTGAATGCGCAGCATGTCGTCAATGGTGAACGCCTTGCCGGCACGCAGTAGTTGAAAGATGCGCGCCGTGCGAAAAGGGGATTCCCAGTGGCTGGTAATGAAATAGGGGTAATCGTCAGGCACCACGCGGCCATTGGCCGTGGCGATGATGCCACTCGAAGGGTTGTAGGAATGCGGAAGGTCCTCGAACGGAATGTAGCCTGTCCAGTCGTAATCGTCCGTACTGCCGGGCGCGGGTACAGCGCCGATGCCCTGTTTCCGGATGGGGACCCACGCTGCCGCGTAGTAACCGATATTTCCATCCCTATCGGCGTACACAAAGTTTTGCATCGGTCCCGTGTAGTCGCGCAAGGCGGCCGTGAATAGCTCCCAATTCTGCGCCAGACCGATTTTGGATACGGCGTTGAACAGAGCCGAGAGGGCGTGTGGTTCGAGCGCCGTCCATCGCAAGGCCAGGTCCCGGCCACAACTTTCAGAAACGATAGGGCCATGGCGCGTTACCTTCACAGTGAATCGGTAATCCCGCTTCCCGCGGACCTTGACCACCTCGTCCCGGACTTCGGCATCAACCCATGCCCCGTTGTGGAGGTACCTGTTGGGAGCGCCGGAATCGAAGCTTTCCGAGTACAGATCCTGGACGTCCGGACCTGTATTGGTCATACCCCAGGCGATCTTCTCATTGTGGCCAATAATCACCAGCGGCAAGCCAGGCAGGCTAACCCCAATCACATTCAGCCCCGGCGCCGTCAAGTGGATCATGTACCAGACACTGGGAACGCTGTGATCGAGATGAGGATCGTTAGCCAGTAACGGCTTGCCCGACTGAGTGTGAGCGCCGCTAACCACCCAGTTGTTGCTTCCCAATCCTGGATTACTCTCGTCACCAGAGGAAAGGAGCGCCGCCAGAGTAGAGTCAAGGTCGCCGAGGCCCGGCAGTGGATTCGCGTGTTTCCGTTGCGGCATAACCGCATATCCAGGAGGCAGCCCCGCCACAGGCTCATGCAGCACGCTGGGGTCGAGGTCGCCGCAGGTAGGCGGTGGATACACTGGTTTCTTTTTGGGTGACACCTTGCTTCCAGGGGGCAGTTCCGCCACCGGCTCATCCAGCGGCGAGTTGTCCGGCAAGAGGTCTGCGGAAAGGTCAGGGCCAAGCTTTGCCCGGATGCGTTCGCGCATCAAATCCGTCCGCCAAGTTGTGTTGAGCGTCTTGACCAGATTCAGTGCCACGCCAAGGGAATCGCTCTCGCCCCATGGCCGAGGCTGGTAATTGAGCAAGCGGAATTCCAGGGGTAGACGGTCCCTGTGGCTGGCGATGAAAGCGTTGACCCCGTTGGCATACGCCGTGAGTGGAGCCCGCGCCTCGGGGCTGAGCTCTGCCAGGGTGCGCTGAGAAACTTGCCGGAACCCCAAGGTTCGGTTCTCGAGGTCAAGCCGGAGCGTCCGTTCGCCAAAAACCTCTGAGAGTTCTCCTTCCGCCAACCGCCGGCTCAAGTCCATCTGCCACAGGCGGTCTTGCGCAGTCACGTAACCTTGCGCGAAGAACAGGTCCTGGAGCGAGGGGGCACGAAGGTGAGGAACGCCGTGCGCGTCGCGTAAGACCTCAACTGGCGCTGATAACCCGGCAACTTGAATCGCTCCCTCGAGTTGGGGAAGGCTCGCGCGGACGCGCCAGTACAGCCAGCCGCCCCCGCCGACGATGATGAGCAGGAGTAGAATCAGCAAAGAAATGAGCAGGCGCTTGATCGTCTGCCTCATAAGCTGGAAACCTCAGTCCAGAGCATCGAAAACCAATCGGCGGATTGAAAGACGACTCGGATCACTGCTAGAAATAGAACCTGTTCGTTTGGGCGCGAGGAGTGTACTAGAAATCCCACCGGCGAGCAACGATCGGGAGCTTTTTGGGTGCGCGGCGTAGAAGTGATATCCTGCATGGTCTTGCCCCTTACGGCGCCGAATCTTGGTATGCACGGCACGTAGAAAGCAGAAGCTGGAAATTAGAAACTGGAAACTGGCAGGCTTAGTTTCCAATTTCCATTTTCCAGTTTCCAGTTTCCAGTTTCTCGATTCACTCAATGTCGCACAACTCGTCGATTCTGGGGCGTTTTTTCGCTTTGATTGGCGCTTTTCGCACTCAGAATTCGGTTCGTTTTTGAGCCTCCGAAGACGTTAACCCCTTTGTTTTCACCAGATCCTTAGCTTCGTTCCGTCTATTTAGTATCTTTTTTGCATTTTGTGCCAATCTCCCGCCGCCCTGGGGCCGATTTCGAACCCCCCGGAAGCGGTCTGGCGGTGCGTTCAGCATACGTCAACTACAGTAGGCTACCAGATTTCCGGCCGCGTGGCAAGAGGCAAGACGCATCATATCCCCAATCCGCCGATAGGAGATGGGCTCCGGTGGGAAGGGTGGTGTCGGATGGGCTGTCGATAGTAATCTGCGTCATCTGCGCAATCTGCGGATTATAACAAGCGGGCAAAAACAAATCCGCAGATTGCGCAGATGACGCAGACGAGTGAAGAAAGACGCGACGAGAGGACCTACGTCACCATCGGCGCGGCCACCGCTGCTCGCTGATCCCGCATGGCCGGATACGCCGGGGCGGGTAGCGTATCATGCGCAGAGGGTAGTGCGGCGCTTGCTGACGAGGCTGGAGCGGGGGGGTGCTCTTCGTTTCATTAACGCACCTGTTGGGATGGTTCTTGGTCCGCGATCACGGCTTTTGGATCTTGAGAATGGTACTCGTAAGCGGATGCCAGGCACAACCAGTCTTCCAGTTTAAGTGCCATTCCCCAACTGAGTCTCCTATTCAAGTGCCACCTGACACTTGGCAAATGACGTCACGTACGAGGCATCCGCCGAGACCTGATTGGGCCGGCGCGCTGTTTTCCTGGCAACTATCCTGGCACAAATTACGTCTTAACAAGTGTTGTGACGCAACCGCGCCCCTGGAAGCAGCCAACGTCTCTCGGGCCGGCGTGGCCGTCCGTCTCTTCGAAGGGCATTACGTCTGAATGATGATGAGCTCAAGTTGATGAACAGGAGGACACAACGTGAAACACATCCGCACCTTTCTTCCCTTGATCCTGCTGCTGGGCTCGGTCCCGCTGCTCCAAGCGCAGGGCTCGTTCGATGTGGCCGTTGGTTTCGGCAGCGTCCACGATAAGGCGACTGGCCTCGGCATCGACAGTGTGACGGGTTCCTCTTGCACGCCGTCATCCGCAGCTCCCACTTGTGAGGTCACGCCCGGTTTGGGCGGGCTCCTCATGGGCTTTGAGGGGGACGGGATGCTGAATAAGCATTTCGGCATCGGAGGGGACTTTAGCTTCCAACCCACCAAGAACGACTACGGCCCCTTGCAATACCGGCAGCTCTTCTACACTTTCAACGGGATCTACGCCCCCATTAACAACAAGCGGCTGCAACTACGGTTGGAAGGCGGAATTGGCGGCACGCGATCGGGCTTTTCATTAACAGAGACTTCTTGCGTGGGCACCGCAGTCTGCACGACGCAGGCCCTGCCCATAGGCAATTCAAGCCATTTCCAGGTGCATGTGGGAGCCGGCGTTCAGTTCTATGTAAAGCCACACATTTTCATTCGGCCACAGTTTGATTTCCGCGAGGTGCCGGGCCTCACCAACCAGTTTGGCAGGGACCAGGTGATTGGCGGCACCATCTGGGTAGGCTATAACTTCGGAGAGATGTAAGGCCCACAATTCCCAGACCTCACCGGTAGCCTCGGCCTTAATTAGGGCAATAGTTTACTTCGCTCATCCACCCAAAAGTCGCCTAGTGCTTAGTTGTAGAAGTTAGCGACCTTATTTGTCGGGGGATGGAAGGGCGGGGCTTCAGCCCCGCCGCAGGGCGCAGGCGGGATTTGGGGGCTTTAGCCCCTGAAGCGACGCGGCTTCAGGGCCTAAAAGGCCCATTCAACTCTCCGCCCCGCGGCGGCGGGGCTAAAGCCCCGCCCTTCCGAGGGTCACAAATAATATCGGAAATTAATGCAACTAAGCACTAGTCAGGTGGGCGGGGAGGGTGGTGCGCGCATTAATGCTTGCGCAACTCAGGCTGAATGCTTGCCACAAAGCGTGTAAGCGCCGCGTTGACCAGGTCCGGCTTCTCAAGCATGGGGTAGTGGCCGACGCCGGTCAGCACCTGGTACTGCAATCGCGGCAGGCTCTTCTTGAAGATATCGATGAAGCGCTCGGGATTCCAGAATGAGCTGAAGATTGCGAATGCCGGAAGGTCAAGAGGGGGGTGGGGCTCGTAGAGTCGGCGGTCGGCAAGGCCTTCCAGGCAGCCTACCAGCACGTGTTGGGGAGTGGCGAGGATGGATCGCGTGACCTCGTCGCGCACCGCCGTGGGGGTCTGCGGGACGTAGAGTTGGTCGATAAATTTTCGGACCTTCTCCTGATAATCCGGCGAGCGGAAATCTTCAGCGCGCTTGCGGAGCCCGGTGATCTGCTGGTCGACGTCGACCGGAATAGTGAATGTGCCATCAACCCAGATCAGGGCGATGGTCTTCTCTGGCCAGCGGCGTGCGAACTCGTACGCCACCATCCCGCCCATGCTGTGACCCACAACAGCGGCCTTCTGCACCCGCGCGTGTTCGAGCACGGCGTAAACCGCTCGCGCAAACAGGTCGAGCGTGTAAGGGATGTCCGGCTTGTCGCTGCGCCCGTGGCCTGGGAGGTCGACCAGCAGCACACGACTATAAGGCACTAGCGCCGGCACCTGATTCCGCCACAGCGAGGTGTCGCAGCCCCAGCCGGATAGGAAAATCATGGCGCTTTTGCCGGAGCCGAAGCTGCGGTAATAGATGCGGTGCCCATCCAGATTCGCGAATCGCTCCTTGGCTCGCGGCACACCGCTCGCCAGACTCAAGAGTGGAACGAGCAGAAGACCCCCCGCAAGCGCCAGCGGACATATGCCCGGCCGTAAATGAGAACCTGCGGAGTGTTGGGCAGGGAGGCTGGAAACAAGGTGCAAAGGAGCAAAGAACCTCGCCGCTGAGAGTGCGCCGACAATGCTACTTATGTTCATGCTAACTCCTCCTTCATGGTGTAGACGCTAAGAAATTTCTTTCCAGCGGTCGTGGAAGGACTTTTGCGCAAGCGCGGGGAGGTCCCGTCCATCCGTCCAGCGGGACGCAGGGTAGAGGGGAACTTTTCGAATCCAGCCGGAACGAGCGAGTACGAACTGGCCCCAGCGCGCCATGCGCCCGCCGAGCGCATAAACCCAGGGTCGCGACAGGGCCCAGGCAAACAGGCGCATCATGGTCTTCTCGCGCAAGAGCGAACCTTTCGGTCTGGGTGCAGGGGCCACTTTCTGCGCCTTACTGCGCAAATGAAGCAGGAGATCGGGGATATTGATCTTGACGGGACAAACTTCGCGGCAGGCACCGCAAAGGGAAGAAGCGAAGGGCAACTCCCGCGCCTGCCCGATGCTGGTAAATTGGGGAGTGATTAACGCCCCGATAGGACCGCTGTAAACCCAACCGTAGGCATGCCCGCCAATCTTGCGATAAACCGGGCAGGTGTTGAGGCAGGCGCCACAACGGATGCAATAAAGCGCTTCCCGCATCTTGAGATCCGCCAAGGTGTCCACGCGCCCATTGTCGACCAGCACCACGTGCATCTCGTCCGGACCGTCTTCACCCGGGCGCCGCGGGCCGGTGAGGAAGGAGGTGTAAGTGGTCAGCTTCTGTCCCGTGCCCGAACGCCCCAGCAGGCGCAGGAAAACGCCGAGGTCCGCAAAACGCGGGATGATCTTCTCGATTCCCACCAGCGCCACATGTACCCGCGGCGCCGTCGTGCAAAAACGGATGTTCCCCTCATTTTCCGCCAACACCACGGTACCGGTTTCCGCCACCAGGAAATTGGCGCCGCTCATGCCCATGCCCGCCCTGGCAAATCTCTCTCGAAGGACCTGGCGTGCAATCGCCGTAAGTCGTTCCGGCACTGCGGTACGCTCGGAGTGAAGGTGAGTGGCGAAGAGGTCCGAAATATCGTGCCTTGTCATGTGGATGGCCGGGGCCACGATGTGCGCGGGCCGGTTGCCGGCGAGTTGGATAATGAACTCGCCCAGGTCCGTCTCGACGGGGCGAATCCCCCGCGCCTCGAGTGCATGGTTCAGCTCCACTTCCTCCGCGACCATCGATTTCGCCTTCACGATTTCCCTGGCGCCGCATTGCTGCGCGATTTCCAGAACTATCCGGCAGGCCTCCTCGGCCGTCGCGGCCCAGTGTACCTTGCCGCCGCGCCGCTCCACGTTGTCGGCAAACTGCCCGAGGTAAAAGTCCAAGTGCTCCATCACTTGGCGCTTGAGCTCCTGGGCGCGCTCGCGCAGCCGTTCCCAGCCAGGGACTTCGGCGATCGCTTCCAAGCGGTGGGTGTAAAGGCGGAGGGTCGAAGAGCGATAGGCTTCCTGAAGATGCGCATCGGCGAGAGTCTTGTTACCGAGCTCGTGAACTTCGTTGCTGTAAACGCCTGTGTCAGCCATAGTCGGGAGTCGAGAAGTCGAGAGTCAAATGCTTTTGGAGTGCGGCAGCTTGCTGCCGCTTTCTCCCGCTCTGCGGGACAGCTTGCTGGCCGAGCACTGGAGCGCGGTACTTGGACGCGTAAGGCGCGAGCAAGCTCGCAGCAGGAAAGCGGCAGCAAGCTGCCGCACTCCAGAGCGCCTACGGCGCATGCCTGTGCTGTTTTTGCGCCAACACCTCCGCCAGGTGCATCGTCTTGAGTGGCAATCCCTGGCGGTGAATCATCCCTGCAAGGTGCATCAGGCATCCCGAGTCATTGGCTACAAGGTACTCGGCGTCTGTTTGGGTGGCAAATTGGAGTTTGTCCTGGCCCATGGCGACTGAGACTTCGGGGAATTTGACGGCGAACGTTCCCCCGAAGCCGCAGCACACCTTGTACCCTTCCATCTCGACGAAATCGATGCCCCGCACCTTGCGCAGCAGCTTCCGCGGCTGTTCCTCAACGCCCAACTCGCGCAGAAGATGACAGGAATCGTGGTACGTCACGCGATGGGGGAAGCTTGCCCCAACATCCTCGACCTTCAAAATGTTCACCAGGAATTCCGAGAACTCAAAGAAGCGGTTGCGTAGTTGATGGCATTTTCGAAGCCGGTCAGGGTCAGCGGCGAAGAGTTCGGGATAAAACACTCGCACCATCGAGGTGCAGGAACCCGAGGGGCACACCACATAGTCCGCATCATCAAAAAGGTTGAGGACCTTTGAAGCCACCGCTCGAGCTTCATCACGGTAACCCGTGTTGAAGGCAGGCTGACCGCAACAGGTTTGCGCAGGATTGAAAGTGACCTCGACATCTAACCGCCGAAGCACGTTGACCACACTCTCGCCCACTTGGGGGAAGAACTGGTCACCCAAACAAGTTACAAAGAGCGCGACTCGAACTCTGGGCATCTCAACCCTCGCAAAGCGTTAACCGTATTAGAAAAGCGTTTTGAGGTCAAGGACCAACGATTGGCCAGGCTGCGGGAAGGTAGCGTGGCTATTTTGGGTGGTCGTTCAACCCGAATTCGTGAGTTGAACGAGGTTCCTGGTTTCATGGAATGGAAAAACCCCTCACCCGCCCTCCTCCGTCGGGCACCCTCTCCCCAGGGAGAGGGCTGTCATTTCTGGTGCGCGTTGGGGTTAGGAAAGCCGCCCTCTCCCTGAGGAGAGGGTGGCCCGCTGCCGGCGCTTTCACCAGCCGCAGCGGGCCGGGTGAGGGGTTAGTTACGCAACGGCACTCGGACGACGATCGCATCGTTCACCCGTGCGATTAGCGAGGAAAACGAATCTTTGCCAACCTCATTCATCGGTTGGACGAGGGCGGTCAAAGGCTTCACGGTGACGCGCAGTTTCGCGTGCGGATCGCGCGAGGCCTGGAAGGAAACCACGCAATCCGGCCGGCCGTCGCCATCCAGGTCGATAGGCTCGGAGATCGCGGCCGGCAGCGCCGAGACGGGTTTCCACACGATTTGCACAAACGACGCGGTGGGCGAGAGCGGGGCGCGTTTCAGGACAGGTTTGTAGACGACAATCTGGTAACCGTCGCGGGCGATTATGCGGGCCGGTTCGCCGCCCGTGTATTCCGGGTCAATTCTTAGCGAGGTCTTCGCCGCAGCGCGGCTGAATACGCCGAACCAGAACAGCGGCCCCACCACCGCCACGGCGATGGTGAGCACCGCGACCGCATAACCGAGTATTGCCGGCAAGCGCTTTGTCATAACGTTCTCCTTCCGCGAGTCCCCAGTGGTGGAAGTTGCCGCGGGAAAACTCCTCCATGCTGTCATTCCGAGCGAAGCGAGGAATCTCGCCCTGATTCTTTCCTCGACAAAACAGGGCGGGATTCCTCGCTTCGCTCGGAATGACACGAGCCCACTAGCCTCACATGACCAGCCCAATCAGCTTTTGCAGCGAGTTGGCGATGATACTGCCGCCGAACATGCTGGCAAAGGTCCACGCCGCGTAAAGATAGAGCAGCCGCGCGCGCTCCGGCTTGACGCCCACCGGCGTGCCCTTGATATGCCACACCGCAGCGTCCTTGCGGCAGACGTCGACGCAGGCGCCGCACCGCATGCAAGAGGAGAGGGTTTTGCCGGCACGAATCGCGTCCTGGTCGATGGCGAGCGTGGGGCAGTTGTTTTGGCACAACAGGCAACCGGCGCCGCACTTCTCTTTATCGATCCGGATGTCAAAGATGCTGGTCCTGCTGAAGATCGACTGGAAGGCGCCGAACGGGCAGAAGAAGGCGCACTGCGTGCGCCGTTTGGTGAGGAAGGGCAGCACGACAACCAGGCCCAGAAAAAGCGCGATGAAGATCCCGAACTGGAGCGCCGTTTGGGTGGAGCGCACCTGGGGAAACTCGGTGACCGCCTTGAACGGGCAGAGCCACATGCAGTACGTGGGCTCGTAGGTGGCCGCAGAGAGCAGCACGATGGCAACAAGAATCGCCCAAGGCGCGAGGCGCCACCGTGGGTTGATCTTGCGCAGGCGCGCCTTCTTGGCGATCGAGGAGAAGCCCTCGTCCAGCCCGCCGAAGAAGCAACCGTAGCTACACCACGCCTTGCCGAGAATGATTGTGGCAAGCAGCCACAGCGCCACCATCATGGCGATGCTGTGGGGGTTGGAGGGCGTGGGCAGGATCGAGCCCGGGAAGATGATGGTTTTCGTCAGCGCGGCTGGGATCAGCGTCATGGGGAGCACCATGAAGCAGAAAGGCGTGTCGCCGGAGATCATCCTTTCCATAGGGATGCTCATCGACGAGCGCAGGGCGATGAGATCCCAGATAAAGCCCACCGGAAACAGGAATCCCAAGGTGACGAAGAATATCCGGCGCCAGCGATAGGTCTCGCGGGTGCGCATCATCAGAAAGAACAACGCGATCATGAAGGCCCAGGCGATGAGCGCAGCCAGCTTGGCGGGCCGGCCCGGCTGGCGGAGGACAGGCGTGAACAGCAGCAGCGTGAACAGGGCCATGGGCACACTCAGAAGAAGCGAGCGCCCGATTCCGCGCGGAGGAGCGAGCGCGATCGAACGAGCTCGGTCAGGCATGGGTCACCATCCCAGTGATAGAAATGACAAGATTCCCGGCTTGGCCTGGAGCCAGCCGCCAGGAGGCCACGCTCACGACTCCCAGGTAGGCGTAATAGATCGAGAGAGCGGCCATGGTCATGCGGGCCACGACCGGAAGGGCACTGAAGCGACGCAGCGGGCTGATAGCGAGCGAGGGGAGGAACCAGACGGCTGTCCCGGCGAAAAAGAGCGCGAAGAATGCGAGCGCGCCGGGCAGGCTGTGAGTCGCTGCGGCGCGGACGCCGGCGGCAACGAACGGCGGGCACAGATTGAGCCCTGTGAGGAAGCCAAGCGTGACGGCGGCGGGCGGCCGGAAGCGATCCGCGGCGCCGATCTGATAGAGGCGCGTGGGGCGTTCGTCCGGCGTCTTTGCGCAACGGCGGCGAGGAACGCACGCCGAGAAACCCAACAGGGCCGCCAACCCGAAGTTGGCCAGCCCGAAGACCAGCGCGCGGGTACGCAGGTCGAGTGGAATTGTCATACCAGCCGCCCATACCACAACGGCGAACGACAGGTAGCCTGCCAGGCGACCGCCCAAGAAGATGGCCAGCAACCGGCCCGTCGTGCCCAGATCGCGCGGCTCGGCCCCCAGCCACGGCAGCAGCACCGGTCCGCAGTAGGCAACGCAGATGGGACCCGACCCGAATCCCAACGCCAATGCCTCGGCCACGCTACTCACGACTCTCCTTCGCCAAGTCTGCCTGACCCCGCGTCGCCTCAACGCCGAGCCGGTCCAAAAAAACACCTCACGTTAAGCAAAGACAGTGGGTGCCCTGTTCAGTTCTTCCGCGGACGAATTCTGGTCCACTCTAATCAAACGAATTACAGGCGACGAATGTTCCGTGACATGCCAATGGGAATTCAACAATGCCCAGCAATAGCCTCAGACCTGGAGAATAGGGGGGCTGGTGGCTGGCTAACCGGGCGCCGGAAATTTGAGTCGAGCGCTGATGGATTGGATCTGGTCAAGCGATTTAGTCTTCTCGAGCGCCGCGATCTGCATGGCAATGTTCCCGATCGTCGTGGATTCGCTCGGTCCGCGCAGGACTTCACGGCCCGTCAACTCACTGGTGAGGCGGTTGAGGGTTTCATTTTTGACACCCCCGCCGACAATGCATATGCGTTCGATGGGCGTGTCGGCAATCTTCTGGAGCTCCCTGATAACTTTGGCGTACCGTCGCGCCAAGCTGCGGAAGATGATGGCGGCAAGTTCCTTGGGCCGGGTCTCTTCCTCAAACCCTTGCGCTGCGAGAACGGCATTGATACGGGAAATCATGTTGCCCGGGGCAAGGAAGGCTTTCTCATCCGCCTCAAAGGAAGTCCCGTCAGCGGGAGTGTCCATACATTGTTGCGCCAGGTCGGCAGCGGTCAACTGAAGCCCTTGCGCATTCCACTCGCGCAGGCACTCCTGGAGCAGCCACAACCCGATGACATTGCTCAGGAACCGGATGCTCCCTGCCACGCCACCTTCGTTGGTGAAGTTCTGCTCAAAGGACGGTCCTGTGACCACGGGATTCAAAAGAACCATACCCACCAGGGACCAAGTCCCGGAGCTGATGAAAGCCAGTTTGTCATGTGGGAAAGGAATGCCCGCCACGGCCGCACCGGTGTCGTGGCAGGCAGGTGCGATGACTTGCACATTGGAAAGACCAAGGTCCGTGGCGAGCTCTTTCCGTATTTTTCCGAGGGGCGTCCCCGGTGGCGCGATGGGAGGGAATTTTTCCAGATTGAGATTCAGGGCGCAGGCCAGTTCCTCCGACCAGGACCGCTTATAGACATCGAGGAGTTGTGTAGTACTGGCTTCCGTATACTCGGCCATGGCGACTCCCGAGAGCCGGAAAAGGAAATACTCCGGCAGGGTGAGCCACTTTGCGGCACGATCCCATTCCGAAGGGAATTCGGCGGCGTGCGCCATCAACTGGAAAACGGTGTTGAAAGGAAGAAACTGAATCCCCGTGATTTCGTACATGCGTTTTGGGGGAAGGAGGGTGAAAGCACGCTCCATTTGGGGGAGGTTTCTGGCGTCCCGGTAGCAGTAAGAACGACCGATGCGGTTTCCAGTGCGGTCGAGCAGCACGTAGTCCACACCCCAGCCATCGACTCCCACGCTGGCGATGCGGCCCCCAGCTTTGGATGCGGCATGGCGCAGTCCTTTGAGGACCTCCTGCCATAGACGGTCCAGGTCCCACACCAAGTGACCCGCCTCCTCGCGTGCGCCGTTGGGAAAACGGTGGACCTCCTCCAGGATTCCTTCCGCCCCGGTCCAGCGGCAAAGGACTACACGACCGCTTTCCGCTCCCAGATCAGTTGCGGCAATATAAGTGCCGTTCTTCATTCCCGCCATTCCCCCCTTAAGCCCCATGTCCAGGACCTGCTGAAGGATATCGAAGCAGGCAGTTGCGGTCGTTAGCGCCTCCGTGTCCTCCGTGTCCAGAAGAGTCCCGCAGGCGCGGGATCACTGAGATGCTCCGCCCTGCACCGTCCAGTGTGGGGCTCCGTGTGCTCTGTGTTAAAGCTTGAGAGGCACGGAGGACACGGAGAGTCTCGTTTTGGTTTCGGCCAACAGCCGCGCTGTAATACTAGGCGTAGCTTCCTCCGGCGGATTGGTTCTTTTCGGCTCGCTCGCGGTTGATCCGCTGCATATATCCGGACTCGCGAAAAGCCGCCAGGGGGTCTTCCGGCAGACCCTTCGAGCGTCTCCACTCCCGGATTAAAGGTCGCACATCGGTAGCGAAGGCCGCCTTGAGGCACTCCTCGGCGTCCACGAGCTCACATTTCTGCTGATGGCGAGCCAGACGCCCGTGGTCCACGAGTGTCGCCTTGGCATACAACTCTTGGGCTGTCACTGCGGTCTGGATCATTTCCTCGATTTTGCCCTTCAAGTTGTGGCTCTGGTCGATCATGTAGGCAATGTCCGCGCGCCGGCCAGCCTCCCACTCAAAATAGAGGATTTCGTGGAAGATGCGGAAGACCTGATAGGGATCGATCGAACCCAGCGTCAAATCATCGTCGGCGTAACGGCGGTCGTTAAAGTGGAAACCTCCCAGCATGTCTTCGCTGAGGAGCCAGGTCACGATTTGCTCGATATTCTGCGCTTGATAGTGGTGGCCCGTATCCACGAGGACCTTAGCGCGCGGACCGGCAGCGCGGGCCAACAGGAGAGCCATGCCCCAGTCGGCGATGTCAGTGTGGTAAAAGGCTGGTTCGAAGGGTTTGTATTCCACCAACAATCGCTGGGTGGGTGAGAGCTGGGAGTGACTTTTCCCCAAACCCTCCTCAAACCACTGCTTCCGCTGGCGAATGTTGGCGGTGCCGGGGTAACTCGATCCATCCGCAAACCAAAGAGAGATGTCCCGGCTCCCTGTCTGTTTCCCGATTTCTACGCACTCCAGGATATGCTGCAAGGCGGCTTGGCGGACTTCGGGGTCGGGGTTGGCCAGAGACCCGTACTTGTAAACCTGGTCCTGAAAGACATTGGGGTTGATGGCCCCAACTCCGACACCGTATTTGGCGGCGTACGCCTTCACTTCATGCGTGCTCTTGAGGCCTTCCGGGAAGTCCCAGAGGACGTGCACGGCCACCGTCGGACAGATGCCCGTAAAGTGATGAACTTGTCCGGCATCGCTAAACTTTTCTTGAGTGGAGGTTGCCGCGCCAAGCTGGATGAATTTGCCAAAACGGGTTCCAGTGTTGGCAAATCCCCAGGACGGTATTTCGATCCGGAAAGTGTCTAAACTCTTCCAGAGAGCTTCTTGGCGTGCGTCTTTCGGCAAGCTTCACCTCCCTCGGGCTGGGGCCACATACTACTTGCTTGCGTCGAGTTTAGTCAAGGCGAGTTTGGAGGTGGCATAGCCCTGGTACATCGTATCCCCCCTGTGGGATTGAAGTGTGTGAGTGAGTGGAGGAGGAGAGAGATGGCTGCCTTGGTGGGGGGGGGACCAAGGCAGCCGCCGGTCGGGGTAAAATCAGC
>JBEKIZ010000060.1:0-31721 GCA_050011515.1 Terriglobia bacterium | reverse complement strand
TTGCAATCGCTCGAAGGCGTGCTCCCTCCGCACCGCGAAGGATTCGGTAGATGATCTCGCGTTGAATTAGGCCACTGAGAAAGGGAATGTCCTGCGGGTGGTCCAACAACTCCACAAGCCGGCAGCACGCACTGAGCAACTCCGCCGTGGTCTCGCCGGTGGCCATGGCAGGACTGTCAGATGGCACCTCAGGCACCGGAATCTCCTCTCGGCTGAGAAGCTCCCTGACCACGGACATTTCGAGTTTGAGCATCATGCAGAGAAAGGGCTCCTGTTCACTTGCCTCGATCACCTGGCCGATGATCGGCAAATCGAGCGACGTCAGCAGGAATCGCGACTCGTCGAAGATGAAAGTCGTTCGGCCAAGGTCTACCCGCTTTCGCCCTTGGGCGACCACGGCTAAGCTGGGCTCGTAAGTCCCTGAAGCCGGAGCCGTCGGGCCGGTCCGTCGGGTGAGCGTCAAGCCGGGAATGTCCGTTACCCGTTTCTCTGCGGAGCCGATAGAAAAGGCAATCTTGCGTGCCAACTCAATCCGCAATTCGCGTGCTCGGTCGGGTGAAGCGGCGGCGCTCTTTCTGCTATTTTTCATTGTAATGATCTCCTTTCCTCTTACCCTTAGGATAACCGCTGGTCTCCGGATACACCAATGATTCTTTCACATAACGAGAGGAATAGGCAACAAATCGGAAGGATCAGGCTACCGCTTCCACGGCGTTTGATTCTAACCTCGGGATGAGAAACGAAAGGAGAAACAATGCAGAAGCGCAAACTTGGAAAGAGTAACTTGGAAGTTTCAGCCCTCGGGCTCGGCTGCATGGGAATGAGCTTTTCTTACGGTCCGCCCAAAGATAAGCAAGAGATGACCTCTCTTCTCCGGGCGGCCGTGGAACGTGGCGTCACGTTCTTCGACACTGCCGAGGTCTATGGCCCGTTCACGAATGAAGAACTCCTGGGCGAGGCCCTCTCCCCCTCCCGCGGGCAGGTGGTGATCGCCACCAAGTTCGGTTTCAATCTCAATCCCGACGGAAGTCCGGGTTGGCAGGGTCTCAACAGCCGGCCGGAACGCATCAAGCAGGTTGCAGAAGCCTCGCTCAAGCGCCTGAAGATCGATGCCATCGATCTCTTCTATCAGCATCGGGTTGACCCGAACGTGCCCATCGAAGACGTGGCGGGAGCGGTGAAGGAGCTGATTCAGGAGGGCAAGGTGAAGCACTTCGGGCTTTCCGAAGCGGGCGTGCAAACGATCCGTCGCGCTCACGGCGTCCAGCCGATCACTGCTCTCCAGAGCGAATACTCGCTGTGGACGAGGACTCCTGAAAAGGAAGTGATACCGACCCTTGAGGAACTCGGAATCGGGTTTGTCCCGTACAGCCCCTTGGGCAAGGGCTTTCTCACGGGGAAGATCGACGAAAATGCGAAGTTCGACAGCTCCGACTTCCGCAGCACCCTACCTCGCTTCACGCCGGAGGCTCTCAAGGCGAATCAGGCCCTCATTAATTTGCTCGGCAGCATCGCAGAACGGAAGAAGGCGACACCTGCTCAGATCGCGCTCGCGTGGCTGTTGGCCCAGAAGCCGTGGATTGTTCCGATTCCAGGCACCACGAAGCTGCATCGTTTGGACGAGAACATCGGGGCGGTCTCAGTAGAACTCACGCCCGACGATCTGCGAAACATCGATGTCGCCGCCTCCAAGATCACGGTGCAAGGGGCTCGCTACCCCGAAAAGCTGGAGCAGATGACCGGTCGCTAATGTTCAATCACGATCAGTAAAGGTTGAAGACAATGGAAATCAAACGAAGCGGTTCACAGCCTTCCGGCAAGGGACCGGCTGAGTATTTCACCGGCATGGTGCGTGTTGATCCGCTATTCAATCCGCCCACTCCGGCGCGTGTTTTCGGTGCCAGTGTCACCTTCGAGCCCAGCGCTCGGACGGCATGGCACACCCACCCGCTGGGGCAGACTCTGATTGTGACGGCTGGTTGTGGCCGAGCACAGCGCTGGGGAGGCCCGATCGAGGAAATTCGGCCGGGTGACGTAGTCTGGATTCCGCCCGGTGAGAAGCATTGGCACGGCGCCACTCCAACCACGGCGATGACCCATATCGCCATTCAGGAACAGCTCGACGGCAAAGCGGTCGACTGGATGGAACAGGTCAGCGACGAACAATACTCGGGCTGACGAAGAGCCGGAAAAGGGAGGAGCCAACAGGAGCGTAAATTCATGTACAAGGCGAAGGCTTACTCCGCTCGCAGCGACTCCACGGGGTTCACACCCGCGGCGCGGCGAGCAGGGAGGTAGCTGGCGAGCGCGGCCGTCGCGATGAGCCCGAGCGACACCGCGGCGTACGTTGCCGGGTCGACGGACTTTACCCCGAACAGCAGGGACGACATCAGGCGTGTCAGCGCGGGCGCGGCGGCTAGTCCGCAGGCAACTCCGATGCCCGCCAGTCCCAATGCATGGCAAACGAACATTCGCATCAGTTCCTGGTCCTGGGCGCCGAGCGCCATTCGAATGCCGATCTCCCGCCTACGCTGTGACACCGAATAGGCGATCACGCCGTAGAGTCCCACGACCCCGAGCAACAGAGCCATTCCCCCAGCGATCGCCAGCATCACCAGTGTGAACGAAGTCCGCGCCATGGATTTTCTGTAGAGGTAGTCCAGCGTGTGGACATCTGCCAGCGGAAGATTGCGGTCCACTGACCACACGGCCCGCCGCACCTCGTTCATCAAGCTTTCCGAACCGGCGCGCGGGCTGCGAATGGAGAAGGCCACGTAGCGGCTCACCTCAATATCGTTGGTCTCGAAACGCGCTGCCAGGATGGGCCAATACACCGCACTGGGCGGTTCTTTTTCCATGCCATCGTCGTGGATGTTCCCTACAACGCCGACGACCTCTCGCCAGTCGTCCTTCGTGGTTACGCGAATTTCCTTACCGAGTGCGTTGGCAGGATTGTGCCAGTATTCGCGCGCCAGTTTTTCGGAGACGATGGCCACCGGAACCTTATTGTAGATATCGCTCCAGGTGAGATCCCGGCCGGCGAGGAGCGGCGTGCCCAGGGTTTTGAAAAAGCCCGGCGCCACGAACCTGAACCGGTGGAGCGGGAGCTCACCTGAAGAGTAGGCGCGGTCCTTTGCGAAGACCGGACCAGTCCATTCATTACCATCCATGGGGATACTCATGGAGAGGCCGACTGAGGAGACGCCCGGAATGGCCTCGATCTCATGCAAAATCTCCTCCTCCATGCGGACCACGCGCTCGGGCTCTTTCACCTGTGTGTCGGGAATGTCGACGCGGAAAGTCTGGAGTTCCGAAGGCGCGACGAATCCGGGGTCCACTCCGGTCAAAGCTCGGAAAGTGCGAATCATGAGTCCCGAACTGATCAGCAGAACCAGCGCCAGCGCCACTTGCACGATCACCAGCACGCTGCGCGCCCGATGCCGCTGCCGGCTTTCGCTCATTGAACGTCCGCTCGCGCGCAGTCCGGTTCCCAGGCGCGCGCCAGCGTATTTCCAGACCGGGATGGAACCGAAAAGCAGGCTCGCGACGAGTGATAATGCCAGCGTGAACAGCACGACAGTCCCGTCGACGCCGATTTCATCGAGACGCGGCAGCCCCGCCGGCGCCAAGGCGACCAAGCCCCGCAAGGCTCCATAGGCCAGCGCCAGACTGAGCACGCTTCCAAGCAGCGCCAGAATGAGACTCTCAAAAAACAATTCCGCGGCCAGGCGGACCCGGCTTGCGCCTAACGCGGCGCGGATGGAAAGTTCCTGCTCGCGTCCTTCCGTACGGACCAGAAGCAAGTTGGCCACATTGGCGCAGGCGATGAGCAACACCAATCCGAGGCCACCCATCAGAACCCACAGGACCTTGCCCACGTCGCCCACCACGTCTTGCTTCAGCGTCCGAAGGTTCGGCCCGATTCGCGCGTCTTCAAACATCTTGAGGCTGAAGCCCGGCGGCGGCGGAAAACTTCTCTCTTCGATGGGGATCATCCGGGCCACGTCAGCGTTGGCCTGGGCCAAAGTGACTCCTGGTTTGAGCCTGGCGATGGCATCATAGTTGAATTCCCCTAAAAAGGTTTTGGCGCGGTCAAGCGTCAAGGGCTCGATCAGGGCAAGGTCGCGTTGATCGTGGAAGCGGAATTCTTGCGGCAGCACCGCGATAATTTGTTGCAATTTTCCATCCACGGTCATCGTCTTCCCAATCACTGAGCGGTCGCCGCCGAATTTGCGTTGCCAGTACGCGTAAGTCAGCATTACCTTGTCCCCGCCGCCGGGGGAATTGTCCGCCTGCGTGAACGAGCGGCCGAGCACAGGTGATATCCCCAGAATGGGAAGTAGGCCATCGGTCACCGCGAGGGCCGGCACGTGCTCCGGCTCCCCGAGGCCAGTGATGTTCACCGAGTAGCCTGTATAGATACCAAGGTCCTGAAAAGTGCGGCTCTGCTCGCGAAAGATGAAGTAGTTTGATGGGGATAGATGCAGATTCCTGACGTTGACGCCGGGAGCCGTGAGCCGGACGGCAGCCAGCTCCTCCGAGTGAGGAAAGGGCAGGGGTTTCAGCAATACGCCTTCGAGCACACTGAAAATCGCCGTGTTCCCACCCATACCCACGGCAAGCGTGAGCAGCGTGACTGCCGTGAAAAAGGGCGTACGCCCAAGCCTCCTTAGAACCTGCCTGAGTTGAATCGTCAAGGATCCCATAAACTTACCCCCCCCGGCCGCGCTGGACGTGCTTCCAGGCGGAACCGCCCTCATGGGCGTGAACAGCATGTGGACGCCCTGACGCTTGATACGTTGAGAGGTAAACGGGGGTTCCAGGAATCTGAACGACTGGGGGCCTGCATCCGGCAGGTAGGCAGCAGGTACCGCAGAGTTTCGCTTCTCAGAAACTCTGCGGCTTTTTACTCCTCGCGGGCCAGGCCCGACCATGACGCGTGAGGTTCAACGAGAACAAGATTCGCCGAACAGCATCGAGCTCACATGTAACCAACGAGTCGACGTTCATCAGAATAAGAGCCGCAGAGTTTGGACTGCACAAACTCTGCGCTTGTATCTACCCGCTGACACCCGACACCTGTTCGACGCCCTCCCCGAGCCGACGGTCGCAGGTGCGAGTGATCTTTTGGTGACCAAAATGAAAGTCGGCAGTGAACCAAGTGTCGGACATGACGGTGTGATGCCTTGATGTGGGCAGAGGGACGGCAAGCCAAGAGGTGTGGTGCGTCAGGCTGCCGCTCGGCGGCGTCCGGCCGGAACGAAGACGATCTTGACCCGCCTGCCTGTCGCCGCTGCAATTCGCCGCAACATAGAAAGGGAGTGCCCCTCGTAGTCGGCGTCCTCCAGCCGGCAAACGACGGAAGCTGTCGTTCCCACTTTGGCTGCAAGTTGGCGCTGGCTGAGACCAGCCCGAGTCCGCAGCTTGTAGATTTGGCTTGCGACGTCAGCCGCGAAGAGCTCTTCCTCAAAAGCAGCAGCCAGCTCTCGGTCGTCGCCGATGTAGCGATCATATGTATACTGCAAAACTTTAGACTTGAATCGCCGCTGGTCGGCCATATTACCTCCCTGGCTTAAACGTGTGGGCGGTCGGATCGAGTTCAAATGCCGATTTGGCCCCGATGGCCTTCTCGATCTCCCGCGCGGGCACCTCACGTTCCTTCAAGATGCCGTGAGTCAAAACTACCGCCGTTCTTCCGTGGAAGAAATAGAGCATGCGGTAATGAGTTCCCTGGTAGCTCGCCCTCAACTCGTAGACGCCATCTCGAAGGAAGTCCGCCTCTGGGCGTCGAAGGTCGTGTCCCAAATCCTCCAGACGTTTGACGCGCGCGAGGCACTTTAGCCGAGCCTCTTGCGGAAGGCCATCCAACCATGCAATCAAAGCTGGCGTTTTGCCCTCCGCTTCCTGGTAAAAGATAACCTCAAGGGCCGGCATGTCGCCTCCTTCTTATGTTCGCATTATTGCGAACATCTGTCAACTCCGCCTTGTCCAGCAACGCCAGAGTTGGCGCTTTCCGCCGTGCGTGATGCCCTCGGCCGTAGCAGGAGTCCGAAGAGCAGGTTTCAGGCGCCGGGGGTCAGGTCTCAGGGGCTAGCACGGGCGAGAGAAGCTCTAAAATAATTCCGTGAGGGCCGGCTTTGCACAGCGTAAGTTGTTGAATAATCGTCAGAGACATATGACCTTTCTCAATTATTTCACAGCCTCCGACGCTGACGCACCATGCGCCGGGGGGCGGAAAGTACTGGCAGGGATCAGGGGGCGGGGTCGCAGACGCGGGGAAGGAGGTTAGGCAGGAACTCTCTTTTGCCCAGCTCCGGGCGCTTGCGCCGACACTTCGGGCAAACCAGGATGATGCTGGCCACGCGCTCGCCTTCCATTCGCTGCACATGCCACCCTACGTCGATGGCTTCTTCCGCAGCAGGTAGCTTTCGGTCGCAATGCCAGCAGCGGCCTTTGCCCGTCGAGCAAATCGCGTGCAGAGCCGCATGGACGTCAAGGTAAGACGATTCACTTGCTTTGACCAGCCTCAAGCTCACCTCCTGCTGCCTTCAGGTAATTCTCGGCCATGGCGACGAAGTGTGCAGCCTTCAAGAACACGGACTCGGCTGCATCGCGTGGAATACGGTCTTCCTCTCTTGTACCGTAAACGTCCAACTTACGCAGCCGGTAAGCCTCGCGAAGGTCATCGAAAAGGCCCGGCTCAATCCGCCCCGTCTCTACAAAGACTTTGCCGAAGGTATCGAGCCACTTCGAGCAGGGTGGGTAGTCCTTGCCTTCGGCGGCGCCCATGGCCTTCGCCGCATCAAACATGGCGAAGTACGCGCGATCTAAGGTGCCGCTTGGCGTGCCGTGGACGCGCAGAATGTCTGCCGATTCGAGATTGTCCTTGGATTTTCGAAGCCAAGCCTGGGTCACGGCATTCATCGCATTGCTATCGCCCCGCAGGGGCACAATATAGTAGCCGGGGGCAACGCCCCCGGAAAACGGGTCCAACCACCCCCGACCCTGAAAGGGTCGCATGAGACCTCAGGACCACAAGTAGCGCTCGTCATATTGAACCCGGTATTTGTTCAGCAGCGTGACGAGCTCTTGCTCGAAGGTCAGCTTCTTGTGCCTTTCCTTCTGGCCGGCAATGTAGCGCTGCAAGGCTTCCACCTGTGACTGCCCGATGGTGAAGGCACCATACCCGTCTTGCCAGCCGAACGTCCGCAGGGCCGTCCCCTTGGTCTTGATCCACTTCGAGGAACTCTTCTTAATCTCTTCCATCAGGCGGCTCAGAGCCATGTTCTTCGACTGCGAGATCAACAGGTGAACATGATTGGTGGTTCCTCCGGCGGCAAGACAGAGTGAGTCAAGGTTCTTCGCCGTTCCGGCCATGTAGGCGTAGAGTTCGGGTTCCACTTCTGGGGTAATCATCGGGCGCCGGTCCTTCGTCGAGAAGACAACATGCACGCTCAAGCATACCAGCGTCTGCGCCATGTCCTTCCCTTCTCCCGATGTGACCCTTTCAGGGTCAAGCCAACCGGGGTGCCTGCTTTCCGGGGGCGTTGCCCCCGGCTACTTTATGAATCCCCTTCGGGGATTCGCAGGCATCGCAACACGCGCCACGTCTGCGCCATGCCCTTCTCTTCTCCCGATGTGACCCTTTCAGGGTCAGGCCGACCGTGGGTGCCTGCTTTCCGGGGGCGTTGCCCCCGGCTACTCTATGTATCCCCTTCGGGGATTCGGCACCGGCACCTCAAGTTTACGAGCAGCCGCTGGTTGAGCCGCAATTCATGCAGCGGTAGCACGAGCCGTTGCGGACCATGATGGCGCCGCAATCGGAGCAGCTTGGCGCGTCCTCACTGTGTTCGACGCCCGCCAGTCCCGGCTGGCCCATTTCCGCGCCTGCAATCCCGCCCGCCGCCTGGGTGAACTGCGTGGCCAAGCCGGCGGCTTTCTCGACTTCCGTGCCGTTCAGCGAAGCGACGCTGGCATCCTCCTGGGGCTGCGCATCCTTGGGCAGGAACTTGCAGGCCATCCAGCGGAAGATGTAATCCATGATGGACTTCGCATAGTGGATCTTGGGGTTATTGGTCCAGCCGCTGGGCTCGAAGCGCATGTGGCTGAACTTGTCGCAGAGCACCTTGAGCGGCACGCCGTATTGCAGGGCCAGGGAGACGGCGGTGGCGAAAGAATCCATCAAGCCGGAGACGGTGGAGCCCTCCTTGGCCATGGTGATGAAGATCTCGCCCGGCTGGCCGCCCTCGTAAAGGCCCACGGTCAGGTAACCCTCATGCGCGCCCACGGAAAATTTGTGGGTGATGGCGCGGCGTTCGTCAGGCAGCTTGTGGCGGTAGGGCTTGGGCGTGGACGCCACCAGCGCGGGACCGGGGGCTGGGGGCTCGGGGCTGGCGGTCCTTTCCTGAGCTCCTTCTGCTTCGTGCCTTCTGTCTCCTGAATCCTGAATACTGGATCCTGGATCCTGCTCTTGGGGCTTCGCATCCGAGGTGTTGAGCGGCTGGGAGCGCTTCGACCCGTCACGATAGATGGCGATGGACTTCAGGCCCAGGCGCCAACCCTCGGTGTAAGCATTGGCGATTTCTTCCGGCGTCGACTCCTCGGGCATGTTGACCGTTTTCGAAATAGCGCCGGAGAGGAACGGCTGCACGACCGCCATCATGCGCACGTGCCCCATGTAGTGGATGGAACGCTTGCCGTTGGCGGGCTTCAGGGAGCAATCGAAAACCGGCAGGTGCTCCGGCTTCAGGCCTGGAGCGCCCTCGATGGTGCCGTGCTGGTCGATGTAATTCACGATGTCGGCGGCCTGCGGGGGCGTGTAGCCGAGTTTCAACAGAGCTGTGGGAACCACGTTGTTCACGATCTTGATCAGCCCGCCGCCCACCAGCTTCTTGTACTTGACCAGCGCCAAGTCGGGCTCAATGCCGGTGGTGTCGCAATCCATCATGAAGCCGATGGTCCCCGTGGGCGCCAGCACCGTCACCTGGGCGTTGCGGTAACCGTACTTCATGCCGCTCGCCAGGCAATCGTCCCAGAGCTTCTTCGCGCTCTCCAACAAGTTCTCGGGAACCTTGTGAGGGTTGATCTTCCCCAGCGCCTGGCGGTGCATCGCGATCACGCCCAGGAAGGGATCGCGGTTCAGCGGGTAGCCGGCGCAGGGACCGAGCTCGGCCGCCATGCGGGAGGATTGGAGGTACGCCTCGCCGTGCATCAAGGCGGTGATAGCAGCGGCGAAGTCGCGGCCAGCGTCCGAGTCATAAGGGAGGCCGCTGGCCATGAGCAGCGCGCCCAGGTTGGCGAAACCCAGTCCCAGCGGGCGGAAGTCATGAGAATTGACGGCAATCTTCTCCGTGGGATAGCTGGCGTTGTCCACGATGATATCCTGCGCGGTAATCATCACGTCCACGGCCTGACGGAAGGCCTCAGGGTCGAACTTGCCATCAGGCGCGAGGAACTTCATCAGGTTCAGCGAGGAGAGGTTGCAGGCGGAGTCGTCCAAAAACATGTACTCGCTACAAGGATTGGAGGCGTTGATGGGGGCCGTGGCCTTGGAGGTGTGCCACTTGTTGATGGTGGTGTGGAACTGCACCCCCGGGTCGCCGCATTGCCAGGCCGCTTCCGCAATCTTCGTCATCAGGTCGCGCGCGCGGTAGGTCTTCGCCGGCTCGTCCGTGGAGATCTGGCGCGTGGTCCATTCCTTGTCCTCCACCACCGCCTTCATGAACTCATCCGTCACCCGCACGCTGTTGTTGGCGTTCTGGAAAAAGATGGAGCTGTAGGCTTCGCCGTCGATGGCGCTGTCGTAACCGGCGTCCACCAGCGTCCAGGCCTTGCGCTCTTCCTTGGCTTTACACTCAATGAATTCGACAATATCCGGGTGTTCAATATTCAGGATTACCATCTTGGCTGCGCGGCGCGTCTTGCCGCCCGATTTGATGACCCCTGCAAACGCGTCATAGCCCTTCATAAACGATAGGGGACCGGAGGCCACACCGCCGCCCGACAGCGGCTCCACTGAGGACCTGAGTGGCGAGAGGTTCGTACCCGTGCCCGAACCCCATTTGAAGAGCATCCCTTCCGTCTTGGCCAGAGTCAGGATGCTATCGAGGTTATCTTGGACAGAGTTAATAAAGCAGGCAGAGCACTGCGGGTGACGATAGGCCTCGGTCTCCTTCTTGACGCCGCCCGTGGCCGCATCCCAGTACCAGCCGCTGCCTTGCGAATTCCGATGGTACTTGTGCCACAGACCGCAGTTAAACCATACGGGTGAATTGAATGAAGCTTTTTGACGAACCAGGAGGTGAACCAGTTCGTCGTGGAAGTTCTTGGCGTCCTCCTCGGTGCGGAAGTAACTGCCCTCCACCCCCCACTGCGCGATGGTGTCAGCCACGCGGCTGATCAGCTGCCGCACACTCGATTCGCGCTCCGGCGTGCCCAGCTTTCCGTGGAAGTACTTCGAAGCCACGATGTTGGTGGCGGTCTGCGACCAGTCGCTCGGCACTTCCACATTGCGCTGCTCGAAGATCACCAGCCCCTTCTCGTTCTGAATGGACGCCGTCCGCGACTCCCACTCGATCTCATCCAAGGGATGAATGCCGGGCTTGGTGAAAAAGCGCTTCACATTAATGCCCGGTTGGCTTGCGCCCTCCTTCGTCGGAGTCGCGGCTTTTGTTGCCATCGAAACGGCATCCCTCTCTGTCATCTTGGCCTCCTCCTGTAGGAACTGGCGGTTAGTCTCTGAATTGCGGTGAGTCGTGATCCCGATGAGCATCGGGATCGCCTCGCTCCTCTGGCCGCGCCCCTCTCCGAGCGCAACCAGCCCCCGCACTCGACTTGCAGGAATCTAATCCAACCCGTTCGGTTTGTCAAGCCGAAAAACACAACATATGGTGGTTCTCTCTTAAGCACATTCAAAATGTTGTGGAAAACGCTTAGCGCCCGCGAGGGGGATTGATCTCCCGGTAAGCCGGGCCGAAGGGCTTCCAGGGCCGGTGTGAGTTGAAAGACAGATTTAGCTCGGGAGAGGCGCCTTCAGATTAGATTTGTTGAGGGCTCGGACGAGTTGGCCTTCGACTGCCTCTTTCGAACTCCCGCGCGCAACGGCAATCTCATCAACCAGGAGTTGCCAGGCGCGATCCATCATCTTTTTCTCGCGGAACGAAAGAGGCTTGGCCTGGTTCAGGATGATGAGAGTCTTCAAGACTTCCGCGACCTGTTGAAGCGACCCGCTCCGCATCTTCTCGGAATTCTCCTTGAACCGCCCCTTCCAATCCTGCGGAGACTTGCTCTGGCCCTTCTGCAAGTAGTCGACGATGGTGCTTATCTCGCTGGTCCTGGTCACCCGGCGCAGACCTACGTTGACCACGCTGCTGATAGGAACGATCACCCGCATGGTGCCCGAGGTAAGCCGAAGCAGATAAAACATTTCGGGCTGACCAGTTAAGTTTCGCGTGGAAATCTGTTCGACGATACCCACACCCTGGTTGGGATAGACGACCTTATCCCCTATCTGAAACGGCATAAGTGTCCTCGGTGGTAGTAAGGATGATTGAATCCAATCCTTAGAGTAGCTCTGCCGCGGTCGAAAGTCAATGGGGGCACGCACGGGGGCGCTCGCACGGGTGGCGTCCCAATTACAATGTAGGCCCGCCTCCCGCCATGGCGGGACGGCCTAGGCCGGAGCAAGCCCCGGCCCTACGGCGCATATTACGACACTACCGCTCGCACAGGAGATGCGGCTTCCGCCGCACGCCAACATCAAGATGCGAAGTGGAAAGCATTGTATACTAAGGGTGGAGGTTTCCAGGGCTGATTCCATATGTTGCAGAGGTTTCTAGTCGGTAGCGCCGTCGTGTTGATTTTGATTGCCAGCCAGATTTTCTGGGTTCGGCAAATGCGAAAGTGGGGAACATCCCTAATCCCGAGCGCCGCCTGGCGCCGTCGCGTTAGCATCGCGGGCTTGGTGTGTTATCTTCTGTTGTTCGCCTATAACTTCCTTGGTGGCCTGCGAAGCGCCGAAGCCACACATCTCACTTTACGCGCCGCTCTGCTCCAAGCGCCGTTCGGTTGGTGGATTATTTGCTCCCTAGCGGGTTTTCTTATCGCGATCCCTTTGGGGCTGGCGGACCGGATTGCCAGCGCCGCCCGTTGGGTTTACCAGAGGGTCGTCCAAGCCGGCCGCGCCATCCCGCTGCCAAGCCCTGTGTCACTTGCGCGTCGTCGTTTCCTTGAGAAAACGGCCCTGGCGATGACCACGGCCCCGTTCGTTGCGGGCGCTTACGGGATGTTCTATGAGCGTCTCAACCTCGAAGTCTCTCATCGGCGAATCAAGATACCTCGGCTCCCCAGTGTCTTCGAGGGTTTCCGGATCGCCCAGCTTTCGGATATCCACATCGGTCCGTTCATGACCGCCGAAGAGATTCGACGCTACGTCGGCATCGCCAACGGGCTCAAGCCAGAACTGCTCGCGCTCACGGGTGACTTTGTCACCTGGGACTCCTCCACTCAATCCGCTGTGGTTGAAGCGCTGGCGGGGATCAAGGCCCCCTTCGGGGTTTACGGCTGCCTCGGCAATCACGAAATGTGGGCGAAGGTGGAGGATTCCGTCACTTGCCTTTTCGCACACCGAGGCATTCGCATCCTGCGGGGCGAGCGGGCTCTCATAAGGTCCGGGGGTGATGTCATCAACTTGCTCGGAGTGGACTACCAGACGCGCTCCCCAATGGGACCACGGGGCCAGCGTTTGGTGCGAGAGTACCTTCAGGGTGTGGACCGCCTGATGGCGCCCGGCACGGCTAACATTCTGCTCAGCCACAACCCCAACACTTTCGACCGCGCGGCCGAGCTGGGGATTGACCTCAGCCTTGCCGGACACACCCACGGTGGTCAGGTGACGCTCGAGTTTGTCCATCCAGACCTCTCCCCCAGCCGCCTCATTACTCCCTACGTCAGAGGATGGTTTGAGAAACCAGGCGGCCAGCTCTACGTCAATCGGGGCATCGGAACCATCGGTGTCCCTATCCGATTCGACGCCCCCCCCGAAATCACGGTTTACGAATTGGTCCGCTCGTAGGAGAACCCCTTGCTAAGGCCAGCCGAGGCAGGGCCTGCCTCGGCTGGTGATGGGGGTGTAGGACTCACCATGGCCCACCGAATTTCGCACGGAACATCCCCCACTCATGCTTCGTAATTCTTTCTTGGAGCGTATGCGGGGCACTGCGCTGGCACCCCGCTCTGCGTTGACTGAAACCTGGTCACGGCCTATGATGTACACGCCGCACTGGAGGTAAGATGGAAAAACCCATGGCACGGCTTTCCCTTTTGCTCTTGGTTCTCCCGCTATTGGTGATCGCCGGCTGCAATACGGAGGATTGGGATGCCGGCCCACCGCGAACGGAATCGCAGACAGTCAAGCTGGGTGATGCCAAGTCGGCCCGAGTCGAGATCGACATGTCCGCAGGTGAGTTGAGCGTCGGCTCCGGCGCAAAGGAGCTGCTCGAGGCTGACTTCTCATACGGCAGCCCTTCATCAAGACCTGAGGTGGAATACAACGTGAGCGGAGGTGTGGGCCAGCTCACGGTCCGGCACCGAGGCTCAGTTCACGGTCGCGGAAGTGGTCACAACAATTGGGATTTGCACCTCAGCAATAAGGTGCCCTTAGAACTGAAAGTGGACCAGGGTGCAGGCCGCGCCAGGCTCACTCTGGGAGGCCTCTCACTCAGCAGGCTGGATGTCGACCTTGGGGCGGGGGAAACCATCGTGGATTTGACCGGCGATTGGAAGAATAACCTCACCGCCAACATCGATGGTGGGGTAGGCAGAGCTACCGTCCGGCTTCCCAGCGACGTTGGCGTGCGTGCCACCGCACACGGCGGCATCGGCGCCATCAACGTCCGCGGCCTGATAAAAGAGGGTGACGCCTATGTCAACGAGGCCTACGGAAAGTCGCCTATCACGGTTGAGGTGAAAGTCGAAGGCGGTGTCGGCGAAATCAACTTGGAACTCGGCGGCGCCCCGCCCTCCGTGTGAGGATCCCAAACCTCGAGGTGAAGTCATGAAGGTTGTCGACCCGGTATGCAAGATGACGATTGATTCCGAGAAGGCTGCTGCCACCAGCGAACATAAAGGGCAGACGATTTATTTCTGCGCCAAGGGCTGCAAGGCGAAGTTCGATCGGGAACCGGAGAAGTACCTTGGGAAATAGCGGCGGCGCTGCAGTCCGCCGCAAGACCCGGAACCCCATCCAGGGGAGGCAAGCGCTCCTACGCTCGCGCCACCAGCAGATTCTCCCTGACCTGCTTTTCGTCCACCATATTCGAAATCACGGCGGACGATCTCTGAAATAATGGCCTGCGATACCCGCCCGCGTGTTCCTGAGCCTCGAAGACTAGTTTCCAGTTTCGAGTTTCTATTTTCGAATTTCGAGTTTCCAGTTTCCGCGAGTTGCATTACGCTTTTCCGATGAACGGTGAGGAAAGGTAATGGTTTATCTACGTGTGCAGCGCCGACGGCAATTCTGTGTGCGCTGCAATTAACTCATGTAGAATTAGGATTGCGGGGATAAAAGAGGTGGCAAATCCAGCGCATACGGAACGGACTAATTGAAAGGAAAGAAATGAACGGCGGCAAGTGGCGACGGTCAGGCAAGAGACTCGGGGCGTCAATGATCTTGGCGCTTCTTTTCCTGGCGCCGGGCATGGCTTGGGGTGTCGAGAGCCTGAAGTCCAAGCCGGGCTTCAACCTTTTTAAGATGCAGCAGGACGTCCAGTTGGGGAAGGAGAATGCTGAGCAGATTGATAAGGAGCTTCCCCTCGTAACGGACCCGCAGGTGCTACGCTATATCAACGATCTGGGACGGCGGCTGGCTTCATTGGCGCCCAATAACAATTCAGAATACGCCTGGACATTCAAAGTCATAAACAGTTCTGACATCAATGCCTTTGCCTTGCCGGGCGGGTACATTTACGTGAACCGCGGCGCCATCGTGGCGGCCGAGAATGAGGCGCAGATTGCGGGGGTGATGGCACACGAGAGCGGGCACGTGGTGATGCGCCACGGGACGCATGAGGTCTCACAGGCGTTGCTGGCCCAGGTACCGCTGGTGATCCTGGAAGGAATTCTTGGCCAGACGGGGAGTTTAACTGCCCAGTTGACGGAGATGGGCCTGAGCTTAGGCTTGAACTCGATTCTGCTGAAGAACTCACGCAGCGCCGAATCACAGGCGGACGAAGTGGGGGCTTACATCCTCTACCAGGCAGGTTACGATCCTCACGCTATGGCCCAGTTCTTTGAGATCGTCGCGAAGAAGTACCCGCAGAAAACGATTCAGTTCTTCGCCGATCATCCTGTTCCCGAAAACCGCATCAAGGCCGTGGACAGCGAAATCCCGCTGCTCGGGCCTGCCAAGGAATGGAAGACCGACAGCCCGGAATTTAAGGCCACGAAAGAGCGCCTCCTGAGTCTCCCGGCCCCACCCGGGGCAACACCTGCGCCACCCGCTTCCGCCGGTTCCTCTGGTCCTCCTCCTGCGCCTTCGAGCCGGTTAATCAAGTTTGAGGGCAAGGGATTTTCAATTGATTACCCTGACAACTGGCAGATGCAGCAGAACGAAGATGCCGTCGCTCTCATCCCGCCCGGGGGAATCGTGGAGGTCGCAGAATCCGGTTCGGCCCAGGCTTATGGCACTTCTATTAGTCGATTCCAACCCCAAAGTTCCCGGCAGGGTAATTGGGGATTGGTGGATGCTACGCAGGAATTGCTGGATACGATGCGCCTGTCGAACCCCAACCTGCGGGTGATAAAGCAAGGTGGCATGAAACTCGAGGGGCGTGCGGCCCTTTTTACCTTGCTTGAAACCGACTCGCCGCTTCAAGGTCAGAAAGAGCGAGACCTGCTGGTCACAACGCGCCAGAGTGACTCCCTGTTTTCGCTCATCTTTATTGCCCCCGAGTCGTTATTTGACGCCTACAAGCCGACCTTCGACGCCATGCTGCAAAGCCTCCAACTTCAGTAGAGCAGGTGTCAGGGGCTCGACCAGGGTTCAGGAGTCAGGATTCAGGATTCAGGACACAAATCTTAGACGGGCGCCGACATCAGAATCTGAGGTAATTTAGGCAGGCTTTCCAGAGTCCCGCCTCGGCGGGCGCCTTCTTCTCGGTACGCACGAGCATGGGGAGCCTTGAAGCAGGACCAGCTATCCCGCATTTCTCACCAAGGGTCTGGAAGGGCGGGGCTTCAGCCCCGCCGTTACAAGGCCTTCCTGATTATTCCTGTGTCCCGTGCCCCGCGCAGTCCGTCAGCCGACGGACAGCGCGGGGCACGGGACCAACAGAGGGCGGGAGCCGCGATTCCGGCGGGGCTGAAGCCCCGCCCTTCCGGCAGCCCACTAAGAGCGTCCAGACGTGGTCAGAAATCCGGGCTATGACCGAGAATTTTCAAGTCCTGCTGCGCCCTGAGCCTCCGCGCATTGTTCATGCGTGGAGCAGGTGTTTTGCGGGAAGCTTCATGATATAGCGATTCGGTGCTTTTGCTCAAGGGCAGGGTTCTTTAAAATCGAATAGGTTGCCGAAAAACCCTTCGCCGCTCTTCGTAGAGGCCCTGGGTGGCACGGGCGTCTCGCCCGTGGATGGGTCAAGGGAGGACCCAAAGCTCACGGGCGAGACGCCCGTGCTACATTGGACGGAGCAAAGCATGGAGGTGGTGCTATGAATCCGCACAAGCCTAATCGTCGGGAGTTTTTGGGCAAAGCGACGCTGGGAATTGCCGCAACAACTGTAGGCGTTCCACTGCTGGAGCAAGCGGTGTCAGCTCCGCCGCCCGCCGCTGGGGCAAGCGAGATGCCTTACCGCACGCTGGGACGCAGTGGCGAGAAGGTGTCACTTGTGGGCCTGGGCGGTTACCATATTGGCGCCCAAAAAGACGAAGCGGAGAGCATTCGCATCATTCGAACCGCCGTCGATAAGGGTATCAATTTTCTTGATAATTGTTGGGACTATAACCACGGCGAAAGCGAAGTGCGCATGGGTAAGGCCTTGCGGGATGGTTACCGGAAGAAAGTTTTCCTGATGACCAAGGTTGACGGCCAGGTGAAGGATGTGGCTGCAAGGCAGATTGACGAATCGCTCCGCCGCCTGCAAACGGACGTGATCGACCTCCTCCAGTTCCATGAAGTCATTCGCCCCGGTGACCCCGACCGCATTTTCGGTCCCAACGGGTCCTTCGAAGCGGCTTTGGAAGCGAAAAAAGCCGGCAAGCTCCGCTACATCGGTTTCACGGGGCATAAGGACCCGGACATTCATTTGAAGATGTTGGATGCCGCCTTCAAGCGCGGGTTTACCTTCGATGCCGTACAGATGCCTTTGAATGTTATGGATGCCCACTTCAAGAGCTTTGGCGAGAAGGTGCTTCCCGTTCTGACCAAGCACGGGATCGGCGTGCTGGGAATGAAGCCCATGGGCGACGGATTCATCCTGCGGAGCAACACGGTGACGCCGCTAGAGTGCCTGCACTACGCCATGAATTTGCCCACGTCGGTTGTCATCACGGGCTGCGACAGCCTGCAAATCCTCGATCAGGCGCTGGAAGCGGCACGAACCTTCAGGCCTCTCGGGGAAAAACAGGTCGCCGCAATTTTGGCCAAGACTGCGCCGCTTGCGGGAAAGGGCGAGTTCGAGCCCTTTAAGACGAGCAATCAGTTTGACGGGACAGCCCACAATCCACAATGGCTGGGTTAGTCAGTAGTCAGTGGTCAGTTGTCAGTAGTTAGTTGTCCGTGGTCAGTTGTCCCACCACCGCAGGCTCACACCCTGGGTCCCGCAGACGGGATCGGTCCTCTGGGCCTGCAATTTGAACTCGCTTCTGTTTTCGAGTTTCCATTTTCCAGTTTCCACTTTCCCGCCTCAAAAGGGAATTTCTTGCTCGCTCTGGACTTGCAAGCCTCCGGGCGTGATGGTGTAGATCGTTTGGTGGCGTGGGGGCTTTCGCCGGTGGGCCTGTTCGCGAGTGTATTCCTCTTCTCTTAAGTAGCGAATCACCACTCGATCCTTCTCGAACTCGATCTTGCCATCGTACACATCGTCGGCTTCCCACAAGGACTTCAGGTTCTGACCATCAAACGAGTAAAAGATGGCGGTCAACCGGGGTTGGCTCTTGCCCGGTCGGAAGCCATAAATAAAGAACCGCAGCGCGTCTCCCTCCGGCTCCTGTGGGAACGCGTAATGGAGGTCGGTGCGCGGCACAAAGTTCGTGACCGTAGCGAGGCGGCTGTGGCCCAGCCGGCTGGAAAAGATTGCGACCACGTTCAAGCGGTCATAGTCACTCCAGCCCAGAGTATATCCTGCGCCAATCACCACCTGACCTTTCCACGGTTGGGCGAAGGCCGCCGGCTCTCCAAAGAGGGGGTAATGGAGCTCGGAGAAGGCCATTTCCAGTTGGCGTCGCACCTCCACATCGGAAGGTGAGCGATCGGCCATCCACTCCTGGAGATGATCGAGCACCAGCTTCTGGATTTCGTCCGTGATGGGCGTGGAGTCCTCGAGCATCACGCCGTAGAGTTGTTGAGCCAAGTAGTTCACGTGGCCCGGTAGATCCGCGGGGGGCGGGGGAGGCGTCTTTTTCTGGCCTTCAGCCGCAACACTCACAAGAAAGCTGAGCGCCGCGGCAAAAAGCAATAAGGCGTACCCTGCCCACCCTGAAAGCGGTTTGAATCCTAATCGTTTCTGGTTCAAGCGAAACACCTCCGCCGTCTTGATGCCTCAGTCTCGGCCACGGCAATGAATGTCAACCCGCGCATACATATAGGGTAAGTACCATGCGCGGCTTTGCCGCCTGCTGTGCGGAAAGGCTTCGCCTTTCCGTGGCGCCGCTCCCTGCTCAACCGTCTTCGCTCAGGCTGGAAGGCTGAGCCTTCCAGCCCGAGCCGGCGAGGAGGAGTGATGCGGGCGTGGCCGGAAAGCCAGAGGCTTTCCGCACAGCAGGCGGCAGAGCCGCGAGAAGTCGGCGGCGCTCCAGCGCCCGAGACTGAGGCATCACCCGCCGTCTTGTCTGAGATCCACCGCTCACGTCTGAAGCCTGTGAGGCCTACGGAATCCGGAGCTAACCCCGCCTTAATGCGAATCTGCTAGCCAAGAGGATTGGCCAGGCAGACCTTCAAGCAAGCGGTTCGCTCCAGATATTCAAACGCCTCAAGACTCTCCTCCAATGGAAACACTTTCGAGAGCAGAGGTTGCACCTTGACCTGCCCCCGCTGAAGCAAGTCCAGGGAGGCAGAAAAGTTCCCGCAGCGCGAGCCGAGGAGCGTGATCTCGTCCACCACGAGCTTGGTGGCATCAAAGGGCGCGGGGTCATGGAACGTTGATTTCATCACCACTGTACCTCGCGGCTCAACCAGGCGGAAAGCTTCTGCGAGGCCGCGTGGCGAGCCGGTGGCTTCCACAACCACTGGAACGCTGGCCGCCTGCAACTCACTCTTGCTGTCGGTCATCACCTTGACGCCCCAAGGCCGCGCCAAGTCGAGTTTCCAACCATGCTTGCCCACGAGGATGACCTCGGCTCCAGCGCTTTTCAAGACTTGGGCTACCAGGAGACCCAACCGGCCGTCCCCAAGAACCACCACGCTCGTGCCGGGCTCGAGGCGCATCTGCTCGAGAATCTCGGCGGCGGCGGCTAGAGGCTCGACAAAGACTGCCGCCTCATCCGGAATGGTTGCGGGAACTCTGTGGAGATTCCGCAAGGGCAGCGCCACGTACTCGGCAAAGCAGCCGGCACGGCTCACGATTCCCATAACTGTGCGGTGAGGGCAGTGGCGGGTCAAGCCGCGGAAACACCATGAGCATTCACCACATGCGATGTTGATTTCGCCCACCACCCGCTCGCCGATCCACGCTGAGTCAGCGCATTCCACCACTCGCCCGACGAACTCATGACCCATTACACCCCGGAAGGCGGAGTAGCCTTTCAGGATTTCTGTATCCGTCCCGCAGATTCCCGCCAGCGTGACCCGAATTAGCGCCTCGCCAGATTTGGGGATAGGCTTGTCGATATCACGCAGGGCCAGTTTGCCGTCAAAGACAAGGGCTCGCATAACAATATCATTTGGCTTTGGAGTGCGGCAGCTTGCTGCCGCTTTTCCCGCACGGCGGGACCAGCATGCTGGCCGCCGGACTTGCCGATTCTGCTCCTGAGAGGCGCGCGAGCAAGCTCGCGGCGAAAAGAGCGGCGGCAAGCCGCCGCACTCCAAAGACTGTCTACTCAATCCTCTCCAAGGCTCGGATGAGCTCTTCGTCCTGTTCTTCAAACACGGTTCGCAGGTCAAGGAGCAGAGCGTCTTGTTCAACCCGGGCGATAACAGGGGGCGAATTCTGCCGCAAGAATCTTTCGAGCTCCTGGGCACTATGGCGTGAATGCGTCAGCGCCAGCAAGGCTGTGGGAAGCGCCTGCGCGGGAGTTGAGCCTCCGCCAATCAGCGAATCGCCATCCTGGACTCGAGCCGAGAATTGCGGGTGGGCCGAAATCCTTTCCGCAAGGCACGCGGCACGCTGGTGGATTGCTTGCCTGGAAAGCTGGATCATGCGCAGAGCCGGGATGGCCTGGGTTTTTCCCTGGAGGTAAAGAGAAATGGTGGCTTCCAGGGCCGCAATGGTGAGTTTGTCAACGCGCAAGGCGCGGAAGAGCGGGTTCTTGCGGATTCGTTCCAGTGGCTCGCGCCTACCGGCCAGGATTCCGGCCTGTGGGCCGCCGAGCAGCTTGTCCCCGCTGAACGTGATCACGTCCACACCAGCACTCAGGCTGGCGCTTGCGGTCGGCTCATCCCGGATGCCATGAGGCGAAAGGTCAACCAGGCATCCGCTGCCAAGATCCTCCATGGAGATCAGGTTATGGCGTTGCGCGAGCTCCACGAACTCTGGCAGAGAAGGACGCTCCGTAAAGCCCAAAATGCGAAAATTGCTGGGGTGGACTCGCAGAAGCACGCGGGTTCGTTCACTAATTGCCGCCGCGTAATCGCCGATGCGGGTGCGGTTTGTGGTTCCCACCTCGCGAAGGATGGCGCCGCTCTTGGCGCACACGTCGGGGATGCGAAAGGACCCGCCTATCTCAATGAGCTCACCCCGCGAGACAACAACCTCCGCCCCCTCGGCCAGGGTGTTCAAAGCCAGGAGCACGGCGGCGGCGTTGTTGTTCACCAGCAGCGTCTTTTCCGTCCCGAGAAGCTGGCAAAAGAGCCGGTCCGTGTGCGCGTCCCGCTTGCCCCGCGCCCCGCGGTCCAGGTCGTATTCCAGGTTGGAATAGCAGGTGGAAACTTCCGCAAGATGGTCTAGTGCTTCGCGCGCCAGAGGGGCGCGGCCCAGATTGGTGTGCAAGACCACTCCTGAGGCATTGATGACGGCTCTCAGAGAGAAGCGTGTGGCAGCTTCGGCCTCGATGACAATCTCCTGTTCCAGCGCCTCGAGGGAAACGCTTGAAAGACTGCCCTCAACGATCCGATCACGGAGACGCCGGAGGACCCGGCGCGTGCACTCCACCACCAAACGGCGGCCCGCGTGCGCCTGGAGATCTTTCAGGGCCGTTCGGCCCAGCAGCTCGTTCACAGCCGGGATCTGGCGGAGCAGCCCGGTTGTCGCTGGCTCGGCATCACCCTCGGAGTGTACCATTGCCTTCTAAATCCCAGCGTCATTTGAACATAGTTGCGCGGGAGCGTCAACTTTCCGATTGACTGGCCTAACTTCAGCATGGGTATAATTTGGATTTGCGCGACATGCTTGAGGTACCTCTGTGACTGTTGATGAGGAACTGAGCAAACTCGAAGACGACCTTCGCCGCCTCAAGATTGAGTACGAGGTGTACCTCAACGGGAACTCCGACCGCCCCCCGCGCGATCGAGTCTATCGCGTTGAAAACTTCATCAAGCGTTACACCGGCGATCAGTCCAACCTGAACTTCGGCCAGCGTTACAAACTCAACAGCTTGGCGCAGAAATATGCCGTCCAGAACCAGCTCTGGAAAAGAAGATTGATGGAGAAGGAAGAAGGGCGCGGCCAGTTCGCGCAACAGCGGCGCGAGCTCGAAGCGTTGACCGCTGCGAAGACGGTCCGCGTAGTTTGCTCGGACCCGGATAGAGAGCCGGAGAAGGTTGACCGGATCTTCAAAGCCATGATCAGCGCCCAGCGTAAGGTAGGTCGGAAAGGGGAGAACGTTGACCCAGCGAGATTCCAGAAATACATTCGCGACAAGACCAAGCAAATCAAGGCTTCGCTCGGCTGCGACAAAGTGCAGTTTTCCGTAAGCGTCGAAAACGGCAAGGTGAAATTCAAGGCGGTCAAAGCATAGCAGGAACTTCTCGAGGAACACTCATGCGAAAAGTCTCGCGGGCGCTGATCAGCGTTAGTGACAAAGCTGGAGTCGTCGATTTCGCGGCCGGCTTGGTTGAATTGGGGGTCGAGATATTATCCACGGGCGGCACAGCTAGGCTGCTCCGTGAGAGCGGCCTCAAGGTTCGGGACGTCTCGGAGGTGACCGGCTTCCCGGAAATGCTCGATGGGCGAGTGAAAACGCTCCATCCCAAGGTCCATGGCGGCATCCTTGCTATTCGCTCCAATCCCGAACACCAGAAACAGGTTGCGGAGCATGGAATCCAATTCATTGACCTTGTGGCGGTGAACCTCTATCCCTTCGAGAAAACGGCGGCGAAACCGGGAGTGACACTCCAAGCGCTTATCGAGAATATTGATATTGGCGGCCCTTCCATGATCCGGTCGGCGGCCAAGAACTTCCAGGACGTCACCGTGGTGGTGGATTCAGCCGATTTCTCGGTGGTGCTTGGGGAACTGCGCGGGAACAGGGGAAGCATTTCACGGGAGACCCGCGCCCGCCTGGCACGCAAAGCCTTCGCCACTACGGCAGCTTACGACGGGGCCATTTCCACCACCCTGCAGCGCTGGGCGGATGGCGCCGCCCTGCCGGAGCGTCTCCACTTGAACTATCGCAAGACGTTGGAATTGCGCTACGGCGAGAACCCTCACCAGCGGGCGGCGCTTTATGTGGACCCTGCGGCAGGAGGGCGCGGCCTGGCCGCAGCGCGCCAATTGCAGGGGAAGGAGCTTTCTTTCAATAACCTCGTGGACCTGGAGGCGGCCTGGCGGCTGGTGCGGGAGTTTGACGAGCCGACTACCGTCATCATCAAGCATACGAATCCCTGCGGCGTCGGCTCCGCAGCAACCCTTGCGGAGAGCTACCAGCGCGCGCTGGAGGTGGACCCGGTCTCTGCTTTTGGGTCCGTCATCGCTCTTAATCGCCCCATGGATGCAGAAACCGCAGAGGCAATGTCCAAGTTGTTTGTCGAAGCCATCGTGGCCCCAGGATACGAGCCCGCCGCCTTGGAACGCCTGGCGGAAAAGAAGAACCTCCGCTTGTTGCACATGTTGACGGCCGCAGGTGAAGAGGAGGGATTGCAGCTCAAAGCCATCGGGGGAGGATTGCTGGTCCAATCGCCAGACACCTTAGGCGCCTGCCCCCAGGACTGGAAATGCGTCACGGAGCGTCAACCTACCGAAAGCGAAATGCGAGGCCTGATCTTCGCCTGGCGGATAGTGAAGCATGTGAAATCGAATGCCATCGTTTATGCGCGTGAGGGAGTGCTGGTGGGCGTCGGCGCCGGCCAGATGAGCCGCGTGGACTCCGTAAGGCTGGGCGCCACCAAGGCGCGCGAGCTGAAACACTCCCTGGAAGGAACCGTGGTTGCCTCGGACGCTTTCTTCCCCTTCCCGGATGGGGTGGAAGAGGCGGCGCAGGCTGGCGCTTCCGCCTTTGTGCAGCCGGGGGGGTCGGTTCGGGATAAGGAAGTGATTGAGGCAGCGAATCGATTGGGACTGGCCATGATGTTCACCAGCGTACGGCACTTTCGGCACTAGAAAAACGAGCCTTCAGCCGTCAGCTTTCAGCTAGCAGCAGACTTATTAACAGTGAATAGTGAATTGTGAACTGCAGAGGCAGAGTTCGCGTTGCGCACGGCGGCCCGGCACTCTGAACGCTACGCTCCTTCAATTCATAATTTACTATTCACCATTCAGAATTGCCCTGCCCGTTTTTTTCAGGCGCTGAAAGCTGACGGCTGATAGCTGTCTAAGACTTCGGAGCGTAATAGCCTTCGCGGGCGACGACGCGGTATTTGACGACTTTCCCCTTCGGGCCGACGATCCGCAAGGGGTTACCCTGGTCATCCACCAGGTCAACCTTCAATTTGTGGAACTTCCCGTCCTTCGCAGGGTTGGTGGGAACGAAACCCAAGCCATATTGAAGGCGAAGTTGCCCCGAGATCTGCTCGAAAATTGACGGCAGTTCGCCTTCGAAGCGAGGAAAGTAAGCCTGACCACCTGAATACTTGGCCATAGTCTCCAGCGCGTTGCGTGCCTGCAAGGCGCCGATACCCTCTCCACGGGGAGAACGCACCGTCATAAACTCCAGGATACTGACCGGGTAAATCGCAGTGTCAGAGGATTTCACAATCTTCAATATCTCATCGTAAGTCAGTTTGCTGAACGTATCGAAGCCGGTACAGATGAGGAGGATGGCCTTTCTCCCCTTAATGTCTTTCATGCGGTCCAGCGTGAAGGAAAGAGCATCGTACACGCAGATCTCGCTGAAGCCGGGGATTCGCAACGTGTCCAGCGCCCCGCGCACCTGACTGCGGTCTTGTGTGAAATCCGTCAGGATCTCCGGCTTCAAATCGAAGGAGACCACCGCAGTCCAATCCTTTGGCTGAATGAACTGGAGATAGTTGTAAGAGTATCTCAGGGCAAGATAAAGAAAGGCCCAATACCTATTGCTGAATTCAATCACCATGCAAGTGGTCATGGGGGCTTGAGCAGTGCCGAAGTTGGAAACGGTCTGTGGAACGCCATCGTCGAAGAGTCTGAAATTCTTGCGGGAAAAATTGGAGAGGGGATTACCGTCTTTATCGAGAACCATCACGTCCACGTTCACGAGATTGGTCGTGGTTGACAGGGTGAAAATCTCATTGGGATTGATGCGCTCCGGCTTCTTTTCAGTTTCCGGCGGCGGCTGGGTTTTCTTGGGAGCCAGGACGGTCGGGCCAACCTCAGGGTTAGGCCCCGTCGATGGCTGCTGCTCTCCATTGGATTGGGCGTACCAGTCCGAGGCGGAACTGGCGAACAACAACAGGCCAACCAACAACAGAATCGCTTGTCGTGAACAACGGCTTCTCATTGCGCATCACCCCCCGGTCCGCAGGGACCATCCAACTCTTATGATGCCACTCACCCCCCTCTCGGTCAACCGGAGTGAGAGGCTGGCTCCTCGAAGAGCGCGGAACCCCAGAAACTACGGCGCGCTGGGAGTTTCGCCAGGACTCGAGTGGGTGGAAAGGGCAAGAAGAATGCGCGGCGCTTGGTGTTGCATGCCCGGGGTCAAGAGGGTTGCAGCCCAGTACCATTGTACTGTTGCAGAAGACATTCAGTTGGGTTATAACCATAGCGAAAGATGTGAGAGGAGGAGATTAGCGGATTCAACCAACTGCTTGAAAAACAGGATGGAGTGACAAAATGTCGGGCGTCCTAGCCTGCTCAGAAATGTATTGACTTTTGAGAAATAAGGGCATAGGCTTTCCCACATGCTGGTTCTATATGAGCCGGCAAACGTGTTTCTTTGGGGAGAGCCTATATGAAGAACCTGGTTTTGACGTTCCTTCTTGCATTGCTGGTGGTTTTGACAAGCGTCTCCATCCGGCGGATGGTCGCTGGAACTCCGACCCTCGCAGGACAGAAGCCGACGCTGGTTGCCATTGGCGGTGAGCCTGTTCCATGGCCGCCACCGGCGCCGAAGCCGACGACGAAGCCGTCACAGTAAGTTCCTCCGAGTCGCGTGAGCGATCCGGAGGATAGTGGTTTGAAACCGCGCTCTCGGATCGCTCATGGACAGCGGGATAGTCAGCTACGGATTTCAGTACGGCTGCATATTAATTGAGGCTGGCCTGATTGTTTTTGTGGCTCAGAGCAGCCACCGAAACCGGTTTGTTAGTGTGTTGTTATACCTTTCCTGCCTGCTCGCCGCCGGTCTAGCACGCTCCTACATCCTGCACAGATTCGGCTTGCACTCGGCGCAATACTGTTACGTTTACTGGACGACAGATTTCCTGCTGGTCATCAGCGCCTTCATCTTGGTGTGCCTCTTTTTCCGACGCGCGTGCTTGCACCAGGAGAAGATGTGGCCCTTCGTTCGTTTGTTGCTCGTGTTCATTTTCGTACTGGTCGTGGGCATTTCAGGCCTGATTTTCTCCCGCAATTACAGCCACCTCTTCCTCCAGTTCATTGTCGAGTTCAATCAGAATCTATACTTTGCTTGCTTGGTTCTAAATACTCTGCTGTACCTCCTGCTGCAACAAATCGATTCTGTTGACGATCAACTGGGACTGCTGGTTTGTGGAGTGGGCATCCAGTTTGCTGGTCCGGCGGCAACTTTGGCGCTGATTCACCTCACCACTGGCGAAGGCTTTGCCCAGTCGTTGGGTTCCCTTGCCATGCGCTTCTGCACTCTCGGAATGCTTTTGGTGTGGACTTATGCGATCGTACCCGTTCGAGGCAGGGCAGTCGTTACCCGGAGTAAGGCGGCCGTCCTGGCCGAGGTCACTGCGCATTTGAATATCTAAATTTAGGTGAAAGGCAATGATTCTTGCTGCGCTTATCCTGATACTCTCGACGGCGATGTTCTTCTTCTATTTCCAAGTCACCTGCCAAAAGGTTCTGCGACGGCAGTTTGACCGGGAATACTTTCAATCCATCGTAAACGCGAACCGTTTGGAGTTTCCGTCCTTGCGAAAGTCGCTGGAGGAATTCGGCGCGCCGGTTGATTATCCCCGGCTGCGCATGATGCTCAAATGCGACTTCCTCGCCCTGACGTACCTCCTTAAGAATGCCGCGAATGTGAACCAACGTTACTCAAACGAGGAACGGCTCTTGATCCTGTACTTCCGCTGGCAGTTCCTTTCGCTGGCAGTGCGACGTTTACTAAAGGTTGGCGAGAAAAAGGCAGTCCTGAGACTGACTTCAGTTCTTCAATACTTCGCTAATGTGGTTGGCCAGCGCGTGAACACAGTGAGGTTTGGGAACTTGACGGCAGCCGATTATCTTCTCAACCTCTAATCCAACCCGCCCCGCGGCTCCCCTGGGCCGCGCCTTCCTAAGGTGTCGCTGTACCCCTTCACATCATGGCAGTGAATCGCTTGGACGCCGGCCGCGCGCAAGACCTGCGGTGGTCCAAGATCGTGGGCGCCCCTGGACCCGCCCCGGAGTTTCCTCGACTCATTAAGCAAATAAGGCTTCTGCGCTGCGGGGTTGGGATGGCAGGTAGTGTCCTAATTCGACTGTAGGGCCGCCCCCCGCCATGGCGGGGCGGCCTGGCCGGTCCCGCCTTGCGGGACTGGCCCTACATCCCATATTAGGACATCACCGGATGGCAGTTGACCTGGACCTTTATTAGGTGTATGAAGCAGACAGGTGAAGTGTTTGGCCCCATCGTTTGAAAGGCCAGGTGCGACTGCGATGAAGACGGTTTTGCGGGTGGCAATTCTGGTGTTGTGCGCTTTGACGGGACTTGCAGTGACCGGTCACGGCATAGCGGAAGCGGCGTTGGTTCACGCGCCTGGCCATGAAGACATCATGCGCCATCTCCTCGAGGGAAGCATCTCCATCGCCGGTGGGGCCTGCGTGGTTGCGGTTGCCATTGCCCAACTCGAGTGCTTACGCACCCACCGCAAGAGCGGCGACATCCTGTAAAGGAAGGACCTCGCTCTCCAACTTATGATTTCGGGTTTAAGCAGGCAGCAATTCACTAAACCAGAAAGCGTCACGCCGCACGGTTTCCCCCAGCTTGAACTTAATCCTCTGGGGGAAGATCGGACCGTCGAACACGAAGGAATGAAACTCCCCGTTTTCTCCGCAGGGATCAACGCCGGCGGGCAGGCGTTGCAGGAACTCGGGATCGAGCATCTTCCCGGCAAAGCTCTCATCCAGGTGTCGCGAATCGGCACAAACAACGACCGCTTTGAACCCCAGTTCAACGAAAGAGCGGACGAGCTCGGCAGAGTCCTTTTTCCAAATCGGGAATATCCCTCTCATCCCGAGTTGCCCAAGATTCTTCTCTCTGTATCGTCTGAGGTCCTCGAGAAAGATGTCCCCAAAGGCCACCGAAACCACGCCCTCACGGCGGTACCGTTCCAGGACCGCCCGCATCCTGGCTTCGTATTCTCCGTTGGTCGCGTCCTTGGGAATATAAATCTCCTCGAGGGGCAAGCCGATGGCTTCTGCCTGGCGCTCCAGCAACTCCCTGCGGACCCCGTGCATGCAGACCCTGTCGTAGCCTTCCGTGACGGTACTCAGCAGGGCGGCGACTGAATACTCCCCCCTCTGTTGAATCTCGTAGAGCGCTCGCGCACTGTCTTTCCCACCGCTCCATGACATGAGAATGTGCTCCGGTAGTTTTCTAACTCCAGTTTGCATGATTCACCTCAACGAATCAGTTCTGTTACGGCGGGGAAGAGCAGGCTCAGTTGGTTTGCTGCTGATTCCTGTGCCGCCGCGGCGCGTCAATCCGCAGGGAAGGTAAACTTCACGCCGGCAAGGAAATTCAAAGGTAAGGCCGGGTAACCCAGCACTTCCTCATACTTCTGGTCCAAGAGGTTATTCAGGTGGCCATAGATTTCAACTCCGCGGGTCAAATTGTACGAGAAGCCACCATTTAGAACCACATAACCCTTGTCGGGAAATAAGCACGGGAGGCCAAACGAGCAAGCGTACACACCGTCGTTGGGCTCCAAGTCAAGGGTCGGCCCCCTCAGATAGGCATTGGTGTTCAGCGTCAGGCGGCGGTGCTGCCAGGTCATGTTGAAGCCGCCGGAATTCTTGGGCCGGCGTATTAGCTCCTGCCCGACGTGGAAAGGCGCCTGAACCAGCGACGAGCCGTCAAGGGTCAGTATAGCAGTGCCGAGCAGCGTGTATTCTCCCGACACCTGTAACGAGCGGGTGGGACGTAGGCGGAACGACGCCTCCAGCCCTTGCGCGCGCGAGTTGCCGAGGTTATCCGAGATGAAAGTGCTGAGGTTGGTGAGTGATCCGCCGAGTGTCACAATTTGGTCTTCGAATTTGTTATAGAAGTAGGTAAGGTCCAGGAGCGCCCTACTGTCGAAGAACCTCTGCTCGATGCCGCTATCGAAGCTGACACTCTTCTCCGGCTTCAAATGAGGATTGTCAGTGAAGGCCAGTTCATAGCCGTTCGGGGCGCGAATGCCCGTCCCGAAGCTCCCGTGCAGTCGCGTCATGCCGAGCCAGGGTGCGGAATCAGTTTTGCGAGCCGTGTACGCTGCGGAAACCCGCGGGTTCAGTTTGGTGATGGAGCTGGCGGGAATGAAGGGACGCGCCCCGTAATCGCCGGCGGGGAGGGAGTGCGTGCTCAAGTCGTCCAGTCGCAGACCCGCCATCACGAACAGCCGGGCCGAGGGGCTCCAGCGGTCTTCCACAAAATACGCCAGGCTGGTACGAGGCAGCAGGAACGGGTTGCTGTTCGCGTCGGCCACATAAGTGTTCTTGAACTGCTCGCGGTTGTATTCAAAGCCCGCCACGAGAAAATCCTTGTTGGAGACTGCCACCTCACTCCGCGTATCCAGTACGCCGCGAAGGTTATTTGAGAACGAGTCGCCGTAGGACGAACGGAAGTAGTAGTCGTTCGTCGCCACGCTGCCGGTCACCACCTGCCGGAAGCGGGAGGAAACCTGCTCCGTGTAGCTACCCTGGTAGCCGAAAAGGTTCTGTTTGTTGCGCGAGTAGGTATCCTTGCCGGTGAAAAGGCCGTCGGGGTCCGAGCCATAGGGACCGGGGTCCCCCGCATCGTTGGCGTTGCCAAAGAAGTGAAAATCAACCTGTCTCCGCTCGCTGCGCCGGTAGCCGAGGCTCAGGATCGCGCTCTGGTTTCTGTAGCGGTCATTCTGGACGACCCCGCCCGAATCGAGCCGCGAGAGGTCGTAAGCCCAGCTCAGATCGTGGGTCAATCCGCTCCCGCCTGTCAGGAAGCGACCGGTAGTGAAACTTCCCCCTTCCGCCTGCACTTCAAAATGCGGCGGACCCTCACCCCGTCGGGTCACAATGTTAACAACCCCGGTAACGGCATTCGAACCGAACAACGCGCTTTCCGGACCACGCGTGACCTCGACATGGTCCACGCCATCTGCGGGCAAGGGGGCAAAGTCAAAGTCGCCGCCAAACTCGTTCAATTGAATGCCATCAACCATCACCAAGTTGTAGTTGGAGTCCCCTCCTCGAATGAAGACATCGGTGACGCCCCCGCGCCGGCCGCTGTCGTCCAAAGCAACCCCGGGAACCCCGCGCAGCACATCAGTGACGCTTTGCGCGCCACGGTCGTCGATTTCTTGTTCGGAAACGGTAGACACTGAAGAGCCAAGTTGGGGCGCTAGCGCGCCTTCAAGAGACGCCGAAACCACAACTTGCTGCTGGACGGCGCTTAGCGCCAGGTGCAAATCCACGCTTCGAGTCTGATCCTCGCCAACCTCCACGTCCGCCGTCGAGGCGGAAAACCCGGGTGCATTGGCCACCAGCCGATAAGTTCCCTTGGCAAGTCCTTCAAACTGGTATTCCCCTTTTGCATTCGTCTGGCGCTCATCAAGCGCGGTAAGCGATTGGAGGAGGCTGACGCGCACATTGAGTACCGCTCGACCGCTAGGGTCATAGACTGTTCCTTTAATCGTGGCGCCGTGTGCCGCACCGCCGACGAAGGGAATTGAAAGAAGTCCCAGAAGGATGGCGAGCGCACGTGTCAGCCAAGTAGGTGCGACAGGAGGCGCAGAGATTACTGCAAGGACTTGTTCTGGTTCCTGATTCCTGAATCCTGAATCCTGAATCCTGTCTTGTGAATCCTGAATCCTGAATCCTGTCTTTCTCACGGTCATACTCCTTCTCTCCCGCTCTGGCGGCGGGGGTTAGAACGGAAGAAGTCCGGAGGGAAGGCAAAAAAATAAAGCCTCCCAATTCCTCGTTCCGGAATCGGAAGGCTCTGAGGTCTTCCTCAGGACTCTTTCCGTCGAAGAGTTAGGCTGAGTCGTAGTTCCCAGGCAGGTTTCCTGGCTCTCGGGTCATCGCCTCCTCCTCGGCCTTCCCTTTCCGCCGTAGCAGAAAAGTGGCTGTCCGTCGGTTGACGGACTGCGAGGATCTGGCTCGCCGATCACAGTGGCGGGACCGCGGCCGATTTTCACGGCCTTCCCTTTTTCCCCGGATCATCCGGGGCACCACGGGAACCAAATTTCTCAAAGAACAATTACGAGCAAGCAAACTAGCACCGCCCTGGGTGGCTGTCAAGCGTTCGTCACGTGCTGGAATTGCCCTGGTACATCGTATCCCCCCTGTGGGATTGAAGTGTGTGAGTGAGTGGAGGAGGAGAGAGATGACTGCCTTGGTGGGGGGGGACCAAGGCAGCCGCCGGTCGGGGTAAAATCAGCGCCCTATGCCGGCTCCCGGCCCCTACTTCGATGTGGTTCGTCACATGAAGAACGCTTTTAATTATCGCCTCCAACTGGTCACCTACGCCCGCCAGCACGGCATCAAGGCGGCCGCCCGGGCCTACCGCACCACCCTGCCCACGGCCCGCAAGTGGCTGCGGCGCTATGAGCAGCAGGGGCTGAAAGGCTTACAGGAACTCTCGCGCGCCCC
>JBEKIZ010000059.1:0-32051 GCA_050011515.1 Terriglobia bacterium | reverse complement strand
TCCCGGTCACTTCAAGCACGATAGGAGGGCCAGCGTCGCTTCGCTCCGAAGACGCCCGGGATGACATCGGAATCACTGCCCGGGATCAAACCGGAATCAGTGCCCACCTTCATCGGAATCAGCAATAGCCACACGCATCTGCACTTGGATCTACAACCTGATTCGACGGTGAGGTAACGAAAACACTCAAGTGGGTCTGTCAAAGACATAATCCCGAGAATCATGCCCGCTTCAACGACGACCCACCTCGAATTGACGCACAGACCGCAGGCCCGAGGACAGGTAAACCTCTGCTTGGGCACGAAAGTAAAAAAGCTGAGGGCTCGCAAGGACGGGGTGGCGGGTTCTGCGCTACATGTGCCGCATCTCGACTAGCTTGACTGCCTTTCAGTTGTTCTCGAGCGAATCAAAAATGAGGTTGGGTGAAATAGTTCCCAAAAGCATCTCATTTCTGCAAGGGAGTAAGCCGGACGTCATCCAGCCAAACCTTCCCCGAAATGAGATTGTCGAACTTCTTGCTTGGCAAGCGGAAAAGCTTAACCGCGATCAATTTGGTCTTTGGCCCGGTCGCGAAATCCAAGAGCAAAGAGGTCCATCCGTCGCTAGTGCCGGTCAAATCGTCAGTTAATTTGTCCAAGGCTGCAACATTGTAAGGATCGGACACTCCCAGGCGAGGGCCGCTGTCGGTTGTAATGTCTTCGGTTTTCATGAAGGCCTGAAGGCGGTAGGATTGGCCGGGTGATACTTTTACGTACTGGTAAACGTGCCCGTACAGCAGGTTCTGCTTACCCGGGAATTGAACCAAGAGGGCGTGACTAGGCGAGTGATAGGTCGAGGTATCCAGACCTGCATAGACACCTTCAACCGAAATGATTCTCCAGTCAAAGCCCATATTCAACAATTCGTCCTCGAAATCGCCATTGGAAAGGAGATTCTTTTCGGATGGCAACGACGAGTATCGAATGAGCCCCTTTTTCTGGAGGTCAGTCCAAACCTGGTACGCCTCGTCCGCCCGTTGAGCCCCGATAAGGCTGTCGATGTAGGGGGAACTCTGGCCGGGAGAGAATGCCTCTCGCCCGGCCACAATTCGTTTCCAGACGGCCTGTGCCTCATTCAAGCGATGCCCGGCGACCAGAAAATTCAAATAACTGAATTCGGTCGTGACTCGCTCAGGAATCAGTTGCTGAAGAATCTTCCCAGCATCGTCGGTAGCCTTCCAAGCCAAGCCAAAGACATTGCTGTCATATTGCGACGTACCGGCAAGCACAACCCTAAAATGCCGGAAAGCTTCGTCGATACTGCCCTGCAACAAGTAGAAATTGGCAATTGGCCATTGATAAGCAGGGAGATCTGGCGCCAGGAGATCCACCTGACGCAGGCAGGCTCCTGCCTCCGCTATTCGGCCCTGGAGCTCCAGCGCGGCCGCCAATTCGAGCCAAGTTTGAGGGTCATAGGAATCAAGATGCGCAGCGCGGCGAAGATGGTCCTCGGCCTTTTCAAGTTGGAGATCAAGGGGGCTGTACTCGTAAATGCCACCCAATCGCATATGGTAGTCGGCATCGCTCGGGTCGAGTTTGACCGCACGCTCGAGGTTGCCCACTGTCGGCCTACTCGCCAGCACATCTGCGAGGTAGGCCTTACCCACCCATCCTATCAGCATCAGGAGCATTGCAGCCTCTACACTGACCAGCAACGCCCGTGCAGGTTTCGTTTTTATGGCAATTTGCATACTCTCCGTCCCACTTGAGTTGGTACGATCCGAATCCTGGCGCAGCTTGGGCAGCCTGACGCGCGCCTCCCCTGGTGTACAAACCCCATCAGGCATCCTCCCGCGAGGGCGCTACAGGGAGGGGAAATCTCTCAGCGCCGTGTCCGGTAAGTGAAAACCTGCTGCTCACGCGGGGTCGCCTCCAATTACTAGAAATTGCGGCTCTATTATACGATAGAAGTTCGGGAAACCAAGCATAGTTGATAGTGGGGTGGGAGTGAGTGCCCCAGATAGAGGTGATTCCCTGCACGGCTTTGCAGGAGTCAGGGAAAAACCACAAGCGGATTTCCCTGCATCCCGAACACCAATACCCTTTTTCTGCGACCCGCCGGAAGCCCTTCCGCAACCGCACTCTCTCGAATCTCTTCCCCTAATATCAGCCTTGCAGATCACTGAACAACTTTGCAGCTTGTTGAAAGGCGCTGCAGCGGAGCAACTGGAGGTGTGTGAAGTTCATTTTAGATTGACATTGTCTTGGCGCGCAGGTAGACTATTTGCTTCAAGGCTTTACGCGCCAATCTCCTCACCGACTTGCTCACAGCGAGGCGCCGAGAGATGCAATCCATATCGAGGCGGAAATGAAGGGTCTTCTGGAACGTGTATTTTGGGGGCTCACAGTTTTTCTGTGGTCCGTGTTTCTCCTTACCTTGCCACAATTGCGCGCGCAGGATGCCCAGGATAAGCCTCCTTCCCAAGATATCCAAGGGATTCAAGATTCCACGGACAACGCGGATACAACAGAGGGAAAGACGCAAGAAAACTCTGACCAGCACTTCGGTGGCCCCATCGGTTCCAATTACATACTGGGACCTGAGGACGTGATCAATATCGAGGTCTTTAACGTTCCTGAATTGTCAAAAATCGTTCGAGTTGCCAACGATGGGATGATCTCCCTCCCCTTAATCGGCCGCGTCCAAGCGGCCGGTTTGACCACGGAGCAGCTCCGGAAAGAGCTGGAGGACAAATGGGGTGAGAATTACCTCCAGGACCCTCAGGTAATGGTTTTTGTTAACCAATTCAAGGCTAAGCCCGTATCTGTCATCGGGGCGGTGGAAAAGCCTGGGCTTTATCCCCTTACTGGCCGGCGCACCCTGATTGAAATGCTCTCGATGGCCGGTGGTTTCGGCAAGCGCGGCACATCGGCAGCGGGACGCACAGTTCTGGTCACGCGCAAGAGTGGCTTTGGGGATTTGCAGCCGGTGGATGGAATGCACATTCGCGGGCCGGACCAAATTGAAATCGACCTCAACAGGCTCCTCTACACGAGGGATCAAAGCCTCAACATTGAGATAAAGCCCCTTGATATTATTTCCGTGAGTAAGGCCGAAGTCGTGTATGTGACAGGAGCGGTCAACAAACCGGGTGGGTTTGTCCTTGAGGACCGCCCCACCATGACGGTCCTTCAGGCAGTTGCTATGGCGCAAGGTCTTACCTTTACTGCGGCGAAGAAATCCGCTCGCATCATAAGAACCAATCAGGATGGATCGAAGAGAGAAGTTCCTGTTGACCTGTCGCAAATTCTAAAAGGCAGGGCGCAAGACACCACGCTTCTCGCTGATGATATTCTCTTCGTTCCCGACAGCACTAAGAAACTGTTGGGCCAACGAAGCACCGATGCAGCGTTTGCAGCTTTCACGGGATGGCTCATTTGGGTACACTGATAGGTGCGACCCAGCTTCGACTTGGTGATTAATGGCAAACGCAGAAGTCCCCACTACCGACCCCGCTCAGAGCTTGGTTCTTTCAGGCCCCCAGAGTTTGCGACAACCTATCGAGGCGTTGGCTGTCTCGGCCGAAGAAGTCCCGCACCTGCTTGATTATTTGCACGTCATTCTCAAGCGGCGGTGGGTGGTTTTATCCTGCCTGTTAATTGTCTTCACGACGGTGGCCATTGGTACGCTCAAGAAGAAGCCTATCTACGAGGGGAAAGTCTTAATCGAGATTAACCCTGAGCAGCCGAACGTTTTGAACTTCCAGGAAGTTCTCCAACTCACTTCCGTGGATATTGAAAGTTACCGGGAGACTCAATACAAGGTTTTGCAAAGCCGAACCCTCGCCGAGCATGTGATCGATGACCTGAAACTGTGCCGCTACCCCGAATTCTACAAGGGGAGCTTGCTGTTCGGCTTGATCCAGGTCGTCCCGGATAAGATTCCAAGTGCCTCAGACCCCGAACCTCCGGACCGCTCGATGGATGCCTACCGCAACACCGTGAGACATTTCATAGACAACATCGACGTGAGTCCGGTTCGACGCAGTAACCTTGTCGAGTTATCCTTTTACTCGGAAAATGCTGAATTGGCGGCGCGCATCGCGAACCAGCTTTCTACGGACTACATCGATCAAAACCTTCAGGTGAAGTGGGATGAGGCCAACAAGGCGTCGGAGTGGCTTTCAGGAAAACTCGTGGGGCTCAAGGCCAAGCTTGAAAAGTCCGATGATGCCTTGCAGTCCTACGCGCGAGCCAACTCCATCATATTTGTTGAAGAGAAGCAGAATCTCGTCAACGAACGGCTCAAGCAGCTTCAGGAAGAATATACGAAAGCCCAAGCCCTGCGTTTTCAAAAGGAATCGCTTTATAACTTGGTGCAGGCCGGCAGGGTTCAGGACCTGCCGGGCGTTCTATCAAATGGTCTGATCCAAAATCTGGCCACCCGCTTGGCAGAACTGGAGCGCGATTACGCCCAACTGACGGCCACAGTGAAACCTGAATACCCTAAAGCCATAGCTTTGAAAAAGCAAATCGATGCGATGCAGGAATCCCTTGACCGTCAGAAGAAGGCCCTGGCCGAAAACATTGTGGATGACTATCGGTCCGCGTTGGCCAACGAGAAGTTTTTGGCTCAAGCCGTGGACGAGCAGAAAAAGGAAGTGAATGATGTTGCTGAGAAATCCATCCAATACAATATCTTGAAGCGCGAGGTGGATGCCAACAAGCAGCTTTACGAAGGCCTCCTGACGCGCATGAAGGAGGCTACGGTCTCGGCCGGACTGACAGCCAGCAACGTTCGGATCGTGGACACCGCTCAGGTACCCAAAGCCCCCGTGAAGCCAAGAGTAGCCCTCAACTTGGCGCTGGGCATCGTTCTAGGTGCTGCCTTTGGCGTCGGGCTGGCTTTCTTGCAGGAATACCTCGACAATACACTCAAAACACCCGATGAAGTGGAGAGGTTGTTGCGCTTGCCATCGCTCGGCCTCCTTCCGGACTATAGCCCCGACGGCACAGGCAAGGGGAGCGATAAGGGACTGGCCACGGTAAAGCACGGTAGCGACGGCGCCATTGCCCCGGCAGTTCAGACCGGACGTGAGGCTGTAGAGGCCTATCGCTCGCTGCGCACTTCGATTCTGCTTTCTGCCCACCCTGTGCCGAAGATGCTTCTGATTACAAGCGCCGTGCCGTCTGAAGGCAAGACTACCATAACGGTCAACCTGGGAGCTATGCTCGCCAGCCTGGGAAGCAAGGTGGTGATTGTTGATTGCGACATGCGGAAGCCTTCCTGCCACCGGTCGACAGGCGTGGAAAACAAACCGGGCTTTGTCCAGTGCCTCACGGGCCACGTTGAGTTGGCCGATGCCATCCTGCCGGTGCCCGGCGTTCCGAACTTAAGCGTGATTCCTTGCGGGCCCATTCCCCCCAATCCGGCAGAAGTTCTTTCCTCGCCCGTCACGCCGGAATTGTTAAACAAGCTGCGGTCGCAGTTTGAATACGTGCTTGTCGATTCTCCACCTTTGCTGACCGTCTCCGACAGCCGAATACTTTCCACTCTTACCGACGCAGTGGTGCTAGTAACAAGGGCCTACGGTACGCCTTACGACGTCGTCCGCCGCGCCCGAGAATTACTTTACCATACCGGCGCCCGCATTCTCGGCGTGGCGTTGAACAGTGTTGACGTGCACAAGCAAGGCGGCTACGGGTATGGCGATGGGTATGGCTTTTACCGCTACGGGTACGGGTATGGGTACGGGCAGGACACCAACGAGGATTCCGCCAGCCAATCTGAATCGTAGGAGTCAGGCGCTACAAGGCTGGGAAGTTGCGACCGGCGGCTGCAAGTCAGGCAAAAGTGCTTCCAACTCGAACCGAACCTCGAGTAATGCCTCTCAGGTTAGCAGAGCAATTCCGACGCTCCTAAACCCAGTCAGCGGGAGAATCTTCAAGACGCCATGAAAGCTAAAGTTGTGATTCTCTGTGGTGGTATGGGAACCCGCCTCCGGGAGGAGACAGAGTACCGCCCCAAGCCGCTTGTTGAGATCGGTGGTAAACCCGTCCTCTGGCACATTATGAAGATCTATGCCCATTACGGGTTTAATGATTTCATACTGTGCTTGGGGTACAAGGGCTCGATGATCAAAGAGTACTTTTTGAATTACCGCCTCATGAACAGCGACTTTACTTTGCGCCTCAACTCTCAAGAGGATCCTGAATTCCACGGCACCGAGATGCGAGATCAGTGGTCAATCACATTTGCGGAGACCGGAGCCGAAGCGATGACCGGCGCCCGGGTTAAGCGCATTGAGCGGTACGTTACCGGAGACCACTTCATGATGACTTACGGTGACGGTGTAACGGACCTCGACATCTGTAAGCTATGGGAATTCCACCTTGGCCACGGGAAGATCGGGACAGTGACTGGCGTTCATCCGCTCGCCCGCTACGGCGAATTATCCGTACAGGGTTCACTGGTGAAGGAATTCAATGAGAAGCCCTTGGATGAGAGTGGATTTATCAGCGGCGGCTTTTTTGTCTTTCGGCGCAAGTTCTTTGATTATCTCTCCGACGACGACAGTTGCGTTCTTGAAGGAGAGCCGCTCGAGCGACTGACACGGGAAGGCCAGTTCGTTGGTTATCTCCATCATGGATTCTGGCACTGCATGGATACCTACCGGGACTTTGTAGCTCTGAATGAAATGTGGAAACAGAACCCCCCGTGGAGAATGTGGGACAAGTGAACGAAGGCTCGAGTTTTTGGAGAGAACGGCGAGTGTTGGTCACCGGGGCGACGGGGATTGTGGGCTCCTGGGTGACCAAGGATCTGTTGGCGCGCGGCGCCTATGTGGTGGCTTTCGTCCTGGATGACGACCCGCAATCGGAGTTCTATCGAAGCGGTGCAGTGCATCAAGTGAATGTCGTCAACGGTCAACTTGAGGACTTCCGGGCCGTTGAACGCGCCATCGTGGCTCACGAAATCGACACGGTGATTCACTTAGGTGCGCAGGCCATTGTGACTGTTGCCTACCGGTCACCCCTGGCAACCCTGGAGACGAATGTCCGGGGCACATGGAATCTGCTGGAGGCCTGTCGCCTGCATCCGGATTTGGTGAAAAGGGTCGTCGTGGCGTCCAGTGACAAGGCTTATGGAGAGCAGGAGCAGCTCCCCTATACAGAAGAAATGCCGCTCGTAGGGCGCCAACCCTACGAGGTTTCGAAGAGTTGCGCCGACCTGATTTCGCAAGCCTATTTCCACACTTATCGCCTGCCTGTGGCCCTGGCGCGTTGCGGCAATATTTATGGCGGTGGCGACCTCAATTGGTCCCGCATTGTGCCGGGCACCATCCGCTCCTTGTTGCGAGGCGAATCGCCGGTCTTGCGCAGCGACGGCAAGTTCATCCGCGATTACATCTACGTGAAAGATGTTTCGAGTGCCTATTTGCGCTTGGCGGAGGGCCTTAGTGGGCCGGAGATCCGAGGGCAGAGCTTTAACTTCAGCCCCGAATCCCAGGTGACGGTGCTCGAGATTGTCAACATGATTCGCCGCCTCGCTCAGCGTGAGCATATTCAGCCCACCATCCTTAACTCAGCGAAGGGTGAGATCCGCAATCAATACCTATCGTCAGCAAAGGCTGAAAGGCTGCTTCACTGGAAGCCTGCTTATGACCTTGAGCGCGGCCTCGCAGAGACGATTAGGTGGTACCAGGACTTTTTCGGAGGGCAGCCGAAGTGACTTGCGCCGAAGCCTCATGCCGTTCCTGCGGCAGCCCCAGGCTTGCGGCCGTCCTTTCCTTGGGCGTGACGCCTCTAGCGAATTCGCTCTTGACGAACGTGGATCTCGCGCGTCCGGAACCTACCTTCCCCCTGGACCTTGCCTTCTGTCCCACTTGCTCGCTTGTCCAGATTACCGAGACGGTTCCTCCTGAAATGCTGTTCCGGGAGTATCTCTACTTCTCTTCGTTTTCCGATGAGATCCAGAGCCACGCCGAGGCCATCTCCCGGCGCTTGATCGATTCACTGCGTCTGGGGGCAGACAGTCTTGTGGTGGAACCCGCCAGCAATGACGGTTATCTTCTGCGTCATTACCGGCGCGCCGGCGTCCCGGTGCTCGGAATCGAGCCCGCGCTTAATGTCGCGCGTGTCGCAGAGCAGAACCACGGGATTCCGACCCTTACGGATTTCTTTGGTGAGCGGCTGGCCGCCAAGCTGGTCAGCGAGGGTACGCGGGCCGATGTGTTCCACGCCAACAACGTGCTAGCGCATGTCGCGGACCTCAACGGCTTCGTCGCCGGCATCCAGGTGCTTCTGAAGGACCAGGGACTCGCCGTTATTGAAGTGCCGAATGTGAAGGAAATGATCGATCGCTGCGAGTTCGACACAATCTACCACGAACACTTGTGCTACTTCTCGGTAACCGCACTGCAGAACCTCTTCCGGCGGCATCAACTGGAGATTCAAGACGTGGAGAGGCTGCCCATCCACGGCGGCTCAATTCGATTGTTTCTTAGACACCGCGATGCCGTTGATCCAACGCCCGCCGTGTCGCAACTGCTCGATCAGGAAGCTTCCTGGGGCGTCAACAAGTTTGGCTTTTACAGCGGTTTCGCGGATCGTGTCGAGCAGGTCAAGGGCTCGCTTTGCCGTCTTCTCACGGATTTGAAGGGCAAGGGGGCCCGAGTGGCCGCATACGGCGCAGCCGCCAAGGGCAGCACGCTCCTGAATTACTGCGGCATTGGTCGGGAATGGTTGGATTTCGTGGTCGATCGAAGTCCGTACAAGCAGGGGCGATACATGCCTGGCGTCCATCTTCCCATCTATCCGCCACAGAAGCTCCTGGAGGCAATGCCGGATTACACGCTTCTGCTGACCTGGAACTTCGCTGACGAGATTCTCGCACAACAGGCCGAGTACCGGCAGCGGGGTGGCCATTTCATCATCCCGATTCCGGAAGTCCGCATCGTCTAGAGTGGAGAGCGGAGCCGTAGCTGCCGGCCGGAAGCTTTCAGTAAGGGGGCTACCATGATTGAGGGAGTACGGGTTGTGCCATTAAAGCGTATCCCCGATGAGCGCGGGACCATTTTTCATATGTTGAAGTGCACGGATGCACACTTCCGGCAGTTCGGAGAGATTTACTTTACCACGATTTATCGTGGGGTCATCAAAGGCTGGCACAAACATCGGGAGATGACCCTGAACTACGCTTGCATCGAGGGTCGAATCAAGCTCGTCCTGTATGATGATCGAGCGAACTCCCCGACCCGAAATGAGCTTATGGAGGTTTTTCTGGGGCCGGATAATTATTCCCTGGTCGTCATTCCTCCAGAAGTTTGGAATGGTATGAAGGGGATGAGTGCACCGTATGCTATCGTGGCGAACTGCGCTACGCACCCTCACGACCTTTCCAGGACCACACGTCTCGACCCGTTCAGTGACAGCATTCCCTACAAGTGGGAAGTCAAAAACTTTTAGCCGGATGGTCCGATGAGGGTTCTCATTACTGGAGCAGGTGGATTCATCGGATCCCAAGTGGTCCGAAAAGTCCTCCAGGACGGGCATACCGTTGTAGCTGTGCTCAGGCCGGGAGAATCTCCTGCGCGCCTAATCGACTGCCTGGATTCCGTTTCTCTGGTTCATTGCGATTTGAGTGATGGCGACGCTGTGCAAAGGTTGGTCAGCGGGACTCGACCTGAAAACGCCATACACCTCGCTTGGTATGTGGAGCCGGGCAAGTACTGGCAGGCAAGTGAGAATCTGGATTGTGTGAGGATGAGTCTTTCCTTAGCGCGAGCGCTTAGAGAGGCAGGCTGTTCCCGAGTCGTGGGCGCCGGAACTTGTGCAGAATATGACTGGGATTATGGATTCTTCTCGGAGATGGTGACGCCCTTGAAGCCCCGTTCCTTGTATGGCATATGCAAGAATGCGACGCGGGAGATCCTGCAAGCTTTTTGCGCCCAGGCGGGAATGGGTTTTGCCTGGACGCGCTTCTTCTACCTCTACGGGCCCACGGAGGCTAAAGAGCGATTGATTCCCTACGTGGTTCTGACCTTGCTAAAAGGGGAGGTAGCCAAATGCACCAGTGGGGAACAGATCCGAGATTTCCTCCATGTGGAGGACGCGGCATCTGCGGTGTGGGCGGTAGCGAAAAGTGACCTTTCCGGTCCGGTGAATATCGGCTCGGGGCAACCGACAAAGGTGCGGACGATTGTTCAAACCATTGCGCAACATCTGCAAAGGGAAGAGAATCTTGTACTTGGAGCTTTGCCCACCGATCCTCAGGAACCGCTGGTGTTGTTGGCGGACGTTCGAAGGCTGGCAAGTGTGGTCGGGTGGAAGCCTTCCCTAACCCTCAAGGAGGGGGTGGCAAAGACATGTGAATGGTGGAGGTCAACGATACACGGGACATGATAAAGCGCCTTTGCCCACTTTGTGCGAGCCCTTCCCCACAGGTCTTCTTCCAACGCAGGAACGTGCCTGTCCACCAGAACGTGGTGTGTGCGAGCGCTGAGGAGGCACGCCAGTTTACTCGTGGGGACCTCCTGCTGGCCTTCTGTAGAACGTGCGGTTTTGTCTTTAACGCAGCATTCGACCCCAACAGCCTCCGATACTCTGCTGCCTATGAAAACACCCAGAGCTGCTCTCCCTACTTCAAGCATTACCTCACAGAGCTGGGGGAGTCTCTCCTTACCAAATACCGTCTTCACGATAAGGTGGTTATTGAAGTGGGCTGCGGGAAGGGGGAATTCCTCCGACTGCTTTGCAAAGACGGAAGAAACCGAGGCATTGGATTCGATCCCAGCTACGTCGGCCCTGACACCGCTGAGCAAGGGGCAGTGCGCTTTATCCGTGCATTTTATGATTCACAGCACGCCCAATTTGCCCCTGATTTCGTCTGTTGCCGTCATGTCATCGAGCATGTGCAATCCCCTTTGGAAATGCTCCATGCGGTTCGACAAGCAATCGGGAACGGGATGGACTCATTTGTATACTTTGAGACTCCAGCGCTACCCTGGATCCTCGATACGGTGACATTCTGGGATTTCTTTTATGAGCATTGCTCATATCTCACGGCAGAGAATCTTACCTGGGCATTCGAACAGACGGGATTTCAGGTCCTCGAGACGCACTTGGCCTTCGACGAGCAATACCTGTGCATAGAAGCAAAGCCTGCTTTGGCCAACAGAACCGCCGAACCAGCAATACCACGGTGTGTTCCTGATCTGTGGTCAAAGATCAAATCCTTCCTAGCGCGACTGAAGGAACGAATGCAAGCGTGCGAAGAAAAAATCGACGCTTTCGACAGAGCAGGGGGCTGCGCGATATGGGGGGCGGCAGCTAAAGGAACAACCTTAGTGAACACGATTGACCTCGAGAATCGTCGCATTCGGGTCCTCATCGATATTAATCCCGCCAAGCACGGGAAATATGTTCCCGGCACTGGGCATCAGATCGTGTCACCCAGCTACCTCCGGGAGCAAAGCAGTCGCATCGCGGGGGTCGTAAACATGAACCCCAATTACCTGGAAGAGAACCGATCGATACTATCGCAAATGTCGCTTGAAATCCCCATCGTCCAGTTGTAGGGTGCTGGTGTCATTTGCGAAAAATGGGCGTTGCAAGTCGCAGTCATTCCCGTCCCGCCATAGCGGGACGGGAATGACTGGCGTTTCGAAAGGGATACCATCCCAGATGACACCAACACGCGTTGTAAAGGAGGCTCGTTGAAGAGAATTCGCAACCTGATAGTTGATATGGTGAGCCAGACTCTATCCGTCACGTACGCTGACAATGAATTATCCACTTTCCCTCTTTATACCGCCGAAGCATTCCAAGCTATTTCCCGATTGTGGATAAAGACGGGCTGGGCCGCGAAATACTCTTATAACTTCTCCTGGATGGGGCGCCCCGTCATTCAATTGCCTGAGGACTTGCTCATAGTGCAGGAACTGATCCATAAGGTTCAGCCGCATGTCATCATCGAAACAGGTATTGCGCACGGTGGATCCAGCGTGTTCTATGCGAGTGTATTTGAAATTTTGGGACGGGGTCGTGTGATATCCATCGACATTGAAATCAGGCCGCATAACCGTAAGGCAATCGAAGCGCACCCGCTCAAGAAGCGGATAACCTTGATCGAGCGAAGCTCCATTGCGCCCGAAACGCTCGAGGAGGTCCGGAACCTGATTTCTCCGAATGAAGAGGTGATGGTCGTTCTGGATTCAAACCACACCAGAGAGCATGTCCGGAAAGAACTTGAGCTTTACGGTCCGCTCGTGACTTCCGGGAGCTATATCGTGGCCGCCGACGGCATCATGGAGGACCTCGACGATGTGCCGGGTGGGAAGGCAGAATGGACGCGAGATAACCCCAGGGCCGCGGTCCACGAATTTCTGGCTTCACATCCTGAATTTGAAATTGACCCGGAACCTACCCGTTCAGGGGTCACCTATTGGCCGGATGCGTACTTACGCCGCAAATGACCGCTTCGGCTTCTCTCTCTGTCAGCTCGGATTATTTGTGAAAGCGGCCACGCTGCATAGAGAGGGGTACGGGTTTAAGAGCCTTTAACACAGAGTCCCCAGAGCCACTTCCATGAGATCGTTGGGGGCTTCAGGACGAAGAACACGGAGGGGAAGAGCGGGGGACAGTTCGCGGGCACTCCGTGTTCTCCGTGAGTTCTTCTTTGTGCCCTCCGTGTTAAAATCTCTTTCCTCAATGACCGAGCGGGAGCGGTTGAACAAGATCACGGAGTCCCATGTCAAGGCTTTCAAAGAACATTCTTTACAACCTGTTTGGCCAGGGGCTGCTTGTCATCCTAGGGTTCGTAGCGGTGAAGTTCATTTTCAAGCAGTTGGGCCAGGACGCGCTCGGGATTATCTATTTCACCCTCACGCTGAACGCCCTGCTCACCGCGATTCTGGCTCTGGGAATAAACGAAACCACCGTCCGCGAAGTCGCGGCCTTTCACGAAGAAGATCCAACTTACGTAAAGCATCTGCTTCAAACCGCCTCACTCTTCTATTGGAGCCTCTACGTCCTGGCCGCCATGGCGCTTTACGCGTCTGCGCCCTGGCTTGTCACCAAGTGGATCCACCTGGGTACTCTCAGTCCTTTCACCGCCTCCCGGATTCTGCGTGTGCTCGGAATCTCCTCGCTCCTCGCGCTGCCTCGCTCCTTCTATGCCAGCATTCTGCGGGGTATTCAGCGCATGGAATTCACCAACCTCATTGATGTAGGGACCAGTGCCTTACAGCAGTTCGGCACCATTTTTGTCCTCTCCCTGGGCGGCGGCTTGAATCAGGTTATCCTCTGGATGGCCGGTTGTTACCTCTTAGGCCCTGTCATTTACTTGAGGGTGTGCGCTCACTTTTTCGGCGCCAAGGCATTTATTCCCTGGGTTTGGACTTCGGCGATCCACCGGAATGCCGGATATACGTTCAAGTTGGCAGGGATCACAGTCCTTTCTATCATTCACACGCAATCAGACAAAGCCATAGTGAGTAAGCTTCTGTCCCTCGGCGTTTTCGGATACTACAGCATGGCCTACAACGCCGTGTCGCGGGGGATGCTGGTGTCAGCCTCGGTTTCCCAGGCCGTCTTCCCTTCTTTTTCCGCTTTGTACAAGCAGGGCGACCGTGCTGGACTCATGCGGCAGTATAAAAACTTACAGGATCTTCTCTGCTATGCGATCATACCCATGTTCGCGGCCATTCCCTTTGCCGCCCGTCCTCTCTTCACTTTCGTGCTGAATGCGGAAGCTGCGCGAATGCTGCTTTGGCCGGTCACATTCTTGTGTATTGGTTTCTGCATGAATGGAACATTAACTATCCCCTATGTCTTTTCCCTGGCGGTGGGTAAGCCTGAAATCGCGGCCCGCTCAAACTACTATGCGCTGTTCGTGGTGTTGCCCGTGACCACCTTGCTCGTGTACAAATTCGGGATCGCCGGGGCCGGACTCTCTTGGGTCTTCTACCACGTTTTCGCCTACGCATATATGATGCCGCGCACCTGTACTGAATGCCTGGGTATACCTGTATGGAAATGGTTCCTCCATGTATTCAAGGTGTTTGTCCTGGCAGCCTTGACCTACGGTGGTGCCTGGGCTATTATTATGTCCCTGGGGTTTCTTTCGATTCTGTCGCTCGCCTTGGCCTACGCCTTTGCTTCCATTGCGTTTGCGGCGGCAGCTTATCGACTGATTGGTGATGAGTTACGCGAAACGTTGCGCCGGCTGGCTTTCCTGAAGCCGACGCCAGCGGGCGCTTCCCCGATCGTTTAGATGGAGGGGGCGTTTCTCTGCCTTAGTACCGGAGGTCAGTGTAATGCCAAGGGTTTCCATCGTAATGCCAACGCGCAACCGCGCTCACCTCTTGAAGGTCGCGCTGCAAAGCGCCTTACGCCAAACCTTTCAGGACCTTGAGATTCTGGTCAGCGACAACTACTGTGGGAATGAAGAAACCAGAAAGGTCTACGAATCATTTCAGGACCCCAGACTCCGATATGTGAGAACCGATCGTCTTCTGGCCATGCCCGATAGTTGGGAGTTTGCGCTTTCCCACGCCCAAGGGGAATACGTCACATTCTTGACTGACGATTCGTACTTGCTGTGTTATGCGGTTGAAAAGGCACTCGCAGCTCTGGACGAGTTCAAGACGGAACTCGTGGCGTGGGATACCTGCGCTTATGTTTCCTCCGATTGGGTGTTCCCGATGCCGCGCAACGTCCTGTACGTTCGTAAGCCCCAGGCCAAGCCCCATCTGTTCTCCAGCCGGGATGTGCTGCAGCAGCTTTACGAATGGCAAGTCTCCGTTCATGCACCCAAGTTCCTGAATTCGCTTTGCTGTCAACAATTAATCGCACGAGTGCTCCGGATCCAGAAGCGGATGTTTCTCCCGCCTGCTCCTGACTACAGCGCGGCGGTGAGTTTGCTTGTCAACACCGACAAGTATGTGTTCGTGGGGGGGCCCCTTATGATTGACGGGGTGACTCCTTGGTCCATCGGAGTCGCGGGAGGAATTAATGATGGAGACGCCTTCAAAGAATTCCTCAAAGAGTTCGAGGAAACGGAAAGCTTTCGGCGGTTAGTTGACTTGGATCTTACAACGGCACTGGTTTGCGTGGCTCAGAGTATTGAGAATGTTAGGAGGGCTTTTTACCCTGAGCAGATACCCTTTCAGCTCAACAAGCGGAACTTGCTCTGTCAGAGTATCGAAACTGTGGCGACGTACGAGAGGAACGGGGTTGATACCCGCGCAGCCTGGGCGATTATAGATGACTACATTGGGCGGCAAGATGAGGATATCAAACGCGCGGCAGCCATACTGAAGAGGCGCTCAAAATTGCACTCTAAACTGCTAACCCCTGTCAAGCGGATGATCCGCCAGATGCCGGGCGCGCAATATTTGGAACGTTTAAGTCGTCGGTTAAAGGGTGACTATGTTTTCCATGGAGCTCGTTATGGCTTCCAGAACTTGCAGCAGTGCGGAGAGATGGCTCCTCAACTCATAGCGAGTGTTGCGGACAGGGCATCGTCTTTGGCATCCTGACCCACCTTGCCATACATATTCCGAACGACGCGCTCGATTACCGGCGACGGCGCGTGGGTTATGAGCAGAAGGTGGGACTTGACCCAATCATTTACTCTGCTACCAAGCTTCCCTTCCCGGACGGCTCCTTCGAGGGAGTTATTGCTTCCGACGTTTTGGAACACATACCGCCAACCGATAGACAGGAATACTTGGAGTATCACAGAAGCCTCCGCCGCGTTCCACCGGACTGGCTTGTAGAGCACACGCAGCATCTGTTTCCGAGTGCAGATTTATTTACAGAATTCCAGGATAAATGGATGATCGAGAGTGTTGGGAACGAAAGCCTTCGATTTCATGATTGGACGAATCGCATGGAGATGTCCCGCATCCGGTATTACTTCTTCAGATTATTGTTGGTACTCGTACCGGGTCTCTTCGAGCGCGCACTTCGAGCCTTCGGTCGTGAGCCGTTCTACCGAAGGATCTTCGTGCTAACCCCGCGGCCCGACCAGGGAGCGCCCCCAGGATGTCCATAGGCAAACTGACCATCATTATCCCCACCTACAACCGCAAAGACATCTTGCGGAAGAGTCTCGCGGCTTATCGTTCTCAGTCGGCGGCAGAGGAGATTCTCGAGATCCTCGTCGTTGATGACGGCTCAACCGATGGGACCGACTCCGTCGTAGCCCAAAGCAATGAAGGGTCTCCAATTCCGATTCGGTACATTCACCAGGAGAACCGCGGACAGGCGTCAGCACGCAATCACGGAATTCGTGAAGCGCGAGGCGAGATTGTCCTTTTCGAAGACGACGATATTATTCCCGCAGGCAACCTTGTGTCTGAACACCTTGGTTGGCATAGGAACTATCCCGAAGCTTCTGTGGGTGTCTTAGGTCATGTGACTTGGTCGCCGGAAGTGCATCCTACTCCTTTCATGAAGTGGCTGGGCCTTGCCGGGCCCTTCGATTACCACAGTCTTTCCCGAGGAATGGAAGTGGATTTTCGCCATTTTTATTCCGGCAATATAAGTCTGAAAGTAGAATTCCTCCGCGAAAACGGAATATTTGATGAGGACTTTCGAACTTACGGTTATGAAGACATGGAGCTCGGTTATCGCTTGATAAGAAGAGGATTGCGCTTACTCTACAATCCGAATGCGGTTGGATACCATTATAAATACATTTCGTTTGCGGACCTCTCCTTCCGGGCACGCTCCGAGGTCGCGTCAGTACGGCTTTTCCAAACCAAAGAGGCCGGGGCGTACTTTGCTGAAATCAGAGCGCGTCGCCACCGCTCAGTGAAGTACCGAATGCTGAAACTCTTGGCAAGATGGCTGACTCCTGCCCTGACTCCACTCAGACCCTTACTGGACACGCAAATCCCTCTGCCGTGGATTGTCTATCGCGCCTTGTACCATTACTATTTTGGGTCGAAGGCCAAGCCCGTTGTAGCTGTGAATGGGAATTCCGAGAAAGGCTAGGTAGCGGTCCGCTCACAACAGCCTGGTTTGTATTGCCCTATCAGTTTGTCGAAGCATTCCGGGGGCAGGGTGAAGATTGTGGGTTCTCAGGCGGGCCATCTATTGTGCCCCTTCCCCACTTCACTGCCGGAGCCGTGCCCGCTGAGGTGGAAAGATGGCGAATCTAAATGATTTGAAGGTAAGTGCGGTATGAGGATTGGAATTGATGTCAGGCCTTTGTCGCGCCCTTTCACGGGCATAGCTCGCTACGTTTCCAGCATCCTCGGCGAACTGGCGAAAATCGATACGAAGAACTCTTACTACCTTTACTCCGACCGCGATTTCCCCTGGGAGTTTGGGATTCCCCGATGGCGCAAGCGGGTGGCCGCGTGGCCCCGGTGGCTGCCCGGCAGCTTGTGGGTCCAGACGGCAGGCCAGCGAATGATTCTCCAGGACAACCTGGACACATTCTGGGGCCCAGCCCACACATTGCCCCTAAGGCTTCCCGCGAACATCCGTAAGGTCCTGACGATGCACGATGTGGTCTGGCTTCGATATCCCGAGACGATGAGTTTTTACAACCGCCAGGTAACCAGACTGCTTGCGGAAAAGTCAGTCCGTCAGGCGGATCAAGTAGTCGCTGACTCCACGGCCACTGCTGCCGATGTGCAAGCCCTTTTGCGCGTTCCGGCTTCGAGGATTGTGGTCATTTATAGCGGCGTTTCCGGGCACTACCACCCGCATGACCATCATAGGGCGGTCCTATACATCGCACAAAGATTCGAGGCTCAGCAGGATTATATTTGCAGCGTTGGCACCATCGAGCCGCGAAAAAATTTGCTCACGCTGATTGAGGCTTTTGGAATGCTGCGCAATAGGCGTCAATTTCAGGGGCAATTGCTCATCGCGGGAGGGCAGGGGTGGGGTAAGACCAACATCCGCCGCGCCATGTTAAAATGGGGCTTGGGCGAGAAGGATGTAAAGCTCCTCGGCTATGTTTCCGAGGAAGAGATGCCCATGCTTTATTCGGGAGCCAAAGCCTTTGTTTTCCCCTCGTTGTATGAGGGTTTTGGCCTTCCTCTCGTTGAGGCAATGGCCTGTGGAGTGGCTATCGTGGCCTCGAATACATCTTCGATCCCGGAAGTTGTTGAGGATGCTGCCTTGCTGGTCTCACCGTATGACAGTGAGGCAATGGCCGCAGGAATTCTGCGACTATTCAATGACACCCAACTTCGTGCGGCGCTGATTGAGAGAGGACTGAGACGAGCCCAAGGCTTCACCTGGGAAGCCACGGCGAGGAGAGTTCTTCATACTTTAACCGGGGTGGCTCCTTGACGCAAAAGTAAGAGATAATGTCACGTTCTAACTTTGTGCGCTGCGGAGGATATGGGAGGGAACATAGGCGAGATGCTGACGCTTGACTTGATTATGCTGGTGGGTTGCACGGGGTGGGCGCTGTGGCAATACAGGCGCACCAAGATACTGCTTACCCCCAGCAATGCCTTCCTGGTCAGTGCCCTCATCCTGCCGGTGTTCGTCGCCTATCCCTTGGCCCTGAGTCCGGAGTCCCTCGCAGCCATCGGACAGTCCCGCCGCGCGTTGTCTATGCAATGGGCGGCAGACGAGCTCCTCGGAGTGATATGCGTGGGAACAATCTGCGTGATGCTGGCGCATTGGGCTGCCCCGCGCCTGTTCCCGCGTCTCGCCGGAAAGCGGCGCGAGCTGCCCCGCTCGCCGCGTGTTTCCCTGCACCAACTCACCCTGGGAGCTTGCGCCGTCTGCCTGATCGGAGTCGCCAGCGTGTGGCTCTTCTTTATCAGAGAATGGCAAATTCCTCTCCTGAGCTCAGCACCGCATTCCCGCGAACTTCTCGAAATGAACCATCCCCTGCGATACATTTACACCGGCGGTTTTACCATGGCTAATACTGGGGCTGCGTTTCTGATGGGCGGCTTGTCCCTCGGGAAGATACGGGCATACAGGCCCCTGTGCTTCTTTGCAATTACGGCGCTCACAATTACGAATCTTTGTACGGCATCTCGGGGCAATTTGCTCGCCCCGTTCGTTTCCGCTGGGCTGATCTACTTCTCCCTAAAGAATACTAAGCTGACCCCGTTTCGCGCGCTGATCTTGGCTGTTCTCCTGCTCTGCAGCGCCAGCACTCTCCAGCTTATCCGCAGCCACTCGGGCCTCTCATTGGAGGGCTTATGGGACGAGGTAATTCACGGGAACACCTTCTTCGCCAATTTCCGCGATTCCAGCTATGTGCTGATGGGCTTCGAGGCGAATCGCTATCCCCTGTTTTACGGCAAGACAATTCTCGCCGGCCTGCTGGGATTCGTACCCAGCAGCCTTCTTCCCTTCCGCCAGCAATACGCGTGGGGCTCCGTGACTCTGGGCATCGTAAACATCACCAACCCATTGCACTTCGGACTGGGCCAAGTGTTGTTTGCCGACTGGTATGTCAACTTCGGGACTGCGGGTGTAGTGGTTGAAGGATTGGTGATCGGTGGTTTGCTGAAATGGCTTGACGTTCGATTGCTTGACATAAGGCGCCGGCCAAAGGGCGCGGTGTCCGATCAGTATTTCCAACTGTTCGGGCTCTGGTTCCGTGTCGGAATATTGGGAAGCCTGTGCGCCAGCGCCAATGTGATGCTCATGTACCCGCAGTTGCTGGGATACATGTTGATTCTGGCTGTCGCCTATGGTGCGCGCCGGATCTTCGGCGTGCGCTCCGGGGTTGGAGGAGGCATGTTGCGGCAGGCGGGCATGAGCGCAATTCCGGAGCATCCACGCATTTAGCGGGGCCGTAAGTTTCGGCATGGAGACAGAATGGGATTGTACCCCTTGAAGATAGCTCTCTTTCTTTCACTGTTGGTAACGACGCTCTGCAATATTCCTTGTCAATTATCGGGTTCTCCCGCGCAATCCGATCCGGCGGGCAAGGCAGCCCACGCCGCCCTGGAGGCTGCCTGCACGGGCGACCGCAAGGTGTATTGGGCAAGCGACTTTGAGGGAAGGGACATGGCGGAAAGGATTAACCACGCCATTGCCGCTGCCGCGCCAGGATCCACGGTCATGGCTCCTGGTGGATCATTCCTTCATTCCTCGCCAATAAGGATCGACAAGACGATTCGTCTCGAGGGAGCCGGAAGCGCCCAAACCACGTTCGTGTCTACCGGCTTGGCAAGCGACCAGATCGAAATTGTAAAGGGCGGCGACTACTCCACCGTTGCCAATTTGGGCTTGTACACTCAAGGCGACTTGGCCCCCACGGGCGGGGCGGGAATCACCGTAAGCGCCAGTTTCGTCCATGTTTCGAATGTGCGCATCTGGAACCAATATAACGGCATTGTGTTTAATGGGCCGCAAAACCTCTATATCGATGACTGCGACATCCGATGCCTTGCCAACGACCTCTGGCAGACGGGCGGGGTGAACCTTGCTGTCCGCGATACGAAACTATACGGAAGCAGCGGCCCAAGCACCGGCTTGCACCTTACCAATGGAGCTGGGATCTGGCTGACCGATGTGGAGATTTGGGGAAACGCGCGGGGTATCGTCATCGATCCTGGACAGCATGAGGGTGTCGGCCAGGTGTTCGCGAAGGGTGTCGTAGTGGACACCTCACATCAGCAGGATGGGATCCTCATGGGTGGCAGCGGAGCAGTTTTTCATATTGACTTCGCCGAATCATGGGTGGCCGGTTCAGAGAAAGGATATGGTATCAACCTTAATAACAGCCATACCAACGGTTTTACATGGTCCGGCGGCTTTATCCGAGAGAACCACCTCAGTGGGGTCTTTATTCAAGCAGGAGAAAACATTCAAATTTTGGGTACGCAAATATCTGCTAATGGCCACAACAATACAACGGGACATGATACTTATGGTGTGAGTGTTGCCCCTGGCGTAAGTCATTTTATGATTGCCGATTGTCTTATTGGGAGAACTGGTTTCGACGAGGAGGGGGGGGGCACGATGCGGCAAAGCGTTGGCATCTATATTGCACCCGGTGACAGCGACTTCTTTGAGGTGATAAACAACATGGACGCCGGAAACACGGAGGGACTTCTTGTCGACAATTCCCGGGGGAAGCGCAAGGTCATACAGGGAAACTTGGGAAAAGTGGCGGGTGAATAAATACTTCCTTCGAGTGCTGCGCGTGGGCGCTTCACCCGCGCGCAGCCGGTTCATCAGTACGCAGGGCTCATGAGGGACCGCCTAAGACACTACGCCTTTCGAACAAGAAAAGCGCCACGACGAAACCTTCTTGCAATCTGGCTGGCACTCCCCCTCCCCCCCAAGCGACGGACATGGGGATTCCAATTCCCATCGGAAGCAGACGAAGATCCCTGAGAAGAGGAGACCTGATGGGGAGGGTTATCACGATTGACGCCAGGATGCTGGGATTTTCGGGAATCGGGACGTACCTGAAGAATCTGCTCGAGAACTATGCGCGGATGGAGTGTGATTTCTCGTTCCGTCTAGCCTGTCCGCGCCAGGAGTCCGTTCGCGAGTTTGGCTCCGACCGCTTTACCTGGGTGCGTGCGGATGCTCCCATTTACGGTCTGCGGGAGCAGTGGCAGATTCCTCGAGTGGCAAAGGGATCGGACCTGTTGCACTGCCTTCATTACAACGTCCCATGCTTCTATCGTGGAAGGCTACTGGTGACGATCCACGATCTCACTCACATCATGGATCGGACCTTCCGCAGAACGCTTCCGTCGCTCGTCTATGCGCGGCCGATGTTGGCCATGGCAAGCCGGAAGGCCGATCACATTGTTACCGTTTCCGAATTCACGAAGCGCCAGATTGTGGAGAGGCTCAGGATCGCTCCCGAGAAAGTCACAGTGATCTACCACGGGGTCAGTTCTCACTTCCGCGTATGCAATCATGAGGAGGCATTCCAAGCGGCTTCCTCAGCGCTTCAGTTGCGGCGTCCCTATCTCCTGTATGTCGGGGTGCTTAAGCCCCACAAGAACATTCCCACACTGATCCGGGCGTTTGCGCTACTGCGTGGACGAAGAAAAGCCCAGCAGCAGTTGCTAATCGTTGGCGATGATCCCAAGTGGAAGAAAGGACTCGTCAGCCTTTGTTCCCAGCTTGGAATCGCCGGCCATGTTTCCTTTTTTCCCCGCGTGGCCCACGCGATCTTGCCGCAGGTGTACGCGGGCGCGGATTTGATGGTGATGCCCTCGTTCATCGAGGGTTTCGGTCTGCCGGTCTTGGAAGCGATGGCTTGTGGCACACCGGTTGTCTGCTCGCGCGCTGCCTCCCTGCCGGAGGTGGCTGGGAATGCAGCCGAGTACTTTGAACCGACGAGTGTGGAAAACCTTGCTGCCGCTATGGAGGCAGTCTTGAGTTCCACTGAACGGCAGGCTGAGCTACGCCGAAAAGGACCAGAGAGGGCAAAGCTCTTTTCCTGGGAGGAATGTGCCCGACGCACGCTCGAAGTCTACCGCAAAGTGCTGCAAAAATAATCGATTCGGAAGAGCAAGCTAGGGCTTAGAATTCCGAGACGCTTGTCCAGGTTTATGAATGAGTGATGTCGAAGAGACAGGTTAAGGGGGCTCCATGAATCAGGCAGGTAGAGATGACCCACTGCCGGACCATCTCTCAAAGTTGCGCATAGCCCTGGTTCACTATTGGTGGGTGAATAGGCGTGGTGGAGAGCGCGTCCTTGAAGTTCTTGCGGACATGTTTCCCCAGGCCGATATTTTCACTTTGGTTCTCGACCCCAAAGCTCTTCCGCCATCGCTGAGGTCACGTAAAATCACCACGTCGTTTCTGCAAAAGATCCCGGGGATCAGGCGCCACTACAAAAAATTCCTACTTCTCTTCCCTCTCGCGCTGGAGCAGTTCAAGTTGGACGAGTACGACTTGGTGATCAGTTCCGAGTCAGGACCGGCGAAAGGAGTTCTGACTCGTCCGCATGCCTGCCACATTTGCTATTGTCACACGCCAATGCGTTACGTCTGGGATATGTATCACCAGTATCGTTCGACTGCACCGGGAGGCGCCCTGGGGCGCGCTTTCTACTCCATCGTGGCCAACTACGTCCGACAGTGGGACTACGTGGCGTCGGCGAGAGTCGATTACTACGTGGCGAGTTCCCATAACGCCGCCTCCAGGATCGCCAAGTACTACCGTCGAGAAGCTGAAGTAATTCATCCCCCGGTGAATGTCAGCTCTTTTTCGATCGGAACCATCGCGGAGGATTTCTATCTCGTAGTGAGTCCCTTAGTTGCTTACAAGCGGGTTGATCTTGCAATCGGCGCTTGCAACGCAATGAAACGCCGGCTGATAGTGATCGGTCAAGGAGAAGCGATGCGAGCCCTCCAGCAAACGGCGGGACCCACCATCACTTTCCTCGGTTACCAGCCCGACGACGTGGTTCGCGAGCACTACCAGCGGTGCAGAGCCTTCATCTTCCCAAGTGAGGAGGACATAGGGCTGACTCCCATCGAAGCACAAGCATGCGGACGCCCTGTGATTGCGTTTGGCCGGGGGGGAGCATTGGAAACAGTGATAGGTGGTTTGCCTACAAGTTCTTTTGCTCCCGAGTCTTCAACGGGGGTATTCTTTGCCGAACAATCTGCCGAGTCCCTGGCCGATGCGATTCGATTCTTCGAGTCTATCGAGACACACTTCTCGCCCGCCTTCATTCGTCGGAATGCGGAACGCTTCGACGTGTCACGTTTCAAGTCTGAAATGGGTGCATTCATTAACCTTAAAATGCTAAAATTCGGGACTAGGCAGCTAGAAGAAGAGTGAAAGAAGTCATGGAAGGGCAGAAGCCAGGAGCCAGGAGTCAGAAGACAGAATAGGGAGAAAGCGGAAGGCAATCGGCAGTGGTCACGCGGTGGCGGGTTGCACTTCTCAAGACCCGCTGCCCCCCCTTACTTGTCACCAGATATCTGGGGACCTTAATTCTGAATCCTGACTTCTGACTGCGAACTCCTTCGGTCCGAAGCACTGCCAAGAGGGGGGAATGGATGAGAAAGACGACGCTGATCACAGGAATAACCGGGCAAGACGGATCCTACCTGGCTGAATTTCTGCTTTCAAAAAGTTATCGCGTTTGCGGCTTGGTCCGGCGAAGCAGCACAGTGAATTTCGAGCGGCTATACCATCTGCAAGACAGAATCGAGCTGATACCGGGAGACCTGCTTGACCAGAACTCACTGATCAGCGCTCTTCAACACGCCGAACCCCAGGAGGTCTATAATCTGGCCTCCCAATCCTTCGTCCCCACTTCCTGGAACCAGCCGGTGCTGACGGGCGAGTTCACAGCACTCGGGGTGACCCGCATGCTCGAGGCCGTCCGATTGGTGAATCCAAAGATACGATTCTACCAGGCTTCCTCCAGCGAAATGTTCGGGATGGTGCGTGAGAGCCCGCAAAATGAACAGACAGCCTTTTATCCACGCAGCCCGTATGGCGTGGCCAAGCTCTACGGCCATTGGATTACCGTTAATTATCGTGAGAGCTACGATCTTTTCACGTGCTCGGGAATTCTGTTCAATCACGAGTCGCCGCGGCGCGGATTGGAATTCGTGACCCGGAAAGTGAGTTACGGAGCAGCGCGGGTCAAGCTTGGTCTGCAATCAAAGCTCAAGATGGGAAACCTTGACGCCGAACGCGACTGGGGATTTGCCGGTGACTACGTGCAAGCCATGTGGCAGATGTTGCAGCAGGAAAAACCACAAGACTACGTGGTGGCAACCGGAGTTGCTCACTCCGTGCGGCAGCTCTTGGAAATGGCATTCGGACACCTGGGCATGGATTATCGAGATTACGTGGAAACAGACCCCGCTTTCTTGCGGCCTGCTGAGGTCTATCACTTGCTCGGCGATTCGTCGAAAGCTCGGCAAGAATTGGGCTGGAAGCCAAAAGTCAGCTTCGAAGGCCTTGTCAAAATGATGGTGGATGAGGACCTCGCGCGGCTTCGGCGCGAAGCTGCAGTCCCCTCAGTCAGGCCGGCTACGCAATGAAGTCGCTGATTACAGGATGTGCGGGGTTCGCGGGGTCGCACCTGGCTGAGCACCTGCTGGACCAGAGCGAGGAAGTCATTGCCCTGGTAAGCCCCAATGAAGATCTGGAAAACATTAGGCAGATCGAAGGACATCTGCAAATCAGCCGTGGGGATCTGCGCGACTTTGACTGTTTGCTCGAAGTGCTGAAGTCATCGCGGCCCCAGCGGATTTACCACCTTGCCGCCCTTTCATCTCCCTCAGAATCCTGCGAGAGCCCAAAGCTGACCTATCAAGTGAATTTCATGGGCACCTTGAATCTCCTCTCGGCCTGGCTCCGGGTTGGGATGGACTGCCGTTTACTCTTCATCAGCTCATCGGAAGTGTATGGTCATGTTCCTCCGGAGAAGCTCCCCATGCGCGAGGAGATGGAACTGCGCCCGGTCAATCCCTACGCCGGGAGTAAGGCGGCTGCCGAGCTTCTGGCTTTGCAGTTTTTTCAAAGCTATGCGCTGCCCATCGTCCGGGTCAGACCGTTTAATCACACCGGGCCGCGCCAGTCATCGAACTTCGTGTGCTCAAGATTTGCCCGGCAGGTAGCGGAGATTGATTTGGGACAGCGTCCGCCCGCAGTCGTTACCGGAAATACCCATGTGATACGAGACTTCAGTGACGTACGAGACATCGTGCGTGGCTACCGCGATTTGCTGGAAGGGGGCATGCCGGGTGAAGTTTACCAGCTTTGTTCGGGCCATCCTGTCTCAGTAGAGACCATCCTGCAGATGGCGATCTCCTTCGCCTCGAAGCCCGTCCAGATCTTGGTTGACAAGTCCCTGATCCGCGATCAGGAAGCGGCTGAGGTTTGGGGCGACTATTCGAAAGCCAGACTTGCCGTCGGGTGGGAACCCCGCCGCGCGTTAGCAGACACTCTTCGCGAGCTCAAGCTTTACTGGGAAGCCCGGCTCGGTTCGCAAACAGGATGCTGAAACGCCCGAATTCGAGCGCTGTTCCCGATCAAAAGCATCGGGACAGGTCAGCCCGGAACTTTAGATTCAAAGGCTTGCCTCCGGCGGTGAGACCGGGAACTACGGGCTATGGGCAGGTAAGCGGCCGGCAGGAAGTGTCTTACGAGAAGCGGGTGAAAATGGATGTGTATTGCATCCAGAACTGGTCTTTGTGGTACGATTCGAAGATTCTGCGCTTGACGGTGTGGAAAGTCTTGAAGTGCGAGGAGGCATACTGAAGTATGAACATTCTAGTGACAGGTGCGGCTGGGTATGTGGGCGGCGTGTGCGCGGCGGAACTGGTGAAGCAGGGACACAGCGTTGTTGCCTACGACAATCTCAGGCAGGGACACCGCCAAGCGGTCGTCGATCAAGTTCAGTTTGTAAGGGGAGACATCGCCGATACGGAAAAACTCAAGCGTGTATGCAAGAAGCACCAGATTGAAGCTGTCATGCACTTTGCGGCCAGCACCCTGGTCGAGGAATCAGTTCGTAATCCTCATCTGTTTTACCGCAACAATGTCAGCGGCACGATCTCGCTCCTTGAAGTCTTGGCTGAATTGAAGATACAAAGGCTGATTTTTTCATCCAGTGCCGCGGTCTACGGCGAACCTAAGAGTGTTCCCATCCGGGAGGATCATCCTACTAGCCCCGTTAATCCGTACGGTGAGACTAAACTGGTGATAGAACGGGCGCTGGCTTGGTACCATGGCGCTTATGGAATCAACTGTGCAGCCCTGAGGTATTTTAATGCTGCAGGTGCAACCGGCGATTTGGGCGAGGATCACAGGCCGGAGACACACCTCCTGCCCCGTTTGCTAGCCGCAGCCTCCGGTCCCGAAGGCTCCTTTGAGATCTATGGAGATGATTATCCGACGGCGGACGGCACGTGCGTCCGAGATTTCGTGCACGTTCTGGATATTGCGCAGGCACATATCCTGGTTCTGCGCTTCCTTCCAAAATTGGGCTTGAGGATATATAATGTCGGCCACGGTAAGGGATATTCGATTCGGGCGGTGGTGAAAGCCGTCGAGGAAATCGCCGGACGCAAGCTCGATGTCCGTGTTGGAGAACGCCGCCCTGGGGACCCGGCAGTTCTTGTTGCCAGTGCGCGAAAGCTGCACCGGGAACTGAGATGGGAGGCTCGGCATTCTGACCTTAAAACCCTAATACGGTCTGCCTGGGCATGGAAGCAGAAGCATCCCAAAGGGTACGGGGATAACTTTCAGAAGGAACGCTGAAGTCCCAGGAAATCCAGGAACTCCCGCTCTGTAGGTTGGTTTGACCTTAGACCATAGGGGTAAGAACTTTCCCAGGTACGCACATCTGGTGGGTGACTTTGTAGCCATAATCGTTGTATTCCGCCTCGTGTCAAGGAAGCAGAAAGGCCCTCATCCGGAAGAACGTTGTAGCGGCGAGTTTATCCGTCAACTGACGGACCACGTGTCGGCGTAAGCTGTCTCGGCTGTTTCGGGAAGCCACCTCCACATCAAACTGACCCACTACCGGGTGGCGATAGCCCTTCAAGAAAGTTAATTACTGGCTTATAATCGAGAATCTTAGTCTTCAAGTCTGCGTCGCGAAGGGTGTGAGCAAGCGAAGGGATCGGGCCTGATGCAAGCATTCTTGGTCCTTGCCGACAGGTATTTCCAGGCTGCATGTCGAAGGCTTCCTTGACCTGTGCCCACTCCAACTTAGCTCTGTTGAAGCAATGATTCGAAGACGTCTCAATCACATCGAGTTTGCGCTGCGGCTGTCCGTGCTCCTGCTGCCTCTTGCAGCCTTTGGGATCGCGGCCTGTGTCCGCTTTGATATTGGTCTCATCCCCGTTATAGGTGGAGGTGTGGACTATTCCGCCTATTTTGGATTGTTGTTGTTGACGACGCTGGCTTGGGCCATCGTGGTTGAGCATTACGACCTTTCGCGCGTCGATTATCTCGTCCCGTCACGAAATGCCACCCGGCGCGCCCTCGTGGCCAGCACAGCCACTTACTTAGTAGCAACGGGCGCCACCTTTTTCTACCGGGCTGTCAGCTTTTCCCGGCTCTTCGTGGTTTTCAGTGGAGTGGCGCTCTTCATCCTTGCCTTCGCCACTCAGGCAGCTTTTCGGGTGTACCTGGAGAGTTTGCGTCGCAGAGGCGAGAACTGCTCCCGCCTCCTTGTCATAGGAGCCGACGAGTACGCAAGCCGAACGGTACGTTCCCTCCTCGAGTCGACGGTGATCCCCTGCAGCGTGGTGGGATTCGTTCGATTACCTGAACAGACCCCATCCCCAACCTGCACCCCCCTGCTGGAATTTGAGGCGTTGGATAACATGGGGGTCCAACCGCAGGTCGACGATGTCGTGGTTGCGGTTCCTCCCTCACTCCTTATGGACATTCGCAACATCGTTTCCAAGTTGGAGCATTTGAGTGTTCCGGTCAGGGCAATTCTGGATTTCGGGTCTGGAATTTCATTCCAGAATACCTCATTTCATTTCGGCGATGTAACCCTCTTGGATCTGAGAGCCAGCCCGTCTGAGTCGATAACATACTCAATTCTTAAGAGGTCCTTTGATCTGGCATTCTCAACGGTGGTCGTCATTCTTACTGCCCCCTTGATGCTGCTCATCGCGGTGGCCATCCGCCTGACCTCCCCAGAGCCCATTCTTTTCGCCCAGGACCGCGTAGGCTTGAATGGGCGATTGTTTCGTTTGTACAAGTTCAGGACCATGAGAGCGGGCAACCCTGGGGAAGACGATACCCGATGGACAACTGGCAACGACCCCCGAAGGACAAGGCTGGGAGCCTTTCTGCGGGCCAGCAATCTCGACGAATTGCCTCAGTTTTTCAATGTGCTGCGGGGTGACATGAGTGTGGTCGGTCCACGGCCGGAGCGGCCATACTTTGTAAAGAAATTTCAGCACGAAGTTGCCCAATACAACACTCGCCATTACCTGAAGGTTGGAATCACAGGGTGGGCGCAAGTCAACGGCTGGCGTGGCGATACATCGATTGCCAAACGGGTGGAATGCGACATCCACTACCTGCGGAACTGGTCCCTGTGGTTCGACATTAGAATCATCTGCGCGACCCTTTGGAGAGGCTTTTTCAGCAAGAACGCCTATTAAGATAGACGAGAAGCGGGCGCGTCATGGACTTCGGCAAAGACGTCATTCCTGGATTGAAAGGCCACGCCTGGGGCTGTCTCCTGGACGGACACATCCCGGATTTAGGTACCCCCGAAAACTACCAAAGAGCTCTGGTACAGTGGCCTATTGTTGCAGGCCAGCATTCCTGGGGGGAGTTGGCGTTTGGCGGGCCGTCAATGGGGGTTCAAAATAAGTGAAGAAAATTGTTGAGTGGGGTCTTCTGCTTATCATCACAGGCTCCGTCCTGGCTTTCGGGGGTGTGCAATCCCCCGCTTATACCGCCATGGAGGTGGCCCTCTTCCTCTTGATCCTTGTTGTTTTGGTCAGACAGACCTGGCACGGGAAAATAGACCTTCCGCTTCCACTTTGGATTCTTCCGTTCTTCTGCCTCGTGCTTCTCCAGACGATTCCCCTCCCCGTGCGAGTCGTGTCCTGGCTTTCTCCGAATCGTTTATTCCCTGGGTTTCAAGCCGCGCTCACCCTTGGAGCAGCACACTGGGCGACTCTTAGCCTATATCCTCACGACACGCTACTCGGATTCTTCAAGTTGCTCGCCTATTTGGCAGCTTTCGTTTTGGCAGCCTACGCCTTCGAGGCCAGGGAAGGTAAGAACGTCTTGACGGCCGGCTTGATCGTGCTCGGTTCCCTAGAAGCAGCATACGGGATGGTTCAGTATTTGACAGGTTATCAAAAGATCTTTGGCTTCACGAAGCAATTCTACACAGACGAGGCCACCGGCACCTACATTAATCATAATCATTTCGCCGGGTTCCTGGAACTGGTAATCCCCTTTGCGGCGATGATGGTCTTTTACAACCTCCAACCAATGTCAGCCCATGGCATCCCCGAAAGACGACGCTTGCGCGGTGGCCGCTATTCACTGTCGTTACACCCGCAAATCCTCTTTTATGTGTTCATCGTGATCCTTCTGGTCATTGCGGTGGTCTTTTCCCGCTCGCGCATGGGCATTTTCTCGGTCTTGGCGAGTCTCATCTTAATGGCCTTCTTGGGCCGGCTTGGAGGAGGCCGCCGGGCCTGGATGGTTATCACCTTGCTGGTCATCGCTTGCTCGATGACCTATGCTGTTTGGATTGGGGTTGATCCCGTGATCAGCCGATTTGAGGTCCTCAAGCCCTCGGCTCTTGAAGATCCTTCCGGACGCGTTGCCATATGGAAACAGGCAAGTAGCATCATTAGGGATCATCCTACCGTGGGTACAGGCTTGGGAACATTTGTAGTCGCTTTTCGACGCTATCAGACTACCTCACTCGATCTCCTTATCGACCATGCGCACAATGACTATCTCGAAGTGACCACCGACACGGGGGTTCTCGGCGCGGCGTTGCTCTTCATCCCGATAATAGGCTTGCTGTTCAAGATGATCCTAGCTTACGTCGAAGCACGCAACCCTTACCGTCGTTCAGTTTTGCTGGCGTGTATTGGGGGCAGTGCAGCCCTGTTAATCCATTCCGTCACAGACTTCAATTTGCAGGTCCCCGCCAACGCGTTGCTTTTCGCCGTCATTCTTGGAATTGGATCTAAGGCCACATATTCCACATCCGTATCCCGGAACACAAGAAAGGAAGTGGAAATCTCGTCTCCAGGCTCGGATGGAAGCTTTTGAGATGCTCCCATATACGCAACTTCTTCACTGAGAAACGAGGTGCTGGTCGCTCATGAAAGGTGTCATATTGGCCGGTGGGATCGGTTCGCGATTGTTTCCTCTCACGCGCGTAACCAACAAGCACCTTCTTCCTGTGTACGACCGCCCCATGATTTTTTTCCCCATCCAGACTTTGGTCAATGCGGGGATCAGGGACATTCTCGTGGTGACGGGAGGGCAGGACGCGGGTGATTTCTTGCGCCTCTTGGGCAATGGAAAGGATTTTGGTCTCAAGCATATCAACTACACCTACCAGGAAGGCGAAGGCGGGATTGCTGACGCGCTCCGCTTGGCGGAGTATTTTGCGGATGGCGACAAGATCTGCGTAGTTCTCGGCGACAACATCATAGAGACGAATATTATCGCGGCTTGCGCTCAATTCAAGAAACAAGAACGGGGCGCCCATATAATCCTGAAGGAAGTTGCTGACCCGGAGCGCTTTGGTGTCCCGGCTTTTGAAAGCAGTCGAATCGTTCGCATCGAGGAAAAACCCAAGGAACCAAAGTCGCGCTACGCCGTGATTGGCATTTACATGTATGATGCAACGGTATTCGACCGCATCCGTAAGCTGAAACCTTCAGGCAGGGGAGAATTCGAAATCACGGACGTAAACAACCAGTACTTGGCCGATGGTACTCTCACTTACAGTATTCTGGAAGGCTGGTGGACGGACGCAGGGACATTCGATTCTCTCTTGCGGGCTACCAACCTGGTCGCGCAGGGGGGAGCGAATAAAGTCCCTTAGCTTTGGAGTGTGAGACTTGAAAATTCTCGTCACGGGCGGCGCCGGGTTCATCGGCTCCAATTTCATTCGTTACTTCCTCAGGACCTATCCTGAAAGCACGGTAGTAAATCTTGACAAGTTAACCTATGCGGGAAATCTGGACAATCTCTCGGACGTGCAATCTCACCCTGGCTACCAATTTATCCGAGGAGACATCTGTGAAGCTGACTGTGTAAGGGATATCCTGGATCAGCAAATAGACTCAGTGGTGCATTTTGCCGCGGAAAGTCATGTGGACCGGAGCATCGCCGACGCGCGCGAGTTTATCCGTACCAATGTCCAGGGCACTTGCACGCTGTTGGAGGCATCTCGGCGCTCCAGGATCCCTCGCTTCTTGCACATCTCCACCGATGAGGTTTACGGAACTCTGCAACCGGGAGAATATGCCGATGAACAGTCCCCACTACGGCCCAACAGCCCCTATGCCGCGAGTAAGGCTGCTTCGGATCTGTTGGTGAGAAGCTTCTGGCAGACCTACCGTTTCCCGGCCCTCCTGACGCGATCCTCGAACAACTACGGCCCTTACCAATTCC